>JAUHTP010000022.1:0-60459 GCA_031332935.1 Candidatus Pantoea bathycoeliae | reverse complement strand
TGGCTACGTAGCTCAGCTGGTTAGAGCACATCACTCATAATGATGGGGTCACAGGTTCAATCCCGTCGTAGCTACCAAATTATTGGGGTATCGCCAAGCGGTAAGGCACCGGATTCTGATTCCGGCATTCCGAGGTTCGAATCCTCGTACCCCAGCCATACAAAGACAATTTGAAAAGACACTATTGGGGTGTCGCCAAGCGATAAGGCACTGGTTTCTGATACCAGCATTCCGGGGTTCCAATCTCTGCACCCCAGCCAAATTGACAACAGGCCCGCTTTTGCGGGCTTTGTTGTTTTTGTCGTCTGACAAACCTTATATTCAAACAGCCGCGCTATTGCTCATTCCGGTCACAGAGAGGTTACCAGAAGAGCAAAGCGTCCAGCGCAAGGGACTGCGCTGGCCGAGCGGTCATGGATGACGAAAAGCGGCTTTGCGATCGGGGAGCCTCTCTGTGGCCGCGCACGGACGCCGCAGCCACGCTGACTCTCAAACGCCGCAGCCGCACCTAAACCCTCCATTACAACCCCAGCGCGTACCGCAACACCTTGCGCTTCAACACGCCCAAACGCTCAGCGGCCATCAGCCCCAAGTTACGCGCAAACTTCAGCGGCGGTAGACGGTTGCTGAAGGCAAAATAGAAAAGGTCCATGCCGCTCTGCATCAGCAGATTATCCCGGCGGCGCTGCGACTGATAACGGCGCAGCACGCTCTCAGACGACCAGTCCTGCGCATTACTGCGCGTCTCAACCAACACATCCACCAGCGCATCAACATCGCGATAGCCAAGATTAACACCCTGCCCCGCCAGCGGATTAATGGTGTGCGCCGCATCGCCGATCAATGCCAGACCGGGCAACACATAGTGCTGCGCATGACGGCGCACCAGCGGGAAACCGCCTGCCGCGTGCGCTTTAAACCGCCCCAGCCGCGCGGGGAAAGTCGCAGCAATCTCTTTTTCCAGCTGCGGCAGCGGCATCACCTGTAGCTGGCGAATGCGTGCCGGGGCGTCATACCACACCAGCGAAGCGCGATTATCATACAGCGGCAAAAAGGCACGTGGCCCGTGCGGCGTAAACTGCTGCCAAGTTGTATCGCCCGCTGAGTGTTCACAGGTCACGCTGATGAGCAAACAGGACTGCGCATAGCTCCAGCCATGGATACCAATACCCGCCATCTGCCGCACCTGCGAATTCGCGCCGTCAGCACCCACCACCAGCCGTGTATTCAGCGAGCCACCTTCGCTGAGATCGAGACGCCAGCCGCCATTATCCTGCTGAAGATTCGCCAGCGTTGCTGGACAGCACAAATGAATATTTAGCTGCTGCATCCGCTCCCACAGCGCTCGCTGCAAGACATTGTTCTCAATCATAAAGCCCAGTTCGGGCAAACCCAGTGACGCGGCGTCAAAGTTGACATGCGCTGTCTGCCACTCCCAAGTTTCCAGCTTACGATAAAGCGCACAGCGCATCGCCTCGACGCGTGACCAGACGTCGAGCTGCTTCAGCAGCCCTACCGACGCGCTGCCAATCGCAGAGATACGCACGTCGGGATCGCTGGCGGCGTCAAAAGGTGCTGGCTCTGCCCGCTCCACCACCGCAACGCGAAACTGCTGGAGCGTAAGGCTACATGCCAGCGCTGCGCCGACCATGCCGCCGCCCACAACGACTACATCAAAGCGGTTATCCTGCATTGCTCATCTCCTTCTGTTCTTTATCCGACGTCAGAGACGGATTAACTGGTGCAAAGTGTACTGGAAAAACTCCTGACCGACAGAAAAGCCCGGCAAAGCGTGCGAGAATAGCCAGACTCTACGCATCATCTGGGGAATTATGGCGGCTGGCGCTGGTCACAACAGCGTCAAAGCATTACAATACGCGCCCTGCACTTCACTGCACTGAATCAATGGCTAGTTCGACAATGAAAAAACTGCATATCAAAACCTGGGGCTGTCAGATGAATGAGTACGATTCATCCAAGATGGCTGACCTGCTGAACAGCACTCACGGCTATACGCTGACTGAGGAAGCTGACGAGGCAGACGTTCTGCTGCTCAACACCTGTTCCATTCGTGAGAAGGCGCAGGAGAAAGTTTTCCACCAGCTCGGCCGCTGGAAAACGTTAAAAGAGCGCAACCCTGATTTGATTATCGGTGTCGGCGGCTGCGTGGCGTCGCAGGAAGGGGATCATATTCGTCAGCGCGCCAGCTATGTTGATATCGTGTTTGGCCCGCAGACCCTGCATCGCCTGCCGGAAATGATCAACAGCGTGCGCGGCAGCAAAAGCCCGATTGTCGATATCAGCTTCCCGGAAATTGAGAAGTTCGACCGCCTGACGGAGCCGCGTGCTGAAGGCCCAACCGCCTTCGTCTCTATCATGGAAGGCTGCAACAAATACTGCACCTTCTGCGTGGTGCCCTACACGCGCGGTGAAGAGGTCAGCCGCCCGTGCGACGACATCCTGCTGGAAATTGCCCAGCTGGCAGCGCAGGGCGTGCGTGACGTCAACCTGCTGGGTCAGAACGTCAACGCCTATCGCGGCGCAACCTTTGACGGCGAAATCTGCACCTTTGCGGAGCTGCTGCGTCTAGTGGCGGAGATTGACGGCATCGACCGCATTCGCTTCACCACCAGCCACCCCATCGAATTTACCGACGACATTATTGAGGTCTACCGCGACACGCCCGAGCTGGTGAGCTTTCTGCACCTGCCGGTTCAGAGCGGCGCTGACCGTATTCTGACGCTGATGAAGCGCGCCCATACCGCGCTGGAGTACAAAGCGATCATTCGCAAACTGCGCGCTGCGCGCCCGGATATTCAGATTAGCTCTGACTTCATCATCGGTTTTCCTGGCGAAACCCAGCAGGACTTTGAACAGACCATCAAGCTGATCGCCGACGTCAATTTTGATATGAGCTTCAGCTTTATCTACTCTGCGCGTCCCGGTACGCCAGCGGCCGATCTGCCGGATGACGTGTCAGAAGAGGAGAAAAAGCAGCGTCTTTACATCCTCCAGGACCGCATCAACCAGCAGGCGATGGCGTGGAGCCGCCGTATGCTCGGTAGCGTGCAGCGTATTCTGGTGGAAGGCACCTCGCGTAAAAACGTCATGGAGCTGTCGGGCCGCACCGAGACCAACCGCGTAGTGAACTTCGAAGGTTCGCCAGAGATGATTGGCAAGTTCGTCGACGTCGAAATTGTCGACGTCTATACCAACTCTCTGCGTGGCAAAGTGGTCCGCACCGAAGATGAGATGGGCCTGAGCATTGTTGAAAGCCCGGCATCGGTCATTGCGCGCACGCGCAAAGAGAATGAAATCGGCGTCGGTACTTTCCAGCCTTGATATTTCGCTCTTTTCTCTCCCTGCCCTTGGTTTCTGGACGCGCGACCCAAATATCCTTAGCTATGCTTGCGCCTTGGCACATGCCATAAATAATTATTAAAAGTGCCGTCGCTAGCCAACCCGGCATCGGACACACATTCCAACTGGCCCTGAGTGACCCAAAGGATTCGTTTGAATATCGAAACTCGTGAAATCGCCCTTGAACCGGCTGATAACCGCCGTCTGATGAGCCTGTGCGGTCCGTTTGACGACAATGTGAAACAGCTTGAGCGTCGACTGGGCATTGAGATCAACCGCGGCGACAACAACTTCAAGCTGTTGGTCGCGCGCTTTGCGTGAATGCCGCAGAAGACATTCTGCGTACGCTCTATGTCGATACGGCACCGGTGCGCGGCACCATATCCCGATATTGAGCCAGAGCACATTCACCTGGTCATCAAAGAGAGCCGCGTACTGGAGCAAACTGCCGACAGCGTGCAGGATTACGGCGGCCATGCATATCCAGACCAAGCGCGGTGTGATCAAGCCTCGTGCGCTAAACCAGGCGCAGTACATCGCGAATATCCTTGACCACGACATTACCTTCGGCATCGGTCCAGCCGGTACGGGTAAAACCTATCTGGCGGTCGCCGCTGCGGTAGATTCGCTGCAGCGCCAAGAAATTCGCCGTATTCTGCTGACGCGTCCGGCAGTTGAAGCAGGTGAAAAGCTCGGCTTCCTGCCAGGCGATCTAAGCCAGAAAGTCGATCCCTACCTGCGTCCGCTCTACGATGCGCTGTTTGAAATGCTTGGCTTTGAGCGTGTCGAAAAACTGATAGAGCGCAATGTGATTGAGGTTGCGCCGCTCCCCTATATGCGTGGCCCTACGCTGAATGACGCCTTTATAATTCTTGATGAAAGCCAGAACAGCACCATTGAACAGATGAAGATGTTCCTGACGCGTATCGGCTTCAACTCAAAAGCTGTGATTACCGGCGACGTGACGCAGATCGACCTGCCGCGCAGCACCAAATCGGGTCTGCGCCATGCGATCGAAGTGCTCTCTGAAGTCAATGAGCTGAGCTTTAATTTCTTCCAGAGCGAAGACGTAGTGCCCCACCCGGTGGTGGCACGCATTATGACTGCCTATGAAGCCTGGGAGGACGCGGATCAAAAACGCCGCGACAAGCTGGCGGAAGCGCGAAGCAATGGCAACACAGATCGAGGCGCAGGAGAGTAAATGAGCGCGGTAATTCTTGACCTGCAGCTCGCCTGCGAACAGACGAGCCACCTGCCTGATGAGGCCGCTTTCCAGCGCTGGCTCGAAGCGGCGGTGACCCCGTTTCAACCCGAAAGCGAAGTCACTATTCGCTTGGTGGACGAGGCGGAGAGCCATGAGCTTAATCTGACTTATCGTGGCAAAGATAAGCCGACCAACGTGCTGTCATTTCCCTTTGAAGCACCGCCAGGCATTGAGTTGCCGCTGCTGGGCGACCTGATTATTTGTCGTCAGGTCGTTGAGCAAGAGGCGAATGAGCAAGGGAAAAGCGTTGAGGCGCACTGGGCGCATGTGGTGGTACACGGCACGCTGCACCTGCTGGGTTACGACCACACTGAAGACGACGAAGCTGAAGAGATGGAAGCATTAGAGACAGAGATAATGCTTGCTCTTGGCTATCCCGATCCGTACATTTCGGAATAAAGAAGACGCCTGAGCCGCTGGCTCAGCTTATCCTGCTGTCGGCGAGGACGCCGACAGCGACCACTCCCTAAAAGAGAGATCTGTAAAAAAACGCCATGAGCGACGACCATTCTCAAAACAGCGATGCACCCAGTAGTAAAAAGGGATTTTTTTCCCTGCTTATCAACCAACTGTTTCACGGCGAACCGCAAAACCGTGACGAACTACTGGAGCTGATCCGCGACTCCGAGCAAAAAGAGCTGATTGACGAAGATACCCGCGACATGCTCGAAGGGGTGCTGGATATTACCGATCAGCGCGTGCGCGACATCATGATCCCGCGCTCACAAATGATTACCCTCAAGCGCAACCAGACGCTGGATGAGTGTCTAGATGTCATTATCGAGTCCGCGCACTCACGCTTCCCGGTGATCAGCGAAGATAAAGATCACGTTGAAGGCATTTTGATGGCGAAAGATCTGCTGCCGTTTATGAGCAGCGAATCTGAGCCATTCAGCATGGAGAAAGTGCTACGTCCGGCGGTAGTCGTACCGGAGAGCAAGCGCGTTGACCGCATGCTGAAAGAGTTTCGTTCTCAGCGCTATCACATGGCTATCGTCATTGATGAGTTCGGCGGCGTCTCTGGCCTGGTCACCATCGAGGATATCCTTGAGCTGATCGTTGGCAAGATTGAAGACGAATATGATGATGATGAAGATCGCAATATCCGTCAGCTGAACCGTCAGACCTACACGGTGCGTGCCCTGACCCCGATTGAATATTTCAACGAGGTGTTTGGCACGCAGTTCAGCGACGAAGAAGTGGACACTATTGGCGGACTGGTCATGCAGGGATTTGGCCACCTTCCCGGACGGGGAGAGAGCATTGACATCGACGGTTATCATTTCAAGGTCGCTATGGCCGACAGCCGTCGTATCATCCAGGTGCATGTGAAGATTCCGGAAAACTCACCGTTACCCCAGCTGGATGACGAATAACACTATGTCTTTTTCCTCACTTTACCCGCGCCAGCGGGTACGTTTGTTGCTGGCATTATTAACGGGTGCGCTTGGCACCCTCGCCTTCTCTCCCTACGATTTCTGGCCCGCCGCGCTGCTGTCGCTGGGCGGTTTGCAGCTGGTGACGCTGGATCGTCGCAACGGGCAGGCCACTGCGATTGGCTTAGCCTGGGGCTTCGGCCTGTTTGGCAGCGGCATTAACTGGGTCTACATCAGTATCGCCACCTTTGGCGGTATGCCCGCCCCAATCAACGTATTTCTGGTCATTTTGCTGGCGGCCTACCTGTCGCTCTATCCGGCGCTATTCGCTGGCGTACTCAACCGCTTCTGGCCGCGCACCACGTTGTGGCGTCTGGCGCTGGCGGCACCTGCGCTGTGGCAAATCAGTGAATTCCTGCGCGGCTGGGTGCTGACCGGCTTTCCGTGGCTCCAGTTCGGCTATAGCCAGATTGACGGTCCGCTGAAGGGCTTAGCGCCGCTGGCGGGCGTAGAAACCCTGACGTTTATATTGATGATCATTGCTGGTTTGCTCGCCTACGCTATCCGCCTGCGCAACGTGAAGAGTGCTATCGCCGCGCTGCTATTGCTGGCGCTGCCCTGGCCACTGTGTTATATCCACTGGACCCAACCGCAGCCGGCGCGCAGCGTTGACGTTGCGCTGGTGCAGGGCAATATCCCGCAGTCCATGAAGTGGGATCCGCAGCAGCTGCTCACCACGCTACGCGCCTATACCGGGCTGAGCCAGCCGCTGATGGGTAAAGCCCCGCTGATTATCTGGCCAGAATCGGGGATTACCGATCTTGAAAGTAACCAGCAACCCTTCTTGCGTTCGCTGGATACCTTGCTGCGTGAGCGCGGCAGCGCGCTAATCACTGGCATCGTCGATTCCCGTCTGGAGCAAAACCGCTATCACGATTACAACTCGGTTATCGTTCTGGGCGGCGACGCGCCTTACAGCTATCAGAGCATGAACCGCTATCAGAAAAACCACCTGGTGCCATTTGGCGAGTTCGTGCCGCTGGAAAGTTTGCTGCGTCCACTGGCCCCTTTCTTTGATCTGCCGATATCGTCATTCAGCCGCGGTGACTACCTGCAACCGCAACTGCGCGCAGCAGGCTATAACCTTACCAACGCCATCTGCTATGAGATTGTGCTGGGCGAGCAGGTGCGCGCTAACTTCCATCCGGACACCGATTTCCTGCTGACCGTCTCCAACGACGCCTGGTTCGGCCACTCTATTGGACCCTGGCAGCACTTCCAAATGGCGCGTATGCGCGCGCTGGAGTTAGGCCGTCCGCTACTGCGCGGTACCAACAATGGCGTGACCACCGTGGTGAATGCCCAGGGCGACGTCGAGAAGATTCTGCCGCAGTTTACCCGTGGCGTCCTTCAGGACAAGGTTACGCCCACGACGGGCGAAACCCCATATGCTCAGGCTGGCCTGTGGCCGGTCTGGCTACTGACGCTATGCACCGCGCTGCTGGCGCTGTGGCGTCGCAAAGCGTAACGCACTTGCTGGCGGCGAGCTTGTTTCTCGCCGCATTCTCTTCCCCGTTTTCCGCTCAGTTTTATCCCCTCTTCCCCGATTTTCTGCTGAAGCTGCCACCTGGCACGATGCTTGCTACCAGTAACCCGGTTTCCTGTAAACCCGGCGGTCTGACGTAATAAGACGTAATAAAACGAACTGGCCTGCACCGTTAAAAGGCAACGCGGCTGACCTTTAGCGCGCAACGCTCGAAATACGCCTCAATTTGGTGCGGAACACTTCGCAAAAAAAGAAACTTTTTCGTTTCATAATGTTAACAATCCGCTATGTTAGTGAATATTCTTAGCGCCTTCGTGCGGTGGGAAAACAAAAAAAGCAGCAGGAAATACACACAACATCACACATCTGCGCAGTTTATATTCTGTGCAAAATCTCTTGAAGGAGTTGGACCATGCAGATTCGCAAAGTGGCATTATCGCTTTTGCTAGCAGGCGTAGCAGCAGCGGGCGCGGCCCAAGCGGAAGATCATCAGCGGCACCCTGAAAAAAATCAGTGACAATGGCGTCATTGTTGTAGTGCATCGCGAGTCATCTGTTCCTTTTTCTTATTACGACAACCAGCAAAAAGTAGTGGGCTATTCGCAAGCTTACTCCAACGCCATCTTAGAAGCCATGAAAGCGAAGCTGAACAAGCCGGATCTGCAGGTCAAAATGATCCCGATTACGTCGCAAAACCGTATCCCGCTGTTGCAGAACGGTACCTACGACTTCGAGTGCGGCTCAACGACCAATTAAAGTTGAACGCCATAAGCAGGCTGCCTTCTCCGATACCATTTTCGTTATCGGCACGCGTTTGCTGGTGAAGAAAGGCGGCGACATCAAAGATTTCGCCGACCTGAAAGGCAAAACCGTTGTGGTGACCTCTGGTACCACCTCTGAAGTGTTGCTGCATAAGCTGAACGACGAGAAAAAAATGGAGATGCACATCATTAGCGCGAAAGACCACGGCGATTCGTTCCGCACGCTGGAAACCGGCCGTGCCGTTGCCTTTATGATGGATGATGCCCTGCTGGCAGGTAAACGCGCCAAGGCGAAGAAACCTGAAAACTGGGAAATCGTCGGCACGCCGCAGTCGCAGGAAGCCTACGGCTGTATGCTGCGCAAAGACGACGCGCAGTTCAAACGGTGGTAGATGACACTATCGCTAAAGCGCAGACCTCGGGCGAAGCCGCGAAGTGGTTCGACACCTAGTTCAAACAGCCGATTCCGCCGAAGAACCTGAACCTGAATTTCGATCTGTCAGCTGACATGCAGGCGCTGTTTAAATCGCCGAACGACAAAGCACTTAACTAACAACGACAACAAGGGCGGCCTCGCTGCCCTCTCGATTGCTGAAGACCCGGCGCGGACAGACAAACTGCTCAGGTCGTTCTCCTGAAGCAGGCCACACAGACGCCGTTCATCAATCTTCAGGGTAGCTTAGCTACCCTTTTTTACCGGAGCTCGTTATGGGTATCGACTGGAACTGGGGCATCTTTCTCGAACAGGCCCCGTTCGGCAACACGACTTACCTTGGCTGGCTGTGGTCCAGATTTCAGGTGACCGTTGCGGTCTCCTGCTGAGCCTGGATTATCGCCTTCCTTGTAGGATCCTTATTTGGCATTCTGCGTACCGTGCCTAACCGTCTGCTATTCCTCCCAGCCTGCCCTACCTGCTCAACGGCCTGGTGATTACGCTGAAGATCACCGTGACAGCGGTGGTGTTCGGCATTATCTGGGGCACCTTGCTGGCGGTGATGCGCCTGTCGTCCTTTAAACCGATCAGCTGGTTTGCCCGGCTTTATGTCAATCTGTTCCGCTCGGTTCCGCTGGTAATGGTACTGCTGTGGTTCTATCTGGTGGTGCCAAGCTTTTTGCAGCAGGTACTGGGACTGTCGCCGAAAGCGGATATCCGTCTGATTTCGGCGATGATCGCCTTTTCGCTGTTCGAGGCGGCTTACTATTCCGAGATTATTCGCGCCGGTATTCAGAGCATTTCGCGCGGCCAGTCCAACGCCGCGCTGGCGCTGGGCATGACGCACTGGCAGTCGATGAAGCTGATTATTCTGCCGCAGGCGTTTCGCGCCATAGTGCCGCTGCTGCTGACGCAGGACATTCTGCTGTTTCAATATACCTCACTGGTTTACGTACTGAGCCTAGCCGACTTCTTCCGCACCGCCTCAACTATCGGCGAGCGTGACGGTACGCAGGTTGAAATGGTTCTCTTCGCTGGTCTGGTCTATTTCGCGATCAGTCTGAGCGCTTCGCTGTTGGTCAGCTATCTAAAAAGAAAAAGGACCGTTTAAATGATTAACCTGAAAAACGTTTCTAAGTGGTATGGTCACTTTCAGGTGCTGACCGACTGCACGACCGAAGTCTAGAAAGGGGAAGTTGTGGTGGTATGCGGGCCGTCTGGCTCCGGCAAATCGCCCCTGATCAAGACCGTCAACGGCCTAGAGCCGATTCAGCAGGGCAGCATTCTGGTGAACGGCACCGAAGTGAACAATAAAAAAAACAATCTGGCGCAGTTGCGCAGCAAGGTCGGCATGGTGTTTCAGCATTTCGAATTGTTCCCGCACCTCAGCATCGTGGATAACCTGGTGCTGGCGCAGGTAAAAGTGTTGAAGCGTGATAAAGCGGCCGCGCGGGAAAAAGGTCTGAAGCTGCTGAACCGCGTTGGGCTTTCAGCGCATGCGCAGAAGTTTCCCGGCCAGCTGTCGGGCGGCCAGCAGCAGCGTGTGGCGATTGCCCGTGCGCTCTGTATGGACCCGATGGCCATGCTGTTTGACGAGCCGACCTCGGCGCTCGATCCAGAGATGATCAACGAAGTGCTCGACGTCATGGTAGAGCTGGCGAATGAGGGCATGACGATGATGGTGGTCACGAACGAAATGGGCTTCGCCCGCAAAGTGGCGAACCGCGTAATCTTTATGGATGAGGGGAAAATTATTGAGGACACGCGTAAAGACGACTTATTTAATAATCCGCAGTCGGATCGCGCGAAAGAGTTTCTGGCGAAGATTCTGCACTAATTAATCCGGTGCGCTTCACTAAGAACTGAACGACAACGCATTTGCCTGACAAGCGGATGAGATGGCCCTACGAGCAAAGCCTCCCGCGCCATCTCATCCGCATTAGCACAATCGTCCCGCTCACACCTTCTTACGGCTCAAACGGCTGTCGCTGGAACTGATCGTGACCGCATTCCGGGCAGGGCGTTAACGTCTCTGGCGTATAGATAGCGCGCGTAAACTGGCACTTCTCGCACACCAGATTCCCTAATCCAACCACCTCGCCGCTCTGGTAAACGCCATGATGGTGCAGATCCTGGAACACCTCGCGCCACTCCAGCTGGCTCTTGTCCGTGATATCCGCCAGCTCCTTCCACAAACTCTCGCGAATAATGCGCATAAACAGTGAATCGTTAACGCTCTCGGGCTGATGAACCTCCTGATAGCTGCGTGCAAACTCTTCTAAGTCGCGTCGGACCGCGGCCAGCGCCTGATCGATCTGGCCCGGCGTCGCGGACTCGCTGGCCATCAGCTCCTGACGTCGCGATGCCACCAGTGCATTGATATCCCGATCGCCATGGCGCAGATGCTCGGTGAGCACGGCCAGGGATTCGCGATAAATTTGCGCCACTTTATTCATTTTATTCTCCTTTCTGCGCTGGTAAGCCAGCTTTAAGTTTAGCCGCTTTGTGCCGTTTGCCGTGCTGTTTAGGAAAGAGGATCGGAATAGCGCAGCGGGATGCGGCGTTGCGCGAGAAATCGCGGCAACAGGGCGGTGAAGTATTGTTGACGGGCAGCCATATGGGTATGCTTGCGGATCTTAAAGTAAGCTAAGCGTTATTCATTAAGGACAACAGGCTGCCATGCAAGAGCAATACCGCCCGGAAGAGATAGAATCCCGCGTCCAGCAATACTGGGACGAGAACCAAACGTTCAAAGTGACCG
Organism: Candidatus Pantoea bathycoeliae; assembly: GCA_031332935.1. Lineage (GTDB taxonomy): Bacteria > Pseudomonadota > Gammaproteobacteria > Enterobacterales > Enterobacteriaceae > Pantoea > Pantoea bathycoeliae. The sequence goes on along the minus strand of JAUHTP010000022.1, from coordinate 48,959 downwards.
AAGATGAGAGCAAAGAGAAATATTACTGCCTCTCCATGCTGCCCTATCCTTCCGGCCGCCTACATATGGGCCACGTACGCAACTACACCATCGGCGATGTAATTGCCCGTTACCAGCGTATGCTCGGCAAAAACGTCCTGCAGCCGATTGGCTGGGATGCGTTCGGCCTGCCAGCCGAAGGTGCTGCGGTAAAAAACAACACCGCGCCCGCGCCCTGGACCTACGACAATATCGAATACATGAAGAACCAGCTTAAACTGCTGGGCTTTGGCTATGACTGGAGCAGTGAACTGGCGACCTGCAAACCAGAATACTACCGCTGGGAACAGTGGTTCTTCACGAAGCTGTATGAAAAAGGCCTGGTTTATAAAAAAACCTCAGCGGTGAACTGGTGCCCGAACGATCAAACGGTGCTGGCGAACGAACAGGTTATCGACGGCTGCTGCTGGCGCTGCGACACCAAAGTCGAGCGTAAAGAGATCCCGCAGTGGTTTGTCAAAATCACCGACTACGCGGATGAGCTGCTTAACGACCTCGACACGCTGGAAGACTGGCCGGAACAGGTCAAGACCATGCAGCGTAACTGGATTGGCCGCTCTGAAGGCGTCGAGATCACTTTCGACGTCGCCGACAGCGAAGAAAAAGTCACCGTCTACACCACGCGTCCCGACACCTTCCTCGGTGCTACCTATGTTGCCGTCGCTGCGGGTCATCCGCTGGCGTTGCAGGCCGCGATGGGTGACCCGGTGCTGGCTGACTTTATCGCCGAATGCCGCAACACCAAAGTGGCCGAAGCCGATATGGCGACCATGGAGAAAAAAGGCATGACGACCGGTCTGTTCGCCATCCATCCGCTGACCGGCGACAAGGTTCCGGTCTGGGTTGCTAACTTCGTCCTGATGGAGTACGGCACCGGCGCTGTTATGGCGGTTCCGGCGCACGACCAGCGCGACTGGGAGTTTGCGACTAAATACGATCTGCTGATCAAACCGGTGGTACTGAACCTCGACGGCAGCGAGCCAGACATCAGCGCGGCAGCGATGACTGAGAAAGGCACGCTGTTCAATTCGGGTGAATTCAGCGGCCTGAGCCATGAAGCAGGCTTCAACGCCATCGCCGATGCGCTGGCAGCTAAAGGCGTTGGCGTACGCAAGGTGAACTACCGCCTGCGCGACTGGTGCGTCTCCCGTCAGCGTTACTGGGGTGCGCCGATTCCTATTGTGACGCTGGAAGATGGCACAGTGATGCCAACGCCAGAAGATCAGCTGCCGGTGATCCTGCCGGAAGATGTGGTAATGGATGGCATTACCAGCCCAATTAAAGCTGACCCGGAGTGGGCAAAAACCACCGTGAACGGCCAGCGTGCGCTGCGTGAAACGGATACCTTTGACACCTTTATGGAGTCATCCTGGTACTACGCGCGTTACACCTGCGCCAACTATGATGAAGGCATGCTGGATCCGGCTGCGGCCAACTACTGGCTGCCTGTGGATCAGTATGTTGGCGGTATTGAACACGCCATCATGCACCTGATGTATTTCCGCTTCTATCACAAGCTGCTGCGCGACGCAGGCCTGGTGAACTCAAACGAACCGGCGAAACGTCTGCTGTGTCAGGGCATGGTACTGGCCGATGCGTTCTACTACCTCGGCGCAAACGGCGAACGTAACTGGGTCTCTCCGGTTGACGTTACCGTTGAGCGCAATGAGAAAGGCCGCATTGTTAAAGCGACCGACACGCAGGGCCGCAAAGTGATCTACGCTGGCATGAGCAAAATGTCGAAGTCGAAAAACAACGGCATCGACCCACAGCTGATGGTTGAGCGCTACGGCGCAGATACGGTCCGTCTGTTTATGATGTTTGCTTCACCGGCGGATATGACGCTGGAATGGCAGGAATCAGGCGTTGAAGGCGCGAACCGCTTCCTGAAGCGCTTGTGGAAACTCGCTTATGAGCACACGGCGAAAGGCGCGACGGTCGCGCTGAACGTTGACAGCCTTAACGATGACCAGAAAGCGCTACGTCGCGATCTGCACAAAACTATCGCTAAAGTTTCCGATGACATCGGCCGTCGTCAGACCTTCAATACCGCTATCGCGGCAATCATGGAGCTGATGAACAAGCTGGCACGTGCACCGCAGGAGAGCGAGCAAGATCGCGCGCTGATGCAGGAAGCGCTGCGGGCCGTGGTGCGTATGCTCTATCCGTTCACCCCGCACGCCAGCTACGTGCTGTGGCAGGAACTGGGCTGCGAAGTCAGCGTAGACAACGCTGACTGGCCGGTTGCAGACGACGCGGCGATGGTCGAAGACTCGCTGCTGGTGGTGGTACAGGTAAACGGCAAAGTGCGTGGTAAAATTAACGTTGCTGCCGACGCGACGCAGGAGCAGGTTCAGGCTCGTGCGGCACAGGAGCACCTGGTGGCGAAGTACCTTGACGGCGTCACTGTCCGCAAAGTGATTTATGTACCCGGCAAACTGCTTAACCTAGTCGTAGGTTAAGTTCAGGAGGAACTGTGCGACATCTGATTATCAGGCTGTTTGTCCTGCTGGCGGTGATGATCACCGCTGGCTGTGGTTTCCATCCACGCGGCACCACGCAGGTGCCCAGTGAGCTGAAAACCCTGATTGTTACCAGCGGCGATCCTTACGGTCCGCTGGCCCGCACGGTGCGTCAACAGCTGCGTCTCAATAACGTCACCATCGTTGAAGATACGAAGCAGAACCGCACCGACATCCCGACGCTGCGTCTTGGCGGGGAAGTACAGGGCCGTGATACAGCATCAGTGTTTATCAGCGGTACGACAGCGGAATACTCGCTGGTAATGAATGTGTCGGCACAGGTTCTGCTGCCGGGCAAAGGCATCTACCCTATTAATACCGCAGTTTATCGTTCGTTCTTCGATAACCCGAACGCGGCGCTGGCGAAGGATGCTGAGCAGGACATGATCGTGCAGGAGATGCGTCAGCGCGCCGCTGAGCAGCTGGTGCGTAAACTGCTGACCGTTCATGCTGCGCAGATGAACAATAAAGAGAAGCTGCCGGCCATGGCCAGCGAATCTGTGGTGCCTGCGGGAACCTCCTCCTCTTCCGCTACCAGTATGCAATGATCAGGATCTATCCTGAACAACTCGGCGCGCAGCTCCGCGAGGGGCTGCGCGCTTGCTATCTGCTGGCTGGAAACGAACCGCTGCTGTTGCAGGAGAGCGCCGATGCCGTACGCGCCGCCGCAACCGCACAAGGATTTGAAGAACATTTCAGTTTTACGCTTGATGCCCAGACCGACTGGGATGGCCTGTTCGCCAGCTGCCAGTCGCTCAGCCTGTTTGCTCAGCGTCAAACCATTACCCTGCTTTTCCCGGAAAACGGTCCCAATGCTGCGATGGCTGAACAGCTGAACAAGCTGGCAAGCCTGCTGTACAGCGATATTCTGCTGGTTTGCCGTATGGCAAAGCTCACCAAAGCCCAGGAGAACAGCGCCTGGTTTAAAGCGCTCTCCGCACATGGCGTACTTGTGCCGTGCCAGACGCCGGAACAGACACAGCTGCCGCGCTGGGTGGCGGCACGCGCTAAAAGCATGAAGTTATCGGTAGACGATGCGGCCATCCAGCTGCTTTGCTACTGCTATGAAGGCAACCTGCTAGCGCTGGCGCAGGCGCTGGAGCGGCTGTCGCTACTGTGGCCTGATGGAAAACTCACGCTGCCGCGCGTAGAAGAAGCGGTCAGCGACGCTGCGCACTTTACTCCGTTTCACTGGGTTGATGCCCTGCTTGCGGGCAAAAGCAAACGCACCCTGCATATACTGCACCAGCTGGAAAAAGAGGATAGTGAGCCGGTGATCCTGCTGCGCACCCTGCAGCGCGATCTGATGACGCTGCTGCATTTGCAACGCCATCAGGCGCAGCAGCCGCTACGTACGCTAATGGATCAGCAGCGCATCTGGCAGAACCGTCGCGCGCTGTTTACTGAGGCGCTGCAAAGGGTCGACGCCGCACGCCTGCAACGCGCTATCCGCCTGCTGGCGCAAATTGAGTTGACCTTAAAACAGGATTACGGACAGAGCATCTGGCCGCAGCTGGAGATGCTGTCGCTCATGCTGTGCCATCGACACTTCCCAACGAGTTTTGCTTATGTCTGAACTCCATGCCCTGCTTGGCGGCACTTTCGATCCGGTGCACTTTGGCCATCTGCACCCAGCCGAAGCGCTGGCAGAGCAGATCGGGCTGGCGCGCGTACTGCTGTTGCCAAATAACGTGCCGCCGCATCGCCCGCAGCCCGAAGCCAGCCCGACGCAGCGCGTCGACATGTTGCGCTGCGCCATACGCGATCGGCCGCTGTTCGATATTGATACGCGCGAGCTTATGCGCGAAACGCCATCCTGGACAGTCGCGACGCTGGAGGAACTGCGCGCCGAGCGCAGCCCACAGCAGCCGCTGGGCTTTATTATCGGGCAGGACTCTCTGCTAGCGCTATCAGGCTGGCACCGCTGGCAAGAGCTTTTGTCGCTATGCCATTTACTGGTGTGCAAACGTCCGGGCTATCCTGCTGAAATGGGCTCACCGGAAATGCAGCGCTGGCTAGAAGAGAATCTGGCCGCCAGTCAGCAACAGCTACATCAGCAGCCCGCTGGCTTTATCTGGCTGGCCGACACGCCGCTGGTGGCTATATCCGCCACGGAAATCCGCCAGCGGCGTCACCAGAAGTTGCCATGTGACGATCTGCTGCCGGCCGCCGTGATCGACTACATCGACCGTACCGGCCTCTACCTGAAATGACCACAATTCGGACGTATATTGCGCGCGTGAAGGCGTGCTATACTACGCGGCTCAATTTTTGGCTGCGTCATTCAGAGCCGCAGCCGGCCTGTCACTATCATCTGTATTAAAGGGGGAACCTTTTGCAAGGTAAAGCACTCGAATAGTTCGTTATTGATAAGATTCATGATCTTAAAGGTCAGGATATCGTTGCACTTAACGTTCAAGGTAAATCCAGCATCACTGACTGCATGATTATCTGAACCGGTACCTCTACGCGCCATGTATCCTCCATTGCGGATCATGTAGTGCAGGAATCCCGCGCCGCAGGTCTTATCCCGCTCGGCGTAGAAGGTAAAAACGCCGCAGACTGGGTGGTTGTCGATCTGGACGATGTCATCGTACACGTCATGCAGGAAGAGAGCCGCCAGCTATATGAGCTGGAAAAGCTCTGGGGCTAATGAGTGAAACTGCAGCTTGTGGCCGTAGGCACGAAAATGCCCGACTGGGTAAAAACCGGTTTTACCGAGTATTTGCGTCGTTTTCCTAAAGATATGCCGCTGGAACTGGTGGAAGTCCCCGCTGGAAAACGCGGCAAAAACGCCGACATCAAACGCATTCTGGAAAAAGAAGGCGAAGTGATGCTGACGGCAACGGGCAAAGGCAACCGCATTGTCACGCTGGATATCCCAGGACAACCGTGGGAAACTCCACAGCTTGCCCAGCAGATGGAGCGCTGGAAGCTGGACGGCCGCAACGTTAGCCTGCTGATTGGCGGTCCTGAAGGGCTGTCACCTGCCTGCAAAGCCGCGGCTGAGCAGAGCTGGTCACTTTCGGCGTTGACGCTACCTCATCCGCTGGTGCGCGTGCTGGTCGCCGAGAGCCTCTATCGCGCCTAGAGCATCACCGCCAATCGTCCTTATCATCGTGAATAAACGGTAAGGCCAACCCCGACATTTTAAGTAGCGGATGAAATTACAAAGCAACGCTTTTCGCGATTACACTGCCGAGCAGAAACTCTTTGTCCGCCGGGCATTAATTGCTTTCTTCGGAATTCTGGTGCTATCCAGCGTGCTGGTGGTCAATCTTTACCATCTGCAGATTTTGCGCTTTGAAGATTACAGTACCCGCTCTAACGAAAACCGCATCAAGCTGGTGCCGGTGGCGCCGAGCCGCGGCATTATCTACGACCGTAACGGCACGGCGCTGGCGCTTAACCGCACCATTTACCAGGCCGAACTGGTGCCAGAAAAAGTCGACAATCTAAAGCAAACGCTCGAAGACCTGCGCCCGGTGCTCGATATTACCGACGAGGATCTCGACGCCTTCGATAAAGAGCGCAAGCGCTCGCGCCGCTTTACCTCCATCCCGGTGAAAGTCGGCCTTAACGATGTGCAGGTGGCGCGCTTCGCCGTCAACCAGTACCGTTTTCCCAGTGTGGAAGTCAAAGGCTACCAGCGTCGCTACTATCCTTACGGCCCTACCCTAACGCACGTCGTCGGCTACGTATCAAAAATCAACGACCGTGACGTGGCGCGCCTCGACAAAGAGGGCAAATGGCCGAACTACGCCGCGACGCATGACATCGGCAAGGTGGGTATTGAAAACTATTACGAAGATGTCCTGCATGGCATAACCGGCTATGAAGAGGTTGAGGTCAACAACCGTGGCCGCGTCATCCGCCAGCTGCACGAGCAGTCGCCGCAGGCGGGACGCGACATCTGGCTGACCATCGATCTCAAGCTCCAGCAATATATCGAAACCCTGCTAACCGGCAGTCGTGCCGCCGTGGTCGTCAGCGATCCGCGTACCGGTGAGATTCTGGCGATGGTTTCCACACCCAGTTACGATCCGAATCTGTTTGTCGATGGCATTTCAGGTAAAGATTATCGGGGGTTGCTTAAAGACGAGAACCGTCCGCTTTACAACCGTGCAATCCAGGCTTCTTATCCACCGGCCTCTACGGTGAAACCTTACGTGGCGGTTTCCGCACTGAGCGCAGGCGTAATCAATCGTAATACCAGCCTGTTCGATCCCGGCTGGTGGCAGCTGCCTAGCTCGGAAAAGCGCTACCGCGACTGGAAAAAATGGGGGCACGGGCGACTGAACGTGACCCGATCGCTGGAGGAGTCGGCTGATACCTTCTTCTATCAGGTGGCCTATGACATGGGCATTGACCGCCTGTCAGAGTGGATGAACAAGTTCGGCTATGGCCACCACACCGGCATCGATCTGCCTCAGGAGAGCGCAGGCAACATGCCGACGCGCGAATGGAAACAGAAACGCTTTAAAAAGCCGTGGTATCAGGGCGATACCATCCAGGTTGGCATCGGTCAGGGCTACTGGACGGCAACGCCATTACAGATGAACAAAGCGCTGATGATCCTGATTAACGACGGCGTGGTAAAAGTGCCGCACCTGCTGCGCTCGACCCGCCAGGGCCGCACGGTCGTGCCGTGGCGTCAGCCGCCAGGCGAGCCGATTTGCGACATCCATTCCGGCTACTGGGAAATTGCCAAAGACGGCATGTATGGCGTGGCGAACCGTGCGAACGGCACGGCGCACAAAAGCTTTGCCGACGCACCCTATAAAATCGCCGCGAAGTCCGGTACTGCGCAGGTTTTTGGTCTGAAAGAGAACGAAACCTATAACGCACACAAAATTGCCGAGCGACTGCGCGACCACAAACTGATGACCGCATTTGCGCCGTATGACAAACCGCGCGTCGCCGTCACCATGATTCTGGAAAACGGCGGTGCCGGTCCAGCAGTTGGCACGGTGATGCGACAGATTCTCGACCACATTATGCTGGGCGATAAAAATACGGCTCTGCCGGATGCGGCCCCAACGCCGCATGGCTATGAAGGTGAATAAAGATGTCGATGAACGATAGTCCGCAAAAAAGATCGATCTGGACGCGTATCCACATCGACCCACTGTTTATGCTGGTGATCCTGGCGCTGCTTGCTTACAGCGCCATTGTCATCTGGAGCGCCAGCGGGCAGGACCCTGGCATGATGGAGCGCAAGATTGGCCAGATCGCGATGGGCCTAGTGATTATGCTGGTGCTGGCGCAGGTTCCGCCGCGCGTCTATGAAGGCTGGGCGCCCTATATCTATATTATCTGCTTGATATTGCTGGTGGCGGTGGACGCCTTTGGCCATATAAGTAAAGGCGCGCAGCGCTGGCTGGATCTCGGCGTAGTGCGCTTCCAGCCGTCGGAGATCGCAAAAATTGCTGTGCCGCTGATGGTGGCGCGCTTTATTAACCGCGACGTCTGTCCGCCCACGCTGAAAAATACCGGTATCGCGCTGATCCTGATCTTTATGCCGACGCTGCTGGTGGCGACGCAGCCCGATCTCGGAACCTCGATTCTGATTGCCGCATCGGGACTCTTCGTGCTGTTCCTGTCAGGCATGAGCTGGAAGCTGATCGGCGTTGCCGTGCTGCTGGTTGCGGCCTTTATTCCGATCCTGTGGTTTTTCCTGATGCATGACTATCAGCGCGACCGCGTCATGATGCTGCTCGATCCCGAGAGCGATCCGCTCGGCGCGGGCTACCATATTATTCAGTCAAAAATTGCTATTGGCTCCGGTGGGGTGCGTGGTAAAGGCTGGCTGCACGGCACCCAGTCACAGCTGGAGTTTTTGCCAGAACGCCACACCGACTTTATCTTCGCCGTACTGGCTGAGGAACTAGGGCTGGTTGGCGTGCTGATCCTGTTAGTGCTCTATCTGCTGCTGATTCTGCGTGGGCTGATGATCGCCGCACGCGCCCAGACCACCTTCGGGCGCGTTATGGCGGGCGGATTAATGTTGATTTTGTTTGTCTATGTTTTCGTTAACATTGGCATGGTAAGTGGTATCTTACCGGTGGTTGGCGTGCCGCTGCCGCTGGTCAGCTATGGCGGTTCAGCGTTGATCGTGCTTATGGCGGGATTCGGCATTGTGATGTCGATCCATACTCACAGAAAAATGTTATCTAAAAGCGTTTAAGAGGCTGCACATGCGTAAGGAATGGCCTGTCGTTGCTCTGGCACTGCTGGTTTTGACTGCTTGTACTACTCCATCTGAACCGCAAAACACCGCACCGCCGCAACCGACCTATAACGGCCCGGTGGTGGAAATTCCGGGTGTCGAACCGAAATATGAGCCCATCAATCCCGGCACCAGCTAGGATTACAGCGCCAACGGCAAGTCTTACCGCATCGTAAAAGATCCGTCGAACTTCAGTGAAGTGGGCTTAGCAGCCTAGTACGGCGACGAGGCGCAGGGCAAGCGCACTGCTATCGGCGAGAACTACGATCCTGACGCCCTGACGGCGGCGCATCCGACGCTGCCGCTGCCCAGCTACGTGCGCGTGACCAACATCGCCAACGGCCGCCAGATTGTGGTACGCGTTAACGATCGCGGCCCTTATACGCTAGGACGCATCATCAATCTGTCGCGCGCGGCGGGCGATCGCCTCAACATCTCCAACAACACGCGCGTACGCGTTGACTATATCCAGGTTGCGCCAGACGGCACGCTTTCTGGTCCGGGCACCATCGGCACGACGGTGGCGAAACAGAGCTACCCCTGCCCGCGCGTCCCGACCTCGGCAGTAACGGCGTGATGAACGGTAGCAGTGCCCCTGCTACGGCTCCCGTACCGGCGCAGGATATTCTCGCCGTCGACAACAGTACGCTGCAAAGCAATGGCGATATGGGCGCGCCGGTCAGCAGCAGCGGCTTTCTTGGTGCACCGCAGCCCTTAGCCAACGGTGTGCTGGAGGGCAGCGAGCCAGAACCTCAGCCTGCTCTCGCCCCGATAGCAGCACCTGCCGCAACCTCGTCTACTGCCAGTCGTTCGGCTGCACTAGCGCTGGTGGGTTTGTGGTGCAGATTGGCGCAATTAATGACGCTGCGCGCGCTCAACAGCTGGCGCAGAGTCTGGGACAGAAATATGGCGTTCCCGGCTCCGTCGAGAACGCTGGCAATAATGTCTATCGTATTCAGCTCGGCGGATTTAATAATCGCGCCGACGCCGCTGCGCTATAGCAGCGTCTGAGTGCAGACGGCCAAGCCTCATTTATTACCAACGCGCGTCGTTAATCTCTGCTAACAACAGAATGACAAAGCAAGATGCCTGCAAAACAGGCATTTGCTATGATGAGCCACTTTTTTTAACCTTAACCCACGGATATTATAGTCCATACATGAACACGCTGAAATATTCTCGTTTTCTGAAACGCCTGACAGTGGGCTCACTGATCGCTTTTTCGCTCAGCCACGTTGCACTTGCTGATGACGTCAACCTCAAAACCATGATCCCGGGCGTACCGGACATTGACGCCGAAGCCTATGTCCTGATCGACTACAACTCCGGTAAAGTGCTGGCCGAGAAGAATGCAGACGCACGCCGCGATCCCGCCAGCCTGACTAAAATGATGACCAGCTATGTTATCGGTCAGGCGGTGAAAGCAGGCAAAATCCATCAGGATGACGTTGTTACCGTTGGCAAAGATGCCTGGGCTACCGGCAACCCGGTGTTTAAAGGCTCCTCGCTGATGTTCCTGAAGCCGGGCGACCGCGTGCCGGTTTCGCAGCTGACGCGCGGCATCGTGCTGCAGTCGGGCAACGACGCCTGTGTGGCAATGGCAGACTATGTTGCCGGTAGCCAGAACGCGTTTGTTGGTCTGATGAACAACTACGTGAAGGCGCTGGGCCTGCAAAATACCCATTTCAAGACGGTACATGGCCTGGATGCAGAAGGCCAGTTCAGCTCGGCGCGCGATATGGCGCTGATTGGCCGGGCCTTGATCCGCGATGTGCCGGACGAGTATTTGGTTTATAAAGAGAAAGAGTTCACCTTCAACAATATCCGCCAGACCAACCGCAACGGTCTGCTGTGGGATACCAGCCTCAACGTAGACGGCATCAAAACCGGCCATACGGCATCATCAGGCTATAACATAGTCTCCTCTGCCACCGAAGGCCAGATGCGTCTGATCTCAGCGGTGCTGGGCGGCCGTACCTTCAAGGGCCGTGAAGTCAAAAGTAAAAAGCTGCTGACATGGGGCTTCCGTTTCTTTGAAACCGTGGCGCCGCTGAAGGCAGGCAAAGAGTTCGCCTCTGAGCCGGTCTGGTTCGGCAACAGCGATCGCGTACAGCTGGGCGTGGAAAAAGACGCTTACCTGACGATTCCGCGCGGCCGCATGAAAGATCTGAAAGCCAGCTACGTCCTGAACAACACCGAACTGCACGCCCCGCTGCAGAAAAATCAGGTTGTGGGCAGCATCAACTTCCAGCTCGACGGTAAAACCGTAGAACAGCGCCCACTAGTAGTGCTGAACGAAGTGCAGGAAAGCGGTTTCTTCAGCCGCATCATTGATTACATCAAGCTGATGTTCCATCACTGGTTCGGCTAATCTATCTGGCGGTTGAAAAATCGCCACATCGTCACCATGTCTACGTTATGATAATGCTCCCGCTTCGGCTGGAGCCTGTTTTTTATGCACCGGAGTGAATATGAAAACCAAACTGAATGAACTGCTCGAATTCCCTACCCCTTTTACCTATAAAGTGATGGGTCTGGCGCAACCGGAGCTGGTTGATCAAGTGGTTGAAGTGGTGCAACGCCATGCGCCAGGTGACTACTCTCCCGACGTAAAGCCAAGCAGCAAAGGCAACTACCACTCGGTGTCGATCACCATTAATGCGACGCATATCGAACAGGTTGAAATCCTATATGAAGAGCTGGGCAACATTGAGATCGTGCGCATGGTGCTGTAAGCATCCGTATCGGCAGGGTCTTGGTCTTGCCCTTTGCCGACGTTATACTCAGCCTTTCCTCCTTAACCGGACCGCCGTTTTGTCAATAGATACGCTTCTTATCCGCCAGCTCGGCCAGCGCTACTGGCAGCCCGTCTCCGATGCCATGCATCAGTTCACCGATCGCCGTAACAGCGACAGCCGCGACGAAGTCTGGCTGGTGGAGCATCACGCCGTTTTCACTCAGGGCCAGGCCGGTAAGGCCGAACACCTGTTGATGCCAGGGGATATTCCTGTTGTACAAAGCGATCGCGGTGGCCAGGTTACCTATCACGGTCCAGGCCAGCAGGTGATGTATGTGTTGGTTGACGTGAAACGCCGCAAGACTGGCGTGCGTCAGCTGGTCACTGCACTGGAAGAGACAGTGATCGCGACGCTGGCACATTTCGGCGTTGAGGCGCGCGCGCGTCCTGACGCGCCGGGCGTTTATATTGGCGAAGAGAAAATTTGCTCGCTCGGTCTGCGCATCCGTAAAGGCTACTCTTTTCATGGACTGGCGCTGAACGTGGCGATGGATCTCACGCCTTTTTTGCGCATCAACCCCTGCGGCTATGCCGGGATGCGCATGACCCAGTTAAGCACCTTTCAGCCTGGCGTCAGCCTTGCTGATGTGCAGCAGCTGCTGGTTTCCGCCTTTGCGCGCCTGCTGGGTTTTGCCGAGGTCGAATGGCTGCCCGCAGAAACCCAACCGCCGCACGGCTGCTTCTGACAGGCGGAACTGATATAATTTTTGAAATCTTATCAAATAAAGTTGAAAGCTTAACCGCTGGCCTGAAGGCGAAAGCTCTCACCACCAATCTGAGCGGAACCTGCAGACTTATGAGTAAACCAATTCAGATGGAACGCGGCGTCAAATATCGTGACGCAGATAAAATGGCGCTCATCCCGGTGAAAACCGTAGTCACTGAACGTCAGGAGCTGTTACGCAAGCCCGAATGGATGAAAATCAAGCTGCCTGCGGATTCCAGCCGAATCCAGGGCATCAAAGCGGCGATGCGTAAAAACGGCCTGCATTCCGTATGCGAAGAGGCCTCCTGCCCTAACCTGGCGGAATGTTTTAACCACGGTACCGCCACCTTTATGATCCTTGGCGCTATCTGTACGCGCCGCTGCCCATTCTGCGAAGTGGCGCACGGTCGCCCTAACGCGCCGGATGCCGGTGAGCCGCTGAAGCTGGCGCAGACCATTGCCGATATGGCGCTGCGCTATGTTGTCATCACTTCCGTTGACCGCGACGATCTGCGCGACGGCGGTGTCCAGCACTTTGCTGACTGCATTACCGCTATCCGCGAAAAAAGCCCGTCGATCAAGATCGAAACGCTGGTGCCTGATTTCCGTGGCCGTATGGATCGTGCGTTAGAGATCCTTAATGCCACGCCGCCAGACGTCTTCAACCACAACCTAGAAAACGTGCCGCGCGTCTACCGTCAGGTGCGTCCTGGCGCAAACTACGAGTGGTCGCTGAAGCTGCTGGAGCGTTTTAAAGAAGCGCATCCGGAGATCCCGACTAAATCGGGCCTGATGGTGGGCCTGGGTGAAACTAACGCAGAAATTGTTGAGGTGATGCGTGACCTGCGTCGCCACGGCGTGACGATGCTGACGCTGGGGCAGTATCTGCAACCGAGCCGCCATCACTTGCCGGTTCAGCGTTACGTTAGCCCTGCTGAGTTTGATGAGATGAAAGAAGAAGCGCTGGCGATGGGCTTTACCCATGCCGCATGCGGTCCTTTTGTTCGCTCCTCCTACCACGCGGATATGCAGGCAAAAGAGCTGGAAGTGAAATAAACTTGGCTGACTCCGAACAATAAAAAACCAGACAATAAAAGTCTGGTTTTTTATATGCGTGAGAAATAAATAGTTACATCTATTCTCTGGCTATGGCGTGTTACTCTTTATGGGTGACGCGTTCTGCCGGAATATCTTCAGCCGTCGTTTTGGTTGCGGTGGGTTCTTCATCTTTCATGGCTTTTTTGAAGCCTTTGATTGCGGAGCCCAGATCGCCACCCAGTGAACGTAACTTGTTGGTGCCCAAAAGCAGTACGATGAGCGCACCGATGATCAGCAGTTTGGCAATACTGATACCTTCCATACTTTACCTTTCAACCTTAAGCGAAAAACGAACAGCGCTATTTACGCGCAGATTGGCAATAAGCCCAACTACAATCTGTAACAGATTAAGATCGATTTAATCGCGATCAAATAAAGCGGCGGAGAAACGCCTAGGTGCGCGGATGCTGTGGGTTGGCTATCACCTGTTCCGGCGGCCCCTGCTCCACCACCACGCCGCCATCCATAAAGACCACCCGATCGGCCGCCTCGCGGGCAAAACCGATCTCGTGCGTCACGACAATCATGGTCAGGCCCTGATCCGCCAAAGTACGCATGGTATTGAATACCTCGCCTACCAGCTAAGGATCGAGCGCTGATGTAGGCTCGTCAAACAGCATAAGCGCGGGCTTAATGGCCAGCGCGCGGGCAATCGCAACACGCTGCTATTGCCCACCGGAAAGGTGGCGCGGCCAGGCATCCGCTTTATCACTTAGCCCCACCGTTTCCAGCAGTGCTCTGGCGTGCGTAACGGCTTCGTGGCGCGGAAACTTATGCACGCCAACCGGCGCTTCAACAATATTTTGCAGTACCGTCATATGCGGGTAGAGATTGAACTGCTGAAACACCATGCCGATTTTTTGCCGCTGGCGCGCAATTTTGCGCGGGGAGAGGCGATGCAGAAGGCCTCGCTTCAGTTCGTAGCCAATCTGCTCTTCGCCTACCATGATCGATCCCGCGTTCATCTCCTCCAGATTGTTAATGCAGCGCAGGAAGATCGACTTCCCGGAACCTGACCGGCCGAGGATCACCACAACTTCACCCGGTAACACATCAAGGTCAATGCCCTTCAGCACCTCGTTATGGCCGTAGCTTTTATGCACGTTGCGCGCGCTGACTAACGGTGTGGCGTTACTTATACTTCCTCCTTGTGTACCAAGCGAGCATCTGGTCTCGTTGCAGGTGAGCGCACTTTTACGTTCTCTACCGTGCGGCGCGTGCCGCGTGCGTAGTAACGCTCAATGGCCGACTGGCCAACATTCAGAATTGACGTTATCAACAGGTACCAGATAACTGCCACCATCAGCATCGGGACGATTTCAAAGGTGCGGTTATAGACCGCCGGAACAGAGTAGAGCAGATCGCCCATTGCAATAACGCTAACCAGCGATGTCGCTTTGATCATACTGATGAGCTGATTGACACTCGGAATGATGGCGCGCATCGCCTGTGGGCCAATAATGTGGCGCAGCGCGCGGGTAAGGCTCATACCAAACGCCTGCGTGGTCTCAACCTGACCATTGTCCACGGAGAGCAGCCCGGCAAGAATAATCTCCGCCATATAGGCCGCCTCATTCAGCGCCAGTTCGGCAATAGCCGCCGTTAGCGGCGTAATCAGGTCATTGGTATTCCAGCTGGCCCAAGTCAGTGAGGTCCAGGGCAGCGTGAGCGAGATAGTCGGAAACAGAATATCAGCTGAACCAGCAGCGGCGTGCCGCGAAAGAACCAGATATAGAGGCTGGCAATGCCGCTCAGCAGACGGTTCTCTGACAGCCGCCATACCGCCAGCAACAACCCCAGCAGCGTGCCCAGCGCTTTGCTGAGATCGGCAGAAGCGCCGTCCATAGCGTGCGGACCACTCACTATTTCATATGGCGGAAGGAGCCGTTATTAACGGAAATCATTTTTCCGGCCTGTTTTACGGCCTCCGGCAGGCGGTCGTGCAGCGCCCGATCGACGTTCTGCGTCGGAATGGCTTTTGCAGCGTGAGCCAAAGAGACGCTCAGACCGAGCGCCAGCAGGATAGCGGTTGCACATTTTTCACGGCTTTTCTCCCAGGCGTTTTATTCTATTTTTAATTCCGGACGGGCAAAACGGCGGTTCTCCAGCACCGGCAATACTCTGCGCGCATAGGCGATGCGCTGCGGATCGAGATCGGCAAAGACAAGTGCGGCTGACTCCGGGGCTTTGGCAATCGCCACGCCGGGCAGATCGATCACCAGACTGTTGCCAATATTGCGCGGGCCGCACTCGCCGACAGCTACCATATAGCAGGTGTTTTCCAGCGCGCGCGCCGTGGTGAGCAGCTCCCAGTGCATCTCTTTTAGCGGCCCTTTTACCCACGCAGCGAGCAACTCCAGCACATCGGCACCATCCAGTACCAGACGGCGCGCCAGCTCCGGGAAACGCACGTCATAGCAGGTCATCAGCCCGACCTTCATGCCTGCCACTTCCACCAGCGGCGGGATAACACGGCCTAGATTCACCCGCTGTGACTCCTGCATGGCGAAGGCGTCATAAAGATGCAGCTTCTCATAGGCGGCAATTATTTCGCCGTTTCGCAGCTCAATCAGCACGTTAAGCGCTTTATTTTCTTCTGTCGGAACATGCACGCTCATCATGGTCGTTAGCGTGTTTCCCTGACTCTTTTCCAGCAGCTGGGTCAGGAAAGGCCCGTCCAGCGGCTGGGCGGCTTTCAATACCAGATCCTGGTCGGCAATATCTCGCGCCAGCACACCTTCCACACCTTCCGGCAGAACCAGCAGATCTGCTCCGCCAGACTCGGCGCGCCTGCTGGATATGCTGGATAACGTTGGCGCGGAAATCTTGCCCTTAGCCTGTGATGAGGAGGCGCCGCTGCCTGATGTACCTGCCCAACTGCTGCAAAAATCGCCGGTGATGGCGATCTACCAGCCGCGCACCCACTCGGCAACAGCATCCAGCACCACGCGTCAGGCGGCGCTGGCCGCGGTATTGGCGCAGAGTGCGACGCTGATTGTGGAAGATGACGGCATTGGCGATCTCTCTTCAGCCAACGCCTGGAGCCTGGGAAACCATTTCCCTGCGCGTACTATCCACGTACGCTCTTTCTCCAAAGCCTACGGCCCCGATCTGCGTCTGGCCGTGCTTTCCGCGACGGCGGAGATGGTGAAACGTATCCAGGCGTGGCGAAATTTCGGCGTTAGCTGGACCAGCCGCCTGTTGCAGGACAGCGTCGCCTGGCTGCTTGAAGATGAGGAAACACAGCAGAAAATTAGCGCTGAGTGCGCAGCCTACCGGCAGCGCCGTGAAAAAATGCTGGCAGCGCGCGGCATTGCCGTACTGCTAGGCGAGCGCTGTCGCCTTGGACCTGCGCAGTTTATTCGCGTCAGTATTGCCAGTCTGCCGGACAAACAGCTGGAGATGGTCGCCAGCGCGCTGGCGATTGCTTCCGGCCGCAACGTTACGCCGAATGCAGATCTTTGATATGGTAGCGCGGGGCGACTCGACATAGCCTTCGCGCGCATAGAACTGATTGGCCTTGAGCCGTGAGGCGTGGCAGTGCACTTCCATTCGGTCACATCCACGCTGCGCCGCCATTGCTTCAGCATGCAGCAACAGCTATTGCCCAACGCCTTTGCTGCGCTCGCCTTCAGCGATACAAAAGTAGCTTATGCTTGCAAAGTCGCCCGCCAGCACCTGCGTGCCATGCTCCGCCACCAGCAGCATCTCATCGGGATCGCTGATGAGCTGGGCAAGGCGTTTACCGATAAAGCTTTCGGTGCCGCCGTAGCCTAACTCCGCCAGCAGCGCGCTAAGCGCAAAACTGTCTTTCGCCTGTGCCCTGACATATATTCATCCTACCTCCTTAATAAGATTATGCTACCGCTCTGTTATATAGCGTCGGCAGGGAAAAAGCTGCAAGTAAGAGTTGTTATAATAATGTTACCAAGCTTTTATGTGACTCGCTTAGCAGCTCTCTTCGGTTGAGACAGGGCATAGCGATATTGCGAGGGGATTTTCAGGCGTAAAAAAAACCCGCCATGCGGCGGGTTTTTGAAATTCTGACTGTTAACTTACAGGCTGATAACGTTAGCAGCAGATGGGCCTTTAGCGCCTTCGGTGATTTCAAACTCAACGTGTTGACCTTCAGCCAGAGTTTTGAAACCGTTGCTCTGGATAGCAGAGAAGTGTACGAACACGTCTTTGCTACCATCTTCTGGAGTAATGAAACCGAATCCTTTAGATTCATTAAACCACTTAACGTTACCTTTGATCTTGGACATCTATATTACCTTTATATGAAAAATGGACACTAAACTGTGTTAAACGGTGTCGGCGTCCAGTACAGCAATTGCAGTGACATTTGTCCAGCGACAATTGAATAAAAAGTGATAAATCTCGCCTTTTTTATCTCTGTCACTCTTTCATGTCGTGCTCGCCACCCCTAACTCAAATCTCAGCCAGATGAAACAGAGGTTCGCCCTGTCGTAAGCCACTGGAATATAAGCCATCTCGAAGTTAACTGCGCCCTGCCCAACGATGCCGCGCTATTACCCCCCTTCGGTATAGCCAGGCGAGTAGATACCAAGTCAATCTGCATACGCATACAGAAAACAGATCCTGCTTGCTGGTTTACGACTTTACGACCGGCCATACCCTGACAGTTAAGAAAAAACGTACAACTGAACACGCTTGTCTTTCTCTGTTAAACGCGTGCCGAAACAGCCAGGGGGGAAATCTGATTACCGCACATCGTACTAACAAGAAACCGCGGCAGCTGTTACAGATAGGCTTTAGGCGTTTTTTGACGCCCCACTTTAGAGACAGGTTGCCAAATGTAACAATGACTCAATGTAATTATAAAAAAATCAAACAAAAACACTTAAAGATAACGCGCATTAATTGTTTAGGGTTTTTGATAAATATATGAGAGATATTTGTTAGAATAGCCCCTGTTCTATTATCAGGGTAATCCCACTGAACATCCTGCCGTGATGCACGAAGCGCCCTATGGCTCGCTACTGCCCTTCGGCCTGAATAAGGGTTATGTGCTGGCGACAATGTGCAAAATTTTGGGTGGCGCGCTCTCCGGCGGACGTACTACGCACGACGAGAAGGTGCTGGCCAGCCATGATGCGATTTATAACTGTATGACCACTATTATCCTTAACCCTTAAGCGTTCAATGCACCGGCGATGCAGGAAGAAGCAGAAGCGTTCCTTGAGTGGCTGAAGCGTTCACCGCAGAGCGGCAATGAGCCGATTAAGGTGCCGGGCGAATGGGAAGAGGCGAACCGTGCTGCGCGCGAGCGCGACGGTATCCCGCTGGACGCCACCAGCTGGCGGCAAAGCAGGCGGGAATGCCTGAAGAGGAGCTGGCAACGTTTCGCGCGCTAGCCAGCTAAGACTGAACGCCGGGCATTGCGCCCGGCGACTTATCTTAAATCACATACGAAAGCAGCATACAGCCCACAAAGCCACACACCTAGATAATGGTTTCCAGCACAGACCAGGATCGGATGGTCTCGCCGATTGTCATGTTGAAATACTCTTTAAACAGCCAGAATCCAAGATCGTTGACGTGGGAGAAGATCACGCTACCTGATCCGACCGCAATGACCATCAGTTCCGGGCTGGCACTGCTGCTGATAATCAAAGGCGCAACGATGCCGCCCGCGGTGATTGCCGCTACGGTCGCGGAGCCAAGTGCAATACGCAGTACAGCCGCAATTGACCAAGCCATAAAGATCGGTGATACGTTGCTCTCCTGCATCATGGCGGCAATGTATTTATCCACGCCGCTATCCACCAGCACCTGCTTAAACGCTCCGCCGCCGCTGATAATCAGCAGCATCATGGCGATAATTTTTATCGAATCGGTAATGGTGCCCATCACCTCATCCATACTACGGCCACGGTTCAGGCCAAAGGTGAAGATAGCGCTCAGCACGGCAATCAGCGTTGCCATTACCGGATCGCCAAAGAACTCTGCGTAAGGCAATAACGCGTGCCCTTTCGGCAGCACCATCTCCGCTAGCGCGCGCAGCGCCATCAGCACCACCGGCACCAGCGCGGTCCAGACGCTGACGCCGAAGCCCGGCATCTCTTCTTCAGTGAAGCTTTTCGGGTTATAGAGTCCTTCTGGAATCGGTTTATCGATGCTTTTCAGGAAACGGGCATAAACCGGTCAGGCAAGGATCACCGTCGGAATACCGAGCAGCGTGCCCCACAGCAGGGTTTTACCCATATCGGCGTTGAACAGCGTCGCGATGGCGGTCGGGCCGGGATGCGCAGCCAGCACATTTCCTGAAGGCGTGGTTACAGCAGCAGTCCATTACCCCTTTCTGGCAGGAAACGCAGACGCTAAGCAGTGACGATGTCGAGTGGATTCTGGCGCGCCAACAGCAAGAAGATGATTCAGGCAAACGGCGGCTCGCCCGCCAGCATCTTCTCAATAGTCTGCAGTACACCCGCATCATTGTTGGCAGGTGCGCCAAAGCGCGCCACCTCTTTTACCCGCTGCGGCGCATTTGCCATGGCGAAACTGAACCCGGACTGTTTCAGCATTTCCAGATCGTTGCCGCCGTCGCCAAACGCCACCACCTGCCAATGATCGATGCCCCAGCGCTGCGCTAGGATATTCAAGCCGTTGGCTTTGTGATGGCCAGGCACAATCAGATCGACCGAGCCGTGCCCGCTCGAGGTTGCATCCGCCGCGCCCGCGTGCAGCCGCTGAATATCAGCCATCAACGGGGCAACGTAGTCATCAGAGAGATTGAGTGCGAACTTAAAGAGCCGGTCGTCGCCGGTCTCTTCCAGTGAAGCGATAGCCTTCAAGCGATGGCAATAGTGACGCATTTTCGCCAGCCACTGCTCCTCCATGCCGTCAAAATAGTAGGCGCTTTCACGGCCGCACAGGATGTAGCGCAGCCCAGGATAATCACCGTTTTGCAACGTATCCAGCACCGCATGGAGATCGTCGCGGGAAAATGCGCCGCAGAACAGCTCCTCTTCGCCATCCAGAATCCAGGCACCGTTCTCCGCGACAAAAGCGATCTCGCTGGCGATAGTGGGAAAAAAGGATTTCAGCTGGTAGTACTGATTACCGCTGGCGACGACAAACTTAATGCCGCGCGCTTTCATCTCTTCATAGCAGCGCATAAAACGCTGGCGATCATACTGCTTCTTGTCATCAAGGAAGGTGCCGTCCATATCAACTGCCACCATTTTTACCGCTGTCATCTCGACTCCTTTTTCAGGCAAAAGGGAACAGTGTGGAAGCAAAGCATAGCCTAGCGCGCGTGACAAAAAGAGGAACAGCCGCGTGTGGGTGCAGCCGGTTTTATGGCGAAGAAGCGGGGAGAGAGCAGAACGGGCGGCCTGTGCCGCCCTTTTCACTGGCTTAGTTAAAGGCGTTGCTAAAGATTAACGAGGTAATAATCCCGGTCGCCGCGGCAATCAGCACATAGTCACCGTCGATATAGGACCAGTATTCACCGCGCGGTGGCTCAGGCAAACGGCGCGCGCGCCAGTCATCAAGGCGGTAGTGAGAACCGCGATACTGCTGCGGCATCGGGTGACCGTGACAAAAATCGTGCCCGTTCCAGGCAAAGTGGTCGCGGTCGCCGCGATTGTCGCGCGGGCCGCCAGCAAAACGGTCGTGTCCAAGCGCACGCTCTGGACCATGACCTTGTGGGCCATGCCCCTGCGGACCACGTCCACGATCGTCGTGACGAACGCCGTCATGCTGCTGCCACTGCTGGCCATGGTGATCGCCCGGACCATCAGCCCAGGAGACTATTGAAATCAGTGAGCTGCATGCAATAAAGTTCGGCATTACAAACCTCGACGTGCGTTCTATAGTTCATCCGCAACACTTAACCCTGATGTTTATGCATGCGTGTTAAAGGATTAAATATCGGTCTCTTTATCGTGATTCTGGCGATTGTTACCGTGGCGTTTTTCGATGTGCTGGCACCCTATTTTTCCCCGATTCTGTAGGCGGCTATCTTGGCGGTCATCTTTGCCCCGTTAAAAACCTGGCTACGACATAAGATGGGCGATCGCAACGGGCTCGCGTCATTAATTACCCCTGTTGATTATCTGCCTGATCGTCTTTACGCCGCTGGCAATTATCGCCTCGTCGCTGGTGGTCGATATCAATACCGTTTATCTCAAGCTGCAAAATAATTCAGCACAGTTCCCGACGGTGTTTGCCGATCTGCTCTAGCATCTGCCCGAGTGGCTGCGCAACTATCTTTCTGAGCATCAGCTCAATAATGCGGCGCAGATCCAGCAGAAGCTCTCCGGCTTCGCGCTAAAAGGTGGACAGTATATGGCGGGCAGCGTCTTCATGATCGGCAAAGGGACCTTCACCTTTACCGTCGGCTTTGGCGTAATGCTCTATCTGCTGTTTTTCCTGCTGAAGGATGGCTCTTATCTAGTGCACCTGATTCTGGAAGCGCTACCGCTTTCCACTTATGTAAAACATCACCTGTTTATGAAGTTCGCGGCGGTCTCGCGCGCCACGGTAAAAGGAACGGTAGTGGTGGGTGTCGTGCAGGGGATCCTGGGCGGCCTGGCGTTCTGGTTTGTGGATATCGACGGCAGCCTGCTGTGGGGCGCGCTAATGGCGTTCCTGTCGCTGATCCCCGCCGTGGGCTCGGCAATTATCTGGGTGCCTGCTGCGATATTTTTCTTCGCCACCAGCGCGCTGTGGAAGGGGCTGTTTCTTGTCGGCTTCTTTGTGGTGCTCGTCGGGCTGGTGGACAATATTCTGCGTCCGCTGCTGGTGGGCAAAGATACCAAGATGCCTGACTACCTGATCCTGATCGCCACCTTAGGCGGTATGGAGATCTACGTTATCAATGGTTTTGTGATTGGCCCGCTGATCGCCGCGCTGTTTATCGCCTGCTGGAACCTGCTCTCAGGTAAGGATAACCGCGACAACGTTGAAGAGATTGACGAAGAGTTTATCGAGGAAGGCAAAAAGCTGTCAGACGATGCGGCTGCGGGTGAAGTCTAGTCCGCATGGTTGTTTGACGCGGGAGAGTAGACTCTCCCTGTTTCAGGAAAATATCATAAGCGCATTGCCAATGTATTCAGGGCCGCCTAGGCGGCCCACCTTTTAGTGAATCGCGTCTGTTTTGCCATGCCAGTGGTTTATAGAGGCGCAGCGCCGTAGGCTGAATAGCATCTGTGCTTTGCAGGTAGGCGATCTCATCCATGCCGTCGAGCTTTTCGACCTCATCAATATCACCATGCAGCGCAATCGCCTGTAGCGCAGCTGTAGCTCGGCAGGCCATTCAGCCAGCGCCACGCCCGTCATGTAGCCGAAGCACCACTCTTCCACCACCACCAGCTCGCGCCCGTCCATTTCACGGTAGCCGAACAGCGGCTCAAACTGCTCCGGATAGAGTCTAAGACGCTCGGCAATATCGTTCATCATCTGTGCCGCCAGGGTATTGAAGCGCTGCTCATCGGCCGGATTTTCCCATTGCGGCGGCGTTTCGCCCCAGATTACCGGCTTCATCGCATCCAGCGCCAGCGGCGACGGGCTGGAGAGCGCGGCGGTGAAAAGTCCATCCAGCTCGCTGATGTCTATCAAGCAGTCTTCGCTGTCGTGCTCCATCAACACGTCTTCCATCCACTCGATTTCGTCTGCGTTCAGTGGGCCTGTAGCCATGGTAATTCCTCTTGTGGTGTGTCGAAGATGTGAGTGGTTCGCGCCATTGGGCTGACCCACGTAGAAACGGATGAGATGCTTGTCTCATAAAGGTAAGTTTAGCTGCCGGTAGTGTGCCTGAGTGCGAGAGTGAAGCCAACAAAGGAGTCAGGCAAGCGAACGACCGGCAAAAGAAACGCCAGCTGTTTTTCTGTCTGATGGCAATATGAAGCCGATCACGGATTCGATAACCCGATATCGCGCCTTGCCCAGGCTGATTACCCAGTCGCCATCAGAGATAACCAGCAGGGACAGCACCATTAATGCATGAAACACATTAATCAATTCATTAATTGCACTTATTCAAATCTGCTTCCTGTTCCAGTCTTCAGTCACAACTAAGTAATGAAACATTAAAATTACGCATACGCTGGAGCTTTTAATGCATACGACCTCTGAATCTTCAACCGCAATACGCAACCGGGCGGGAGCTATTGTTCGTGTCACATCTGGTAACTTTCTTGAGCAGTTTGATTTTTTCCTGTTTGGCTTTTATGCCACCTATATCGCGCATACTTTTTTCCCGGCAAGCAATGAATTTGCTTCGCTGATGATGACATTTGCGGTGTTTGGCGCAGGCTTCCTGATGCGCCCCATCGGCGCAGTAGTGCTGGGGGCTTACATTGATAAAGTGGGCAGACGAAAAGGTCTGATCGTCACACTATTCATTATGGCGCTGGGCACCTTTCTTATCGTATTCATTCCCTTTTACCAGGCCATTGGCTACTGGGCACCTTTGATTATGTTACTGGGACGTTTGCTACAGGGATTTTCAGCCGGCGCAGAGCTAGGCGGTGTTTCTGTTTATCTCTCAGAGATTGCCACGCCGGGCAGAAAAGGCTTCTATACCAGCTGGCAGCCAGCAGGTTGCTATTATGGTGGCGGCCGCAATGGGCTTCCCGCTGAATGCGCTGATGGAAGAAGGTGATATTCGTGAATGGGGCTGGCGCATTCCGTTTCTGTTCGGCTGTCTGATTGTTCCCTTTATTTTCTTCCTGCGCCGTAATCTGGAAGAGACCCAGGAATTCAGCGCGCGCCGCCTGCATCCAGAAATGCAGCAGGTATTCAAAACGCTGCTCGGCAACTGGAGAACCGTGATTGACGGTATGCTGATGGTGGCGATGACTACCACGGCCTTCTACCTGATCACCGTATACGCCTCAACGTTTGGCAAAAAAGTGTTGCTGCTGAGTGCCTCGGACAGCCTGCTGGTCGCGGTCTCCAACTTTATCTGGCTGCCGATTGGCGGCGCGCCAGTTACGCGATAGCGATGAGTCGCCTTGAATCCCTTTAATATTGAAATGACCTTTGCGGTCGGCTTTGTTACCGAGTCAGCGCTACATGCGGTTTTCACTAGCGGACGGCATAAACAGCGACTGCGTATTTTTAATAAAATGCATTAAGTCAGGATGTTTTCGTCCTTCTTTCCAGCATAGATACAGCGAGGTGGTCACGGCGGTGTCGATAATATCTAACGCCACTACATCCTGACGCAGAAAATTACGCTGCGAAGAGGGAATACAGGTTATTCCCATCCCCATTGCCGTGAGGTTAATAGCGGTATTGACGTCCCGTGCCCGCACTATTTTTACCGGTACCAGATCGGCTTGTGTATAGAGGCGCAATACGGTGCCGCCCAGCCCCACGCCGTCAGGATCCTGTTGGACAATCAGGGTTTGGTCCACCAACTCCCGCAGGTCGATCTGCTTATCTCTGGCGCGTTGATGGTTATCAGGTAGCACAGCGCTTAATGCTGTCCGGTGGATCTCCCGGCAGGCGATAAAGCGAAAATCGAGCAACGGCCCACGCAGAATACCTACATCCAGCTCTCCACTCTGTAGCAGGCTAATCTGCTGATTAACGCTATATTCTGTCGGCTCCAGCTGAATCTCCGGGAACTGGCTTCTGAAACTCCGCAGCGCGCTAACCAGCAGCGGCTCCAGCACCGAAGTCCCCACATAGCCAAACCGCAATACGCCCCGGCTGCCTGATGCCACCTCTTTAACAGTCGCGCGCAGGTTGTCCATCCGCTGCACCGTGCGCCTGGCTTCGTCGAGCAACAACTGCCCTTTCATCGTCAGGCTGACCTGACGCTTATTGCGCTCAAAGAGCTTCACGCCCCAGCTCTGCTCCAGCGACTGAATATGCTGGCTCAGTGCCGGCTGCGTCAGGTTAACTTCGGCTGCCGCGCGGGCAAAATGCAGGGTGCGCGCCAGGGTGATGAAAGATCGGAGTTTAGGGTAGTCCACAGGCCACCTGATAACGAATGCTTATTAATAATCCCATAATAGCAATTAGATACTTATTAGTCCGATCGTTATCTTCTTCTCATCCAGAGAGTCTGCCCGTGTGGACAGGCCAATCTTCCATCTGCATCAGGAGTCTGCATGAGAATTATTGTCGGCATTACCGGAGCAACGGGCACGCCGCTCGCGGTAACGCTGCTGCGCAAGCTGGCTGCGATTCCCCATGTAGAGACGCATCTGATCGTTTCGCGCTGGGGTAAAACTACCATCGAACACGAAACCGGATTGCATCTTAATGATGTTAAAGCCCTGGCGGACGTTTACCACAGCGCCGGCGCTCAGGCCGCAACCCTCTCCTCCGGCTCTGACGGGATGATCGTCATTCCCTGCAGCATGAAAACGCTGGCGGGCATTCGCAGCGGTTATGCTGAAGGGTTGATTGGCCGCGCCGCAGACGTCGTGCTGAAGGAGCGGCGCAAGCTGATCCTGGTTGCGCGGGAGACGCGGCTTAACACCATTCACCTCGAAAATATGCTCGCGCTCTCGCGCATGGGCGTCAGCATTATTCCCCCTGTTCCTGCCTGGTATAACAATCCCGAAACACTCGGGGATGTTGAAAACCATATTGCCGGCCGCGTACTCGACCAGTTCGGACTGGACACCCCAGAATCAACGCTCTGGCAGGGCCTTGCCCGCTAAGCGCCTGGCTTATTTTGTTTCAGGAGAAAAACATGACAGACACAGTGCATCACGCCGAAGAAGGCAAAAGTTTCGATCTCCGCTCCGCCATCGACCTGTTGAAACAGTACGACGGTGAATACATTGAAACCAGCGAGCCGGTGGATCCGGCAGCGGAGCTGTCAGGCGTTTATCGCTATATCGGTGCAGGCGGCACGGTTATGCGTCCTACACGCACCGGGCCTGCTATGGTCTTTAACAAGGTGAAGGGCTATGACGATTTCCGCGTCATGATCGGGCTGCTGGCTTCGCGTCAGCGGGTGGCGCGCCTGCTAGGCGTGCCGAAAGAACATCTTACGCAGCGGCTACGCGATTCCGTGCATCAGGCTATCGCACCGGTGGTTATTTCGAATGAGAAAGCCGTTTGCCAGGAAGTGGTTCATCTGGCCTCTGACGAAAGTTTCGATATTCGTACCCTGCTGCCAGCGCCAACCAATACGCCTGAAGACGCAGGCCCCTACTTCACACTCGGCATGTGCTACGCGGCCGATCCAGAAACGGATGAGAATGATGTAACTATTCATCGCCTCTGCGTACAGGGCAAAGATGAGATATCCATGTATTTCGTTCCAGGCCGCCATCTCGACCAGTTCCGCATCAAAGCAGAACAGGCAGGCAAGGCGCTGCCGATTACTATCAGCATCGGCGTGGATCCTGCCATTGAAATCGGTGCCTGCTTTGAGCCGCCTACTACGCCGCTGGGTTTTGATGAACTCTCTATCGCTGGCGGGCTGCGTGCTCGCGCGGTGGAACTAGTTCAGGGCGTCGCAGTAAATGCACGGGCTATCGCCAATGCGGAGATTGTTATTGAAGGCGAACTGATGCCAGATTATCGCGTGCAGGAAGATCAGCATACGCACAGCGGCAAAGCGATGCCGGAGTTCCCGGGTTACACCGGTAAAGCGCAGGCGGCCGTGCCAGTAATTAAAGTTAAAGCCGTCACGCACCGTAAGCACCCTATTTTGCAAACCTGCATTGGCCCAAGCGACGAGCACACCAATCTCGCCGGTATTCCCACTGAAGCGAGTATTCTGGATATGGTAGAGCGCGCGCTGCCGGGACTGGTTAAAAACGTCCATTGCCCTTCCCCAGGAACTGGCAAATATATGGCGGTATTACAGATCAACAAGCGCGGCCCGCAGGATGAAGGACGTCAGCGCCAGGCTGCTCTGCTTGCTTTCTCTGCTTTCTCAGAGCTTAAACATGTCTTCCTAGTGGACGAAGATGTCGATATTTTCGATTTGAGCGATGTGATCTGGGCAATGACGACTCGCTATCAGGCCGATGTGGATACAGTGTTTATTCCCGGTGTGCGTTGCCATCCGCTTGATCCGTCGCAGGATCCAGCTTTCAGCTCCTCTATCCGGGCGCACGGTATTTCCTGCAAAACGATTTATGACTGTACTGTGCCTTGGGATCTAAAAGGCAACTTCCAGCGCTCCCGGTTTATGGAGGTTGATGTTAATCGCTTTGTGCCGGGCTTTACGGACAGCGTGAAATAAAACAGGACGTTAGCGAGACAGCGACAACGCGCCCTTCATTTCGTTTTGTCTTGCCGGAGCGCGCCCTGGGGTGCCCTCCGGCAATGGCGATCAATCGAGCTGTACGGTACTGATCACCACGCGTCGGTTTAAATGACTTTCTGGTTCTGCGCCCCAGCCCAAAACGGCCCATTGCTCGCAGAACTCATCCCATCCCCGCACGCGTTCCAGCTTTCTGTCCTGCCAGGCGGCGTTGTAGATGTAAACGTAGTGCCCCGGATCGCGCAGCGCCTAGGCGATCATCCCTTCCCACATCACGCGGGCGGCGTTGGTTTGCGCGCTGTCAGTGACGATCACGGAGTAGGTTTGTAGAAAATGGCGGAAGAAACGGCGGGCAATGCCGTGCACCGCGTGTTCATGCTCGGGCTGACGGGTGCGCCACACCATGACCTGGATGCAGGCGCGCTCAGGTGAAGTGAAATACTGGGTCTCATCCAGCCTGACGGCATATACCGTTTCCGGCTTCACCATGCGGTATTGCTTGTCATCTGGACAGCTGACCAAGGGTAGCCAAACGGCAGCGTATAGCCGGGCAGCACAAAATCAACACTGCTGCGTGAAAGAAAATACCGGGTATTTATTCTGTTGGTGGTTTCAGGGCTCAGAACCTGGTTGAAGCTTGTGTCGGGAATAATGATGGGCATGTCATCGTCTGCTATCGATTTCTTCACGGGCTCTCCTCTGGTGCCGGAGGGTTTAGGGAACACCCAGAAGTGTAGACGACATCTCAATTTTGCCTTTTCTCGACCGCTGGTCAGGGCCAGCGCCTTTCTCTGCCAGCCCCTGTGGTCAAACGCGTTTGTTCAGATTTTAAAACGTTTTCTGGCGCTGATACGCAGAAGATTTATCTAACTTAACGCCTGCAAAAAATATTTCATTTTGTTAACGACTTGACCGAACCGGGATGTAGTGACCATGCTTAGAGGGTCTTGAAGCACATCAAATGATGCGTTTTCAAAAAACGTAACCAGGATGGAGGCATTATGGTAAGCAAATCAGAAATTTTAGATCACGCTCAGGTTGTAGACGTTAACGGTGAACACGTTGGCATCGTTGACCATTTCGAAGGCGAAGACAAAATCAAGCTTGCTAAAAGCGATCCGGAAGCTGGCGGCAAACACCACATCATTCCCTTTAGCTGGGTGAAAGAGGTGGACGATAATAAAGTTATTCTGTCTAAGTCGAAAGACGATGTGGAAAACGAGTGGCAGTCTGCATAATCGTTGGGCCGCGACGCTGGTCGCGGCTTTAATTTAAGTAACGAAATTTCCAAGCGTCTACAGTGTTAAATAAATAAGTAGATTTTAATAAAAAAAAATTATCAACCTTAACAACAGATATCTCTCCTAGGATTAGCCAAAATAATCGTTCGTCTTTAGTTAAACTCATCCCGTCAAAGAAATATGTTCCATGCAGTTCATCTAACGTATCCATTCCCGAATACACCTTTTACTCTCCATGTAAGAAAACACCATAAAAAACGATTGCAGGAGTGTTTATTGAACTCTGCCAAGCTTGTTGCTCTCATTCTGATAAAAAGCATACTTGCAAGGAAAAGTGCGATGCATGGTGCCTGACTCACTCACCCTGTCGCCCTTGATATAAAGCATCAGTGCGTCGGCATGCTTACCGAGGGCAATGACACCCAACCTGGAAGTTTAACTACCTCATTGTCTATAGCTTTTACGCGAACAGAAATTGAGGGCTTTCTTTTCAATGACCAAAGAGTTGCATGGGCGAGTTCTGTTATTAAGGCCAGAGACCCCCTAGCAGGACTACAGGAAATAGACAGATGTAAAATTATTGAGATGGTGCAGCGCGATGTTCACCTGGCACCCAGCCATTTGACGGAGGATGCGAAACATTTTAATGCGATTTTTGGCAGTCGCGTCCCAAATCTGTCCCATAGGAAAAATTTGAAAGCAGGAGGAAATTAGTAAGTCATTGAAAGTACTTTGTACGCCCTACAGGATTCGAACCTGTGACCTACGGCTTAGAAGGCCGGTGCTCTATCCAGCTGAGCTAAGGGCGCATGGAGATGGCGAGGATTATACGGCGAGACCTCAACGAGTCAACGGTTTTGGCCGTATGTGCGATGCGTATGCCGAAGAATCAGAAAACCGTCAGCGATTCAGAACCTGACAGCGCGTCACGCTTCTGACAGAATAGGCCCCTTTTCCCTATTCAACACAACACAGTGGATTTCCTCTCTGATGGCAGCAAAAATTATTGACGGTAAAACGATTGCGCAGCAGCTGCGCCTTGAGGTTGCGGAAAAGGTAAAGCAGCGTCTGGCAGCCGGTAAACGCGCCCCAGGCCTAGCGGTTGTTCTGGTAGGTGAAAACCCGGCATCGCAAATCTATGTCGGCAGTAAACGCCGCGCCTGTGAAGAGGTTGGCTTTGTCTCTCGCTCTTACGATCTGCCAGCGACCACCAGCGAGGCCGACCTGCTCCAGCTGATTGACGATTTTAATGACGACAACGAGATTGATGGCATCCTGGTGCAGCTGCCACTGCCGGCCGGTATCGACAATGTCAAAGTGCTGGAGCGCATCACCCCAGACAAAGATGTTGACGGCTTCCATCCCTATAACGTTGGCCGTCTCTGCCAGCGCGCGCCAACGCTGCGTCCCTGCACTCCGCGCGGCATCGTCACGCTGCTGGAGCGCTACAATATTGACACCTACGGCCTGAACGCGGTGGTCGTCGGCGCATCTAACATCGTTGGCCGCCCGATGAGCATGGAGCTGCTGCTGGCGGGTTGCACCACCACCGTCACGCACCGCTTCACCAAAAATCTGCGTCACCACGTTGAGCATGCCGATCTGCTGGTGGTTGCCGTTGGCAAGCCGGGCTTCATTCCAGGCGACTGGATCAAGCCGGGCGCGGTGGTGATCGATGTCGGCATCAACCGACTGGAGAGCGGCAAAGTGGTTGGCGACGTCGATTTTGACACTGCTTCGGAGCGCACCTCCTACATCACACCGGTACCGGGCGGCGTTGGCCCAATGACCGTTGCCACGCTGATTGAGAACACGCTGCACGCGTGCGAAAGCTATCACGATAAAGAGGAAGCGTAATGGCGAGCTTTTCACTGGGTAAATTCTCACACGTTGACCTGTGCGATCTGCTGAAGCTAGAAGGCTGGGTTGAAAGCGGCGCGCAGGCAAAAATCGTTATCGCCGACGGCGAAGTGACCGTTGACGGCGCGGTAGAAACCCGCAAGCGCTGCAAAATCCTGGCTGGACAGACCGTTGAGTTTGCTGGCCAGCGCGTGACCGTCACCGCATAACCAGTGGCGTCCTGCGGGACGCCCTGCTACTCCTCCGCAATCCGCGTCTACACCTTTCACCTGCTTCCAGCCGAATATGGTTCACCGGCGCATGCTGCACAATCAGGTGCGCCAGACGCGGCGAATGGCTGGTAATCCACAGCTGGCAAAACTGGCTCGCTTCGGCAATCGGGTGCGCAAGCGCGGGCAGCAGATCCTCATGCAGGCTATTCTCCGGCTCGTTGAGCGCCATAAACTGCGGGGGTCTGCGGCTGAGCAGCGCCACCACCAGGCAGAGAAAACGCAGCGTGCCGTCTGAAAACTCCACGCTGTCGAGCGGGCGCAGCATGCCACGCGCGACATCTGCATCTGGAAACGCCCGTTCTGCACGTCAACGTGAAAGTCGCTGTCGGGAAATGCCTGCGCGGTGACCCTGTAGAGCAGCTCATGATGGCCGCGCTCAACAATCGTTGCCCAAGCGGCGGCGAGGTTGCTGCCGTCGTGGGCCAGCACCGGCGAACGCACGCCGGTCTGCGGCGCGCGGATCGGCGATCCGGGCCAGACGCAAACTCGTGGTAAAAACGCCACTGGCGCAGCCATTCGCGCAGTTGCGACAGTTCGGGAAGCCGTGCGGCTCACCCAGCTGGCCGAACAGCGACTCTTCCGGATGCAGCGTCGCCGGATAGGCCACGCGTTCGCCTTCGACATTGTGCAGAAACGCCGTCTGGTTTTGCCGCTGCATAATGCAAGATGAAGGCCTGCGCCGCTGGCCGCTCAGCCAGATAGCCTCCTCTTTCACCAGCGGATCGAGATTGAACAGCGACGTCGCCAGCGGTTCCGGAAAGCCGATATCCAGCTGGTAATTAGAGATCGTCCATCTGCGCCGCCAGCGTCAGACGCTTTGGATCGTGACGCCGATCGCCGCGGCCAGCCGTCCGCTGGCGGCGTCGTGCAGCAGTTTAACCGCCTTATAGAGGTTGGATTTGCCGCAGCCGTTCGGCCCGCTAATCACGTTAAGCTGCTTTAGCGACAGCGTGAGCTGGCGCACCGAGCGGAATCCGTGGATCTCAATATTTTCAACCGGCATAAAAAAAGGGCGCCTGTGCGCCCTCCTCTCTGAGGTTACTTACGACGCCAAGTCGAGCCCTGCGACCCGTCCTGGACAATCACGCCCAGCTCGTTCAGCTTGTCGCGCGCAACGTCGGCCTGCACCCAGTTTTTCTCTTTACGCGCGTCGGCACGGGCCTGCACCCAGTATTCGATCTCGGCAACTTCATCGGCGTTGGTCTGTGCACCGCTTTGCAGGAACTGCTCGGGATCCTGCTGCAGGATGCCCAGCACATTAGCAATCTTGCGCAGCTTCGCCGCCAGCGCGTTCACCGCATCGTTGTTCTCGCCTTTCAGACGGTTAACTTCGCGCGCCATGTCGAACAGTAGGGAATAGGCTTCTGGTGTATTGAAGTCGTCATCCATCGCCGCGCGGAAGCGGGCATCAAACTCGTCGCAGCCTGCCGCCGCAACGGTGCGGTCGGTGTGGCGCAGCGCGGTGTAGAGACGCTCCAGCGCCGCGCGCGCCTGGTTCAGGTTCTCTTCGCCATAGTTAAGCTGGCTGCGGTAGTGGCCTGACATCAGAAAATAGCGCACCGTCTCGGCGTCATAGTGCTTGAGCACGTCGCGCACGGTGAAGAAGTTGCCAAGCGATTTTGACATCTTCTCGCGATCCACCATCACCATGCCGGAGTGCATCCAGTAATTGACGTAAGGGCCGTCATGGGCGCAAGTCGACTGGGCAATCTCATTCTCATTGTGCGGGAACATCAGGTCAGAGCCGCCGCCGTGAATATCGAAATGCGCGCCAAGCTGTTTGCAGTTCATCGCCGAGCACTCTATATGCCAGCCCGGACGGCCATTTCCCCACGGAGAGGGCCAGGCAGGTTCGTCAGCTTTGGACATCTTCCACAGCACGAAATCCATCGGGTTGCGCTTCACCTCAGCGACTTCCACGCGCGCACCGGCCTGTAGCTGTTCCAGGTCCTGACGCGACAGCGCGCCGTAATCTGCATCGCTCGGCACGTCGAACATCACGTCACCGTTGTCGGCGACATAGGCGTGGCCGCGTTCAATCAAACGCTCCACCAGCTCAATAATCTCGGCGATATGGCGCGTGGCGCGTGGCTCCTGATCCGGCGGCAAAATGCCGAGCGCGGCGAAATCGTTATGCATCTCGCCAATCATGCGGTTAGTCAGGGTTTCGATACTCTCGCCGTTTTCGTTGGCGCGCTTGATGATTTTGTCGTCAATATCGGTAATGTTACGCACATAGTTAAGACGATAGCCGCTGTAGCGCAGGTAGCGCGACACCACATCGAACGCCACGAAAGTACGCCCGTGGCCAATATGACAAAGGTCGTACACCGTGATACCGCACACGTACATGCCGACTTCACCAGCATGGATAGGTTTGAATTCCTCTTTCTGTCGACTCAGGGTGTTATAAATCTTTAGCATTAAACAGTTCCGTTTAGACGAGTGCGGTAAACACTTTTATCCGGTTATTCAGTTATTGTGCCGTATTTTTCACGCTTGCGCGACGACAGCGTGCCAACAGCGCCGCGGGCGTGCTGACGCGTCATCAGAATTTATGATATAAGAGGCGTCGACTAAAATGGCCAGCCCGTTGAGCGGCGGCCAGACGACTGACGACAACCTTTACAGGACGAGAATGATGGTTAATTTCCAGACCAACCACGGCGACATCGTAATTAAAACCTTCGACGATAAAGCGCCTGCTACCGTGCAAAACTTCCTCGAATACTGCCGTGAAGGTTTTTATGACAACACTATTTTTCACCGTGTTATCAATGGTTTTATGATCCAGGGCGGCTGTTTTGAGCCAGGCATGAAGCAGAAAGCCACCAAAGCTAAAATCCGCAACGAAGCGAACAATGGCCTGAAAAACACCCGCGGCACGCTGGCGATGGCACGCACTTCTGCGCCGCACTCTGCTACCGCGCAGTTCTTCATCAACGTAGCGGACAACGACTTCCTGAACTTCCGCGACGAAAGCCTGCAAGGCTGGGGCTACTGCGTATTTGCTGAAGTGGTTGAAGGCATGGACGTGGTTGAGAAAATCAAAGCGGTCTCTACCGGCCGCAGCGGCATGCACCAGGACTTACCGAAGGATGACGTTGTTATCCAGAAAGTGACCGTCAGCGAGTAATGTCGCGCACCCTGTTTATTGCAGATTTGCATCTGTGCCAGGAAGAACCGGCGATTACCGCCGGTTTTCTGCGTTTTCTGGCGCGTGAAGCACCGCACTGCGACACGCTCTATATCCTTGGCGACCTGTTTGAGGCCTGGATTGGTGATGACGATCCTAACCCGCTGTACCAGCAGGTTGCCGACGCGCTGCGCGCATTGCCGGTTCCGGTCTACTTTATCCACGGCAACCGCGACTTTTTGCTGGGCAAGGCGTATGGCCGCGCCAGCGGCATGACGCTGCTACCGGAAGAGCAGGTGCTGGCATGCTACGGCCATCGCGTGCTGATCCTGCATGGCGACACGCTTTGCACCGACGACGACGACTATCAGCGTTTCCGCGCAAAGGTGCATCAGCGCTGGCTGCAACGCCTCTTCCTCACCCTGCCGCTGTTTATTCGCCAGCGCATCGCCGCACGTATGCGCGACGGAAGCAAACACGCGAACCAGCACAAATCCCTGACCATTATGGACGTCAACGCCCAGGCGGTTGAGGCGACCATGCAGCGCCATCATGTCGGGATGATGATCCACGGTCATACTCATCGCCCTGCGATCCACCGTCTTACGCTTCAGGGTCAGCCTGCTGAGCGAGCGGTACTCGGCGCGTGGCATGAGCGCGGCTCAATGATCCAGCTCGACGCCAGCGGCATCAGCCTTATCGAATTCGACTTTTAAAACGCCGCGTAACGTGCCGCAAAAGCGGCGACGCAACCGTTTTCCTTGCCGGTTTCTCATGCTATTCTCTGTGCCCTTCTTTACCTGCCCGACCGGCCAGGTTCGTTTGTTTATTCACAGGAGTTGACCGCATGTCATCCAACGCCGCCCCGGCACGCATTGCCATTGTTATGGGCTCAAAAAGTGACTGGTCCACCATGCAGTTCGCTGCGGAAATCCTCACCAGCCTGGACGTGCCCTTCCATGTCGAAGTAGTCTCCGCACACCGCACGCCGGACAAACTGTTCAGCTTCGCCGAAACGGCGGCTGACAACGGCTATCAGGTGATTATTGGGGGCGCAGGCGGCGCGGCGCATCTGCCGGGCATGCTGGCAGCGAAAACCCTGGTGCCGGTGCTGGGCGTACCGGTGCAGAGTGCGGCGCTGAGCGGCGTCGACAGCCTTTACTCTATTGTGCAGATGCCGCGCGGCATCCCTGTTGGTACCTTAGCCATTGGCAAAGCCGGTGCGGCCAACGCCGGCCTGCTGGCAGCGCAGATTCTGGCGATCCACGACGCGGCGCTGGCAACGCGCCTGAGCGACTGGCGTCAGGCGCAGACCGATGAGGTGCTGAATAACCCGGACCCTCGGGAGGAAGCATGAAGCCGGTTTGCGTACTGGGCAACGGCCAGCTGAGCCGTATGCTGCGTCAGGCGGGCGAGCCGCTGGGCATCGCTGTATATCCGGTTGGCCTTGACGCTGAACCCGAC
This sequence comes from Candidatus Pantoea bathycoeliae, assembly GCA_031332935.1. Taxonomy (GTDB): domain Bacteria; phylum Pseudomonadota; class Gammaproteobacteria; order Enterobacterales; family Enterobacteriaceae; genus Pantoea; species Pantoea bathycoeliae. Next base: position 13,383 of record JAUHTP010000022.1, on the reverse strand, counting down.
GCGCTGCCAATTGCGCAGAGCGTGATTACTGCCGAGATCGAGCGCTGGCCGGAGACTGCGCTGACGCGTGAGCTGGCAGTGCATCCGGCATTTGTTAACCGCGATATTTTCCCGCGCTTGGCCGATCGCCTGACGCAAAAGCAGCTGCTCGACCAGCTAAACCTCGCCACCGCGCCGTGGCAGCTGCTGGCCGATAAAAGTGAGTGGCCGCAGGTATTTGCCTCGCTGGGCGAGCTAGCAATCGTTAAGCGCCGCACCGGCGGCTATGACGGACGCGGCCAGTGGCGGCTGCGCGCGGATGAGACCGCTGCGTTGCCGGATGAGTGCTACGGCGAATGCATTGTCGAACAGGGCATTAACTTTTCTGGCGAGGTGTCGCTGGTGGGCGCGCGCGGCCAGGATGGTCGCACGGTGTTTTACCCGCTGACCCACAACCTGCATCAGGACGGCATTCTGTGTACCAGCGTCGCCTTCCCGCAGGCAGACGCTGCACAGAAGGCGCAGGCCGAGGCAATGCTTAACGCCATTATGCAGGAGCTGAACTACGTTGGCGTGATGGCGATGGAGTGTTTCGTCACGCCAGAAGGCCTGCTGATTAACGAGCTTGCGCCGCGCGTTCACAACAGCGGGCACTGGACACAGAACGGCGCGTCGATTAGCCAGTTAGAGCTGCACCTGCGCGCCGTGCTGGGCCTGGCACTGCCGCAGCCTGTGGTATTTGCGCCATCAGTGATGGTGAACCTGATCGGCACCGCGCTAAACAGCGACTGGCTGCAGCAGCCGCTGGTGCATCTGCACTGGTATGACAAAGAGGTGCGTCTAGGCCGCAAAGTCGGCCATCTTAACCTGACCGACAGCGACAGCGCGCGACTGACGGCAGCGCTGAAAGCGCTGGTGCCGATGCTGCCGCCGGAATACGCCAGCAGCATTGCCTGGGCGACTGATATGTTCTGAGAAAAGCGGGCATAGCCCGCTTTTTTTATGCTGATCCAAAGCGCCGGAACAGCGCCTTGCCGCGCAGCAGCCGCACGCCCAGCCAGCCTCCGCACCGCATAGCGGCAGCGCCAGCCATAGCGTCCAGTCAGGCTGCCAGGGAAAATCAAAGATCTTACGCTGCAACGCCCAGAGCGCCGCTTCCGCGCCCAGCGCCGCCACCACTCCAGCAACCACGCCAAGCAGCGCAAACTCCCACCACAGCGTGGCGCGCAGCAGTTTCTTGCCCGCGCCGAGCGTACGGCAGACCACTAGCTCCTGACGCCGCTGGCGCATCCTGACCTGAATCTGCGCCAGTAGCAACAGCACGCCGCAGAAGGTCACCAGCACCACCATAATCTCCAGCGCCTAGCTCACCTGCATCAGCACCTGACCGATTTGCCGCATGATACGCCAATATCCAACAGGCTGAGCGTCGGAAATGCGCCGTTAAGATGCGCCAGCAGTGCGGGATCTTTATCCAGCTGGAAACTGGTGAGCTAGGGTTGCTGCTGCGCATCCAGCGCGCCCGGCGAAAAAATAAAGAAAAAGTTAGGCCGCAGGATTTCCCAGTCCACCTTGCGCAGGCTGGTGATGTTCGCGCTAAACGCCTAGGTATCGCCGGTAAAGGTCAGCGTATCGCCCAGCTTAACGCCCAGCCGCTCGGCCAGCTCGGCCAGCTCGGCCAGCTCGGCCAGCTCGGCCTCCATAGATACCTCGCCCGGCTTCGGCGGCCAGATCGTAACGGCTGCGGCAGTAGTGGCTCATCGGCACCGCGGCAATTGCAAGCATCAGCGTCAGCAACGCCGAGAGCAGCAGGAACTGCTGGGCGCGCCAAGTGCCAGCACGCAAGCCACCGCCTGCGTCAACGCCAGCCAGACAATCAACAGCAAGGGCGAACGCCACTCGCGCCAGAACCAGCGCTAGATCATCGCTCCTCCCACACTTTGCCGTCGCGCAGCCGCAGCCGACGGTCGCAGCGCGCCGCCAGCTGTTCATCGTGCGTCACCAGGATCAGCGTGGTGGCGTAGTCGCGGTTAAGGGAAAAGAGCAGATCGGCGATGCGGTCGCCGGTTTTGCGGTCCAGATTGCCGGTCGGCTCATCGGCAAACAGCAGCCCAAGCCGCCCGTTAAAGGCGCGCGCCAGCGCCACGCGCTGCTGTTCGCCGCCGGAGAGCTGGGCGGGCAGATGCGTCAGGCGCTCACCCAGCCCCAGTTGGGTTAACAGCTCGCGCGCCTGCTCGCGGCTCTGGCGATCGCTGTCACCGCGCAGCAGCGCAGGCAGCTGCACGTTATCCAGCGTGTTGAGCGTCGGCACCAGCATAAAGGACTGGAAAACAAAGCCGACCTGCGTCGCCCGCAGCACAGCAAGCTGCTCCTCATCCAGCTGGTGTAAAGGCTGGCCCAGCAGGTTAACCTCGCCGCTGCTGCCGTCATCAAGACCTGCCATAATGCCCAGCAGCGTCGATTTGCCGGAGCCTGACTCGCCGATGAGCGCAATGGTCTCGGCTCGTTTGACAATGAAGTCAACTCCGGTAAGGATGATCAACTGGTGTTCCCCCTGACCGACGGACTTTGTAAGAGGATGAACTTCAAGAATCCGCTGGCATTATCCTTTCCTGTTTTTCGTGCTTCTGCTGGTGTCGCATCTGTCCGCTGCGATCACCTTATTAGTTTTAGGCGACAGCCTGAGTGCGGGCTATCGCATGTCGGTCAGCGGCGATACCGCTGCGCAGGGGCTGGCGTGTTTACCGGCGTTATTAAAACAGCATCAGCCGCAGTGGGTGTTAATCGAACTGGGCGGTAATGATGGCCTGCGCGGTTTCCCGCCGCAGAGCATCGAGCAGGATCTGCGTAAAATTATCGACGACGTGAAGGCGGCGAATGCCAGACCGCTGCTGATGCAGGTGCGTCTGCCCGCGAACTACGGGCGGCGTTATACTGAAGCGTTCAGCGGGATCTATCCCAGACTGGCACAGCAGTACAACATTCCTCTGGTGCCCTTTTTTATGGAGCAGGTCTACCTGAAACCTGAATGGATGCAGCAGGACGGCATACACCCGAACCCCGATGCGCAATCCTTTATCGCCGAGCTGATGGCGAAAGAACTGGCTCCTTTAGTTAAGCATGAGTAACGGGTAGCGACGCGCTTTTTATGGGTAAAGACATGCAAAAAACCATTGTAATAACCGGCTGTTCCAGCGGTATCGGCCGGGTTGCAGCTGAAGATCTGCTGGCGCGCGGCTATCGCGTTATTGCTGCCTGCCGCAAGCAGGAAGACGTGGCGCAGATGAGCGCGCTGGGCTTCACGGGCTTGATGCTGGATCTCGACTACGCAGAGAGTATCGACCGCGCAGCCGATGAGATTCTGGCGCTGACCGACCATCGCCTGTTCGCACGGTTTAACAATGGCGGCTTCGGCCTGTATGGTCCGCTACGCACGCTGTCGCGCTAGCAGCTGGAGCAGCAGCAGTTCTCCACTAATTTTTTCGGTACGCACCAGCTGACGATGCGCGTGTTGCCGTGCGCCTCCAGCGCGGGCAACAGCCGCATCGTCAATACCAGTTCGGTGATGAGGTTGATCTCTACACCCCGGCGCGGTGCCTACGCCGCCAGCAAATATGCGCTGGAGGCCTGAAGTAATGCGCTGCGCCTTGAGGTACGCCGCAGCAGCGTGCGCGTCAGCCTGATTGAGCCAGGTCCAATCCATACCCGCTTTACCGACAACGTCACCTAGGGCGAGCCGGGCAAACCGGTGCGCAATCCCGGCATTGCCGCGCGCTTTACCCTGCCGCCGGAGGCAATTCTGCCCAAGCTACGCCACCCGCTGGAGAGCCCGCGCCTGCGCTATCCGGTGACACTGGTCGCACATGCGATGAGCATCCTGAAACGGCTGCTTTCGGGCTGGATGCTGGATCGCATTTTGAGCAGCCACTGAGAATTCATCTTGAAGCGGGGCCGTCTGGCCCCATATTCTTTAAACACTTTCTGCCAAGAGAACTAGTCATGTCACCACAAGCTTCGATTATCGACATCAACGAATCCAACCTGCATCAGACGCTGGAACAGTCCATGCAGATCCCGGTGCTGTTCTATTTCTGGTCGTATCGCAGCCAACATTGCCAGCAGCTGACGCCGCTGCTGGAACGCCTAGCGCAGGAATATGCCGGTCAGTTTATTCTGGCGAAACTCGACTGCGATAAAGAACAGATGGTCGCGTCGCAGTTTGGCCTGCGTTCTATCCCAACGGTTTATCTGTTCCAGAACGGCCAGCCGGTAGACGGTTTCCAGGGCCCGCAACCGGAAGAGGCGATCCGCGCGCTGCTGGAAAAAGTGCTGCCGCGCGAAGAGGAGCTGAAGGCGCAGCAGGCGCTGGCGCTGATGGACGAAGGTAAGCCGCTAGAAGCCCTGCCGCTGCTGAAAGATGCCTGGCAGCTTAGCGGTCAGGCGAGCGAAATCGGTTTTCTGCTGGCGGAGTTGTTGATCGCCCTTAACCGCAGCGACGAGGCGAAAGAGGTGCTGGCAAAAGTGCCGTTGCAGGATCAGGATACGCGCTACCAGAGCCTGATTGCGCAGATCGAACTGCTGAAACAGGCGGCCGACACGCCAGAGATTCAGCAGCTGCAGGCGCAGCTGGAGAGCGAGCCTGCTAACGCGGAGCTGGCTGCTAAGCTGTCGTTACAGTTGCATCAGGTGGGACGCAACGAAGAAGCGCTGGAGCTGCTGCTCGGCTTTCTGAAGCATGATTTAAATGCAGGTGATGGACAGGTGCGTAAAAAGCTGCAGGAGATCCTAGCTGCGCTCGGCACCGGCGATGTCCTCGCCGCCCGTTATCGCCGCCAGCTCTACTCGCTGCTGTACTGATTCGGCACCGCCGTATCCGGGCCGAAGCGACTCGGCCCATAATCTAACAATCAGGAGGTTATATGTTAACAGTCATTCCGGTGCTGATCGTGCTGGCACTTGTTACGGTATGGGCGGGCGTGAAGATCGTGCCGCAGGGCTATCAGTGGACCGTTGAGCGCTTCGGGCGCTATACGCGCACGCTACAGCCCGGCCTGAGCCTAGTGGTGCCCTTTATGGATCGTATTGGTCGCAAGATCAATATGATGGAGCGAGTGCTGGATATTCCCTCGCAGGAAGTGATCTCCAAAGATAACGCCAACGTCACCATTGACGCCGTCTGCTTTATTCAGGCAGTCGATCCGGCGCGCGCAGCCTATGAAGTCAGTAATCTTGAGCTGGCGATTATCAATCTCACCATGACCAATATCCGTACCGTGCTTGGCGGCATGGAGCTGGATGAGATGCTGTCACAGCGCGATAACATCAATACGCGGCTGCTGCATATCGTTGACGAAGCTACCAACCCCTGGGGCGTGAAAATCACCCGTATTGAAATCCGCGACGTGCGCCCGCCGCAGGAGCTGATCGCCGCCATGAATGCGCAGATGAAGGCGGAGCGTACCAAGCGTGCCGATATTCTTGCGGCAGAAGGTGTGCGCCAAGCGGCCATCCTGCGCGCCGAGGGCGATAAGCAGTCGCGTATTCTGAAAGCCGAAGGTGAACGAACCTCAGCGTTTTTACAGGCTGAGGCGCGCGAGCGTCAGGCGGAAGCGGAAGCCGCTGCCACCAAAATGGTCTCGGAAGCGATCGCGGCGGGCGATATCCAGGCGGTGAACTACTTTGTGGCGCAAAAATACACCGACGCGCTACAGAAAATTGGCGAAGCCAACAACAGCAAAGTTGTGATGATGCCGCTGGACGCCATCAGCCTGCTGGGATCGGTGGCAGGTATCAGCGAGCTGCTTAAAGGCTCGTCGCCAGAGTCGAAACGCTAATGCTGATGGAACTTATCGCCCACTCGCACTGGTTCTGGCTGACACTCAGCGGCCTGCTGCTGGCGGCGGAAATGCTCGGCACCAGCGGCTATCTGCTGTGGAGCGGCATCGCGGCAGTGCTGGTAGGCATTATCGAATGGCTGTCCCCGTTTAGCTGGACGGCGCAGGGCTCGCTGTTTGCCCTGCTGACGTTAGTCTGCGTCTACCTCTGGTATCGCTGGATACGCTATCGCGAGCGCAACCAGCAGCCCAACTCGTTTAATCAGCGCGGCAACCAGCTTATTGGTACGCATTTAACGCTGGATGCACCGCTGGTGAACGGCGTTGGCCATGTGAAGCTGGGCGACAGCAGCTGGCGCGTGCAGGCCGATCAGGATCTGCCCGCCGGTACGCAGGTTATTGTCACCGGCATAGAGGGCATCACGCTGCATATCGCGCTGCGTTAATCGGGCTGTTTTTTTGCATGGCCATAACAGCCTGCCAAGTTATTGATGATTGGGCACTCTGCGCTGTCATCGCCTGGGCAAGCGTCTGCCAGCGCCAGCAGCCGGATACGCATCGCCTGTAGCTCTTCAATGTGTGCGGCGATCTCCGCCGCTTTCTGCAGGGTGCATGCCTTGACGTCGGCGCTGTGGCGCGCCGGATCGTTAAACAGCGTCACCAGCTCACGGCATTCATCGAGCGTAAACCCTACCTGGCGCGCCTAACGCAGCAGGTTCAACTCGTCGAGATGATGGGCGCTGTAGCAACGATAGCCGTTATCGCTGCGCAGCGGCGGTGTCACCACGCCCTTCTCTTCGTAGAAGCGGATCGCCTTGCTGGTCAGCCCGGTTTTTTTCGCGACATCGCTAATGTTAATATCTCTTCTCCTCGCAAAACCCATTACCGCTCTGGCCTGTTAAAATAGTTTGACCTTCCCTTTGATGGAAGGTTTAGCCTGTATCACGAGTGATAAAAAAGCTCGCATTGTTAACTCTGACACAACAGGAGCCCATTATGTCTCAGACTATCTCGCTGACGCTGGAAGGCCTTTCCTGCGGCCACTGCGTCAAACGTGTTAAAGAAGCTCTCGAGCAGCGTGATGATGTCGAACAGGCCAGCGTCACGCAGCAGGAAGCGCAGGTGACCAGCAGCGCCGACGCAGCCTGCGCAACGGCAGCGCCACCATGGATACGCTGGTGGCGCTCGGTACGGCCGCCGCATGGATCTACTCCATCAGCGTCGCGCTCTGGCCAGACTTTTTCCCGATGCAGGCGCGCCACCTCTATTTTGAAGCCAGGTGATGATTATCGGCCTGATCAACTTGGGCCACGCGCTGGAGCAGCGCGCGCGACAGCGCTCCTCTAAAACGCTTGAACGCCTGCTCGATTTAACGCCTGCGCAGGCGCGCCTCGTCAGTGAACAAGGCGAAATGCTGGTGCCGCTCAGCGCGGTACAGCCGGGCATGACGCTGATGCGCTCCAGCGTGCCAGCCGCATTGACACGCTGGTATTTGATAAGACCGGTACGCTGACGGCGGGCACGCCGCAGGTTGATGAGGTGCTGACGCGGCACGGCTGGTCGCGTGATGCGGTATTACAGGCCGCCGCCGCGCTGGAAAAGAATGCCAGCCACCCGCTGGCACAGGCCATTTTTGCGGCTTCCAACGCAGCGGATAACCGTGAAATAGCGCAATTTCGAACAATACGCGGCAAAGGCGTCAGCGGAATACTCGACGGCAAGTCGCTGCTGCTGGGCAACAGGGCGCTGATGGAAGATAACCAGGTCGTCCTGCAACCTGCCCTGCCAGAGATTGAGCGGCTGTCGCGCCAAGGGGCAACGCCAGTGCTGCTGGCACAGAACGGCGAGCTGGTTGGCCTGATTGCGCTACGCGATCGGCTGCGTCCAGAGAGCAAAGCCGCGCTGCAACGGCTTCATCAGGTGGGCTACCGCCTGATGATGCTGACCGGCGACCGCGAGGAGACCGCGCGCGCCATCGCCCAGGGAGCGGGCATTGATGAGGTCATCGCTGGCGTGTTGCCGGAAGCGAAAGCGCAAACTATCGCCGCGCTGCAACAGCAGGGCCGATGTGTTGCGATGGTGGCCGACGGCATCAACGATGCCCCGGCGCTGGCGCAGGCCGATGTGGACATTGCGATGGGTGACGGCAGCGATGTCGCGGTAGAGACCGCCCCCATCACGCTGATGCGTGCCGATCTGAACAGCGTTGCCGACGCTCTGGCGCTCGCCAGCGCGACGCTGCGCAATATCCGCCAGAACCTGCTGGGCGCGTTTATCTATAACAGCCTTATTATTCTGCTGGCGGCAGGCGTGCTCTATCCGCTGACCGGCGCGCTGCTCAGTCCGGTTGTTGCAGGAGCCGCCATGGCGCTCTCGTCAATTACCGTGGTCAGCAACGCCAACCGGCTATTGCGCTTTCGCCCGGCGCACCGCAATAGCCGTTAATGCGCTGTTTTTCAGCAGTGGGAATCGCTAGCATGGCGTTTTGACTGAGTAAGGACAGGGAATGACAGGCAGTATTTGGCACAGTTTGCGCGGGCTGGTAAGGCGCCTCTTTCCCGCCAGCTACCGCTGGCCCGCCCAGGACATTCGGCTGGACAACCGCCTGCTGCATCTGGTTGGCAGCATCCATATGGGCACGCGTGATATGCAGCCGCTGCCCGCACGCCTGCTGCGCCAGCTGCAAAAAGCGGATGCGTTGATTGTCGAAGCGGATATTACCCAAGGCAGCTCACCGTTTGATGAGGTCGAGCCGCGTGAGCCGCTCAGCATTCGCCTTACGCCAGATGAACAGGCGCGTCTGGCCACGCTGTGCAGCGAGCTGTCGCTGACAATGTTCGATACCCTGCCCGCCTGGCAGATCGCCCTGATGCTACAGGCGCAGCAGGCACAGCGGCTCGGGTTACGCCCTGATTACGGCATCGACTTTCAGCTGTTGCAGGCGGCGAAAACGCTGAATAAGCCGGTTATTGAACTGGAAGGCGCTGAGACGCAAATAGCCCTACTGAAATCCCTGCCGGATGATGGAATGGCACTGCTGAAGGATACGCTGACGCACTGGCACACCAATGCACGGCTGCTCCAGATGATGGTGAGCTGGTGGCTGGATGCGCCGCCGCGTGAGCCGCAAATTACCCTGCCGTCAACATTCAGTACGGCGCTTAACGATACGCTGATACCGCAGCGTAACGCGCAGTGGTGCGAACGGTTACGGGCGCTGCCGTCCGGGCATTATGTGGTGGCAGTGGGTGCGCTGCATCTCTACGGTAAAGGGAATTTGCCTGAGCTTTTGCAGCAGTAAAAAAAGAAGGCCGGTATTGCTATCGGCCCGTCAAAGAGGAATTTGTTTATGATTTTGGTTATCGCTCAGCCTTTCGGCTGGCGCGAAAGCAATTCTCGCGCAAAGCGCAAAATTTCGCGACTATTGATTTATTTAAATTAGGAATAAGATTTTTCTTATAAGGAGAAGTTTATGACGCCTGCTGTAAAACTGCTGGAAAAACAAAAAGTCGCCTTTACGGTTCATCCAGTCATGAAACAAATTTTGGCGACGAAGCTGTCCGAAAACTTAATCTGGATTCGCGGCAGGTTTATAAGACGTTACTGGTGGCGCTAAACGGCGATGCGAAACATCTGGCGGTGGCGGTGACGCCGGTCTCCAGCCGCTCGATTTGAAAAGGGCGCGAAAAAAGCTGATATGGCCGCTTCGCAGCTGGCGCAGCGCGTTACCGGCTATCTGGTGGGCGGCATCAGTCCGCTGGGGCAGAAAAAGCGTCTCCCTACGGTAATTGATAGATCGGCTGCCGACTTCGCCACTATTTTTATCTCTGGCGGCAAACGTGGGCTTGATCTGGAACTGGAGGCGCAGGATCTGGTGCGCCTGCTCGACGCGCCGCTGGCGGACATCGCGCGACGCGATTAACTGCGCGGCTGGGCACACAGCTGGTCGATCATCCGCGCCCGGCCGGTCCCGGTGGATTGCGTCGCGACCAGATCGCTTCTACTGCGATATGCTGCGGCCAGCCGGGCAGCGCAAGCTCCTGCAACACCTCATGGCCAAACTGCCTCACCAGCCAGCGCCGCAATATGCTCCAGCCAAAGCCCTGCTCCGCCATCTCCAGCAGCAGTAAATAGGTCGGCGCTGACCAGACGCGTCCCGGCGTGCGGCTCTACCCAAGTATTGAGCCGCAACTGACGAACCTGCTCCAGCGCGCTCTCCGTCACTTCTGTCTGTTGCGCCAGCGGATGGTCGCGATGGATATATATCGCTATTTCCGCATTTACCTGAAGTCGCGCAACTGCGATATCGGGTGGCAGCACGGGCTGAGCGCGCACCACGCCCAGATGGACGCGTCCCGCCTGTAGCAGATCCAGCACGTCAGCATCCTCGGCGATCATGCATTCCAGCTCAATTTCCAGGAAATGGGCGTCGAACTGTTTCAGTAGCTGCTCATGGTATTCGGTCTGCCAGAAGTCAGAGACGGCGAAGCTAAGGCGCGGCTCAACGCCTTGTGACACAGCCTGATGGCCAAGATCTGCTGCACCTGCGCCAGCGCACGCCTGCCCTGATCGGTGAGGATCGGCTGGCGTCCGCTGCGATCAAAAAGCCTGAAGCCGAGATCGTCCTCGAGGTTTGCTATCGCCATGCTGATCGTTGACTGGCTTTTGCCCAGCGCACGTGCGGCGGCGGAGAAGGACCCGCTGCTGACGGTCTGCACGAAAGCTTCTAAGGATTGTGGGGAGAAACGCATTTCTATCCATCGCTTTTTTTATCGATAGGTCATCATTTTATCTTAACATTCTCAGCTGTCAGAATGCCCGCCTTACTAATGGAGGTTGATAATGCGTACCCGTTCGCTGAAAGAACGTTTTTTACATGCTCTGGGATTTGAAACGCTGGCGATCCTGACCGTTGCGCCGCTGGCTGCATGGTCGATGCAGAAGCCGCTGTTTCTGATGGGCGCGCTGGCGATCATGCTTTCTACCGTGGCGATGCTGTGGAATATGATTTACAACACGATTTTCGATCGCCTCTGCCCGCCGGGCAAAGTCCATCGTGGTCTGCTGATCCGTGCGCTGCACGCGCTGCTGTTCGAGGGCGGTTATTCTGATTGGTCTGCCGATTGCTGCCTGGATGTTGGGTATTTCGCTGTGGCAGGCGTTACTGCTGGAAGTGGCGTTTTTCCTGTTTTTCCTGCCCTACACCATGGCGTACAACTGGGCATGGGACAAGCTGCGCCCGCGCTGGTTCGAGCGTAAATCCTGCGAAGCTTGATTTGTGCTCAAGCGGGCAGGATGGCCCGATTGCAAAGTCGCTCAAGGCATCCATGCGCGCTCGGCCCGCGACAGCGATGTCGCGGGAAGCTTTGCTCTTCGGGCCATATTGCCCGCTTCATAAATCTTGTGCGGCTTTTGCCCAGAGTTTACGGCGCATTTTGCGCCGTTTCATGTCCCCACGGCCAGAGCCACGCCAGAATCATCTTCGGATAGCTGCGCTTGTGCGACTTCTCGCGCGCCTTTTTCTCCGCGTCCGTTAACCGATGAATGGTTTCTTTCGGCGCATAGTCGGCGGCTTTCAGCGGCGCATGGGCTTTGACATAGTCGCTCAGCACGTCGGCATCAACATCCCGACTATTTTGAAAACCCGCATGGGTATCGATACGCGGATAGCCGTCACCGCCTGCGGCATTGAAGCTATTGGTCGCCATACGGTAGGTTTTGTCATCCTGAAGCGGCTGCCCGTTAATCTGCACCTAGCTTACTGTACTGCCGTCCGCTACCAAGCTTACATGGGCAAACTGGGCAAATCCGCCCGCATCCGCTTTAATGTTCGCCACCACACAGAGAATTTCTTCACCTCGGCGCCGGTCAGCGTCACTGACACCACCTGATTGCCAAACGGCTGCACCTGTAACAGATCGCGCCAGCTTAGCTTGCCAACCGGCAACGAGGCGCGGATACCGCCTCCGCTCATGACGGCAAAATCTGCCTTAACATGCGCCATCTGCGCGCGCAGGATCAGCTGCCCGAGGTTGGTCTGCGTAAAACGTACCCGCTCGCGCTCGCAGTTGAACTGACCGACCGTGCTGCCAACATTAACACTAAGACGCGCCTTGGCCCGCTTCTGATAGGGCATCAGCAACTTCATCATGGCGGTGTTTTTCGGGATCTCCTGCTGATACGTCAGCCAGGTTTCACTGCCATCAGCATTTTTGATCTGGTGCTTAAGGTTAACCGGCACCAGCGCGTAGGACTCAAGCGCTACCTCGCCGTTGCGCCAGGTAAAATCGCCGCGCCCAACATATTCGCCCCATTTTCCGGCCTGCATAATCCAGACGCCATTCTGCTTATCCGGCTGACAGGCTGCGCCCGGCTGGTACGCTTTGACCAGCACGTCCGTTTTTTCCATGCAGACCGTATCGTGCGAATGGCCGCCGACAATCATCGCGACCGTGCCAAGCGGCAGGCTGGGCGCCAGCGTCACATCACCAGGTGCGTTGCTGCCGTGCTCGCCGTTGTCGTCATAGCCAAGATGGCTGAGTACCACAATCACATCGTGCTTCTCTCCGGCACGCAGCTCTGCAACCGCTTTTTTCGTCTCGCTGATTGGATCGCGGAACTCAACGTCGTGCAGATGATCGGGATTCGCCAGCTTAGAGGTATGTGGTGTTGCCAGCCCCAGCACGGCAATCTTTAACCCCATGCGATTAAAGATTGCCCACGGTTTGAACAGCCGCTGGCCAGTGCTTTTCTGATAAAGGTTGGCGGCAAGGAAAGGGAAACGCGCCCAGCCTTCCTGCTTGCGCAGCACGTCGAGTGGACGATCAAACTCATGATTGCCGAGTGCCATCGCATCATAACCAATCAGGTTCATGCCGCGAATATCGGGTTCAGCCTCCAGCTCGTCTGACTCCGGCACGCCGGTATTCACGTCGCCCGCAGAGAGGATCAGCGCCCCGCCGCCTTTGGCCTGAACGTCATACCGCAGCGTATCCATTAAAGTTTTTTGCGCCGCCAGGTCATATTACCCTGCGCGCCGTACCGGAAATGGCCGTGCTCATCATTGGTGTGGAGGACGCTAAAGCGGTAAGTGCGATCTGGCAGCGCGGCTGCAGGGGCCAGCGCCAGATACGCGAGGCCTGTTGCAGTCCATCGTGATAACAGCAAAGCCTGTCTCCTTATTGTACCAGGTGCTCGTTCCGGGTGGTGTCAGCATGCTGCCCCACTGTGTCGCATATTCCGCCGTTTAACTCAAGATGAAACGGCAAGTTCGCTGGCCCTAAAGCTGTTTTTAACATTGATAACCAAACAATAGTAAATAGAAGAAAGCTGGCGCAAAGCTCTGCCTGAGAGCCTTCTCCTGCATTTCCAGTGATTCCAGCCAGATAGTAGTCATCAGCGCGTCATTTTCCGCGAATATATTGTGACTTTCATTTTTTTCTTATTATTCCGCAAATTGCTCAGCGAAAGAGCAATAATTGCTTTAAACTCATTTGTTACAGGCAGATACATTTATATATCTATGGACTACCTCTGTTTTGCAAGCACTGAATCAGGTTCAGGTTGTTGC
>JAUHTP010000021.1:57775-61794 GCA_031332935.1 Candidatus Pantoea bathycoeliae | reverse complement strand
AGCCCACCATTAGTCAAAAATCAGTGTTGCAAAAATGGGGGGGACCATCGATTTTTTTATCAGGATGAACTGACAGGGATTAATATGCCATTCAGCTGCCGTTATTCAGGCAGGCCTAGCTTCGGAACCAGATCGCTAACAAGCTGATAATGCTGAAGGCAGAGAGGGTCAGCGTCAGGTATTCATCGCGGGTACGGGGCAGAATATTTTTCATTTTACTCTCCTCAGTCACTGAGCAGAGTTTTACAGCTTGCAGCTTAGCTTAACTTTAAGAGTACATTGAACGCGAAAACGGCCCACATAGTGGGCAGATAACCGTTAGCGGTTCGCTTTCAGCGTTCCTTTCAGGCCGTGCGGCTCAGAACGCAGATATTGCGGCGGGGCGCTAGCCTGTGCGCCCAGCTCGGCGGCTGCATGCCACGGCCAGCGCGGATCGTAAAGTACCGCGCGCGCCAGCGCCACCAGGTCGGCTGTGCCTTCCTGCAATATGGCTTCAGCGTGTTTCGGTTCAGTGATCAGGCCAACGGCAATTACCGGAATATTGACCTCTTTGCGGATGTCACGCGCAAACGGCAGCTGATAACCCGGGCCGACGGTAATCGACTGCTGAGGTGCCAGGCCGCCGCTCGAAACGTAAATATAATGACAGCCCGCCGCCTCAAGATGCTTGCTGAATTCGATAGATAGCGATCCGTCATATTCATCTTCACGATGGTTGCTGAGCGGCGAGAAGGAATTGATGCAGCAAATAGCCGTATGCAGCATGCAGCTCGATCAGCTCAATGCCAAGCCCTTCGGCACGTTTAGCGCTTTCAACAAACGCCTGTTTAATACGGTTTAAATCATCAAGGCTTAGCGCTACCGGTGGACGTTCACCATCGTGAAACGCTTCGGCTGAAGACACTGCTGTTTCCCAGCCACCCTCATCGAGCGCAAGCTGGTGACCGCCTTGCCACGGTGCGGCACATGAGGCTTTACGTCCAGCATGACCCAGCTGAATACCGAGCGTGACAGGTGAATAAGCGCGGATATCTTCCAGTACGCATACGTAATGCCGCTTCGGTTTCATCATCCCACAGGCCAAGATCGCTTGGGGTGATGTGGCCAATCGCTTCAACCGCGGTGGCTTCAATAATAAGCAGGCCCGCGCCGGAGAGTGCCAGCTGCCCCAGATGAATACGGTGCCACGCGGTCGCTTTGCCTTCGTTGGCAGAATACTGACACATCGGCGACATAACGATACGGTTCTCCAGTGCCAGCCGACCAATGTGCGTTGCGCTAAAAAGTTGACTCATGAATACCTCGCTTCTTTTTAATGGCTGCCTCGAAACAGAAAGTGTAATCGACTACAGACAGAGCATTGCTTCACGTTAAAAATAGCATGTGTTTGTCGTCACCCTTTTTCAAAATTTAGCCGGTTACGCTTACAGCACTCACCTTAGGGCTATTGCTACTCGTTATTGCATGACTAGCCACTATGGCTGGCAGAATTAATAATCTGCATTTCTAAGTCGCACGCTTTAATTAGCAATGCAAATAAAATTACAGCAGAATTAATAATCTGCATTTCTAAGTCGCACGCTTTAATTAGCAATGCAAATAAAATTACAATAGCTCCCAAATAACACCATAAATCCAGTTTCTATTTATCTGGAAGCCTGTACCTGTTGATTCAAATCAACGTCGACAGAGCCTCAATACATTATTTTTCCACATAAAAACACAGGTATTTCAATTAAGTAGCGCTGGAATGTTCAGGGTGTTCAGTTGATTGACCTCGCATAACGCAATCCTGTTTTAATAAACCACATAAAAAGGTCATTTATGGCATTCCCTCAATATGCCGCGATCAGCATTGTTGTGACTGCACACAATTGTGAACCCTTTCAAGTATTAAACTTGCGTGCGGTGACATTTTTGATTACCAGGAAATTATTGACGAATTTTCATCACGCTATACTAATGTCAAATCGTACTAGGTTAACTTCAGGAACATCGGTAAAGTACGAAACTTTGCTCTGAGCAAGTGTACTGGTCATTTCATAACAATGATTGATGGTGACAATCAAATCCTTCCCGGTTCGCTCAAAGATATCATTCCTTACCTGATGGATAATAAACCTGATATTTTTCTCTCTCCGCTTAATGAGCTGTATGAAGGTCAGATCAATAACTATAGCTGGAAGGGCATTGACGCCCGCCAGCTAACTCAGGATAAAGTCATCAAAAAATTCCTGATTCACTGCGAACTCCAGGCACATTTTACCGGACAGTTTTTTAGCAAAGAAATTATTCAGGAAATTTCTTTCCCGGAATTTATTTGCTATGAAGATGCCTGGGTTTTCCCTTTATTACTTAAACTATCAAAAACAGTAAGTTATTCTTCGTCAGGCCACTATCTTTACCATAAACGCAAAGGCAGTCTTTCAGAGCAAATCACCTCAGAGAAAATCAGCCTGTTGATTGAAGCCACCGAGCAGATGAATGTGAACTTCGAGAGAAACTATCTGAGTTTAATCTCCTGCCACTGGATTAATATACTGCACAAGTATGAGCAGAAGATAAAAAGCATTGAAGAGGTTAAGAAAGTAAAGCGAGCGATTAGAACCGTTGGTCAGGTTTAGCTTTAAGAAAAAACTTATTAAGCTTAAGCTTTCAGGTAAGGTCTGAGTCTTCTCAGGCCTTAGACACAACTAAAATTAAGCATACTCTCTTTGTTGTAACGTGCTGACCCAAATAGCCAGCGCTGAAAACACCACGATATATTCAGCCGATGTCATCAGTACATTTGTCATTCCATAAAGTAATGTCGTGATTCCCATCATTGCTACGGGCGTCAGGCTTCTGAATATCATTATTTCTGAAAGAATAAATACAGCAAAAAGCCATAGCAGTATTATTGCGCCCGCAATGCCAAACAGGGACGCGTACTGAATAAATTCATTGTGAAGGTGGACTTAAATGTATATCAGCGCCCAGAAATTTTCATTGCCATGCTGGTTAAGGTAATCGGAGATAAACGTGTTGCACTCATGCTGTGTCTGCCCCAGAGGCGACTTCTGAAATGCCAGCATGCCCATTTTCCAGAGGGTGAAGCGCAATCCCAGCGATGTCTGGTCATTGCCTTGCGTAAAATCTGAATATTCTGTGAATGTCCTGTCAAACCGCGTCTCAATGACCTGATGAGAAAAGGCAGCGGTGACCAACATGGACGCCATAAATAACACGGTCATTTCCTTTCTTTTTATAGATAAAAATTGGAGAGGAAAAGGAAAATTATAAAGGAATAATGAATGACCATAGCAGAACGCATTTGCGTGAGCATGATTACGTATAATGAAAGCATCGCTATGGCAAAAAATTTCACTATTACAGCCGTATCTATTTTGCTTCTAATCAAGAAGAGCCATCATCGTGAGAGAGAGCATTGAATAAAAATAAGCCGACATAGTTGCACCGTTAATGCCCATCACAACGCGTTCATCCGACAGCAGTGATTGCAGTAAAGCGTAGCCACTTGCGCCTGTAAAGGCCAGGGTTAACGAGAGATAACAGAGGCGCTTAACGATCGGCGGGCTGATAACTCTGTTTTTTAAAATGTGAGTTATAAATGAAATGACCACAAAAGCCAGCAGACAGCTTTTACAGGGCGTAAAGTAGAACTCACCTGACGCGGAGGAATGATAAGCAGCGTAAAATGACCAGATGTAAAACAGCGCTCCTGTCAGGAAAAGTGAAACCGCTTTTTTGTCTGTAAAAATAACCGGTTCTTGTTTATCCCCTCAATAATAATTCCTGCGATTGAGAAATAGGCGCTCCAGTAAAACAGTACTCTTGCTCCTTTTTCATAAACAAAAGCGAAGGAAAGGGTGAGCGCAATTAATGAGAATGTGATGTAAGCTGGAGCACCCTGCTATTCAGGCCACTTTTATCCACTAAAAACATTATTATCTCGCTTAAAACTTATCAACAATTTAATTACAAATCGTCATACTCACAGAGGGATCAATAAATAAAAG
>JAUHTP010000021.1:0-57675 GCA_031332935.1 Candidatus Pantoea bathycoeliae | reverse complement strand
GGAAGGGAAGGGAAGGGAAGGGAAGGGAAGGGAAGGGAAGGGAAGGGAAGGGAAGGGAAGTATACCCGGAATTGCATTAAATGAAAGAGTAACGGTCAGGTATGCTAATGCCGGTGCGTACATTATCACAGACTCAGGTCAATTGATTATACTTTATCAAATTCATTTCGGGGATAGTTAACTCAGAAAATACAGATGAGGTGATGGGTGGCAATTTATTATAAGGACACATAAATAAAGAAATGCCCTGTGTTACATCAAATTATCGCTAAATAATTCCTGGGTTATCATTTTGATGAAAACAATAACATTGATTAACAATGTAACCTGCTCAGCATGGCAATCCGACAGATTTGCCTGTGTCGCTGGCGGATAGTTGAGCAGCACATTACGTTTGCTTGCTTAAATTCCATCCCCAAAGGTGCGTGCGCTACATAAAATCTGCGTCAAAAGCGGGGCGTGACCTTGCAGAATTTACGTAGTGCTGCCATTTAATTGTTCAATATACAACCCGATAAGGCGTTCAGGTTTTATATTGCCCATTATATAAAGTCAGAAGCAAAGACAGACTATTTATTGAGCAAAAAAGGGTCGCCCGATGGCAGGCGACCCTTTTGTTACGCTGTGGTTTTACGCTCGTTCAGCAACGCTTTCACCGACTCGGCCGCCCGTTTACCGGCCAGGAATGCATGGTCTGAGTTGTAGTATTCCCATTCGCTGTAACGACCGGAGAGATGAATGCCCTGTGCCGCCAGCCAGCTGCGGATCAATGACACATTGGCCTTGCGGTGATGGTCGTAAACCACATAAGCATAAGGCATATCCACTTCATTGGCCGTCAGGATAACGTCATTTTCGCGGAGCATCCCGACGCGGATGCAGTCATCAATACAACGCTGGATCAGCGCGTCACCTTCACAAGGCAGAGGCTGATCGGCGCGATAGGTGATTTCGCAGGTCAGCCCAAAGCCGCCTTCCGGGTTACATTCCGGGCTGGCGTTGCCTTGCAGGAAAATGCGATGGAACAGCGTATCACCTGGGTAATAAATCCAGTGCTTATCGCTCAGGTTGGCGCGGCCAATGCCGAGGTTAACGCAGCGCACCGAAACGTGACGCAGCATTGAAGCCGCTTTTTGTACGGCTTCCGGCGCGCGGTTCCCCATCAGCCTTACCAGTTCCGGCAGCGGCAACGTGCTGATCAGCTGCTCGTAATGGTAGTGACGCCCGTCTTTGAGGATGACGCTGCGCGTCTGCGGCTGGATTTCAGCGATCTCAGAACGGGTTTCCAGGGCGCAGTTAAGATGCGGCAGGAAACCATTCATTAATGCTTGGAACCCGCCGCGTTTCGGATAGCCAAAGCAGGCATTCGGACCGACCGGTTTGGCCAGCGGTGCCAACGCACCGGAAATAATCTGCTGGAGATCGGGTAGCGGAACGCGGCCACCCAGCCAGGAGGTTTCCATGTCGGCAAGCGGGGTTTTCCACAGCTTACGGTTGTAAGGCACAGCAAAATGATGCGCAATACCTTTACCCCAGGTACGGAAGATAAAGTTTTCAAAATCTTCTCCTGCGTCTTCAGCCCTAGCAGGTTCAGTCGCCTCATTGCCCAGTACGCCATCGGCGCAGCAGTCCCGGCAATCCGTATTGGCCGCGGTTCGCACCGCACTTAGCGGTGCCGCTCCCTGGGTATTTATGACACCGTAACGTGCTTCGATCGCGCCCAGAACACATTCGCCGATTACCTCTGCGGGCAGGCCATGCAGTGCGGACTGAAAAGGATAGCGGGTAAAAACGCCATGGCTGTAGACCCAGGCTTCACGCGTTTGCCAGTGCAGGTTATCACCCAGCAGTTTGTCATAAAGCTGAAGGACATACGGGTCATTGGAGAACATTATGTGGCCCGCGTAATCAAAGGTGAATCCCTGATCTTCAATCGAGCGGCACCAGCCACCCGGCGCGGCATTCTTTTCCAGTACCACTGCGCCTTCGCCGTAATGATAACCTGCGCTCAGCCCGGTCGGCCCCGCGCCCAGAATCAGACATTCAACCGGGCGCAGTGATACGGCGTGCACGCGGTCGCTGGTTTCAGGTACGTCAGCGGCCGCGATGGGCTGTACGACAATATTGCGCAGTTCGGAAATCTGTGCCTGCATTTGTTCTGCCGTGTGGTCCCATGAAGTATCCGCGATGACCGCCGCCATTTGCGCCGCCTGTTCCCGGCGTTGTGCTTCGCTCATCTGAAGGGCGTTTTCACAGGCGTGAATAAAGCCCTGCGTCGTGTCAGCAATATTGACCACATCGCTGTGATGGCGCACCACATCCGGTACGGCGGTACTGACAATCGGCAGCTGCGCCGCCATGTACTCGAGCACTTTAGTTGGGCTGATATAGCGCGTAGAGGCGTTGAGCGCAAAGGGCATCAGGCAGACGTCCCATCCGGCAAGAAAGTGAGGCAGTGCCTCATAAGGCTGTTGGCCGAACCAGAGCAGGTTTGAGCGCTGTGGCAGGCTGTTGGGATCGATTTTTACCACCGGACCGACCATAACAATTTGCCATTCAGGATGGGCGTCGGCCAGTGCCGCAATCAGGTTGATATCCATACGCTCATCAATGACGCCGTAATAGCCGAGTCGCGGTCCGGGCAGGTTTTCCTGAAGCGGATGGCCATTGCTGCGATCGAGCGCCTGTTCAAAGTGGGCAGCATCGACGCTGCTGGGGAAACAAAACACGTTTTGGTGGCGGTGCTTCTTCGCCTCGTACAGGCTGGTGCCGCCGGTAAACACCACATCAGCACGACTCAGCAAAGCCGACTCACGCTGTTGCAGCTGGCGCGGTGCCATCTGAAAGGCGGAAAGCTCATCCATGCAGTCATAAATAATGGCGCTGGGGTTAAAGCAGGTCAGCAGCGGCAATGCCATGGGCGTATAAAACCACACCAGCGGCTGCTCATCTTTTTTCAGCAGCGACGCTATCAAGGGCTGCAATACCGCGATCTGGCTGTCGTGGAAGCCTGGCGCCTCGACGTCGGTATGAGGCTCGATAACGGTAACGTTCGGCGCGGGCGAATGCTGACGTAACCCCGCCTCGCCGTGCTGATGCACCGGCTCCTCAATAAACAGGATGCGGTAATGCTGTGCAAGCCGTGACATTAAATGCTGCGGACGTTGAAAGACAAAACCCCAGCGAAGATGACTAAATACCACCAAAACGGAATGTTTCATACGGGACTCCTGTGGCTCGCTGGCCGGTGTCAGAAAAGCATGAAATCGGTGTAGCGAACGTTGTGATTGCCGCAATGCTGCGGCAGTAGGCTGGTGTAAAAGACGCGAAAAATCAGGGGCGACGTCCCAGAGTCCGCTGCGCGGCCAGTGATGGGGATCTTCCCAAAGAGGACTTTCAATAATGGGATAAATGCAGACGCCGAGAAGGTTACAGCCCGCAAGCTGTGCTTGGGCGATCTGCGCGGTAATATGCGTCATCCAGGCGGGACGGCCGCTGCCGACATGGCTGGTCTCCGCCAGCAAGATCGGCCGCTGATAGCGTTGATGCAGATCGGTCAGCATCTTATGCAGCGGCTTGCGCCGGCCGTCGCCAAGATGCCACGCCAGTCGCTGGTTAGAGTTAGCCTCCCATTGGTTGGCGTGATAGTAGTTGGCCCCAACGATATCGAGATAGCGTGGCGCGCCGCCAAGCTCCGGTTCCCGCGTGCCGCTGAGCATGTCCCAAGCCTGATACTGCGCGGCGTTAAGTTCGGTGGTCAATTGATAGCAGGCATCGCTTTCTTCATCGGGGACCAAATGGATAACTGGATCGCAATGAAGAAAACGCGCCCGTGGATCGGCCAGCCAGATGGCATCGCAGCCCGCTAACGTTGCCCGCACCAGCTGACGTTTTATGGTATCGGGATCGACATCCCGGTGGTTGCCGAACAGCCCCACTGAGAGTCCCCAGCTGAGAAAAGAGATCTCATTCATGGGTGAATAGATAGGCGAACGGGTGTACCAGGGTGCAAGGAAGGCGGCGATGCGCTGGCAGAAGTGGGCAAAGCGTGAGATAAAATCGTCAGAAAAGAGGTAAAGATCTTCCGGCCAGCCGTAATGACAAAGCGTCCAGTTAATCTGGATCCCCAAATCATGCGCCGCCTGCATCTTGGCGCGCAGGGTGGCAAAGGTCTGCTCCGGGTCCATTTCCGTCTGACGCCAGCCAATGCTTTCCCGCACGGTACGGATGCCAAAATGCTGTAAAGCAACATAGTCACTGTGAAACTGCGTTTGATGATCGGTCAGCGCGTCCATGACCAGTTGCTGGCCTGACGTATTGATATGGTCCGCACCTTCATACCCGGCCTGCCAAAAGCTAGCAAAAGGCAACATCGCGTCCTCCTGTAAAAAACTCAGGATAAATAGAGTCCACACTGGCGCGCAGGCAGAGAACTCCCCGGCATAGCGATCAGGATGGAGTGAAAGGCGTTCTAAGAATTGTTAGTATCAGTGAGCAATCACTGTAGATCGAAGTATAACCCTGCTCGGTTTTCTCACAAGTAACTGAAGAAAAAGAAAAAAGCAAAGCGGCAACATTGCCAGCGTGTAAGGATAGAAAATTCTGTATTCCAGACAGGGAATAAAGGCACTGCTATTAAGCGCTTGCGCCACGCCGGTTGACTCCGGCGCGTGCCGTTTTGCGTGTTAAACCGCTACGCGGCACTGGCTACAATAATGCGTGTCACTGCTGCCCAGCACCCGGCGCAAGAAATCCTGAGTGCGCGCTTCCTGCGGTTCAGCAGAATTTGCTGCGCAGGGCCCTGTTCCACAATCTGGCCGCTGTGCAGAAAACAGACGCGATCGGCGACTTCGCGCGCGAACTGCATTTGTGCGTGACAACGATCATCGTCATGCCTTCACGTGCCAGATTGCGCATTACCTGTAACACCTCACCGACCAGTTCTGGATCGAGCGCCGAGGTAGGCTCATTGAAGAAAGAGTATCGCTTTTGGCTGTAGCGCCAGCGTGCGCGCAATCGCTACGCGCTGCTGCTGGCCACCGGAAAGCTGCGTGGGCCAAGCGTTGATTTTGTCCGCCAGCCCGACCAGCGCCAGCAGGGATTTAGCGCGCTTCTCCGCCTCTGCGCACGATTCGCCGTTCACATGGATCGGGCCCTCCATCACGTTCTCCAGCACGCTGCGATGCAGAAACAGGTTAAACCGCTGGAACACCATGCCGATTTGCCGACGCAGATCGTTGATGCTCTTGTGTCGGCTATTGACGCGCTGGCCCAGCACGCGGATCTCGCCGCCTTCATAGGTTTCCAGCCCGTTGATACAGCGCAGAATTGTGGATTTACCGGAGCCAGAAGGGCCAATCAGGCAGACCACTTCACCGGGGTCCACATTAAAGCTCACACCCTTGAGCACCTCAACACGACCAAATTTTTTATGCATCTCATCTATTAATCATCCTATGCTCCTTTGATCTGGCATTTTTCCAGCCGTTTGGTCAGCGCCATTAGCGGCATACACAATAGCAGATAGAGCACTGCCACCAGCGTATAGACCGTGGTGTTATCAAAAGTAGAGGCGGCGATCAGCTGTCCCTGACGGGTCATCTCTGTCACGGCGATGGTGGACGCGAGCGCTGAATCTTTCAGCATCATCACCAGCGTATTGCTGTAGGGCGGCAGCGCCACATGAAACGCCTGTGGCAAAATCACGCGGCGCATCGCTTTGCCAAAGCACATCCCCATTGAACGCGTCGCTTCGAGCTGGCCGCGATCCACTGACTCAATGCCGGCGCGAAATATCTCAGCAATATAGGTAGAGAAACAAAAAGCGATGCCGATGACGCTGCCCTGAAAGGAAGTCAGGGTTATTCCAATATCTGGGAAGACAAAATAGATATAAAACAGCAACACAATCATGGGCAGGCCGCGCGTTATATTGATTACCGTCGCGACTGGCCAAGAAATAATTTTCCATGGGCACATTTTTGCCGCCGCAAATACCAGGCCCAGCGGCGTACTGATCACCAGCGACAATATTGTGATGGTGATCGTCATTTCGGCCCCTTTCAGTAAAAAGGGCAGGTAGGTATGAATGCTGCTCCAGTCCATCTTAAGCTCCTGATCGTTCTGCACAACGCATGTCGGGGTGATGGCATTTCATTATAATGAATATCTTTGTTGGCAAAGTGCTGTCAATAAATACCCTTGCTACAGAGATAGCGAATACTTATTACCCGCATAAGCTTCAGCTATAGATGGCCTTCAGCGATAAACCAACGGCTTTTCCGGCATTCTGTGAGGTCTGGCGTGTTCAAAAAATAAAACGTTGACAGGTGCAGCATTAATTTCATTATAGTGAAAAGACGTTCACCCTTTTCATACCGATAAAGGAGTGAGTTATGTCTGTTGCCCGTTCTAAACTTTTCCTTCACCTCTGCGTGGCAATGGGTTTTGCCGCCACGGTCACGAGTAGTGCGCAGGCCGCTGCGCTGACGGCGGGTTCACCACCGTCCAGCGCGCCAACCACATTTCTGAATACCCAGAGCGGCAGAATTGAGGGCTTTATGCCCGACGTGGCGGCGGAAGTGAAGAAACGCCAGCATCTTGAGGTTGACTTTACCGCCGTGCCTTTTTCTACCCTAATTCAGTCGGTTATCGCGGGCAAGATCGATATGATCGTCGCCGGTATGACGCCAACGCCTGAGCGCGCTAAACGTATCGGGTTCTCACAGCCGGTCACAGTGTTCGGCGCTGGGCTGGTGGTGCGCGACGACAACAGTAAGAAATATTATTCCTAGCAGTATCTGAAGGGCAAAGTGGTCGGCACCATGGCGGGTATTGACTACACGCAAAGCCTGATGCAGAGCGGCATCGCCAAAGAGGTGAAGGTCTATGACAGCCCGGCGGATATGACGCGCGATCTCTCACTGGGCCGCATCGCGGCAGGCATGAACGACTTCCCATTTTGAAAGCGCAGGCGAAAGCGGGCGGACTGAAAGGGATGCACGTGGTGGAAGGCTATAAGCCTGAGCATGTCTCACCGATGGCGTTCGGCGTGAAGAAAGGCAACGACAAGCTGCTGGCTGAAATTGACAGCGCGTTAACCGCCATGAAACAGGATGGTTCTCTACAGACGATCAAAGACGAATGGGGCATGCCCTGATTAAGGGGAACAGCTAACAGGCGCGACGGCAATGGAAGAGCACAAGATGAAAAATGCATCGCAAAACAGGGCGGAACCCGGTGCCGCCGAAACTGATATCGGGTCGCGACTGAAAACGCTGCGCAAGGCGCGCAATCTGACTATCACCAAGCTGGCGCTGCTGGCGAACGTCTCAGCGGGTGCAATTAGCCAGATTGAGCGTAATCTCACCAACCCTACCGTTAGGGTGCTGGAGCAGCTTCGGATGGTACTGAAAGTGCCACTGACGGCTTTTCTGGAAGAGAGCGCGATGTCGCTGCGCAGCGCACTATGTGCGCCGCCGTGAAGATCGTCCAAACTTCAACGTCGGCAAGCGCGGCATCGCCAAAGAGATGCTGTCGCCTTCAGGCGATCACGACATGCAGTTTATGGTTATCCATATTCCGCCAGGCGTACGTTCTGACGAGATGTTGATCGGCCAGGGTGAGAAGGCTGGCCTTATTATGGAGGGTGAACTGACGCTGGAGATCAATGGCGACACGGCACGCCTGATGACCGGCGACAGTTTCCAGTTCAAAAGCCATCTGCCGCACAATATTTTCAACCATAAGGACAGCTACGCCAGGGTATTGTGGATCATGCATATTCCGCCTGAGCAGCACCTCTGAACGAACTGAATTTAAAAGGTTTTTCTATTCCCGAGCAGGTTGATGTGATTGTGATTGGCGGCGGCATTATCGGCACGTCCGTCACCTATGAGCTGGCGAAGCAGGGCGTCTCCGTGGCGCTGTTTGAGAAAGGCGTTATCGGTGGCGAGTAATCGGGACGCAACTGGGGCTGGGTCAGGCAGCAAAACCGCGATCTCTACGAACTGCCGCTGGCGATGCACAGCCTGCAGCGCTGGGAAGAAGTGGGCGGTGAAATTGGTCTCGACCTAGGATTCCGCCGCAGCGGTATTCTGTACGGCACGCAGAACGAAGCGGACGTGGCGCGTTGGGAGAAGTGGGACAAGCAGGCAAAACAGATTGGCTTCGTCAGCCACCTACTGTCAGCGCAGGAGGTGCACGATCGGCTGGGCAACCAGGCGCGCTGGGTTGGCGGTATCTGGTCGCCAACAGACGGGCGCGCTGAACCTTGCTGGCCGCACCCGCGATTGCTGCCGGTGCGCAAAAACTTGGCGCCTCTGTCCACCAGCACAGTCCAAACCAGAACGGCATGGTGCAAAGCGCAGCCAGCGTGTCGGGAGCGAACACCATGATAACTACTGAGAAGGCAAAAAATACCAGGCTGATCCAGCTCATCACTATACCGGCAGGCATTTTGAATACCGGCGTTTCGTGCAAGTCCTGGCGTTTCTTCCGATACACCAGATAAGCCACCAGAATCATTCCCCAGCTGTAGATCACCAGGATTGCCGCCAGAGTCGAAACGATGGTGAACAGCGTCATGAAGTTCGGCACCAGGAAGAGCAGCAGCGTGCCGCTCAGCATACAAAAACAGGAAAAAAATAGGCTACGTACCGGAATACGCGTCGAGCGCGACAATATACGGAACTGCCAGTGCGCATGTTTTTCTACTGACAGGCCGTAGAGCATACGCGTACTGGAGTAGACGCCGCTGTTGGCCGACGACATAGCTGACGTCCGGTGAAATCGCTGCCCAAGAGGTCACGGCGATAATCACAATCATCGAAAGCATGTAGAAAATGATGATACGCAGTGGAATAGCGTTGATGGCTTTCGGCAGGATCTTCTCAGGATCGCGGGTTTCCGCTGTCATGGTGCCCAGTAGCTCAATACCGGTATAGGAGAAAATGGCGATCTGAAATCCGGCCAGAAACCCGGTCAGCCCGTGCGGAAGAAATACCGCCGAATCCGTCAGATGATGCAGCGAAGCGCGCACGCCGTCCGGCGAGGTCCAGCCGGTCGCTACCATCCAGATGCCGGTAAAAATCAGCGCGACTATGGTTACCACTTTAATCAGCGCAAACCAGAACTCTGCTTCGCCGAACATCTTGACCAACAGCAGGTTGAACATGCAGAGAATGCCCAGCGTGATCAGCGCCGGTATCCAGGCGGACATTTCAGGAAACCAGTACTGCATATAGCCGCCGCAGACCACCACGTCGGCGATGCAGGTCACTACCCAGAACCAGCCAAGATAAAAACTGGCTTTCGGTCCAAGATAATCAGCGACGAAATCGGCAAAAGATCGATAGTCGAGCCGGGACAACAGCACCTCGCCCATTGCCCGCATCACCATATACATGAAAAAACCCACCAGCATATAGATGATAAGAATCGACGTGCCCGAAACGGCGATGTTCTTTTCTGCTCCCATAAACAATCCGGTTCCAATCGCGCCGCCCAGGGCGATCATCTGGATATGGCGCTCGCTTAGCCCACGCTCTAGCTGCTGCGCCGACGAGGATTTCGCTGACGACAGTGGCTGCTGTGCAGGTTCTTTAGCAGTAATGGCAACTCCTTCAGGGTTAAGATGAGAAACGCGCGGCGGCCGGTTTCAACAGCAGACCGGCCCGTAAACCGGGCGCGACCCTGGCATTGGGGAACAGGATCCAGGGCGCAGCATCTTCCACTCGCCAGATTTTGTCGTTCTCACTGGCGATCGTGGCGATCGCGTAGCCCGCCGGTAGCTGCGTGAAGTTCTCTACCGCCGCATCTAGGTTGAGCCTGAAACTACTGCTGGTTTTGATAATGCTTTCCGCCACCGTAAAGAAGCGCATCGGCGGCTGCGTTCTGGTCAGTAGCGGCGTTCCAGCCAGCAAGGCACGAATAGCAAGATCGGTGGCGGCAAAGCGGCTGAGCGTGTTGCTGCCAAAGGGAAGCGCTTTGCCAAGTTCCAGCGTGCAGCTCTGCGCACTGAAGGTTTCACTGACAAAGTGGCTTAAGGTGCCGCCTGGCGCGGCGTATTGTACCACGGCATCCAGATCGCAGGCGTCGAGCAAGGCATAGAACTCTGCCCGATAGTCGTGGTGGTGGCTGGGGATTAACGCGAACTGTGAAAGCACGAGCCGCGGATCGCGGTATGCATATCAAGGTGATAACGCGGCAACCCACCTGCGGCATCAGCGCGCTGAAAAAAATCGCTGGTTACCTTTTCATATCACTGTGCAAATAGCGTTTGCCTGCCCGCAATGCAGGCAAGTTGCCAAAGATCAGCAGTAGCGCCTAGTTCAGCGGCTGCTGACCGCTGCTCAGTGAAACCAGCAGCGCCGCCAGTATCTCGACGGGCGCGGTCTCGTTGCCGTGGATACCCGCTGACAGAGCACCAGCGCTGCGCGGGCCTGTCGGGGAATAAGCTTTAATACGCCCTCTTCCAGCCACGTCGCCTCAATCCCAGCCGGGAACGGCAGGTCACGCCGCCGGCAGTTCAGCAGATCGCTAAGGATATCTTTCTGTTTTTCAGCGCTGAAAGTCATAGATGCTCCCCAGCGTCAGGATTTGCGTCAGTTCGTCCAGCGCCTGGTGAACCTCACGCAGCAGCTGCGGATCGGCCAGATCGTTGCTGTGCAGGCGATCGCGATAGTGCTTTTCTACCCAGCGCGTCAGCTGCTGGTAGCGCGCATCTGTCATCAGGCTGCCGCGGTTAACGGCTGCACGCTCTGCCTCATTCAGCACCACGCGAAGGCAGGCAGGCCCGCCGCCGTTGCGCATGCTTTCGCGCAGATCGAACAGCTGCACCTCGTCAATCGGCGAAGCGGCCTGTTCCGTCAGTGTCTGCAAATAGCGCCAGACGTTGTCGCGCTGGCGACACTCTTCCGGTACCACAATCACAATATTGCCTTTGGGCTTGCTCAGCAGCTGGCTGTTAAACAGATTCTAGCGTGACCTGATCCTGCGGCACTTCGACGTTAACGAAAGGCAGGCCCAGCGCATCACTTTTTTCCCGCAGCTTGTTGAGCAATGCCGTCTGGTCAAGGAATGCCTGCTGGTGGTCAAACAGCACATGCCGGTTGCTCACCGCAATCACGTCTTTGTGGAAGACGCCGCTGTCGATGGCAACCTAGTTCTGTTGGGCGAACAGCGTGAACTCCGGGTTGAGCTGATGCAGCCACGCCACTGCTTCGCTCGCTTCGCGCGTCTGGCGTGCCGGATAGCGCTGCGGCGCAACACCACCGCCGAACGCGCGGCGACCGTAGACAAACAGCTGAATACCCTAGCTGTCATAGTCAGCGCAAAAACGGTTATGGTTAGCCGCGCCCTCATCACCAAAGTCGCTCTGCTGTGGCAGCGCATCGTGGTGGCTAAAGTGCGCGTCATCGTTAAAGGTGGCGCGCAGGATCGCAGAAGTCACTGGCGCTTCAAGGGAGCGGTGCAGCTTATTGTTGAGGTTCGCCACGGTAAAATGCACCCGACCATCTGCGCTGTCTGCCGAGGGCGACACCGTCGCCGCATTTGCCGTCCACATTGATGACGCCGAGCTCAGGGCCGAAAGCAGATGTGGCAGGGTCCCAGCCGCGCGCGCCAGCACCTGCGTATCACTGCCGGTAAAGCCCAGCGCGCGCAGCGCGTCCACGTTTGTGCGCGGCTGCGGCGGTAAAATCCCCTGTACAAAACAGCGATCGGCCAGCGCTTTCATCTTTTCTAAGCCCTGAAGGGCGGCTTTGCGCGGGTTCGACAGGCCATCACGATTGTGCAGCGAGGCCTCATTGCCGACTGACAGACCGGCATAGTGATGCGTCGGGCCAACCAGCCCGTCAAAATTTGCTTCATAACCAGATATAGAAACCTCAGTATCAGAAAGGAGGGCTTGGAGAAAGCGTAGCAGGCAGGCTCAGAGATTCGCTGGTTAGCGAGGCCATTGGCCAAGCGCAATAGTCAGCGGCGTAATAGGCCGAAGGCCGGTGGTTGCCGGACGCGCCGACGCCGCCAAACGGGGCTTTGCTCGACGCGCCGGTCAGCGGTTTATTCCAGTTGACGAGCCCGGCCCGTGCCTCTTCAGTCAGCTGCTCAAACAGCGCCGCGTCCGGCGATACCAGTCCAACCGCCAGCCCGTAGCGCGTGCTGTTTGCCAGACGAACCGCCTCGTCGAAATTCTCATAGCGCACGACGGTCAGCAGCGGCCCAAAGTACTCTTCATACGGCGTGGCAATGCCTGTTGCCTCTATAATGCCCGGCGGTCAGGTGCGTTGACCGCGCGTCGGGCTAGTGCATTTTCAGCATGCTGTTTGCGCCCAGCGCCAGCAGCTTTTGCTCGGCATCGAGCATCGCCGCCGCCTGGTGTGAGCTCACCCCGCCCATAAACGGTTGCGGCTCAGCGTTCCACTGCCCGACGCGGATCTGCGCGCTGGCTTCCACCAGCCGTGCCAGCAGCGCATCGCCTTCGGCCCCGGTTTTCACCAGCAGCCGTCTGGCGCAGGTGCAGCGTTGCCCGGCCGAGATAAAGGCAGACTGGATAATCAGCTGTACAGCCGCGTCGCGATCGCGATAGCCATCAACGATCAGCGCATTGTTGCCGCCCATATCCAGCGCCAGCATTTTTTCCGGCTTCCCTGCGAGATAGCGGTGAAAATGAAAGCCCGCCGCCGCGCTGCCGGTAAACAGCACACCGTCGATTTGGCTGTTTTCCAGCAGCGCTTTGCCCGTCTCTTTGCCGCCCTGCACCAAGTTCAGTACGCCGTCGTACAGCCCAGCTTTGCGCTAGAGCTGGGCAGTCATTTCGGCTGTGGCGGGCGTTAGCTCGCTGGGATTAAACACCAGAGTATTACCGGCAATCAGTGCCGGGATAATATGGCCGTTTGGCAGATGGCCGGGAAAATTATAGGGACCGAAAACCGCCATGACGCCGTGCGGCTTGTGGCGCAGCTGCGCTTTGCCATCGGGCAGGGTGACTTCGCTGAAGCCGGTGCGCTCTAGCCAAAGCTTTCTGCGAGATCGCCGCTTTGCCGATGCCTGTACCTCAGTCCCGGTTTCCCACAGCGGCTTGCAGGTTTCCTGAGAGATCAGGGAGGCAAGCTGCTCTTTCTCATCGGTCAGGCAGGCGGCGAAACGGTCGATAATCGCCATGCGTTCGTTAACCGGCAGACGCGCCCAGCGTGGCAATGCAGCACGCGTCGCTGTGCAAGCGGCCTCAACGTCTGCCTCACCTGCGCTGTTCGCCTGCCATAAAATTTGCTGGTCTTCGGGAGAAGATTTCTCAACTGAGGGCCATTGCCTGGACGCCACTGGTCGTCAATAAAATGTGCTGTATGGCTCATTACGCGTTCTCTTCAGGGTACAGCGGAACTAGGCGCAGCCGGTCAGCATCGCTGACTTCGCTAATGACGCGCTGCGCGGCAGCGGGCAGCAGCGAAATATAGATCGGCCACGACGGCATCAGTTCGGCGATAAAGGTTTTCATGCCGGTTCCGGTCAGGCGATCGGTCTCTGCAAACGGAATTTCAAAGGGGTGACCATCTCATTAATCCCGGCAACTGACCTCTCATCTTTTGAGGGTGCCTACGATCACCGTAAAGCAGAACTGATAATTGATAAACTGTACAGCGAAATCCCGGCAGAGATCTGGCGAATGGTATTTTGATCGTTAAGCATAAAAAAGCGTATCACTTTTGCAGAAGTGATACGCCTTAAGCCTTCAATCAGAAACGGTAAGAGAAGCCAGCCATGCCGCTGTAGTCTGTTTTAAAGTCCCCGCCAAAAGAGCGCTCAACTTTTGCATTTACAGACAGATAGCGGTTAACCACCCCTTCAACACCCACGTTCGCACGATAGCGGTTGTCAGACCAGGCATCGTACTGGCGGCTTGACTGGCAATCTGAGAGCGTCGTTTTAGAGCTTCTCTTCCCAAGAGAGTACTGATACTCAACGCTGGTGCTCAATTTACGTTTTCCAGCCCTGTGCCGAGACCGCGTTTCTCGACTTTTACGTCCGCCGTTCCGTAGTAAGGATTGCCTGAGCTTAATGAGACATCTGCGTCTTTACCTTTCATAGAGTTCCCAGAAAGTACGCCAGTGCTAACGCCAATATAGGGTGAAATCACCAGTGAGTTATCAGCAAAGCCGAACTGATAACCGGTTTTCGCCCCACCGACCAGCATATGGCTGTCGCGTTTTTGGCCATTTACATCCAATACCGTATCAAGCGTTAACTCATGATTGAGGTACATGTAACGGCTGGACGCATCAACAAACCATCCATTATTCGCCTGCCATGAGTAGTACGCTCCCACAGTAGCCAGACGGTGGCTTTCCAGACCTGCGTCTTTAACCTTACCTTGCGAGTAGCTGGCGCTGATGCCGAAAAGCTGTGTATCACCCTGTTTATCCCAGCCAACATTGAGCGTCTGCTGATCCGCATTGAAGCCAAAGAAGCTGCCTTTATGCTGTTCAATCGTTACCCAAGAACCGCTACTTTCCGGTGAGCTACGCAGAACATCGGTCCGGCTATGCAGCTTGCTAACCGCTTCGCTCAGCAGGTACTGGCGCAATGCCATCAGTGCCCGCGTATTGCGGATCAAAGGCTGGTTATCCCGAATGGTGAACCAGTCATCAAACGCCTGTGCTTGCTCGGTTTCTTTTTCTGCTGTGGCGGCCTCTTCATAGCCGCTGGCAAAAGAGAAATAGTAATGCGCGGTGCCTGTTGGCGCATCGATCATCACCAGATCCAGCTTCAGCGCGACTTCTTCGTCAGTGCCCACCAGCAAATTCACGTCCAGTACGTTACTGCCGCCGCTGGCTGTGCTGTTGCTGTTGCTGTTGCTGTTGCTGTTGCTGTTGCTGTTGCTGTTGCTGTTGCTGTTGATGGTGAGTCTGTCACTTTCCAGCGTTGAGGGGTTAACGCCTAAATCCATCTCCAGGCCCGTTGCATCGAGTGAATCAACGGTCAGTTCTTTTGCCGACCAGCTTCCCGCTGGCATCATTGAGAGCGTTGCACTGCTCTTCGCCTGCAAAGAACTCAGGTTACTGCTGCCGGTCATCGTCCAGTTCGCATTCGCATCCAGCGTCATGCGGATTGTGCCCGTTGAAGTCACTGCGCCCTGATAGCTGACTTTGCGGAGATAAAGGCTGGCGTTATTCGCCAGTTGAACATCCCCGGTAACCGTACTGGCAGGAAGAAGCGCCAGTGCGCTGTTGTCGCGTACGGGCTGGCTGCAGGTGACATCATCCTTATAGAGGATTTGGTAGTTTTGGTAGCAGCGCCAGCTTTTTTCCCCTGCCAACTCGCTGTCGTTGTATCCGAACGCAAGGCGTGCCGATTCGTCAGCGACAACATTCGCGTTTACGCTGGCATATTCCCCCAACCTAGAAAATCGCGTTTTTACCCACGTTGATTTTACTTGCCCTGAACAGCGACGTTGACCAGTCGTCATCAATGACAACACAGCCCGCATGGGCAACAGGCTGTCCCGACAGGATCACGGTGCCATTATCGACGCTAAGATCACCATTCAGGTTCATTCTGCCCGTCAGCGCCGTTATGGATGTGGCGTTATCGGGGCTGATGGTAACGTTCATTGCGCCATTGACGGCGTTCTCATCCGTTTCGCCCAGAAAGCCGCGAAACACCTAGACGGTTCAGCTGCGTTAAACGGTAATCCACTGCGGCATCCGCATCGGTTCCCAGATAGGTCCAGGTTGATGTGCTGCTTTTATCGGTTGGGAAGTACCAGTAAGAGCTGGTGTTCAGCTGGAAATACTCGGTGTCTTTGGTATAGGGATTTTTATACACGTAGATCGATCCCGGTGTTCCATTTGGATTGCTGCCGCTAAATGTATTGAAAGAGACGTCCTCTCTGGTGTAGCCAGTAATGTTCAGGCTGTCGCTGCTGGCAACCTGATCGGCATCGCTCAACACCACCGTCGGACGTCCGCTTACGAGCGTGACCGATGAGAAGGCCTGCTTGTTGCCGTCCGCATCGGCGCGCTGATCCAAGATGACCGTACCGTCACCCACGTTCAGGCTGCCTTCATTGTTCCCCTCAGCATTTACGTGCAGCGTGCCCGCACCGATTTTGTGCAGCGCGTCACTGGCGACGCCGTTAACCTGCCACAGCACTGATTTATCCGCGTCGACCTCAATACCGCCTCCCGTCCAGGTGGCGTTCAAGCCATCTGCTGACTTAACGGTATAATAGCTGGAGAACTGAAGCTTTCCAGCCCCCATATTGATCGGCGCGTTAAGTACCACCAGTCCGCCTGCGCCGTTGAAGCGCAAATCTTTGGTCGCATCCAGCTCTTCATTAGTCGCAGTGGAAGGTGCAAAATCCGCGTAAGATTGATCCAGTCCCGTCCACGACCAGACAGAGCTAACTTGAGTAATGCCGCTATAATCCCCTGACAGGGTGCCTTCACCGGCTTTATCAGTTACGTCTGGCGAGGTATTGGCTACTGTAATCGCATCAATATAACCATCCGGAATATATTTCCAGATGCTGGTTATATCGGAAACACCGTCATCCACGACTGCCCCCATACAGCACGCCAGCAACTTTCCAGTTCTGCTCCAGCTCGTCGTAAACCATAAGAGGACTTCCACTGTTACCGCTCATCGTGCCGATAGAGAGCGGAGACGTCAGCGCATTACTGGGTCTGTAGCTGGTTGCATATAAGCCTGTTGATTTAAATGTCATCGTATCAGCATTGACGGTTCCTCCACTTACCCAGTTATAGGCACCGCTTAGCGTAATACGCTCCGTTTGGTCGTCACTCACCTGGCTCTGCGTACCGCCGCCAACGCGCGTATACCATGAGTAACAGGAAGTATCCCCTTTCCTGATCTCTGTTTCTTCTACGGTGCCAGCGGGCGTCGCATCGGTGACCACCTTGTTCAGGCGTGGTAAATGGAAATCGGCACTGGTGTCAGGGAACTCATTGCGGTTGATCAAGGTGTAGTTTGCGCCGTATTGCGCGCCGTTACCGAATCTGACTGTTTTGTAGCCGGTATTGTGTCTGGCACTGCGCTGGAGGGCAAAAGCCTCGGCAAGAGAATTTACCCTACTTAACCTGCGGCGGCATAATACTGAAGTTTCTTAAACAAAATATCTGCTGGGAGTAATAACATCCGGCCAGTTTTTATTTCCTCCAAGATATTCCTCAACACATTTAATAATCACTGTTTTTTTCGGAATATCATTCAGGCGGCAATTAGCCGATTAATTAAAACCTTAAGGAAGAGTTACTGGGATGAATAACAGATTCGAACTTAACATGCTCGCGAAAGCATTAATGCTTACCTGTGGAATCGGCACATGGCCTGCACTGAGTTATGCCGCAATAGTGGGAAGCCAGACAGGCAGGGAAATTATTCTGGAGGATGGCTCGACGTTGATTGCGGATGCGTCTGCAAGTGGGCTTTATGGCATTCCCGTTCCTGCCACAACAACGGCGGGTGCGGTTGAATACTGGCCGGTTACGAAATCAATCAGCGCGACTATAAGCTCAAAACATACGTCAAAACGGGCATGTTGCGCGAATTTGATGGCGATCCCAACTATGCGCTGAATGGCTCGCGTGAAAGCCTTTCGTTCCAAGGCAACGGCAGGAATAACGGCGTGGGCGTTAGTGCGCAAATGAAAAACCATACCCTGTTCCTAGAAGCCGATCTGACCAATTGCGAGCGCTTTAACCAGCGCTAATTTAATGCAGGATATCTGTTTAGTTTTTAGGACGTTGCAAACATAAGGAGAGGTGTTTTTGCCTGTCCTCAAGGAGCTGTAAATGAAAAAAACGTTGTTAATTATTCTGGCGCTGATGTGTTCATCATCCGCTTTTGCTAGGGAAGAGGTCACCGTCGCCAAAGCCAAGACCATGCGCGACGATCTCCATTTCTCTCTGACCGGGACCATTACCGGACGCGCAGATGACGAGCACTACTGGCTGCAGGATTCAACCGGCCGTATTCGTATTGATGTAGATGACGATGACGACGATGGCCGCTATTTGATTGGCAAGAAAGTCCGCGTCTCAGGTGAGATTGACCGCGACGACGGCCGTACGGAGATCAATGTGGATCACGTCTATATCCTGAAGTGATCGGCTTCGCTTAATGTCAAAAGCCAGCGCTTGCGCTGGCTTTCTTTTTGGAACGTTTTCAGGATTACTTCTCGCTGAACGCTTCCTGCACGCGCAGCAAAGGCCACAGCATATACTGAAGTAAGCTTTTTTCGCCGGTTCGGATGTCAACCGTCGCCGTTATACCTGGGATGACTCGCACCTCCTGGCTGCCGCTTTTGGTCAGCGTATTGTTTTCTGTCAGGACCATGACCCGGTAGTAGGTGTCATCCGCGCTAGGCCGACGTGCAGCCTTGTTCTCCTCGTCTTTTATCGCGCCGGAACTGATGTTCTGCACATGTCCCTTCAGCCCACCGTAAATGGAGTAGTCATAGGCGGAGATCTTCACCACTGCTTCCTGACCCGGAGCCAAGAAGGCAACGTCAGACGGTCGAATATGCGTTTCCACCAGCAGCTGATCGTCCAGTGGCGTCACTTCCATAATGGCCGCGCCAGGCTGGATGACGCCGCCAAGCGTGTTGATTTTGATGCTGTTAACGATCCCGCGCACCGGCGTACGGACTTCGGTGCGTTCCAGCGTATCGTGACGACCCAACGCGTATTCGCGTCACTACGGTAGCAGTTCTGCCGTTCAATAATTTGCAGCTCGGTATCATTAGCCTGACGCTCAAGTTTCAGCACCTTTGTCTTGGACAACAGTGAGCGGGCAGCAAGGTCGCGCGCCATTCCCAGCTCTTTATCCAGCAAGGCTTTCGACTTCATATAACCAGCAATTGATTCATGCAGTGCGCGCTTACGCAGTTTCCAGGCTTCGGTTTCACGCCCACCAGCTCAGGCTCCGCCATGACTTCTGGTGGAAAACCAGCTCGCTACCGTTGGATTCAGCTTCGAGGCGTGCAGACTGTGCTTTAAGTGCCAGCAGCCGGTCAGCGCTTTCACGGAAAGAGTCCTGCGCGTGCGTTGGATCTATCCTTGGCAAAGATCTGGCCTTTCTCAACGGTGTCGCCTTCACGCACCTTCAGCTCCTGTAAAATGCCGCCTTCTGGGCTTTGCAACACCTGTTCGCGTGAGCTTGGCACGACTTTCGCGGGACCGGTTGTCACCTCTTCAATGTTAAAATTTGCCGCCCAGAGTAAGACCAGCGCCATAAGCGTTACGCCGCCCCAAGCAATATACAGCCAGCCTTCCCAGCGGTCCTGACGTGCTGCCAGCACCATGTCGCTGGCGGTACGGGTTGTCAGATTTTTATCTTTGCTCATGCTGTCACCTCATCAGACTCGCGCGGACGTTCCACGTTTATCTCAATGCTGGCAGGTTATCGCAGAAAACCTAGCTGCACAACGCCAGCGGCTGCAGCAGGAACAGCTAAAGCCGCAGCTGGCGCATCGTAAAAAGCAGGTTGCCCTGTCGCAGTTGCAGTTAGACAAACTTAAAGTCATGCATAGCCAAGGTTATGCCTCTGACCGTCAGGTTGAAGAGCAGGAATCAAACTTGCTCAATAACCAAGCTCGCTATCAGGAGTATCAACGACAGATTCTGGATACGTCGCAAAAAATTGTTCAGGCACAGCAGCAGTTACATCAAAAGCCGCTGGACGATGAGAAGAAACGCAATGATATTGAACGTCAGCTTGCAGATAACCGCCAGTCAATGGCGGAAAACGAAGCACGCCTCTCATTTGAACTCAGTGCACCTAAAAGTGACTATGTGGGCATGATCATGGTGAAGAATGGCCAGTCTGCGGTAGCGATTTTGCCGAGCGACAGCGAACTAGTTGCACGCATTATGGTGAACACCCAGTCAATTGGTTTTATACAGCAAAATCAGCGAGTTGTTTTACGTTACGAAGCCTTTCTCTATCAAAAGTTGGGTCAACAATACGGCAAAGTGATTGAGGTCTCACGCACGGCCCTTTCTTCTCAGGAAGCTTCCATTCTGACCGGCAAAAACAATGTTCAGGAACAGCAGTACCGCGTACTGGTGGCCCTGGATAAGCAAACCATCAAAGCCTACATGCAAAACGAACAACTGAAACCCGGCATGGCGCTTGACGCAGATTTTATCGTCGATAAATGCCATCTTTATGAATGGGTGATAGAACCTTTATTTGCAAATTTCTCTCTGATTAAAAGGTCTGTGTTGTGTTGTTAACTGAGAAACTTAATTTTCACTGGTTTAACGGCTTGCCGGTCATTCGCCAGTCGCATGCGACTGAGTGTGGGCTGGCTTGCCTAGGTATGATCGCCAACTATCACGGGCATGAGATTGATATGATAACCTTGCGTCGTCGATTTGCGACGTCGCTTAAAGGTGCCACGCTGGCCGATGTGATCACCATGGCACAACAGCTCATCAACATGAGCTCCCGTGCATTACGCGTTGAGCTCGAAGAACTCTCTAAATTACGTACGCCTTGCATTCTGCACTGGGAACTGAACCACTTTGTGGTGTTGAAACGCTTACGTGATAACAAGATCGTTCTGCCCGATCCGGCGCGCGGTATACGTGAACTGACGTTCAAGAAAGCTTCAACGGCCTTTACCGGCGTTGCGCTGGAGTTACTGCCTACCGCTACTTTCGAAGCAAAAGGAGACCAACAACAAGCAGATGCCTCGTCTTGCCGCCTATATGAATTTTATGGTGGACAGTACCAACAAAGGCATTGTTATTCAGAAGCTCAACATCCTGTTTGGTTCTGCACAGGGACTGCTTACCTCTGCTGGTCGCGTTGTGCTGGTATGGCTGACGGCGCTCTAGGTACTTGACGGCAATTTCTTTGCGGGGATACTGACCGCGTTCATTAGCTTCTCCGATCAGTTTATGAGCCGCGGCGCAGGGCTAATTAATGCCATTATCGACTTTCGCATGTTGCGTATGCATGGTCAACGTCTGGCCGACATCGTACTTTCAGAGACTGAATACAGTACTGTAGTTAGCCCGCGCTGACTCAGCAAAAAGAGGATACACAGCAGGCGCAGGACATTGTTCTGAACAATATCCATTTCCGCTATGCACCAACCGAGCCCTAGATTATTTACGGCGTTAGTCTGGAGATTAAAGCGGGCGAAAGTATTGCCATTGGGCCATCAGGTCAGGGGAAAACGACGCTGGCGAAAGTTATTCTGGGGCTCCTGCCCCCGGAAGCAGGCACCATCACCGTCGGCAGCATGGATATTTCTCAAACAGGTTTCCAGCATCAGCGCAATCGCATTGGCTGCGTTATGCAGGATGACATCTTGTTTTCCGGCTCTATCCGCGAGAACATCAGCTTTTTTGATAACGAGCCCGATAATGAAAAAATTACTCGCGTAGCGCGCGTCTGGCACAAATTCAGGTGACATCATGAAAATGACGATGAACTACCAGAGCCTGTTAGGCGATATGGGATCGTTTCTTTTTGGTGGGCAGCTGCAACGCATCCTGCTGGCTCGGGCGCTCTACCGTGAGCCACAGATTCTTGTGCTCGATGAGGCAACCAGTAATCTGGATATTTATAACGAAGCGCAAATCAATAATGCCATCAAGCGCATGAATATTACCCGCATCATTATTGCACACCGGCCAGAAACCATTTGGAGTGCGGATAAAATCGTTTTACTACACAACGTAAGCTGACAGAAACAACCGCAGAGCAACTGTTTGCTCATGCAGAAAACAGTCAAAATATGGAGATAAGCCATGGATAGAAATACCTGCTGCTTCAGCGAAGGCATGATTAATGATTACACTGCCGAATGGCGATTCTTTAGGCAACGACAATAATGACGAAGAGTACATAATCAGCCAGCTAAGCATTCTGCAAAAACAGATGAAAGGCTGGAAACAGGCCCCTAATGAATCAACGGTGCTAGGCAATAACCTGGCAACCGGCGTGATGATTAGTTATGAGTTCGTTCTTCCGGATAATATCCGTTTGTATCAGAAGCAGGCTATTTTACCTTGGATATGGAAAATCTGATTATTTAGTCAGTGAGGATGAGCAGCGCTTCACCGATGTCCTGAAAAGCTTTCGTCCTCATGCATGAGTCAGTTTTCCCTCAGTGTGTCGTCGCTCTACGTAGCATTTCTTCCAGCGCGAAGTCCACTGCCGTATCGTTACTTTAATACGGCAGTTTTAAGTTGACCACCGACATAAGGGCCTTCAACCAGATGCTGTTTTTCTCGTGAACGTTTACCATCCAGCCCGATATAAGGGTATCCCACTTTGAGCGTGACCATGTTTACTTGTTGCCAGCTTACCCGGCATCAGAGTCCAGATAACTTTTTGCCGCATTGCTGAGCTGACGAGGGGCTGTATTAAGGCTGCCATAGAGGCCAACCTGTGAAGCCAGCGGCAATTTAACACCGGTGCCTACCGGAAAGACGACACCTTAACTGCTACCTGCGGCACCATTGATATAGTCGGCCTGAATGCCAATATTCGCGTCCTTCACACTGCCTCCTGCTGCCTCGCTGCGGGGATACTGCAGGTCCCGCTCTCGCAGAGGAGATACTGTGTGTAAGAAAGAATGGGGATATCAGGTTTAGTAATGCTGACAGGTAAATAAATAAGAGAGATGTCCACCAATAAGATAAGACTTTTGGTCAACCTTGATAACATCAAGCTGGAGGTATTAAGTATCAAGCGTCAGCACAGCTAAAAGCTTATTGAAGATGGAATCATGCGTATTGTCTGTCGATGACAGTCATAATCTTATCGATACGATAACTATAGGTATCGTAGTCAATCCTATCTCCGTCAATAATATTAATTTTGCGATCAAGCATAGTAACTTTATTATCGTCCGTCACCTGCCCATTGAGGAGCAGGTATCCTGATTTTTGTTCAATGAAAAGCAGGTCTTGGGTTACAGCAAACTCTTTACGAACTTCGTCATTGCGGCTGAGAGCGTAGCGGGTAAAGTTTGAACAGCGGAAAGGATATGCATTGGCATAATAAGTAAAATACTGAGCACTAATTGCTGCCAGAGCGAGTACAACTAAAACACCAGCGAATGAGATGACAGTGCTACGCTTCAATTCATCCTCCAGTCTATATAATAGAAATTATTGCAGGAAATCACGTGACCACGGCTGTTGAGCTTACAGGCGGAAAGGATTGTACGACCATAGTCCTTGGTAGTGAATGAAGTATTCCTGTCGAAATAAATGCGCAAGTTCGCATCGCATGACTGGTGATTCTCCTGCAGCATTTGCAGCTGCTGCTTTTCCAGCGTCTGCTTTTCACCATTATCAACGCCCTGCATTAGAACTGCCTGACAACC
Source organism: Candidatus Pantoea bathycoeliae (assembly GCA_031332935.1). Lineage (GTDB taxonomy): Bacteria > Pseudomonadota > Gammaproteobacteria > Enterobacterales > Enterobacteriaceae > Pantoea > Pantoea bathycoeliae. The sequence continues at coordinate 34,304 of JAUHTP010000021.1, read as the reverse complement.
ACCGGCTAAATTTAAGGTGGCCGGTGAGAAATCCTCATTTCCCTTATGCAAATTGAGATAGCTCCACACAGTCACGCCAAGCAGGCAAATAAACAAAAGCGTCAGGAAAAACCAGTGCCTCGATCCTGCTAGTGGTTTAATTGTCGGTGTTTCCGTTTTTAAAACCGTGAATCCTGCTGTGGCTTCGCACTACACATCTGGCTCAGTCGTGGTTAATTCAGAGTGACTTTGAACATTGGGTACAGATTCGATAACCAGTACTGGCTTAAAGTCTTTACGCTCAATCGGTATATCTGTATTAAGACGGATCCTCATTTTAGGGATCCGTAATAATTAAATTTTCACATCCGAAACCGGCCAGCGGCCTTCTCAGGATGCTGAGGTACTGGTTGAGATTACTGTTAGAGCCGCGCAGGCCATATTTATCCCACACCTCCGTCAGTAACATATCCCGCGACAGGATTTCACTGCTGGAGTTAAGAAGCCGTTCAAGCAGGCGGCCTGATGAAATACTGAGGCTAAGCGATTCCTGAGTAGGAATGTGGCCCAGACTGCAGTCGTCTGAGTTGTAAGTAATAATTCTGTCGATTGTATAAATCATTCAGAAATCACTGGGTTTCACTGGTTCGGTTCAGTATAAAGCAGCCGCCAAGCAAGAACTATCTAGGTACATCGTTGCTACCCGTAAAGATAAGCATTATTCCAGTTTTGGCCGCTTCTTCTTGTAAAACAGAATGATAGCATAGTTAACAGTTATGCGCTGTTTGAAGAACGGAGAGTTAATAATGCAGGGAGCGAAGTAGAGAACCGACGTTTAAGCTTGTTGCTCAAGACAAGCTGCTGCTACATAGTGCCGAAGAATACGCTATCATTCTTTGTCTGCTTTCCTTGTTGCAGAGACTGCTTTGCCATAGCCGGAGCAGGTGAAATGCCCCGCGACAACCGATTTCACTAGCGTGAAAAGTGCTTTTTTCACCACAAGAAAAACTCACTAACCTAATGAAAATCAATTGTTTTACAAAATTTTCAGGCTGAAAACCACCATACCGATTAACCCTCAGCGAGACCAGTAGATGAGGGTTGATAATGATATTACTGCTTTAGCTTGGCGCAAACCCGAACTCAGTTTCTTCGCTATTGTTTTAATGCGACGCAAGACATTAGAGAGTACGGGGATAATAAATTAAGATTAGCTTCTTCAGGCAAACAACACGCTTTCTTTAATCATTTGCGTTCTTCACCGCCGCTGCAAATGAGTCTATAAGCGTTAGTAAAATGCTTGTGCTTCTCAATGTAAATGCCTTACCAGAACGTGAGGAGTTCTGGTGGAAAATTGTAAATGCTGAGCATCCCAGTACAGCACATTTATCATAACTTTTTAAAACGCCGATTCATCCTTTTTACGCTCGTATTTTTGCGCAGGTGGAATGAGCTGCAGAGTAACAGCTTTTACACATAACCCATAACTGCTGTAGCCAGAAAACTCGTTCTACCAGCTTACAGACTTTCTTCCTGAAACAATTATCAGCCGGACTCATCTGGATTGCTTTCTGTGATTATGCCTTGAGGATCAGCTGGGACATTATGTTAAATGCATCAGGTGAGAAGCGTCAAACTTCAAAGCAGCTAATTCTATGGATAACTGTTATTTTGTGCTTAGCTAACACCAACCATAAACACGCCATAAAACAAAACAGTTAAATCATTGTTTTTAATGATAAAAATGAGGTTTTCTCTCTAAAATCACTATAGATATTTTTTAATGAATTTTTTACTGTCAGGCATTGTAGAAATGTAAGCTTAACAAAGCAGAGAATCAAGATCACAAAAACAGGAAAACTTGCAACATCAATAGTTGATAAAAACATGAAAACATTAATAGGGAAATACCTTGATAACCAATACTGATCACTATTCAACTATCAAATAAAAAACATTAATTCAATACATTTATTAATGATTTAAAAATAAAAATTTCACTTTTTTACATGCACCCAATAATCCACAAAAATCCCAGTTTTATTGGTTTTACAAAAAAACTGGCCGGCGGAATCTTTTTTGATACAATCCTAAAAAATCAACTGCGAGGGATATATGAAGCGGGATTATGGTGATGTATTTGAAACAGCAAATCGTGCCAATGGCATGCTGCATGGACTCAGCAATCACATTGAGCAGCAGCGACAGGAATTTAATCAAAAAGGCTACTATCAGACCTTTTCACGCAATGCCGTAGCGAACCTTCCCTTACTCAGCAAACATGCTGTTGTTGCAGCTATTAATGAGATGGAAGCGAAAGGCTATGAGTTCGGCAAGAAGCAGACAGGCAGTACGTCTCAGTACGCTCTGAGCATTCAGAACGTTGTGGACATTTACCAGTACCGTAAAGTGCCTAAATATCGCGACAAGCATAAAAGCCCTTTTGTCATCTTTGTGGTCAACCTGAAAGGGGGCGTGTCAAAAACGGTAACCACCGTCACGCTGGCGCACGGCATGCGTGCCCATCCCGCCATGTTACACAACGATTTGCGCATTTTGGTTATCGATCTCGATCCTCAAGCATCGAGCACCATGTTTCTCAGCCACACCAACAGCGTAGGCTCGGTGCTGGAAACCGCTGCGCAGGCCATGTTGAACGCTCTGGATACAGAACAGCTGCGCGAACAGTTTATCAAGCCAACCGTAATGCCGGGCGTGGACGTTATGCCAGCATCCATAGACGATGGCTTTGTTGCCAGCGACTGGGAAGCGTTAATCGCCGAACATTTGCCCGAGGTTGCTCCTTCAGAAGTGTTGCATCGCAACGTTATCGATCGACTGGCTGATGATTACGATTTTATCTTTATCGATACCGGCCCGCACCTCGATGCTTTCATGCTGAACGCGATTGCCGCCAGTGATGTATTGCTGACGCCAACACCGCCGGCGCAGGTCGATTTTCATTCCACCTTAAAATATCTTACGCGCCTGCCTGAAATGCTTGAACGCATTGAGAATGAGGGGATAGAGCCGCGTCTCAAGGCCAATATTGGCTTTATGTCCAAGATGACCAGCAAACATGACCATCTGACCTCTCAGAGCTTTGCACGAGAGGTCTTTACCAAATCTATGCTGGACGCCGTACTGCCTCGACTAGATGGCTTTGAGCGCTGCGGAGAGTCTTTCGACACGGTCATCAGCGCTAATCCTAACTCTTATCCGGGAAGTGCAGATGCGCTGCGTAAAGCGAAACAGGAAGCCGAGCAGTTCTCCCGCGCCGTGTTTGACCGTATTGAATACATCAGGAGCTTACCGTGAGTAAACCTCTACAGAAGATTGGCCGCAGCATGGGTCAGTCGCAGATGGCTAACTTCATCAACAGTAATAACCAGTCACGAGTCTTTACCCTTAAATCCGGTAAAAACGCAACGTTTAGCCGTCAGTTTATTCCTAGCGGCGAAATTGAAGCGAAAACCTTTGTCGATGCGCAGATCAACGGACGCGATCAGTCTGCACTGACAGAAGAGTCGGTAAAAGACATTACCCGCACCATTTTGCTCCAGCAGTTCTTTCCGGCGATCGGACGGATTGTTGGCGATCGCATTGAGATCATGGACGGTTCGCGTCGGCGTGCAGCTTGCCTGTTCGCGGGGGCAGGGCTGGAAATTCTGGTCACTGAAGAGTCTGTCGATATCAGCGATGCCCGACAGCTGGCGGCAGATATTCAGACCGCGAAAGAACACAACCTGCGTGAACTCGGCCAGCGGTTTATGTTGATGCAGGATCAGGGCATGAACAAAAGTGAAATTGCCAGAGCAGAGGGCATTTCCAATGCGAAAGTGACGCGCGCATTTCAGGCAGCCTCAGTGCCGTCAGAGATTATCGATGTTTTCCCTGTCGTCTCTGAGCTGACGCTCCCTGACTATCAGCTGCTGCTGGATGTAGCAGAAGAGGCAAAGGCAGAAGGGGTCTCGATTGCTACCGTTGTCGATCAGGTCAGACAGCGTGTTCAGAAAGATGCTGCTGTTTCAGCCCTGAACGCAGACGAACAGAAAAACCGCATTCTCTCTTTCTTCAGTGCGGCAAAAAAACAGCTGACCAGACCGGTAAAGAATAAAAGTATCGTTACCGAAAAGTTTGGTCAGTTCACTGATCGGACGGCCTATGCAAAGCGAAAAACGCATGCCGAGAAACGCCATGTGCAGTATGAGTTTCACCGTCTTTCTGCATCGATGCTGAATGAGATTGATGTAGCAATCAGGGCTGTGATTGATAAAGCCGGTTAAAAGGTTTTCATCCATATGGCTGAGCCCGGTTTTTTCAGATATACACAATTTCAGGGTGATCCCTGTTTAGCAAAAGGCAGGCGCTGCGTCGGAATATGGACATTTTTCCCGGTTATACACAGGAAAGATCCCATTTATTCGATCCTTACATGATCCTATATAGATCAAAGAAGATCCCCAATCGCTCTGCAGCCCTTGTTACATCTGGCCTCAGAGGGGGTCGATAACCGCTATAGATAGCAAATCAACCTTTGTAGAGAGTAAACCAACCAATGAGGAGAGTAGTTCAACCGATGAAAACAGTAACAGATAACCACTATAGCGAGCAGATGAACGTAGCGGTTGTGAACAACATTCTGGCTGTGGATAACTGCTGATCTTGAGGGTCATAACGTTTACTTTGCTGACTGGTATAAAAAATATTCAGCTAAACCATTACATTGATAATTTATTCAGTGGCGTGTTATCACAATGAACTCTCCTGTTGCCCTAGGTCTGGTTTAAACGATCTCTACCTGGGACAAATAGTTGTTTTCAGCGGTGATAAAGCGAAGATCAACAGCTATAGCGAGATTAACCTTTGTACTCCATAGAATAACCACTGTAGTGAGTGCTAGTATCCGGTGAGGTGAGTACAAGCCGAAGCCACTCAGTATCAAAACCGGGTTTTGAACATGACGGATAAAGAACAGGAAAACGATCTCATTGAGGCTGCCTTTGCGGAGACGGACAAGCGCACAGGGCAGGTAGTCAACCTGACGCCAAATAATAATAATACGGTGCAGCCCGTTGCCCTGATGAGGCTTGGACTTTTCGTGCCCACGCTCAAGTCCACCTGCCATCGCAAAAACAACGCCATATCCTCCATGGACGTCACCAGCGAACTAAAGCAGTTGTCCATTGTAAAATCTGAGGGTTATGAAAATATCAAGATTACGGGCGCGCGGCTTGATATGGACAACGATTTTAAAACTTGGGTTGGCATCATCCATGCTTTTGCCAAGCACAAGGTGCTCGACAGCAAGGTTACGCTGCCTTTCGTGGATTTTGTGAAGCTCTGCGGCATTCCCTCAGCACGTTCGTCACAAAAGCTTCGCGACCGTCTGGAGGCTTCTCTGGCGCGTATAGCGACGAATACACTGCAGTTCAGCAACAAAGAAGGGGAGTTATATGTCACGCACCTTGTTCAGTCGGCAAAATACAGTGTAAAAAACGATACGGTTGAAATCCAGGCCGATCCCAAGCTCTTTGAGCTCTATCAGTTTGACAAGAAGGTGCTGCTACAGCTGCGCGCCATCAATGAGCTGGCCCGTAAGGAGTCTGCGCAGGCGCTCTATACCTACATCGAGAGCCTGCCATCCGATCCTGCACCTATTTCCATGTCGCGTCTGCGCGCCAGGCTGAACCTCACTTCCCGGCCTATCACGCAAAATGCAACGGTTCGCCGTGCTATGGAACAGCTCAAAAACATTGGTTATCTGGAGTATTCCGAAGTGACGCGTGGAAAGGTGGTTTATTTCATCATCCATAATCGGAATCCCAAGCTTAAACCAGCCTCGCTTCCGCTTAGCTTGGTGAAAGAGATGGATCTCGTCCTAGACGAAGTCGATGATACTAGCGATGACACCAGTCAGCCGGGAGAGATTGTCATGCTGTCTAAGGGCGAGCTCAAATTGCTAGAGAAGATCCGTAAAGCCAGAGGCAAATAAGCCTGTGCACAGCAAGGTGAGTACTGACATTGCTTACTACAGTGGTTATCCAGCGTTAACGGTTTAATAGGCATTTCAGACCAACCACTATAGCGAGCATTGTGCGGATTCATATTACCCTTAACTCGCCATAGTGGTCAGGACATCCTGCAAGCTTTCATACCCTGTGTTTGCGGCGGCTCACTATGACAGGCAGGTTTTGAACCTAGCTTTTAGAACACTTTCCGTTTTAAATAAGAATTTGAGCGTTTCTATCACCAGTGTCCCCTTCCGAAAACCTTAGGATAACCACTATAGCGAGTCGTTTTACTCGCTATAGTGGTTAGTCTGAAGCAGCTCCCTGGCCCAGAAGAGCCGCAGATACAAGCCAAGACGGTTTTATGATGGCACAGGCTTGTATGAGATGCTGATAACCACTATAGAGAGTAACAGTGATTGCTCTCTATAGTGGTTAGTTACGCATAACGACAGAGCTGCGTTAGTTAGATGAGCGTTTTCATCCTATGTAATCATCCGCATGACTAACCGCTATAGCGAGCAACGACTTACCATAGCGGTTAATTCTGTAGGGTGACAGGCTAAGCGTTCTGCAACGCATCGCGTTTGCTGTTTAACTGACTAACCACTATAGCGAGTATTTACCCGCTATAGTGGTTACTGGAGAAGGGCAAATTTTATTCTTCATAGCTGTGCCAGGAATAGTGAGCAGCTGGCAATAACCGATACTCTGTGGGCAAGCGTACAGAACGACGTTACAGCAGCCTCAAGCTTGGCTAATTCTGACATGGCCTTTTTGCAGAAAAAAGGAGGGATATTATAGTTGTCCCATCCGTTGCGATAACAGTGCTGAATAAGAGCGTTAGCGACGCCTGCTTTATCACAGCACAGTGACAGCCGGTTACGTAGTGTCAAAGGGCTGACGCCCAGAATATCTGCCATCACATTGCGTTTGACCCCACATAGCAGTAAAAGAATGACTTCCCATTCTTTATCTGTAAAAAGAGAAGAAGGGCGAGTGAAGATACAAAGCATTACTGTAATGCTGGCTGAGAAAGGTTGAGAAATAGATATTGGTAATCTCCATATACGTGCAGATGATGGCATCGCTTCCATCGTTAAGACCCCAAGGTAGCTTTTCTACCCCTGAAAGATCGCAGCCTGTTTTGTCTGCCGTAGTCAAATGTCTTAATCGCAATACTCATTACTCTGGAATTAAGCACGCGCCTGTCATCATTCAGTATAGTGACGTAATAATCGCAAATATCAGGGATAAAATCCGTATCCAGACATCCGGATAGCTTGCTTAAAGGCATACCGAAATAGCGGCAGGCAAGCTGATTGGCATACACATATCTTGATTCCCTGTTTTTAATCGCACAGCCGAAAAGCGAATTATCGAAGTAATACTCCATATAACCTATCCTGTTATAACAATATGGCCTTTTTTCAAGAAAAACTGAGGGATATAGTTGTCAAAGTGACTGTTTCGGCAGAATTCAATCAGTGCAGATAACGAGTTTACGTCGGCTTTCCTGTAGCAGCTTCTGAGCCTGCCATTGACGGCATCAACGGTAACAGACAGTATTCCGCTTATCTCTTTTAGTCTGATGCCACAGAGCAGCAGATAAAGCACCTCCCATTCTTTTTCAGTGAAAAAGTCGGAGGGTGATTCAAATATGGCGTGCTGGCTAATTTTTCCGTTGAGTAGGGCAGTTGGAGTAATAATGTTGATATGTCTGACGCTTATAATAGTGCCAATACAATTGTTATTTTCATCATACAGCGGCTCCTGAACATTATAAGCAAGCTGCATGATTTTTCCTTTACCCTGGATATGGGTCGTGATAGCTCTGACCGCACGGCCTGTTCTCTCTATCTCACGCTCCTGCCTGTCAAAAAATATCAGCAAATTCTGCCACGGCAACAGAGATATCCTCGATATTCAATCCTTCATAATTGAACAGGGTCGATATGGTATGCCATATTTTGAAAGTTTTATTTACATAAATAAAGCGCGATTTGTTATCTTTAACTGCCCAGTCAACAACGTTATCACTGTCAAACATTTGCGCTAATTTGGCCAGTAACGAAAGTCCTTTCATTTTTCTGTCCCTACATGAAATTAACCCTACATAAAAGAAACCCTACTGTGCACCTTTTGAGTGAAGAAAAAATATCATAATAATGAGGTGGTAAGCCAATGTTCAGGGAAAAATGTGACGCATAACTAAATTTAACAACATTGTTTACACAGTTATGTTCAGCTGAACCAGTAAGCCATCAATTTCTGTTTTATTTAGTCAATTCTGCCGAAACATAAGCACCATTATTAACCCGTGCGCTGGTAATTTTATAGGATGCACCCGCCTGTTTCGCCTGGGCTGCAATCTCTGCTTCTGCACCGGCCAGAGTCGACGCGCTGGCGCTAATACTCTGGGCAAAAGCGCCAAAAGACAGTGTGGAAAGTACCGCAACTGCAACGAATTTTTGATGTTTTTCATGATTATATTCCTCGGTTTTTTGTCTGGATGAAGTGTTTTGCTTCAATGTCAGGAATTATAAGCCTGAGGATGCTATGCTTATAGCAAAGCAGACTGCTGCGCAATATCAAAAAACTGAAAAAGATTAGCGGGTAATGTTCAATGGGTGCAGGCGGTTTAATGAAATATTCTCATTACGGCTTACTGTTTGTGGCTATTAATCATTTATTGCCTCTCTGTTATTAATAACACCGAATCTTGCTCATTATTCACTGCCCTGGCAAGGCTAAGGTGTCGATATGGCCATATAGCAAACACTGCTGCTCTCATCTGCCATGCTGCTGCCAGGTTGCGTGTCAGAGCCAGAAAATAACAGGAAACCGTTGATGTCAGATAACAAAAGCACTTCTCAGGCCGTCATGCATGCGGCTCCCGCAATGGCCGCCTATTGGGCGCGTTTTATCCAAAATGAGCTGTGGAACAGACCGGGGTTGTCTTCACGCGATTGTAGTCTGGTCACGCTGGCTGCGCTGATCAGCCGTAACAACAGTACCGAGCTGGCTGATTACCTCAACCTCGCGCTTGATAAAGGCGTAACGCTTGGCGAGATTTCTGAAACCCTGACGCATCTGGCGTTTTATGCAGGCTGGCCGAATGCCACATCTGCTGCCGTTATTACCCATCAGGTATTTGAACAACGTAACGTCGATTTATCCAGCCTGTCGGGAGCCTATGTGCCGCTGGATGAAAAGAGTGAAAACAGACGTGCAGTTATGGTGGAAGAAAATTTCGGCACCGCCTCGCCGGGTGTAGTGAAGTACATGACCGACGCGCTTTTCTGCGACCTCTGGCTGCGTCCGGGCTTGGCTCCACGCGATCTCAGCCTGATCACCGTCAGTGCGCTGGTCACGGCCGGACAGGTCGCGCAGGTACCGTATCATCTCAATCGGCGATAGATAACGACTTGACGCAAGATCAGGCAGCTGAAGTGCTGACCCAGCTGGCCTTTTTGGCGGGATGGCCGAATATATTTTCTGCATTGCCGGTATTTAAAGATGTGTTTGCATCGCTCAAGCCAGCCTGAGCCACATCGGCATCAGTTCTGGCGATGACGCAGCGCATCCACGACCATTGTCAGCGCGTGCGATGACTGCTTGTTCAGGCGCGTAAGCGAGCCCGAAGCCGTCAATAGCGGCATCTACTACCTGAAAAATGTCATTGAAGGTTAGCTGTCCGTCGTTTGAGCTCGCGTCCTGCTTCTTCAAACTCCTAGGCATACCGGCCACCATGCGTAGAGAGGCGCAGGTTGATACATCGATGCTGAATAAGATCCTGCGGCGTTGACGGCAGAACGCGGGTGTTAAAGTAAGCGGGCGATCCTACGACGGCAAAGCGTATATCCGGGCTGATACGTACCGAGATCATGCCGTTGGTAATTTGCTTGCCCAGACGCACGCCAGCGTCGTAGCGGTTTGCCGCGATATCGGTCAGCGCATACTCATTGGCCAGCTCAAGGTGAATATCCGGATAAGCTTTAATCAGATCGCGCAGTTTTGGCCAGAGCAGATACGGTTGGCGATACGCTGCGAGTGGTGCGCGTCAGCAGCAGCACGCCCAGACGTGCCTCCAGCCCGCGCAGGCTGTGGCTGAGCGCTGACTGCAAAACGCCGAGCAGCGCAGCTGCGCGAGTAAAACTCTGTTCGCGCGCAACGGTGACAAAGGCCATCAGATCATTAAGGCTTTCCCTGGACATCACTGTTTTTCTTACGCAGGAAAAGGCGCGCCCGGTTAAGGAGGCACGCCTTCCATCTGGACGAGCTGACCGGCTTAAACTTGCTGGCTGGTCGGACGATAAAGAATTTCGTTGATATCGACGTCATCCGGCTGGTTGATAGCAAATTCCACCACGCGCGCAAAGGAGTCTGGTCCCACCGCGTGCTGCTGATAGAAACTGAGCATACCTTCGCCGATCGCTTTGTCGGTTATATAATCGGTCAGTTCCGTTGCGATCGCACCGGGCGAAATAATGATGGTACGCAGATTCCACTCTTTTACTTAGAAGCATGGGAACCACATTTATAAATTTCAGTCATGAGCTCATCCTTAAGGTTATGGTCGTACGCGCGATTGCGAACAATGAGTACTATTTTAGGACGGGCTTTTTCTATGAGTAAGATACTTAATAAGATGAGGAAAATTCATCAGTAGCCAGCTTATGTACTAACTCGCAGGCAAAGAGCAGGGAAGGTTCGATTGAAATAGTTACATCATTCTTTATAAGTTTTTCCCTTAGTGTGCTTTGGCAGCTATCAGCGCTTTATATGTATGAATCCGCTGCGGTCTATAAAACCAGTGCTTATTTAGTGCTTATTTTTACGTTTAAACGTGCAAACTTCCATAAACCTGAAATGATCTCTTGGGAGGTTGTGCTTGTCGGCCGAAGGCTTTTAAGTGTTTTTATTGCAAATATACATTAATGATGTAACTAATTGTCGATTTGGCTCATTTACTCTGTAGCACAGCTAACTAAGAAAACTTTATGGAAGGTAACAACTCCTGTAGATAAGTGCTCTTACCTTGAGAGAACAGCTCGCTGTTAAACCGTCATCACGAAGGAAGATCTCAGGATAAGCAAAATCTTCACATCGGGCTGAACGAAGGCAAGAAAAAACGGTCAAGGACCAACAATCTTGTTAACGAACGATATGACATAAATGCATAGCAAACGCAGGAAAGGTTAACCCGATGTATTTGGGTACTTATTTGTCACTTGATCATCACTAACTTCATTTAATAATGTGTAGATTGCCGCATCTTTTCCCTGTGTTTTACACAGGCTGTCCACTTTTTCTGTGGATAACTACGGCGCTTACTCTTCATGATTTTCCATATCAACCATTGCGCCTTTGTGTGCCTCAACGTAACGGATTATAGCACATCAGCGTCTCCGGCTTCTTCCAGGTCCTTCCTGCATAATCTGTGGCACCGAATAGCCTTTACGTGCTAGACCTGTGCCGCGCCAACGCGCGCGCTGTGGCCGCTCCAGCGACTGTTCGGCTTCGCGGTATTCACATGGCCAGCACCCTCCCATACGCGGGTAAAAATGCTTTTTAACGCTGGTTTGCTCATTGGCTCGTCAGTCACGATGGTGACTTTCCCCGACCGATGGACGGGCGAAAACAGAAAAGCATCCGCTTCGTTGATGAGGCCTTATGCAACAGTCCACTGTGTTAAAACCGCTGACGATTTGGAACCCAGCGCCTTCACCATGCTACCGGGATCAAGAATGGTTTTTGTCCAATAACCCTTAAGGATAATCCGTCCATCTTCCGCGCGCATTACATCGCCGACGCGAAAGCGGGCCACTTCGCTGATGCGCATCAGCGTACTATAGGCGACGTGAAGGAAGGTAAGATCGCGCAGGCTGCGCAGACTGTGATTGTCAGCCCAGGCAGCTTCAACCTTTTGCAAATCGCTGAGCCTAAAGGGTATTGCCCGGCCAGTGCGCTCGCCCGAAACAACCGCCACACGATTTATCTTCTTTTACCGCGCGTGAGACCAGCGGAGAAGTCGATGGCGGGATCAATCCCGCTTTACGGTGTAACATAGCGATCAGCGACTGATGCGTGCCAATGGTGGAAGAGGCGCGTCCAATGGATTGTAAATAGCTGAGATAGTCACGTAGATCTAGGGGCAAAAGAGTGCGGTTGTTTGCAGATGTCCAGCGATGACACACGCTCATCAGCTGTCGCCAGGTATTGGGCGCAAAGGCGTCTTTGTCCTGAACAAATTCGCGCAGCCACTGTGCCAGCTCGTCGTCCGACTGAGAAATCGGCAGCAAAGCATTTGTCGGGATTATTCCATCCATATCTGTTCAACTTATCCGCAAAATTACTGGAGATCGCGCTACGTGAAATCTGACAAAAAAGGTGAGGTGCAGGTGTGCAGATTTTACGTAGCGTCGCCATTTTTATAGGGCATAAGGCCATATTTGATGGCCGGTCATCTTTTGTTTTCTAACACTAAAAGCATCGTAGTAAGCGGTGCTCTCAGAAGAGGATCCTGCCAGATCCGCATGATACTGGGTTTCAGAAGCTCTGTCGCTGGTTTTGTATAAGTCTTATTTTATATGAAGTCATGATCTTTGGTTTCATAAAGCTGGAGTAGGAAAAGGAACAGAAAAGCAGCCCGGTATAAAACTCGCTTTAGATACGCGAAAAGCCTGTATTGCATAAAAGTATTAAAACTATAAAGAACAGAGGTTTAAATTAAAGGAAAAGCGCGAAACTCAGGTTCAATAATCAATATTAAACCTGCGAAACAGGACACCTACGTATAATTTAGCTAAAAAGCGTGCCCGTCACGGCTTAAGAACCAAAATGGCAAGTAAGGCACAAGCAATATCCAGACTGATGGCACTTCCAAATACGATGCTCCAGTTATGCATGTGCTGATAAAGCGGGCCACCAAATACCTATCCAATACCCTGAGAAATATTGAGTTAACCGTAATTTGCTGTGGCAAAACGGGTGCCTAAGGTGTCCGTTAAGGTTGCTGGAAATAAAGAGGATATTTCACCCCAGCCAAAGAAAACCACACCAGAAAGTAAAACGAATAACACAGGATCGCTCTTGCATAACAGCCATAACGTCATAGCAATGCCTTCAAGGCCAAATACAAAAAACATAATTTTTTCACGGCCAATGCGATCGGAAATATAACCACAGACAGGCCGTGTCAGCCCATTCATAAAGCGGTCTATGGTCATTGCTAAAGGTAAGGCAGCCATCCCCAGAATTGTTACTAAGATAATGCAAAAATCTTCAGCAAATATGGCCATCTGTGACGTTACCATTAATCCTGACGTAGACATTATGGTCATAATCATAAACATCAGCCAGAATATGGGCTGCCGTAGCATTTCTTTCGAGCTGAAGCTTTTAGGATCGTTAACGGGTTGCTGCCCTGGATTCTCCTCAACGCTATTTTTAGGCATCGGCAGCCCCTGGCTTGCAATAAAGCCAAACGGAAGCCATCATTATGCCAAACTGCCAAAAAGTCTGTTCTAGGCCTGATGTGGCGAGCGAGGCGGTAACGGGAAAGGTGGTTAATATGGCACCCATGCCGTAACCTGCTGCAACCATGCCCGTGGCAAATCCTCTTTTCTCAGGGAACCAGCGAACCATTAATCCGACCACACCGATATAAACAATCCCCGTGCCAAGGCCACCGACTACACCATAATAAAGGTAGAGTTCAAACAGCGAATCAAGCCGTGAGACGAGCATCCAGCTAATCCCGGCCATCAGCGTCCCGATGGTAATAACCACACGGGGACCAAAGCGGTCGATTAATTTCCCCTGAAGCGGGGAGAAAATGTCTGAAGGATGATTAAAAGCGAAAAGGTGATCTGAATTTCTGCCAGCGGTGCGTGTAATTTCTCCATCAAAGGTCGGGTAAAAAGCGCCCAGACATATTGTGGGCAAGAGATTGACATACATACCAGCCCTAAAAAGCGTAAAAATGCTGCCAGTTTTATTTATCCTTTTCCGTGTGCATATTATTTCACCGTTTAATTCACCTGAACTAACGATAAACCTATTGCACTCAGCCCTTACTGGCTTTCACGTAATTTGCACCTTACCCAATTCTCTCCTACCCTTTTCCCCCTGAACATGCGAAACATCACTACAACCCGTTGCGACTACGATCGCTTTTTTGAGCGGTAAAGTCGGAGGAAAGTAAATGCAATACCGGAAACTGGGCCACTTGGGCCTGCTGGTCTCACAGTTCGTGCTGGGCACCGTGCCGTTCGGCGGCAAAGCGGGACTTGAAAAAACCGGCAACGTTAACGCCAGCGAGGCACGCCGCTTTATCGACACCGCCGATCTCTACGCTATGGGCGGCGTAGAAGGGCTAGTCGGCGAAGCGCTTGGCGACAATCGTGACAAGGTAATCCTGGCGAGCAAAGCGCATAGCCCGCTCGGCGAGGGCCCGAACGAGAGCGGAGCCAGCCGTTACCACCTTATCAACGCCTGTGAAGCGAACCTGAGACGCCTCAAAACCAATCATATCGACCTTTACCAGATTCACAACTGGGATGGCGTCACCTCGTTTGAAGAGACGCTGCGCGCGCTCGAAGATCTGGTGAAAAGCGGCAAAATCCGTTACTTCGGCACCTCAAACTACACTGCGTGGCAGATGATGAAAACGCTGTGCTGCGCCAGCGAACGCCACCTGCTGAAGCCCGTCAGCCAGCAAATCTACTATACGCCGGAATCGCGAGAGGCGAGTTCGAACTGCTGCCGATGGCGCTCGATCAGAATGTCGGCACATTAATCTGGGGCCCGCTGGGCGAAGGCTTGCTGACCGGCGCGGTCAGCCGTCACGGCAAAGCACCGGCATCCACTCGTCAGAGCAGCGGCTGGCCGGAACCCTACGTGCATCACATGGAGCACGCGTATAACGTAATCGACGTGCTGGAGCAGGTCGGCAAGGAAATCAACGCCTCTATCGCTCAGGTTTGTCTGGCGTGGCTGGCACAGCGTCTAGGCGTCAGCGCATTGATTGTCGGCAACCGCAGCGAAGCGCATCTGCGCGAGAACCTCAACGCTTTTGCGCTGACGCTCAGTGAAGAGCAGCGTCAAAGTCACTCGTCCTGCGCCGCGCTATCCCTACTGGCACCGCTTCACCAGCGGTATGGAGCGCATCGATCCAGCGGAACAGCCGTTCCTGGACGAGTATCGTCAGACACTAGACGATCGCAAAGACCAAGCGCAGAAAGAAGCCGCAGGCTGGCCACGCTGATGGTCAGCCGTTAGCCTGACTCAGCAAAAAAGCATCCAGCCGCATCAACGCAATCACATAGGTCGGCAGCGCCTCCAGCAATGAGGGCAGATGAATCGTCTCATCTGCGCCATGCGGAAAGCCATGCCCCTCAGGCAAAAAGTCTGGCGTATTCTCTGGCGTTCGCAGATAACCGGGCCCAAAAGTAATCGCATTCGGCAGGACTTTAGAGTGCGTCACGCCGCCCATCGCATAGGGCTGATCTTCACGGCCGGTCACGTCGTTCCACGTTTGCTGCAACAGCGATATCACCGAATGATCCGCCGGCAGATGGAAAGGCGCAACGTCGCGCCATCCCGCTGGAAGCGGGATGCCACTGTTTACCAGCTGTTGCCCGATAAGCTCAATAATCTGCTCACCGCGCCACGTTACCGGGTAACGTATATCGCACTGGATCCTCAATGTGCCTAGCTCAGCGCTGTGCCAGATACCCGCATTAAGCGTCAGCCTGCCCGACTGCACATCCTCCAGTTCCAGCAGGCCGGCCAGCAAGACGCGCGCCGCATTAACCGTGCCGTCCGGAAAGGCGGCATGACCACCATTGACGCAAGCTTCCAGCCGCTGTTGCCCATCCTGCTGCTGCAACGTCACGGATGAGGCGGCGATTCCCTGCAGGATCGCCAGCCTGTTATGCAGTTCGTCGGGCTGCCGTTCAGCAATGGCGATCTGGGCAAATGCCGGCACGCTGTTGCTGGCGACGCCAGCCTCAATGTTTGCCAGCAAGCCGGCATCGGGCGCCACCAGCGTGATCGGGATGGCAGAGAGCACGGCAGCGGCGGCGAAATCGCCCCACAGATAGTTCTGAGGATTGAGATACTGCTGCATGCCAACCGCCAAGGTATAACTGTTGACGTCCCTCAGCAGCAGCGAAGCGACCGGCACTTCTGTTACCGCGGCGATAAACGCCAGAATAACACCACCGCCAAGATCGGCACCAAGAGCGGCGGCGGCACTAGGCGGAACGCCTGCCACGGCGTCGCACCGTCCAGTGCGGCCGCCTCTTCCAGCGACCCGTCGATGGTTTCGAAATAGCCTTTAATCGTCCAGACGTGCAGCGCAATGCCGCCCAGATAGGCGAAGATCACGCCGCCGTGCGTATTAAGCCCCAAGAACGACAGATACTGCCCCAGCCGATCGAACAATGCATAGAGCGCTACCAGCGAAAGCACAGCAGGGAACATCTGAAAAATCAGAACCCCTTTCAACAGGCTGGCGCGTCCAGCCAAGCGCATGCGAGCAAAAGCATAGGCGCAGGTGGTGGAAAGCGCCACTATACCAATTGCACTAATGCCGGCGATCTTCACCGAATTCCACAGCCACAGCAGCACCGGGAAAGGTGGCGGCGTGACGTGGCCATCGGCGTGCGTCACGCTGAAACCCAGCGCCAGCCGCCAGTGTTCCCAAGAGATCTGCTCAGGGATCAGGCTGCTCGTGGCAAAATTGCCCGCGCGCAGCGAGATCGCGATCACCATCAGCAGCGGGAACAGAATCGCGGCGATAAAGACGAGCAGCAGATGAGTCAGCAGCAGACGCAGCTTGTGCGATTTAGGTTGAACCATAGCCATAACGTCTCCTTAGTCGAACTTCATCCGCACGGCTTTCAGGTTAATCACCGCCAGCGCGCCTACCAGCAGGAAGATCAGCGTGGCAATCGCTGCCGCCAGGCCAAAGTCCTGCCCGCCGCCGCCCTCAAAGGCGATGCGCCACGTATAGTTCACCAGCAGATCGGTATAGCCCGCCGGTGTAGTGGTGCCGAGCCGGTCATGTCCGCCGTTCGTCAGTAGCTGCACCAGTACGAAGTTATTAAAATTAAAGGCAAAGCTGGCGATCATTAACGGCGTCAATGGCTTCAGCAGCAGCGGCAGGGTAATCCAAAAGAAGTTTTGCAGCGGCCCCGCGCCATCCATGGCTGACGCTTCATAGAGGTCATCTGAAATCGCCTTCAATAGCCCCATGCAGAGGATCATCATATAACCCAGCCAGGTATTGACGATGACGAGCATGGTGCGCGAAAGCAGCAGATCGCTGAACCAGGCGGGCTGGAAGCCGAACAGCGCTTTGAGCAGCACGTTAATCTCGCCAAAGCTCTGGTTGAACAGCCCTTTGAAAATGAGTATTGAGATAAAGGCCTGCACGGCACAGGGCAGGGCAGGATCAGCATCACGCGATAGACCGCTTTGCCCTTTAGCGCCTCCCACTGTACCAGGCAGGCGAGCACCATGCCAACGGCGACGGTCAGCAGCATGGTCAGCAGCGAAAAGAGCAACGTCCAGCCGAAGATGGCTAGGAACGGCTTCTGGATGCCCTCGTTGGTAAAGACCCGCACAAAGTTCTTCCACGTAAAGCCGGGGCTGAGCTGTTCGCTGCCCCAGCTGCCGTCGGCGTTGACGCGCTGGAAAAAGCCAGTTTCATTATTCGCCTGATAGATTTCACCGCTTTGCTGATTTTTCAGCCGCTGGTCGGCGGTAAGCTGATAAAGCGGCCGCGTGCCAGAAAACTGCCGCAGCGAGCTCATTACCAGTTCGCGACCGTCCGGCAGACGGGCACGGATCTGAATCAGCGCATGACGGTTGCCGGTCAGCAGGTAGTTCTCAAGGAACTCTTTCGCCAGCTCTTTGTTCGGGCTGGCGACGTTTATAACCGCGCTCAGCACGCCAACAAAGGTTTTCGAGGGTTTGCCGTTCAGGGTTGGCAGCAGCGTCACGCCATAGTTGATGCCGCTCTTGTCGATATTGCTCCAGGCCCAAGGACCGTTGATGGTCATCGCGGTCTGGCCCTTATTGAACGCGGCTTCAGCAATCGAGTAATCGGTGTCGGCGTTGAGGGTTTTGGCTTTGACCTGATCGACCAGGAACTGCATGCCCGCTTTCGCGCCCGCGTTATTGACGCCGGTATCTTTGATGTCGTAGCCGCTGTCGGTCTTTTTAAAGGCGTAAGCGCCGCCCGCCATATCTTCCCAGCTTTTCCGCGGGGCAAGCAGCAGATCTTTGTTGTAGATCAGCGACAGCGATTCGACCGATAAAGGGTAGCCGATCAGCTTGCCGTTGACGCGCACCGCGTCCCAGGTAAAGGGAAAGAGCTTCTCCTGGAAGCTTTTATCCGGCGATATCTCCGCCAGCAGCCCCGACGGGGCATAGCCTCCGAAGCGGTCGTGCGCCCAGAAGATAATGTCCGGGCCGTCGCCGGTGGCGGCCACCTGCGGATACTTCTCTTCCATTTTATCCGGATGCTCGACTTATCCGGATGCTCGACCGTCACTTTAATGCCGGTATCCTGCTCGAACTTTTTACCGACCTCGGCGAGCCCGTTATAGCCTTTGTCACCGTTGATCCAGATAACCAGTTTCCCCTCTTCGATCTTCGCGATTGCCGAGACCGAAAACAGCATGGCCGTAAGGGCGGAAAGGGCAAAAATGCGTGCGCCGGTTTTCATTGTCATAACTCCATCCTGTTAGCGGAAACGGAAATCGTTTTCCCGCACAGAGTGGCGATCCGCTGTGGTTTCTCATCCTCCTGCGCTCTACGCCTGCCGGTACCATCCCGTGATCCCCGTTGCAAAACCGGGGTGTTTTCACGGGCTGGCGCACACTCCTGCCGCCGCAACTCTGAGTAGCCGATCACAAAAAACATCTCAGACGCACCGCGCCGCCGCACGTGCCGTTCTCCTCTTCAGTCTGCGGCGGAGGATGTGCCCTGACAAAACCTTTTCCATAGTGGACGCCGGAGTCTGCCTGCGGTGATGCAGGCAAGAATGAGCAATCGCAGAGGAAAGCATCATGAGGAGAGTTTGTGGTGTTCGTCGGCTCGTCGGGCTGCGGCAAGTCCACGCTGCTGCGTATGATTGCCGGCCTGGAGACCATTACCCGCTGCGAGATCCAGCAGCGCGTTAATCAGGTTGCAGAAGTGCTGCAGCTGGCGCATCTGCTCGACCGCCGCCCTAAAGCGCTTTCCGGCGGACAGCGCAAGCGCGTGGCCACACGCTGGTCGCTGAGCCACGTGTCTTTTTACTGGATGAGCCGCTCTCGAACCTAGACGCCGCGCTGCGCGTGCAGATGCGCATTGAGATATCGCGTCTGCACAAACGCCTAAAGCGCAACATGATTTACGTCACCCACGATCAGATCGAGGCGATGACGCTGGCGGACAAGATCGTGGTGCTGGACGCCGGACGCATCGCGCAGCTCGGCCGACCGCTGAAGCTCTATCACTATCCCGCTAACCGCTTCGTCGCCGGTTTTATCGGCTCGCCGAGGATGAATTTCCTGCCAGTCAAAGTTACCGCCATCGCCATCGATCAGGTGCAGGTGCGCCTGCCGAACGATCAGCGCATCTGGCTACCGGTGGAAAGCGCGGGCGTACAGGTGGGCAGCGATATGTCGCTGGGCATTCGTCCCAAACACCGGCTCTCCAGCGACATCGCCGATGTCACGCTCGAGGGCGAAGTGCAGGTGGTCGAGCAGCTCGGAAACGAAACGCAAATCCATATCCAGATCCCCGCTATCCGTCAAAACCTGGTCTACCGCCAAGAGGAAGTCGTGCTGGTAGAAGAGCGCGCTCTGATAAGCATTGGCCTGCCGCCGGAGCGCTGAGGACGGGAGCGCCTGTCGCAGGCTGCATCAGGAGCCTAGTGTTTAGCCCTGCAAAACAATAAAAGCAATGACCTCAGGAGATAGAAAATGATAACTCTGCGCAAACTTCCCGTTGCTGTCGCTATCGCGGTGGGTACCCTCTCTGCCCCGACGATTGTGGTCGACTTCATCGCCCGCCTTCCGCGAGGCGAACGTCAAAGGCAAAAACCTGATTGATGCGCTGCCAAGCTCCACTATCTGGGCCGGTAAAAGCTTCTACCAGCTTCACGACCTGCACATAATCGACTTCTACTACTGTGATATTTCTGGTCCCGGTGACGGTCTGGAAGATGTGGATCTCGGCTTCGGTAAACTCTCTTTTGCGGCAACGCGCTCCTCAGAGGCGGGCGGCTCCTACACCTTCTCCAGCGATCAGATCCGCGATTACGCCACCAGCACCGCCAATGACGTTTTCGACGTGCGCCTGGCCGGTCTGGAAACCAACCCGGACGGCGTGCTGGAGCTGGGCGTCGATTATGGCCGCGCCAACGCGCGCGACGGCTACCTCCTTGAAGACAGCGCGTCGAAAGATGGCTGGCTGTTCAGGGCGGAGCATACCCAGAGCATGCTCAAGGCTACAACAAGTTCGTGCTGCAGTACGCTACCGATGCGCTAACGTCGCAGGGCAAAGGGCTGCCGCAGGGCACCAACATCAACAAGAACGGCAGCATGTACCGCGTTCTAGATCACGGCGCAATCTCGCTCGCTGACCGCTGGGATCTCATGTATGTGGCGATGTACCAGAACACCGATCTGGACAACAACCGCGGCACAGAGTGGTACACCGTCGGCGTGCGCCCTATGTATAAGTGGACGCCGATCATGAGCACCCTGCTGGAAGTGGGCTACGACAACGTCAAATCGCAGCAAGTCAGCGAACGCAACGGCCAGTACAAAATCACGCTGGCACAGCAGTGGCAGGCGGGCGACAGCATCTGGTCAGGTCGGGCGCTGCGCCTGTTCGCTACCTACGCAAAATGGGATGAGAAGTGGGGCTACAGCAAAGACGCCTAAGGGGATCTGACCTCGTTGGCCGCAGCGGACAGCACCGGCAACGGCCTCTTTACCAACAGCCGCGGCGACAAAGATGAGTGGAGCTTCGGCGCACAGATGGAAATCTGGTGATAAGCCATTCCGTGACCTGAATAAACAGAAGCCGTACGGCCATCGTACGGCGTTTCTGGGTTGCCGCGGCCATTGCCTAGCCTGAGCGGCAGTCCAATTGCCTGTTGAGACCATAAAAATGAAAAAGAAAACGCTTACCGCGCTCTGCCTGAGCGCCGCGCTACTGAAAAGCCTCGCCTTGCCCGCGCACGCGGATATCAATCTCGTGCCGCAGGATCTCTCTGCCGCGCCGACTATCCCGACGGCGAGCCTGCAACGCCTGAGCCGGCAGCCCGTCGACACCTCGCGCGCACAGAGTACCTCGCTGGCGCAAGGCGGCACGCAGCTTAATATAGCTGGCGTCACCGGACCGGTTGCCGCCTATAGCCTGCCCGCAAACCAGGGCGAACTGACGGTGACGCTGAGGAGCGAAGTGGCACACAATCAGGTCTTTGCTCCTAAGGTTCTGGTGCTTGACGAGAACCTGCGCCCCGCCGCCTAGTTACCGAGCCGCTTTTTCACCTACCAACAGCCAGGCGTGATGAGTGCCGATCGGCTGGAAGGCGTAATGAAGCTGACACCAGCGCTTGGCCAGCAGAAAATTTATCTGCTGGTATTCACCACCGAGCAGGATCTCAGCCAGACCACCACGCTGCTGGATCCGGCTAAAGCCTACTCTAGGGGAACAGGCCATGCGGTGCCCTATATTCTCGACCCCATTGCGCGCCACTGCGTGGAAGGCAAACTCAAGCTGAAAGTATCTACCAGCTCTGCGTCTTATATCCTAGTCGGCCCGCTGTTTGGCTCTGCTGGTCCGGCACCGATCACGGTCTGCAATACGCAGCCGGTGAGCCAAGCGGCGGTCCGCACCACGCCAGCGGCACCATCAGCACCGCTGGTGGACGACACCGAAAGTTACTTTAATCAGAGCATCCGCCAAGCGGTGGATCAGGGCAATATCGATAAAGCCCTTAAGCTGCTGGACGAGGCGGAACCACTGGGCTGAACGTCGGCGCGCAAAACATTTATCAGCAGTGTTAAAGGCAAGGGGTGAAGCTGCCCCGACAGTGCTGAGTTGCCCCACCTGGTGCGCTACGGCGCACCTTTTTATGGGCCTGTCGCTCACTAAAAAGGATGAATCGTCAGCCCGCACCCGGCGGGCCAACGATCAGCCTTTATTTCACTGCTTTCCTGCCGCTATTCACCTCCGCCAGCATGGCATCAACCGCCGGATCGCTGAACATCGCCTCCAGCGTCGCGCTGAGCTTGCGCCGCCAGTTAGGATAAGCATCGGTGGTGCCAGGCACATTCACCGGCGTCGCCATATCCAGCCACTCTTCTGGCTGCAGGCCGAGCAGCGCGCTCTGCGTGCCCGCCAGATAGCGCACACATGACCGGCTGAGTGCGCGGGTCATGCGTGCACCGCCGCGCTGATAGCGCTGGCGCGGCGGCAGCACACCGCTGCGCAGTAGCGTCTGTAACAGCGCTTTCCTCGCCGCCAGCCGTTCGCGATAAAGCCCCGCCAGAATCACCTTATCGGGATAGAGGCCTAGCTCACTGCCGAGCCGCAGATCGTCGCTGCGCCACCAGCCGCGCAGCGTCGGCATATCGTGCGTCGTCGTCACCGCCATCGCCTGGCGCGGCCACTGCGCTGGCGCGCGGAAAGCCCGCTTAGACGTCTGCTCGAAATAGAGCACCTTGTAGGAGTAAACACCTGTGTCACGCAGCTTGTCGACGATCGCCGCCGGCACGGTGCCTAAATCTTCCCCTATCACCATGCAGCGGTGGCGCTGGCTCTCCAGCGCCAGTATCGCCAGCAGTGCGTCCACCGGATATTGCACATAGGCCCCTTCCGCCGCGCTTTCGCCCTGCGGGATCCACCAGAGACGCAGCAGCGCCATCACATGGTCAATGCGCAATGCACCGCAGTCATGCATGCTGGCGCGCAACAGCGTAATCCAAGGCTCAAAGGCGCGCGTCGCCATTGCCTGCGGATCCATCGGCGGCAGCCCCCAGTTTTGCCCCAGCGGGCCGAGGATATCGGGCGGAGCGCCGACGCTGGCCTCAAGGCAGTAAAGCTCGCGTTCGCGCCAGGTTTCCGCGCCTTCGCGCGCCACGCCCACGGCCAGATCGCGATAGAGCCCTATGGCCATCTGTTGCTGCTGACAGAGCTGCCAGCACACCGCGAACTGCTGCTGCGCCAGCCACTGTAGCCAGAGATAAAAGCGCACGTCCTCGCTGTGCTCGAGGCGAAAAGCCAGTACGGCGGCGCTGTCAGGATTTTGAAAGGCGTCTGGCCAGCTTTGCCAGCCGTGGCAATCGTCATTCTGCGCGCGCCGCTCGGCATGGAGTGCGTCGAACACACCCTGATAAAGAAGGCTGTCGCCGCCCGCCTCAATAAACGCGTCGAAGGCTGCCACGTCTGCATCCTCCGCATCGCGCTGCTGGAACTGCCGCCAGGCCAGCCGCAGCCCCGCCAGCTTCAGCTGCGTCACGGCGCGGTAATCAACCCATTGCGCGTTGCGCGCCGCCAGCAGCACCGGCTGCGTCGCCTCAAGCCGCCACCATGCCTGGGCAGCGTCGCTCTGCTGGAAATCGGCTACCGCGTTGACGTCGATGTAGAGAACATTGAGCCAGCGGCGTGAAGAGGGGCTGTAAGGGCTGGCGCTCTCCGGCTCGGCGGGGAACAGGGCGTGCAGCGGGTTCAGCCCGACGAAAGCGCCGCCACGCTGCGCCGTCTCGACGATCATCTGTCGCAAATCGCCGAAATCCCCAATGCCCCAGTTGTTAGCCGACCGCAGCGTATAAAGCTGGATGCAGCTGCCCCACAGCGATTCGCCCGCCAGTAGCGCGTCGGGTTCATAGCAGCGCGGCGGCGCGACGATAATGCAGCAGCTAATGCGCTGCGCCTCATACTCCAGCGTCAGCTGGTGATAGCCGTCGGGCAAGGCGGGCAGCGGCAGCGTCTCGCCCACCACGCAGCGCCCTGACCAGCGTTCGCCCGCTTCGCTCGTCAGTCGCCAGTCAGCCGCCGTCAGCAAGACCGGCGAGAGCGCAAGCGGCTCGCCCTGACGGAATATCGCCACAGGCGGCAGCGGCGCGGCGCTGCTCGTACCGGGCGGCATCAATCCCAGCAGACGATCGCGGGTCTGCGCGGAGACCCCCTGGGGCCGCCCGTGGGCGTCGATATAATCGGGCGCAATCAGCTCTGCGCGCTCAAGATTATTTTTCGGTTTAATCATGTTCCTTAGCGCGCGGCCTGCCAGATACGTTGCTGATAGTCGCGGATAGCGCGGTCAGCGCTGAATATGCCGCAGCGCGCGGTGTTCAGGATCGCGGCGCGCGTCCAGGCGTCCGGGTCGGCCCACAGCGCGTCGACCTGCTGCTGGGCGTTGAGATAGTGGCGGAAATCGGCAAGCACCAGATAATGATCGCCGCCTTCCGGCCCGAGGCTTTTCACCAGCGGAGCGAAGGCCGTGCGGTCGCCGTCGCTGAAGGTGCCGTCTTCAAGCGCGGTCAGTACCCGATCCAGCTGCACATCCTTTTTACGCCACGTTGTCGGCACATAGCCCGCCTGCTTCAGCGCGCTGACCTGCTCGACGGTATGGCCGAAAATAAAAATGTTCTCCTCGCCAACCTGCTGGGCGATCTCCACGTTCGCGCCGTCCAGCGTGCCAATCGTCAGCGCGCCGTTGAACGCCAGCTTCATATTGCTGGTGCCGGAGGCCTCTTTGCCCGCAGTCGAAATTGGCTCTGACAGGTCGGCGGCGGGGATCAGCCGCTCCGCCACCGACACGCTGTAGTCGGGAATGAACACGATTTTAAGACGGTCACCGACGCGCGGATCGGCGTTAACGACGTCAGCGACCTTATTGATGGCGTAGATAATGTTTTTCGCCAGCGCATAGCCTGGCGCGGCTTTCGCGCCAAACAGCATCACGCGCGGCGTCAGGTTTGCCTGGGGATCGCTAACCAGCGTTTGCCACAGGGCAATGATATGCAGTAGCATCAGGTGCTGCCGCTTGTACTCATGGAGACACTTGATCTGCACGTCAAAAAAGGCATAGGGCTGGACATGGATACCGGTCTTTTCGGCAATCCAGCGCGTCAGGGCAAGTTTGTTCTGCTGCTTGATAGCACGATATTCAGCGCGAAACGCCGCGTCATCCGCCAGCGGGGCCAGATCGCTGAGCGCATCCAGATCGTTTAACCAGGGACGATGCAACGTGTTGCTGATTAACGCCGCCAGCGATGGGTTGCATTGCTGGATCCAGCGACGTGGCGTGATGCCGTTAGTGCCGTTATGAAATTTTTCCGGCCACAGCGCGTGGTACTCCGGGAAGAGACCCTGCACCACCAGCCTCGAGTGCAGCGCCGCCACGCCATTGACCGCAAAGCCGCTCACCACGCAAAGGTTAGCCATACGCAGCTGCTGGTTATGCACCACCGCCACCTTCGTCCAGATCGCCTCGTTGCCGGGCCAGTGCGCTTCGACCTCTTTTTTAAGCTGTGCGTTCAGGGTGTTGATAATCATCATATGGCGCGGCAGCAGCGCGCGCACCAGCCGCAGATTCCAGCACTCGAGCGCCTCCGGCATCAGGGTATGGTTGGTGTAGGCAAAGGTGCGCTGCGTAATGCGCCACGCAGCTTCCCACGACGGCTGCTGCTCGTCGAGCAGCAGGCGCAACAGCTCTGGGATCGCCAGCGTCGGATGGGTCTCGTTGAGCTGGATCACCTCAAAGTCGGGCAGCGTCTTAATGGCGCGACCCGCCTGATGATGGCGGCGCAGGATATCGGTCAGCGTGCAGGCGCACTGGAAATATTGCTGTATCAGACGGAGTTTTTTCCCCGCCTGGTCGTCGTCGTTAGGGTAGAGCACCTTAGTCAACTTTTCCGCATTGATACCCTGCGGTTCGGCGCGCAGGAAATCACCGTCGTTAAAGCGCTGCAGGTTAAACGTGCGCGCATGTTTCGCCTGCCAGAGGCGCAGCGGCTGCGTCACACTGTTTTGAAAGCCCACAACCGGCAGATCCCAGGCTTCACCCTCAATCAGGAAAGCAGGTTCCCAACGCGTTATGCCTTTCTCGGTTATGACCTTGCCGCCCAAGCCGACCTGCACGGTCAGGGCGGCGTTGTGGCGGAACCAGGGATAGCGATCACGTCCCCAGTCGTCCGGCTGTTCATGCTGCGCGCCCTCGACAAAATGCTTGCGAAACAGGCCGTACTGGTAGTTGAGGCCGTAGCCGATAGCGGGCTGGCCGGTGGTCGCCATCGCGTCAAGAAAGCAGGCTGCAAGACGGCCCAGTCCGCCGTTGCCGAGCGCCGGATCGGTCTCCTGCTCAAGCACCTCGCTCAGCGAGATGTCGGATGCGGCGAGCAGATCGCTGACCACCTGATACCAGCCCAGATTAAGCAGGTTCTTCCCCGTCAGCCGTCCGGTCAAAAACTCCATCGAGAGATAGTTAACGTGGCGCTGCTGCCCAATGGCTGGCTGCGCGGGCAGTTCCGCCAGCGCGCCGCTCAGCGCGTGCCACCATTGCTGGCGTGTCATCTCCTGCGCGTTGCGCAGGCCAAAGCGTTGCCACTGACGCGTAAGCGCAGCGATAAAATGTGTTTTGTCGAAGGGTTGCGCGTGCATGTTATGTGCTTCCTGTCAGAACGAAAAAAGTATGTACGCCAGTGTGCCCTCCACATTTGGGATGCTCCTCCTCCTGAATGAAATTCAGCAGGGAGGACAGGGAGGGCGGAGAAGTCAGGGTAAATCTGAAAGAGGAGCACGAGTGTGATTACACTCGCTTTTGTTAAGCCTGCCTTACAGGTTCGCTTGCATTCAGTTAACGAATCCATGAACGTGTATGAAGAATAATTACGAAGCGTAAAAAAAATGATGCGCTGAACGTTAATGGAGAAGCGTGTGCCCATGTTGATATCCTCGAAACTTAGTCGTCCCGTCCGCCTTGAAAATACCGTTACCCGCGTTCGCCTGCTGCAAAAACTCATCACCGCAGGCAACTACCGGCTGCTGATTATTACCAGCCCGGCTGGCTATGGCAAAACCACGCTGGTCTCCCAGTGGGCGTCGTATAAAAAGGACCTGTGCTGGTATTCATTAGACTAGGCTGATAATCAGCCGGAGCGGTTTCGCTGACCACCTTATCGCCGCGCTGCAACAGGCGACGCAGGGCGGCGGCTGCCGCAGCAAGACGCTGACGCCAAAAAGGCGATACGTTAACCTTAACGCCCTGTTTGCTCAGCTCTTCATTGAGCTGACCGAGTGGCAACGGCCGCTCTTGCTGATCGTAGATGACTACCACCACATAACCAATCCCGCTATCCACGAGGCGATGCGTTTTTTCCTGCGCCACCAGCCCGACAACCTTACGCTGGTGGTACTGTCGCGTAATCTCCCACAGCTGGGTATCGCCAATCTGCGCGTGCGCGAGCAACTGCTTGAGCTGGGCAGCCAGCAGCTGGCCTTCTCCCACCAAGAGGCAAAACAGTTTTTCGACGGCCGGCTGAGCGCACCGCTGGCGAGTGAGGAGAGCGACCGCCTGTGCGATGACGTGTGACGTGGCTGGCTGGGCAACCGCGCTCCAGCTTATCGCACTCTCGACGCGTCAGAGCGCAGGATCGGCAAAGGACTCGGCGCGACGCCTCTCTGGCATTAACGCCAGCCACCTTGCCGATTATCTGGTTGAAGAGGGGCTGGATAACATCGATGAGGCCACGCGCCATTTTTTGCTGAAAAGCGCGCTGCTGCGCGCCATGAATGATGAGCTGGTTGCCCGAGTAACGGGCGAGACCAACGGCCGTATGCGCCTAGAGGAGATTGAGCGGCAGGGGCTGTTCCTGCAGCGCATGGACGACTCGGGCCAGTGGTTTAGCTACCATCCGCTGTTCGGATCCTTTTTGCGCCAGCGCTGCCAGTGGGAACTCGCCGCCGAGCTGCACGCGGTTCATCGTGCCGCGGCTGAGAGCTGGATGGCTCAGGGTTTTCCAGGCAAAGCAATCCACCACGCGCTAGCCTCTGGGGACGCCGACATGCTGCGCGAGGTGCTGCTGGAGCACGCCTGGACGCTGTTCAACCAGAGCGAGCTGGCGCTACTGGAGCAGTCTCTTAAGGCACTTTCCTGGGCCATGCTGCTGGAGAACCCGAAACTGGTGCTGCTACAGGCCTGGCTGATGCAGAGCCAGCACCGCTTTTCCGAGGTCAACCATCTGCTGGAAAGGTTTGAGCAGGCGTGCAGCTGCGAGGTAGACACGGCGTTACAGAGTGAATTCCATGCCGTGCGTGCGCAGGTGGCTATCAACGACGGCAACGCCGACGAGGCCGAACGGCTTGCCCGCCTGGCGCTGAGCACGCTGCCCGACACGCACCGCTACAGCCGCATTGTCGCCACCTCGGTACACAGTGAGGTGATGCACTGCAAAGGCGAACTGGCCATTTCGCTAGCGCTGATGCAGCAAACCGAGCAGATGGCGCGCCGGGATGAAGCCTGGCACTACGCGCTCTGGAGCCTGATCCAGCAGAGCGAAATCCTTTTTCCTTTTTGCGCAGGGCTTTTTGTAGGCCGCCTGGGAGATTGAGGAGAAAGCGTTCGTGCTGGTCGGCAAGCAGCATCTTGCGCAGTTTCCGCTGCACGAGTTTCTACTGCGCATTCGCGCCCAGCTGATGTGTGCCTGGGGCCGACTGGATGAGGAGGAGCAGGCAGCCCGGGAAGGGATAACAGTATTGAAAGGCTATCCGCAGCAGCAGATCCAGTGCCTTGGCCTGCTGGTGCAGTGCTCGCTGGCGCGCGGCAATCTGGATGACGCGCGCAGCAATATTAAACGGCTGGAAAATCTGCTGAACAACGGCTGCCTGCACAGCGACTGGATCGCCAACGCCGACAAAGTCAGGGTGATTTACTGGCAGATGATGGGCGATGTGCAGAGCGCCAGCCACTGGATGCGGCACACCGCGAAACCCGCCTTCGCCAATAACCACTTTTTGCAGGGCCAGTGGCGCAACGTGGCGCACGCACAGATCCTGCAGAGCCATCTCAGCTAGGCGGAAGTGGTGCTGTGAAGAGCTGAACGAGAACGCACGCGCGCTGCGCCTGATGAGCGACATGAACCGCAACCTGCTGCTGCTCAATCAAATCTACTGGCAGACCGGGCGCAAAGCCGAGGCGCTGAAGCTGGCGCGCGGCACCGGCTTTATCAGCCACTTAGTGATTGAAAGCGAGATCATGTCGCAGCAGCTGCGTCAGCTTATCCAGCTCAACACGCTGGAAGAGCTGGACAACCATCGCGCGCGCCGCATTCTGAATGAGATCAACAAATATCACCGCCATAAATTCGCCCATTTTGACGAGGGTTTCGTCGGCCGTTTGCTCAACCATCCGGATGTGCCGGAGCTGATCCGTACCAGCCCCCTGACGCAGCGCGAATGTCAGGTGCTGGGCCTGATCTACTCCGGGTACAGCAACGATCAAATTGCAGGCGAGTTCGACGTGGCAACGACCACTATCAAAACCCATATCCGTAACCTCTATCAGAAGCTGGGCGTTACCCATCGCGCAGAGGCGATGCATCAAGCGCAGTCAATGCTGAAACTTGATGGGCTATGTATAACGGACGCTGCTATCATTAATTATTTACGTCAGAGATGACGTATTGGCTGTTTCATTCTCGGCTACCCTTTCTCAGGGTCATCCGGAAAAGGCCGGAACAGGCTCAATATAATTTCAAGGAGAAATTATGTCTCATCTGCGTCAGAAAATTTTGCGATCAGTTTTATTTGCCGCATTATTCACCTCTACATTGTGTAGTTCAGGCAACAGAAAAATCCGTTGCCACCCGTCTTGAACCTCATCACCACGTTATTCTGGAAAACAAATACGTCACCGTAATGCGCGTGCTTATTCAGCCGGGCGAATCCACGCTATTTCACGAGCAGCATCTTGATTATGTTAATACGCATATTGAAGGCAGCACGGTAAGAATTGAATCACCCGATAAACCGGTAAATAACACCGAAATGAAAAGCAGCAAGGTAAAATTTGGTGCACATCAGGGTAAGTCAGATACGGATAAGGTGACCAATACCGGGGATCGGGTTAATCACGAGGTCGCTTTTGAAATCAATATGACCGGCCCGCAGCATTTTGGCGGTGCGACACGCCCGGCCAGCGAAGCCTTTACCCAGGTTCTGAATGAAAAAAACGTTAAGGGCTGGAAGGTGAGCCTGAAACCCGGCGAAAGCACCGGCACCTATACGCAGCACGGTCCTGGCGTACGGTCTTCTTTACTGGGGGCCGGATTCTTATTGCCGATCAGCTACATGCTAATCATGTCACAGAGATTTGGGTGCATCCGGGAGATGCGTTTTGGACTGAGCCTGGCGAAGTGAATCTTACCGCATCAAGTGAGCAAAATATCACTTTTAACGACTACGAATTGTTGTAACAACGTATAGAAAGTTCAATTTATGTATTAATAATGTAATTACCATTATGTTAATGTGTTATCCCGCAAGGCATCGTTCTGCGAGGTTGCGCTAAAAATTACACAACACCAATTATTATTCACAGAAAGCAATTATAATGAAGGCAAGAAAGGTTAGACGGGGTTGTCTGCCTTTCGCGTTAAGCATTTTGCTCTCTGCAACATTTTCAGCTCATGCTGAAGATGCGACGGAGTATGCGGAGCTTATAGAGAAAGATAAATATCTGGCCATTGCTGCGGACTGTGGTGCCTGCCATAACTAACCCGATCATGGCGCTGAAATGAGCGGCGGATATATTATTTCGTCGACGTTAGGCAATATTATCGCCAGCAATATTACACAATCAAAAACCGCAGGAATTGGTAATTATAGCGAAGAGGATTTTGCTAAAGCGCTGCGGCAGGGAATTAATAAACAGGGCCAGCATATCTATGCTGCGATGCCTTATACCGCCTATGCAAAAATTACTGATGCAGATATTCATGCACTTTACGCTTATTTTATGCACGGCGTAAAACCCAGCGACCATGTCCCTGCACAAACTGATTTACCTTTCCCGTTTAATATCGGCGCCAGCATGTTTGCCTGGAACCTGCTGTATGCTGACGATAAGCACTTTGTCCCCGCCAGCAATGCGAGCGAAGTCGTCAATCGCGGCGATTATCTGGTGAACGCGCTGGCTCACTGCGATACCTGCCATACGCCATACAATGCGCTGATGGGGCAGAACAATGACCAGGCTTTGTCTTGGGGATCGCTGGCGAGGGCAGCCAGCTGGAGCTGATTGCCTATGCCGACGCCATGATGTATCTGCCGACCCACGATGTTCTCGTAGTGCCGACCTACGGCGGCGGACCTTTCTACTGGGCAGTGACTGAACAAGGCAGCGTGGCAAAAGCAGGAGAACCAGCATGAGCGCAGCAAAAAAAGACGCGGACGTCGTCATTATCGGCTCTGGCGTAATGGGCGGACTGATCGCGACCCAGATGGCCAAAGCGGGCAAATCGGTGATTATCGTTGAGGCGGGCCCGCGCGTATCGCGCCAGGAGATCGTCGAGCGCTTCCGTAACTCGCCGTTCAAGATGTCGCTGACCAACATTAAGCTTCAGGGCGTCGGTTCGCCCTATCCGAACGCTGACCAGTGCGGCGCTGAGTCTGCGCCTGGCGGACAATATGCTCAAGACGATGAGCGCGAGTTAAGGTTTATTTGACCGCTGCCAGACCCCGACGCAGACGAAGCGACTTCAGCCCGCGATACTCCTGTCGCGGGCTGAGTACTTCAGTGATGTGCTCTATAGCCTGAAGACCACAGCTGGTGACGGCTATATTCACGTTTTGATCGCACCAGTCGACTCCAGATAAGCATATGGTCTTCATGCTTATGCGGTACGCAGTCGCTGCTATTCAGCGACACCTAGAAGTGGGACATAAAAAGCTGCCGCTGGTCATACCGGTGCTGTTCTATACCGGCAAGCGCACGCCTTACCCCTACTCAACCCAGTGGCTGGATGAATTTGACGATCCTGCCCTAGCGGGCAAACTCTTCAACAGTCCTTTCCCGCTGGTGGATATTACCGTCATTCCTGACGACGAAATCATGCACCATCGCTGTATGGCGGCACTCACGCTGTTGCAGAAGCATATTCATCAGCGCGACGTTGCGACTTTGACGGACCGCCTAGCCACTTTGCTCATGGCGGACACTCTTTCTTCACCCTAGGTGATGGCACTGATACACTATTTAATTAAGGCGGGTGAGTTGGCTCACTCCAAGGCCTTTGTTCGCGAACTGGCACAGCGTATGCCGCAGCACGGAGAGGCACTCATGACTATCGCTCAGCAGCTAGAACAGAAAGGTATTGAACTCGGTGAGAAGCGCGGTATTGAGAAGGGCGAGCGTGGAGCAACGCTCCATGCTGCAGAACGGCCTCGACAGCAATACCGTCATGCAGATGACCGGTCTCACCGAAGAGGATCTGGCTCAAATCCGTCACTGAGCTGAAGCAAGATAGCCTCGGCGTCCTATAAACGAATTTCCCTCATATGTTATGTACATATGAGGGCGTAGCACCTTTTTTCTCTTAATGCGTCGGATAAATCGTCGCGTGCAGCTTCCCACGGCGGTCGAAACGCCGCATTCCCAGCCACAGCAGCGCCGTGGCAAACCAGCCAATAATCCACGACACATCATTTCCGGCAAAAATCCAGGTCAGCGAACCGTGATGCAGCGGATTGTCGATAAACGGCAGCTGAATCAGTACGCCGATAAAGTAAGTCACAATACCCGCCCCGTTCCAGCGACCATAGCGCCCGTCTGGCTGCGACAGCGCAGGAATATCAATGTGTCCTTTAGTCATCAGATAAAAATCGGTCAGGCTAATCGCGCTCCAGGGAATAAAAAAGGCCAGCAGCAACAGCAAAAAATGGGTGAACGATTTGAGGAAAGCCGGTTCGCTAATCAGCGCATAGCGCAGCGATGGCCACCATCAGCACGACAAAGCTAATGCGTCCGCGCTGGCTGAGGGAGGTTTGCTGGCTGAAACCTGAAACAATAGTGGTCAGTGACATAAAACTGCCGTAGGCGTTTAGCGTGGTAAAAGTGATCTTGCCAAAGCAGATAGCGAAATAGATTACCATCGCCATGGTTGCGCTGCTGCCCAAACCTACAATGTACCTACCTCATTGCCGGAAAAGGCGCTGCCCGCGATAGCGGCAACAATCACTCCCAGCATCATTGAGGCCTGGGTGCCTAGCACTGTGCCGAAAAAAACGGCGCTGAACAGGCTTTTCGCCGGGACATCTTCCGGCAGGTAGCGCGAATAGTCAGAGACATAAGGGCAAAATGCAATCTGCCATGAAGAAGAGAGCGACACCGCAAGCAGAAACCTAGAGAAGGAAAATGGCGGTTCTGCCACACCTGAGCCAGATCGTGCGTCGACAGCAGCCTGGCGAACAGGTAGAGAAACGCCAGCATGCCAATGATGCTCGCCACCTTACCCAGTTTATGGATCACCCTATAACCCAGCACCGCGATAACCACAATGATCAGGCTGAACAGGATCATCCCGGCGGCATTATTAATGTGCAGCAGTTTTGCCATCGCCTGCCCAGCCAGCACCGTGTCGCTGGCGGAGAAGCCGATATACATAATACACACCAGCACCAGCGGGATGACCGCGCCAAACACGCCGAACTGAATACGGCTTATGATCATCTGCGGCAAACCGAGACGCGGCCCCTGCACGGCATGCAGCGCCATCACCGCCGCACCGATAATCTGCCCGACCAACAGACCAACAGACCAACAGACCAACAATGGACCAGACAACATCGCCGCCCAGCACGACGGCGAGCGCACCGGTAATAATCGCTGTAATTTGCAGGTTGCCGCCAAACCATAGCGTAAACTTGCTGAACGGATGTCCGTGCCGTTCGCGATGGGGAATAAAATCTATCTATCGGGTTTCAGAAAGCCGCTGGCCTTCGCTGTCAGCTCGCTCTGTTGCAGGGAATTCCGTTGACATAGTTGCCTCGCTAAGCTGGGATGTTAATTATTATCTGCCTTTGTTAACTATCGTGTCGCTACATGTATATATATGTACGGATGTTGTAACGCAGCTATAAAACTTACAAGACGACGGGTCATTGGAAATTGTGATGGCGCTGGCAAGCCTGGCATCAGTAGCGCTTCACGCCAGCCCGCAAGCGTAGCAGGCCGCGATGAGCCAATCACCACCATCAATACCGCTCTGTCCGATGATGCGCATTATCCCGCCTGCACTG
>JAUHTP010000020.1:0-65474 GCA_031332935.1 Candidatus Pantoea bathycoeliae | reverse complement strand
GAAAAACACCCTGCCGGCGTACCGCTCACTGAGCGGGGGGGACCATCTCATTAGCCCCACCAAAGTGGGGCTGAGGGAAAAGGTGCAAAAGCGGGCGAAAGCCCGCTTTATGCTTAACTCTTGACCCGGTTAGCGAAGCTTTTGCGCAGCTTCTGTAGTTTTGGTGGGATCACCGCAAGGCAGTAACCGTTGCGCTGGCCTGCGCCATCCCAGTAATCCTGATGATAGGCCTCGGCCGGATACCACTCCTGCAGCGGCTCAATGGTGGTGACTACGGGATCCTGATGATCTTCCTGCGCGCGCGCAATCGCAGCCACGGCTTCCGCTTCCTGCTCTGGCGTGGCCGGGAAAATGGCAGAACGGTACTGGGTACCGATGTCGTTGCCCTGGCGGTTAAGCTGGGTTGGATCGTGGGTGGCAAAGCTGATATCCAGCAAATCGCCGTAGCTGACTTTTTCGGGATCGAAACCCACGCGAATCGCTTCTGCATGACCGGTTGCGCCGCTGCATACTTGCTCATAGGTCGGGTTAGCGCGGGCGCTGCCGGTGTAGCCGCTTTCAACCGACTCTACGCCGATCACATTTTTAAAAACCGCTTCGGTACACCAGAAACAGCCGCCTGCGATCACTGCGTATTCGATTGCCATAATGCTTAACTCCTGTCGAGGTCGAGAAAAGAGAGAGTAAGGATGGCGGCGCGGCTTTTCAACCCGCAGCTGTCGCGGATCAGCGCATGGCTATGGTTCATGCTGGAAAGGGCGCAACAGGCGGCGCGCAAAAGTGGCATCCTTACGCTGCTTCACATAGTAATGAAGGGAAAAGGGCACGCCGTCGGCCTCAAGCTGCTCCGCCATGGCCAGCAGCGGCGTCAGGCCGATACTGGCGGCGGCCAGCACCACCCGCGGCGCGGAAACGGTCAAACGCTGGCCGAGGCGCAGCTGCTGGTGGACCGAGCGTGAGCCGCCGCGCGACCCAGCGGCCAGCGCGACGCAAATCAGATAGCGATCCTGGCGCGACAGGCCGTCAACCGTCACCGTAAAGGTTGACATATCTGCTCCTCGCTATACCAGGAAAAACTCACCGTAGCCCTGCTTTTTCAGACCGCGACGGTAGGCAATCGAGCGGCAGGCGTTCCGGCATCTGCGTCTCCACCATCAGCCGCTCCTCCTCAAATACCAGGTGGTTAAAAGCGTGCACCTCTTCTACCAGGATATGCAGATCGAAGTTGCGCGCAATGGGTGCAAACATGCGCGTTTTCCGTGCCGAGACCGGCGAGGCGGCGTTCATAATCACTAACCGTGCGGCGTCGGGAAAATGCACCGTCAGCGTGGCGGTGAACGGCAGGTGCATTTCAAAATGGCGCAGCCACTGAAAGCCTTCCGGAGCCTGCTGGTCGGAGTCCGCCGCGTATTTCGAGACAGAGCTCCAGTAGTCGACCGCAAAGCCATATTCGGTCTCAACCGGGTTGTAGGGCGGCACCGCCTGATTGCTGGCGTCGGCGAAAGTCTCAGTGTGCACCTAGGCAAAGTGGGCGACGTCGAGGAAGCCCTCAACCTGGCGCCCGGCAAATCCCGCCACGTCAAACGGTGGGCAGGTGATCTGCTGGAAACCGCTGTCGTGCCAGTGTGGCATCTCCGGCAGCGCGGCGGGGTTCTCCGCATCCGGGGCGAGGCAAACCCACACCAGCCCGAAACGCACCTCGACCGGGAAATTAATCAGGTTAAGTTTGGCGGGGACCGGCTGGTCAGGGCAGGAGGAAATGCGGTTGCAGCGGCCATCCGCGCTAAAGCGCAGCCCGTGGTAGGGACAAATAATGCCGTGCTCATCGTGAAAGCCGAGCGTCAGCGGTACGCCGCGATGCGGATAGACATCTTTTGCCGCCATAATTTGCTCGTTGATGCAATAGATCACCAGTTGCTCATCAAGCAGCACCGCCTTCATCGGTGCCGGGCCAACGTCGCACAGGCGCGCCACCGGATGCCAGCAGCGCGCCAGACGCAGCCAGTCGTCGGGTTCAAAAGTACAGTGAGCGGGAGGCGAGGGCTGTTTCATAGCAGTGACTCTTCTGAAGTGGATAACAGGATGATAACACTGTGGACAGAGCAGGGTGCGGCGATCCATCATCGTTTTTTCAGCGGTGTGTTGCATAAAACAGTACAGAGGGGCCATGCTGCCTTCTTCACGTTTTTCTCACTACTTTCTTGAGGTGGCACGCAACGGCAGTTTGCGTAAGGCCGCTGAGCAGCTACACGTTTCCGCCTCGGCGATTAACCGGCAGATCTTGCAGGCGGAAGAGGAGCTGGGCATACGGCTGTTTGAACGTCTGCCGGACGGCATGCGCCTGACCAGCGCCGGTGAGCTACTGCTTGACGATGTGCGCGCTGGCAGCGTGAATATCAGCGAACCCGCCAGCGCTTTGATGAGATCCAGGGGCTGAGGCGCGGGCACGTTAGTCTCGGGCTGATACAGGCGCTGAACGAAGGGGCGATCGCCGATGCGCTGTCGCAGATCGCGCAGGAGCCCCCTGGCTGCGGCTCGATCTTAGCGTGCACGACACACGCAGATTGGCGAACAGGTCCGGCAGGCGGAGCTGGATGCCGGGCTGGTGCTGGACCCGCAGGGCCAGGTGGGTCTGAGCGTCATAGCCTTTGCCGAACTGCCTATTGGCGTAGTACTGCCAGCCGGACATGCCTCGGGTCAAATACCACACTTTCCACTGGCCAGCTCAGTGCGGAGCGGCATATTGTGGCGGGCGCACCGCTGGTGGTGCATGAGCGGGTAGAGATGCTCTACCGCCGCCACAGCCTACAGCCGGAAAATGTGATCACCTGCAATGACATTCGCCTGATCAAGTCACTGATCAAGCAGGGCAGCGGCATCAGTATTCTGAGTCTGCTGGACGTGATGGATGAGGTGGATCGCGGCGCGCTCTGCTTTGTGCCGCTGCGCGACAGCAGCGTACGGCCTTTGACGCTGGCGCTCTACTGCGCACCCGCGCGGCAGCTGTTGCGCGCCGCCCAGCAGGTGATTCAGCATTTAACGCAGGTTATTGAATCGCTGGCAGCCACGCGCTCAGCGCCATTATTTGCCTTAAAATCAACAGAAAGCGTACCAGCGGCGCACTTTTTGTAGATTAACGTAAAGCGGCAGCGGGGCAGGTTTAGTGAATGTCGTAATTAAGCTATAAGTCCTCTACCACGCCAACCTGCTAAGGGTTTCACCCGACACGATGAAGACTCTGCGACCGCTGCTGACGCTTGTGTTAGCTTCCGCTTTGCTCTCTGGCGTTGACTGCTCGGGATTTGTCTGGCGAACGCTGAAAGATCGCTTCAATTTGCCGATGGATCGCGTCACCACCACCGAGCTGCTGAAGATGGGTAAACGCATCGCCCCGCGCGATTTGCAGCCGGGCGATCTGGTGTTTTTCCGCATTAGGCGGCGGGATGCATGTCGGCTTCTATGATACCGATCAGCACTTCTTCCATGCCTCCGTCAGCCAGGGTGTGGTGCGCTCTGCACTCGATAATCCTTACTGGCACAGAGTGTTCTATCAGGCGCGCCGCCTGCCGAAAAAGTACAAGGCCCAGATTACGTTCAATAAGAGCAACGGCATGGCGCTGGCGCGCAAATAGACTGCTTCAACCATAAGCCCGCTCAGAGCGTGCTTATGATTAATGACGGATCGCGCAGCCGCACTGGCCCATTTCACCCGGCACCGCTTTGCCACAGTGAGAATGGCGCACCCGCAACTCGCCGTGCCGCCAGGCACCATCCTCTGCCTTACGATTGAGCAACAGGCGGTTCAGCGCTTCCGCTACCTGCAATGCAAGCGGCTGCGCCCAGCTGGTCAGATGCTAGGTTGACGCGCCTGCTTCCTCGCTGTCGCCGAAACCTACCACCGTCACATGCGCGCCTTGGCCGAAATCGCGCACTGTCTGTAACGCACCAAAGGCCAGCAGGTCATTATCGCAAAACAGTGCCTGAATGCGTTCCGCAGCGCGCGCGCGTTTCAGATAACCCATCATCGCCTGATAGCGGCTTTCCCGGTCAGCACCTTTCCCGGCGATCAACTTCTGGTTAAGGGATCTCTCCGCCGCCAGCGCGCTGCTAAAGCCATCAACGCGCGCGGGATCGCTACCGGCCGCCTGTTGCAGATAGCCGAAACGCTGGTGGCCCTACGCCAGCGGCATACGCCCGGCCGCCGCGCGAAAAGCGGGGCTGAAGCCGGAAAGGTGGATCGCGGCGCTCAGCAGCGGCACCAGCTGCCTTGCGCAATCCTCCGCAGCGGCGTCAACCAGCAGCGCCACGCAGCCGCGCGCATTAAGCTGGCGGTTCACTTCGTTGAGCAGCGCGGCGGTGTAGGGATGGCTAAAATCTTTACTCAGCACGCCGACGGTTTTACAGGTGTTGCTATACATTCAGAAGACCCTGTTGAGGTAGGTAGAGGTCTCTTTACCATAAAGGAAGCGGTCACACTTTCACAATGGCTCAGCGCTCGCCAGCTGCAGCTCTCGCCTTCCCAGCATGCGGGTGGCCAGCACTGACTGCTGGGCGAACAGGCTTGCCTGCTCGACGGCTTGGCTCAGCGTCGCGTCGCGCAGCAGGCCAGCGGTGAGTTCAGCCGTAAAGAGATCGCCGGTGCCTTTTGGCGGATCGTCGTAACGCGGGTGATCGGTGATGAAGGTCTCTTCTGCCGTGACGCAAAACACCTGCATGCTGTGGCGGGCATCGTCGCGGGTCGCGCTGGTGACGACGACCCATTGGGTCTGGGCGTTTAACAGCGAACGCGCGGCATCGACGATCTCTGCGTCGCTCTGCAGCTGCGTATTGCATAGGCAGCCCAGTTCAAACCGGTTCGGCGTAAGGCCGGTGGCGAGCGGCGCAAGCTGTTCACGATAGTGCGTCGCCAGCTAGGGATCGACGTAGAAGCCGCTGTCGTCATCGCCCAGCACCGGGTCGATAATCACCGGCATCTGCGGGTTTTTCTCGCGCATCAGCTGCAGCCAGTGCGCCAGCGTGGTCGCCTTGTCGGCAGATTTCAGGTAGCCCAGTATGGTCGCGCGTGCCGTGACGTCGAAGTTGCGGTCCGCCAGCGCGGCCAGATAGCCCTCAGACCAGGATTGTGGGATTTCGCCGCCGTAGCAGCTGGCATTGTGGGGCGTATTGCTCAGCAATACGGTAGGAACCGCACCACCTGTAACCCGTTGCGGTGCAGCGCGGCACGGCGATGCTGTTGCCAACGCTGCCGTAAACGACCTAGGACTGAATGGAAATAACGTCAATGATTTCGCCGTCTGGCGTATCGGATACCTGAAACATGCTGCGCTCCTTATGTGTACTCCCATTGCCCCAGTATACAGCCCGCGCAGCAGCGGAGATTTTTACTCTCCGGCTGGCCGATTTCTTTTGCCGCTTCCCTTAACGCAGCCAGCCCTTGTGCCCCAAGGCGTTATTAATGTGTAAACGCAGCTGCAAGGGCAGAACAATCTGCTACTAATGTGCTAAAAAACACGCACCGACTGGCAAAAGCGGCCAGGCCGTCTACACTTGATCGCGACGATGTTTTCAGTCCGGTTGACAGGTCTGTGGTGGTTTTAATACGTAGTGGCGTCTTATCCGATCTAACATGCTGGTACCCGTAGTTTTTGTTCTGCATTTTGACCCGCGCTCAGCCGTTCCGGTTGCCGCTTCCACAGACACTCACCCTCGCTAAAACATTCCTTAATGGCGCGCTGACGAGCCAGGCCTCTAACCTGACAAGCAGCAAATCGCACGCGCCCGGATCAACCACAGGAGAAGACAAGTGACCCAAGGGGCGAATGAACATGCCTCGCTTCCTGCGCTAAGCGGCGGTCTTTATACTTTCTTTTTTGATGTAGACGGCACGCTTGCCGCTATTCAGCCGCAGCCCGACGCGGTTTTCATCCCTGAAAACGTGCGTCAGCAGCTGCAACAACTCACTTCCCTCTGCCATGGCGCGCTGGCGCTGGTTTCCGGCCGTTCCATTGCGCAGCTTGACGCGCTGGCCGCGCCGTTAATTGCGCCCGCTGCGGGCGTACACGGCGCAGAGTGCCGCTATGCACAGGACGAGATGCACCGGATTAGCTTGGAACCTGACGTAGCGGAGGCGTTACAGCAACAGCTGCAACAGGCAATGGATCAGTGGCCGGGCACTTTGCTGGAGGCCAAAGGCATGGCCTTCGCGCGGCACTACCGCCAGGCAATGCAGCATGAAAAGGATGTCCTCGAGCTGGCCGAACAGGTCATAAAACGCTTCCCAGCGCTGGCGCTTCAGCCGGGTAAATGTTTGGTGGAGATTAAACCGCAGGGAGTAGATAAAGGCGAAGCCGTACGCGCCTTTATGCGGGAAGCGCCTTTTACCGGACGTATTCAGGTATTTGTCGGAGACTATCTGACGGACGAAAAGGGATTTCTTGCGGTAAATGCCATGCAGGGCATCTCCCTGAAGGTTGGACAAGGCTCCAGTCAGGCGCGCTATCGGCTGCCAGACGTTGAAGCGGTTTACGCGTGGCTGGAACGATTACTATTACAAATAAAGCAAGACAACGTCGGTAAGGAGTAAAGGTTATGAGTCGTTTAGTGGTCGTATCTAACCGAATCGCCATTCCTGATGGGAAAAAAGCCAGCACAGGCGGCCTCGCCGTCGGTATTCTCGATGCGTTAAAAACCACCGGAGGATTGTGGTTTGGCTGGAACGAGGAAATCAGTGAGTTTTCGGGAGAAGAGGAAGCTGAGCTCCAGCAGGTAGAACATGACGGCATCTCCTACGCCGCGCTGCCGCTGAGCCAAAACGATTATCATCTCTATTACTGCCAGTTTTCCAATACTGTCATCTGGCCCGCATTCCACTACCGTCTCGATCTGGTGCAGTTCCAGCGCGAAGCCTGGGAAGGGTATTGCCGCGTCAACGAGATGCTGGCGAAACGGCTGAAGCCGCTGATCAAGCCAGATGATACGCTGTGGATCCATGACTATCATCTGCTGCCTTTTGCTGCCGCGCTGCGCAAAGAGGGTATCAATAACCATATCGGTTTCTTCCTGCACATCCCGTTCCCGACGCCGGAAATTTTCAACGCGCTGCCGCCGCACAAAGATCTACTAGAAATGCTGTGCGAATACGATCTGCTGGGCTTCCAGACTGAATCGGACCGCATGGCCTTCCTTGACAGCTTGAGCCAGCTGACGCAGCTGCAAAACAAAGGCGAGAAGAAGCACCGCGCCTTTGGCAATACCTTTATGACCGAGGTTTACCCGATCGGCATCGAGCCGGACAGCATCAAAGAGATGGCGGAAGGTCCGCTGCCGCCGAAGATGGCGGCAATGAAACGCGAGCTGGGCGATGCGAAAAACATTATTGCCTGTGAGCGTCTCGACTACTCGAAAGGGCTGCCTGAGCGTTTCTTGGCGTATGAAGCGCTGCTGGAGAACTTCCCTGAGCACCGCGGCAAAATCCGCTATTCGCAGATTGCGCCGACCTCGCGCGGTGACGTGCAGGCGTACCAGGATATCCGCCATCAGCTGGAGACCGAAGCCGGACGTATCAACGGCAAGTACGGTACTCTGGACTGGACGCCGCTTTACTATCTCAACCAGCACTTTGACCGCCGCCTGCTGATGAAGATTTTCCGTCTGACCGACGTCGGGCTGGTGACGCCGCTGCGCGACGGCATGAACCTGGTGGCAAAGGAGTACGTTGCCGCGCAGGACCCGGACGATCCGGGCGTGCTGGTACTGTCACGTTTTGCTGGTGCGGCCAATGAGCTGACCTCGGCGCTGATCGTGAACCCCTACGATCGTGACGAAGTGGCGGCTGCGCTGAATAAAGCGATCACCATGCCGCGTACGGAGCGTATTTCGCGCTACAACGATATGATGGCGGTTCTGCGCAAGCAGGACATAACGAACTGGCGTGAAAGCTTCCTAAAGGACCTGTGGGCTATCGCACCGCGTAGCGAAGACCATGGCACTGTCAATAAAGTGGCAACCTTCCCGAAACTCGCCTGATCCCCCACGGCGGCCAGCATGACTGGCCGCCGTTCTCGCTTATCTTGAGCCCGCTAAATCTATCCAGCTTCGCTAACGCTTTGTCAGCCTGGTCTCGCCTGCCTAGAGCGCGACAATTGCCGCTTTAATCACCGCTTGAGAGAAAATTAGCCTTTTTTTGCGCTGAAAGCCTAAAGTCTGGCGTCCAGATGCCGATAGTTCTAAATCACAAAAGTGTCAAATTCCCCATTCATTTATTTTTCAATGTAGCACTCTGTTACATCTGCTGTCTTCAGCTTTATGTTAAACGTTAACTTTTCGTTGCTGAAAGGCGTTAATTCCTCGCTGTCACTCTTTACGCTTCCCATACTCACTCCAGGAAACATTTGCCCTAAGTGATTAATTTACAAACGAATGGAGCATGCCATTTCAGCACATTATGCTGCAAGTAGCGTTACGCCTAGCGCCATGTAGGGTGTTAAATGCAATGTTAAAGATAATAGAGCGACCTGCTGCCAAAGGGGGAGACACATCATTTCTTAAGAGGGAATAAGCCCCTTTTTAGGACAAAATATTAGTGAAATAAAGCAAATTTGATTAATAAACAGACAAAATAAAAGCAGCGCTGAAGGGTTTGTGAAAAAATTTGCCTAAAAGTGTAATCTGGATCACACTTTATCTAGAGTTTCACATCTCTGTCGTTGTATGTGGAAATCAGACGGGATAGATTTGCGTTATTTTAGGAATAGTCTTGAAAAATGTAAAGAGACGTCACGGAAGATAGCAATAAATAAAAAAAGAATGGCCTTGGGGTTTTGACTGGCACGGTAATTTTGTCCATACGGACATGAGGCTGACTTCAGAGTACGTTTGGTTTTTGGCTGTAAATTTTTGCCATCTTTAGAGTTACTAACCAGCAACCAGAAGTGCAGAGGTTTTTTCTGCGATGCAATTACGTCGTGTCTGTCAGGATGGAAAAATGGGGACAACTGATTTACTAAAACATATTTATGATATCAATCTGTCTTATTTTTTACTGCTTGCGCAGCGATTAATTAACTAGGAAAAAGCTTCTGCAATGTTTCGCCTCGGAATTGATGAAGAGATGGCTAACGCATTGTCGCAATTAACCTTGCCGGAGATGGTGAAGTTAGCGGAAACAAACCAGTTGGTTTGCCAGTTCCGCTTTAACAATCACGCCATTATTAATCGCCTGACGCAGGAATCTCGCGTGGATGATTTACAACAAATCCACACTGGAATTTTATTATCCAGCCGTTTACTGCGTAACTTTTCTAAAGAAGAAGCAACGGCGAAAAAGAGGGCGATGTAAATGTCCGAAAAAAGTATTGTCTAGGAAGCGCGCGATATTCAACTCGCCATGGAATTCATTTCTCTGGGCGCACGTTTACAAATGCTGGAAAGCGAAACCCAGTTGAGTCGCGGTCGTTTAATAAAACTCTATAAAGAACTGCGCGGGAGCCCGCCGCCGAAAGGTATGCTCCCGTTTTCCACCGACTGGTTTATGACTTGGGAGCAAAATATTCACGCTTCCATGTTCTGTAACGCCTGGCAGTTTATGCTGAAAACAGGCATGGCGACCGGCGTCGATGCGGTAATCAAAGCTTACCGCCTCTACCTTGAGCAGTGTCCGCAATCGGACGAGGGCCCGCTGTTGGCGCTGACGCGCGCCTGGACCCTGGTGCTATTCGTTGAAAGTGGCATGCTGGAACTCGCCGACTGCAGAAGCTGCAACGGCAGTTTCATCAACCATGCGCATCAGCCAGTCGGCAGCTTCGTTTGCAGCCTGTGCCAGCCGCCATCACGCGCGGTAAAAAGACGTGAAATTTCTGCAGATTCTGCCGATACCTTTCCACAACTGCTGGATGAACAGGTTAAACGCGCCGTTTAAGTTTGTTCCCATCGTGGAAAGCCATCCAGCAGCGGGTAACACCCGCTGCTTTTTTTTGCCCACGATTTGAATAACGCCTGCGGCTATCTGGCTTAACT
This sequence comes from Candidatus Pantoea bathycoeliae, assembly GCA_031332935.1. Taxonomy (GTDB): domain Bacteria; phylum Pseudomonadota; class Gammaproteobacteria; order Enterobacterales; family Enterobacteriaceae; genus Pantoea; species Pantoea bathycoeliae. Next base: position 55,460 of record JAUHTP010000020.1, on the reverse strand, counting down.
TCCACCAACACGTTACGGACGTAAGGATGTTTTTGTGCTGATCTTATTGGGTTATATCGTCGTTGTCGCATCCGTGTTGGGTGGATATATGATGGTGGGCGGCCATCTTGGCGCGCTTTAAGCCTTCCGAGCTGTTAATAATCGGCGGTGCAGCTATTGGCGCTTTTTTAGTCGGCAACAACGGTAAGTCGATTAAAAAGACGTTAAAGGCGCTGCCAAAACTGATGCGCGGATCAAAATACAACAAAGCCCTCTATATGGATTTGATGGCGCTGCTCTCCAGCCTGAATGGCTATGCGCCGCAAATCGCGGTGGAGTTCGGCCGTAAGACGCTTTACTCAACCGAGCGCCCGTCGTTCAGCGAACTGGAGGAGCACGTACGTAACGCGAAGAACCCAGCGAAACAGACTTCGGACGAAAATGCATGAAGAACAGCAACCGTCCCATAATAGTGGTCAAAAAGCGCAAGCATAAAGGCCACGAGGGAAGCCACGGCTCCTGAAAATCGCCTATGCCGACTTTATGACGGCGATGATGGCCTTCTTTATGGTGATGTAGCTGATCTCCATCTCCAGCCCGCAGGAGCTGGTCCGCACTGCAAAAAGATAAAGATGCCTTCGCGCTGGCGCAGATCTCAACCAGTAACGTCACAGCAATGACCGATACTTGGATCGCGCTTAACCAGACGCGTATCACCCTCAACCGCGCCATGCTGAGCCTGCAAAGCAGTACCGCGGCAGAGATCAACGGCGGCGGCCTGAATCAGCTGGTGAAACAGACAGAACAGCAGCTGGCACAGGCTGAACGCAACTTTAAAACCTATTACGATCTGCCCGCAACGCCGGGTTTGGAGGTCGCACTGCGCGATCGACTGGAGGCGCAGTACGCCAGCTATCACGACGGCCTGGCCGGCATGCTGGATCGCCTGAAGGCGCGCGATCTGGAAGGCATGTTCCGCTTCAATATCGAACAGACGCAAAACAATATGCAGGCGGCGTACAGCGAATGGCCGACGAAGCAGACGGCGCTGGCAGAGCAGGGAGTTGAGCAGAACCAGCGTGCGTTTACGCAGATGATGTGGCTGCTGGCGGCGGTTGCGCTGTTGGTGATTGGCGTAGTGGTCGCCTGCTGGTTCGCCCTGCGCTTGGTGTTGATCCAGCCGATCGCGGTGGAATGGCAGAATGAGATGAGCCAGCTGGCCAATGGCCTATAGGAGATGCAGCAGGCGCTGGTGCGCACCGTCAGCAACGTGCGCAACGGTTCCGACGCCATCCTGAGCGGGGCCAGCGAAATCTCGGCGGGCAACAACGACCTTTCGGCGCCCACCAAAGAACAGGCAGCGTCGCTGGAGCAGACCGCCGCCAGCATGGAGCAGCTTACCGCCACCGTGAAGCAGAACGCCGAGAATGCACGTCAGGCGTCGCAGCTGGCGCTGAGCGCGTCGGAAACCGCGCGTAAAGGCGGAAATGTGGTAGACGGCGTGGTGAAAACCATGAGCGATATCGCGGGTAGCTCGAAGAAGATTGCCTATATTACCGGCGTGATCTATGGCATCGCCTTCCAGACCAATATCTTGGCGCTGAACGCGGTGGTGGAAGCGGCGCGTGCCGGTGAGCAGGGCAGTGGTTTTGCCGTGGTCGCGGGCGAAGTGCGTAGCCTGACGCAGCGTAGTGGGCAGGCGGCGAAAGAGATCAAGTCGCTGATCGAAGATTCGGTAAACCGCGTTAATACCGGCTCACAGCTGATGGGCATCGCAGGGGAAACCATGAGTGAAATCGTCGGCGCGGTGACGCGCGTCACCGATTTCATGGGCGAAATCGCATCGGCGGCGGCGTCGCTTGAAGCCTAGGCGAGCCTTCTCAGCGAATCGGTATCGGTATTCAACATCCCGCGCAGCACACAGGCGTTGCGTTCGCAGGTTCGTTCTGTAGCGGCAGCGCCGGTGAAAAAAGCGCTGGCCGTCCCGGCTGGCGGCGAGAACTGGGAAACGTTTTAACCGCAAACGGTGCGCCCGCAGGAAAGCGGGCGCTAAACCTGGTCAATCATGTTTTGCAGCAGCGGCTTCAGATTGCCCAGCTCCTCTAAATGCACGAGCGACAGCGCTTTCAGCAGGGATTCCGCCTGTTCAGTGAGGCGCAGTAAACTCCTGCGCTGATCCCGCTCATCCGGCTGGCGCGCAATCAACCCCGCTTCTTCCAGACGGCTAATCAACCCCGACGCGCTGTGCGGCTTCAGCAGCAGCTTCTCCGCCACGTAGCCAATGGTTGCCGCCTCCGGTGCCGCGCCGCGAATCGCCAGCAGCGCCTGGTGCTGCTGCGGCGTCAGGCCGACGTTCCGTGCCTGATTCTCACTGAACGCCATAAACTGCCGCAGCGTGGCGCGGAACTCCGCCAGCAGCGCGTAATCGGCATCGCGCATTTCCTGTTGTGACATATTGAAACCTTTCACCGTTGAATTTGTATCGTATTTCGATGTAAATTGCGCCTTTGTTAAAGATTGAGGCAGATCAAAAATGATGCACCCGCTTTCCGATGCCGCGCAACCGCTGACCCTGTCAGATTACACGGTAACGCGCCGCGTCATCCTACTTGCGCTGATGAGTTTACTAATTGGTATCGGCAGCGCATTTGGCGCTATCGTGCTGCTCAAGCTCATTGCGCTCATTACCAACATGTTCTGGTTTCACCGTTTCTCCTTCGCTGAGGCGACGATGCCGGGCGCGGCGGGCACGCTCCATCTGCTGGCTGCGCCAGTCCTTGGCAGCCTGATCATCGGCATTATGGCGCGCTATGGCTCGGAGAAAATTCGCGGTCACGGTATCCCTGAAGCGATTGAAGCCATTCTCTACGGTGAGAGTCGTATGTCGCCGAAGGTGGTGGTGCTGAAACCGCTCTCGTCGGCAATCTCTATCGGCAGCGGCGGGCCCTTTGGCGCGGAAGGCCCGATTATCATGACCGGTGGCGCGATCGGCTCGCTGTTTGCCCAGCTGTTTCACCTCAGCGCCGCCGAGCGTAAAACCCTGCTGGTGGCCGGTGCGGCGGCGGGTATGACGGCCGTTTTTAACGCGCCGGTCGCCGCCACGCTGCTGGCGCTGGAGGTGCTGCTGTTCGAGTGGAAGCCGCGCAGCTTTATCCCGTTGTGTCGGCGGCGATGGTAGTGGTGATTGCGCCCGGCAGCGGCGCGGTGGCGGGCGTGATTACGCGTCACGATATCTTCAAGGTCCGCTCGCTGGGACATCAGGCGGAGCGCGCCCGCGCAGGCTATTTGCGCACTGCCAGCCGTAACGGCTATTCCCTCCAGCACGCCCGGCCCGTCTGGGCGTGTTTTCCCTTTTTATATCCTGCTGGTCCAACCCCTTCTTCAATACATAAAGATCCCTTCATTGAGGCTGATAACTGGAACGATCCGCCAACCAATGAGGTGTTTATGTTTAATCGAGTACGCGTTGTCTCCGGTCTGCTGAGTGTGCTGGTGCTGTTTGTCGTGCTACAGCTCTTTACCGGAGGCGCATTTTTCAACACGGTGAAAGCCGATAAAGAGAATTTTGCGTATAACCAGCGCCTTGCGACGCTGCAACAGGCGATGGGCACCTCATGGGTTTCCTTGGTTCAGGCGCGCAACACGCTGAACCGGGCCGGGATCCGCTATCTGCTGGACAGCAAGAAGGCCGGTTCCGGCGCAACCGTGCCCGAGCTGGTGGCGCTGGCTAACGACGAACTGAAGGTGGCCGGTCGCGGATTTGCTGACTTCAACGCCAACCTGCCGGAAAAGGGCAAAACCGCCGAGAACGTGCTGACGCTACAGACGAACTACAAAGCCTACCGCGACGCGCTGGCCGAGCTGGTTGAGTTTCTTGGGGCGGGCAATTTCAAAGGCTTCGTTGACCAGCCAACCCAGAGTTTGCAGGACAAGTTTGAAAAGGATTACACCGCCTGGCAGAAAGCGGCGTGGTGATTATCACTCTGCTGGTCAGCCTGCTGGTGTGGACGGTGATGCGCCGCTCGCTGATTAGCCCGCTGAAGCAGAGCATTGAGCAGATCCATCACATCGCACGCGGCGACCTGACGCAGCCGATCACCTTCACCGTCAGCAACGAGCTGGGTGAGGCGCTACAGCACATGCAGCAAGAGCTGATGCGCACCGTCTCTACCGTGCGCGACGGCGCAGACGCCATCTACACCGGTGCCAGCGAAATTGCCGTGGGCAATAACGATCTCTCATCCCGTACCGAGGAGCAGGCAGCCTCGCTGGAGCAGACCGCGGCCAGCATAGAACAGCTCACCGCTACCGTTAAGCAGAACGCCGAGAACGCCCGCAAGGCGTCGCAGCTGGCGCTCAATGCGTCCGAAACCGCGCAGCAGGGCGGCAAAGTGGTCGACGGCGTGGTGAAAACCATGAGCGACATCGCGGGCAGCTCAAAGAAGATCGCCGACATCACCAGCGTCATCGACGGCATTGCCTTCCAGACCAATATCCTGGCGCGACAACGCTGCTCTCACAGATGGTGCAGCGCCTGCCGCTCTCGGATACACATTTTCGTCGTATCAGTCAGCTGATCTATCAGCGTGCTGGCATTGTGCTGGCCGACCACAAGCGCCAAATGGTTTACAACCGCTTGGTGCGCCGCCTGCGCACGCTGAACATCGATGACTTCGGTCGTTATCTGGCGCTGCTGGAAAACGACGCCAACAGCGCGGAGTGGCAGGCATTTATCAATGCGCTGACCACCAACCTGACAGCATTTTTCCGCTAGGCGCACCATGCGCGCAAGCGTGCGGGCAGCTTTAACGTCTGGTGTGCGGTGGCCTCGACCGGTGAGGAGCCTTACTCCATCGCCATGACGCTGCCGGAAACGCTGGGTGCAGGGTCGGGCAAGTTCCAAGTGCACTCCAACTATATCGACACCCAGGTACTGGAAAAGGCGGTCTCTGGCGTCTATCGCCAGGAAGAGCTGCGCACGCTGTCGCAGCAGCAGCTACAGCGCTTTTTCCTGCGCGGCACCGGCCGCATGACGGCATGGCGCGCGTGGCGCGCAGCGCTGCGCCACGCTGGAGGGCGGCAGCGGGGCTACACGCGAGCTGGCTCATCTCGATGCGGACGAAACCCTGTATATGGTGTTTGGCATGGCGGGCAAGGGTGCACTGCCGCTAGGTTTGTGGCTAAGGTGCAAACGCGGATAGCGTGGTCCGATCGCAAAGTCGCTCAAGGCATCCCTGTCGCGGGACGCTTTGCTCTTATGTCCACGCTATCCGCTCGTCAAGTCCGCTAGCCGTTTGTTACATACGCTCGACGGTCTTGATGCCCAGAGTATCCAGACCCTGCTTCAGCGTCTTCGCGGTCAGCGCAGCCAGCTGCAGGCGGCTCTGGCGCGTGGCGTCATCCTCTGCGCTGAGGATCGGACAGTGCTCGTAGAAGCCAGAGAACAGACCGGCCAGATCGTACAGGTACGCACACATCACATGCGGCGTGCCGTCGCGAGCAACTTGGGTAATGGTCTCTTCAAACTGCAGCAGGCGCGTTGCCAGCTGCGCTTCACGATCTTCAGTAATCGCCAGCGGCCCATCAATGCTGTCGACGTCAACGCCCGCTTTACGGAACACGGAAAGCACGCGCGTATAGGCATACTGCATATAAGGCGCAGTGTTGCCCTCGAATGCCAGCATATTATCCCAGTCAAAAATGTAATCCGTGGTGCAGCTCTTGGACAGATCGGCGTATTTCACCGCGCCAATGCCGACCACTTCCGCCAGCTGTTGCAGCTCGGCTTCGCTCATGTCTGGGTTCTTCTCACGCACCAGCGTCAGCGCGCGATCGTGCGCCTCTTCCAGCAGGTCAGTCAGCTTGATGGTGCCGCCGCTGCGGGTTTTAAACGGACGGCCATCTTTGCCCAGCATCATGCCGAACGCGTGGTGCTCCAGCGGCACTGACTCTGGCACGTAGCCTGCTTTGCACACGATAGTCCAGGCCTGCTGTAAGTGTTGATGCTGGCGCGAGTCGATGTAGTAGAGCACACGATCTGCGTTCAGCGTCTCATAGCGGTATTTGGCGCAGGCGATGTCGGTCGTAGTGTAAAGGTAGCCGCCATCTTTTTTCTGAATGATGACGCCCATCGGCTCGCCTTCTTTATTCTGGAATTCGTCGAGGAACACCACTGTCGCGCCTTCGCTGGTCACGGCCAGCCCTTTAGCGCGCAGATCGGCGACGATGCCCGGCAGCATATCGTTATAAAGGCTTTCACCCATTACGTCTTTGCGCGTCAGCGTCACGTTCAGGCGGTCATAAACCTTCTGGTTCTGGCCCATGGTGATATCGACCAGCCTCTTCCACATGGTGCGGCAATATTCGTCGCCACCCTGAAGCTTCACGACATAGGCACGAGCGCACTCGGCAAAAGCCTCATCTTCGTCATAGGTGCGTTTTGCTTCGCGGTAGAAGGCTTCCAAATCAGCCAGCGCGATCTCTTCGTGGTGTTCGTTCTGCTGCTTCTCCAGATATGCGATCAGCATGCCGAACTGCGTACCCCAGTCACCAACGTGGTTGGCGCGGATCACGTTGTGGCCGAGGAACTCCAGCGTGCGCACGGCAGCATCGCCGATAATGGTGGAGCGAACGTGGCCGACATGCATCTCTTTCGCCACGTTAGGCGCAGAGTAGTCGACAACGATGGTTTGCGGCTCAACGGCAGCGACGCCCAGACGTGGCTGCGTCAGAGCCTGTTTCGCCTGCGCAGCCAGCCAGTCGCGGTCGAGGAAAATATTGATAAATCCCGGGCCGGCGATCTCAACCTTGCTGGCGATGCCGTTCAGATCAAGATGCGTCAGCACGCTTTCAGCCAGCTGTCGCGGTGCCTGACCCAGCTTTTTAGCCACGGCCATCATGCCGTTCGCCTGATAATCCCCAAACTGAACCTTAGCGGACTGACGAACCTGGGGTTCACAGTCTGCCGCCGCACCAGCTAAAATCATCGCCTGACTGACTTTTTCGGAAAGAAGAGCCTGAATATTCACCGCGTTACCTTCATGTGCTAAAAGGCTCGTCTGTTGGGCAGCGAGCCATTGTCATCATTCTGCCGATGCGCCCGCAGGCCGCGCAGAATGGAAAAAAGAAGAGGGAAGTATACGTGAAATGTCACGTTGCGTCAGCAGTCGCCGCGCAAGGAGGAGCGGGGAAACGGCGTCAGGCCGGTTTCCCGAAAGAGAGATTAACGACGGCGAAGATGGCGGCGAGGATTCTTCACGCTTTTGTCTTCTCGCACCTTCCAGTGGCGGGAAATTGCAAATCCCATCAGTGCGATCAGGACTGCGACTTTTGTCGCGACTGAAGCAGTGCTGGCGCCGATTTTAACAGAAAAAAAACAGAGGATTACTATGGCTTCTGACACAATTTTTCCATCCGAATTATAGGATCTTGAGGCAGATCTGGTGCGCTTTGAGACCGCAGTACAACAGTTTGCTGAACGTCTCGGATTAAACTCAACCACGCTTGAGGCCGATCATATTGCTGTACGCTGCCACCAGAACGCCACCGCCGAACGCTGGCAGCAGGGACTGGCAAAAATCGGGACGCAGTTTTCTCAGGCGATGATCAATGGCAGACCGGTCTGCCTGTTTAAACTGCATCAGCCGTTACAGCTTAACGGCTGGCAACTGGATGTGGTGGAACTGCCCTGGCCTGGCGAAAAGCGCTACCGGCACGAAGTCTTTGAACATGCTGAAACGTACTGCGCGGCGATCATGAAACGCTGGGCGTGCGTGCGATGGCGCTGCTCAGCGACGAGGTATCTCATTTAAAACCAGTTCGCCACAGGGCGAGAACGAGCGGCTGCCCAACCCGACCTTAGCGGTCACCGACGGGCAGACCACGATTAAATTTCACCCGTGGTGACTGGAGGTGATAGGCGGACTAAGCGCGCGGATACCGCTGCACGCAGACGCTTAAGCGCTTCTTCCAGCGTGGCGTGCGTGCAGCCAAAATTGAAGCGTACGAAACGGTCGTCGCCAAAATCACGTCCCGGCGAAAAGCCCAGCCCGTGCTTCTCGAAATAGAGCGCCAGGCTGGCGACATCCAGCCCGCTACAGTCTATCCAGCCTAAATAGGTGGCTTCAGGCAGAGCCATCGACAGTCCCGGCAGCGCGTTTACCGCTGTGTGCAGACGATCGCGACTGGTGCGCAGATAGGCGAGCTGCGCTTCCAGCCACGCGTCGCCGTCGCGCCAGGCGGCTTCAGCGGCAACCAGCGCCAGAATATCGACGTCGGGCACAATACCGTATCGCACCTGTTTAAAACGCGCCCGCAGTTCCGCATTGGGAATAATCGCCAGCGATGCGCCAAGCCCGGCAATATTGAAACTCTTCGATGGGGAGATAAGCGTAATGCTGCGCTGTGCAGCGTCTTCGCTCAGGCTGGCGAAGGGGATGTGTTGAACGCCGGGCTCCAGCAGCAGATCGCAATGGATCTCATCAGAACAGACAATTAAATCGTGCTGGCGGGCAAAAGCGAGCTGCGCCTCCAGCTCGTCGCGCCGGTAGACCGTGCCGCCAGGGTTTTGCGGATTGCACAACAGCAGCAGTCGCTCTTTGCTGTTGAGCTGCGATTCGGCCTGTCTGAGATCCACCAGCCAGCGTCCCGCCTGCAGCGTCAGCGGCAGATGAATCTGCTCGCGTTCTGCCAGCTTCGCCGCGCCGCGAAACGGCGGGTAAACAGGTGAGGGCGAAAGGGATCGCTCATTAGGCTGGGTAAACGCGCGCATCGTCAGATTCAGCCCGCTGACCACGCCAGGCAGCACCACAATCCACTCAGGCTCTACTTTCCACTGGTAGCGTTGCTCAAAGCGCGCAATCGCCGCGCTAATCAATCCTGTCGGCCGCGCGCCATAACCAAAAACACCATGATCGGCGCGGGTTTTTATGGCGTCGATGATGCACTGGGGGGAGCGAAAATCAGTGTCCGCCACCCATAGCGGAAGCACGTTCCGGTCACTGTATTTGTTCCATTTAAGACTATCGCTGTGACAGCGGTCTATCCGTTGGTCAAAATTGAATGCCATGTTCTGTTTTCCACGTAAACTGATTGTCATTGCCAGACTAACTGATAGCCCTGTGTCGAGCCAGACGTCATGTAAAGGAGGAAGCAATGACAATACTGGAAATTTGCTGCTACGGCGTAGACTGCGCCATGACTGCGCAGCAGGCTGGAGCCGATCGCGTTGAGCTTTGCACCGCACCGCGCGAAGGCGGACTGACACCTTCTGTCGGGTCACTGGAGGCGGCCCGGCGTGAAATATCCATTCCGGTTCATCCTATCGTCCGGCCGCGCGGCGGAGACTTTTGCTATACCGCGCGCGAATTTGAGATCATGAAATCTGACATGGCGAGAATTCGTGATATGGGATTTCCAGGGCTGGTTGTTGGCATGCTGGATGAAGATGCCCACATCGACTGCGCCCGTATGCGACAGATTATGGCGTTGTGCGATGGACTGCAGGTCACCTTCCATCGCGCCTTCGATCTCTGCCACAGCCCAAACCGCGTGCTGGAAGAGTTAACGGCGCTCGGCGTGGCGCGCATCCTGACTTCTGGTCAGCAGCAGAGCGCGGAAAACGGAATTGCATTATTAAAGGAACTTAATGAACAGAGTGAAGGTCCAATCATTATGGCTGGTGCTGGTGTACGCCTTAGCAACCTGCAAAAGTTCCTGGACAGCGGACTTTGTGAGGTTCACAGCTCTGCCAGCCGCCTCGTGACTTCACCGATGCTTTATCGAAAAGCCGGTGTATCCATGTGTTCCGAAGCAGAAATAGATGAGTTCAGCCGTTACTGCGTGGATAGCGATGTGGTGGAAGCCATGAAAAGTGTGATGCAGCTTAATACCGTCAGGGTAGCCTGAATCACCAGAGATTTTGCCGCGCAGCACGCCTTATGACTTGATGTTTGCAAGTACCAAACCCCAGCCACCTTGCTGGGGTGTTTTTTGCCCATTTTTCAGCAATACGCGCCGGATGCCGCCAATGCGGTTACACTCAGGTTATTGATATCTCTGGGAGTTACACCATGAAACGCTCTCTGATTACGGCGCTTGCTCTGGGTTCGCTTTTTGTCAGCCCCGCGCTGCTGGCAGCGGCTGTGGTCCGCACAGTAAAGCGGTGGCCAGCAGCAACAGCTGGATAATGCTGGGCGGCCGCGCCAAAGGCGCGGTGCGCAAGGTGATTGCCGGTGAGTTTGGCAAGGATGTCGACTCGCAAAAGCGCGTGTTGGGACAGTTCGATCCCTGCGGGATTTGCTGGTTGCCGATGTCACTTTCGACAAAAAAGAGCATAACGTCATTCTGAGCATGGAGCAGCATATTGCGCGCGTGCAGGGCGGCTGGGTAGCGGAATATGCTTACCTGGTGACGGTGCTTAAAGAGGGACAGGAGCAGATCGTCGATAACCGCCAGGGCACTATTAGCTGGCTGATCGGCCAGCACGGCAACATCGTCACCGCTTCTGATAAATTCACCAGCATGGGCAAAAGCGGTTTTACCGACACCACCTACCGCTATGACGCGCAGCTGCGGCTGGCCCAAAGCGTTTCGCGCGGCACTGACGCGCTGACCAACGGTGAAAGCAGCTGGCGCTGGAACCCGCAAGGGCAGGTCATCAGTGCGATAACGGCGCGCAGCAAAGATCTCTACACCTACGATAAAAATTCCCGCGAATGGCAGCTGCACGGTACGGCGACGACGCCGGTCAGTACCTTGCGCTCGGTCGATGAGTGCCAGCTGTGGGATGAGGTGGGCAACTGTACCTTAAGCTATCTGCACGAAACCGAGGTCTTTGATAAAGGGACAATCGAACGTCACCTCAGCGCCGCCTACAAATACCCGTACTGGGACCGGCCTGCAGAAACGGAATAGCGCGTTGTCATCCTGGTAAAAATTTGCCAGGGTAAGCGCTCAATTTTCAGGGAGATGACCATGACTGCCACCTTACTGTTTTCCTTTCTGTTCGCTATTACCATTTTAACGCTGACGCCGGGTTTCGATACCGCGCTGGTGCTGCGCACCGCTGCCGCAGAGGGCTGGCGACGCGACGGTGCTCGGCATTTATCTTGGCTGTCTCTGGTATGGGGCGCGGCGGTTGGGTTTGGGCTGGGCGCGCTGCTGCTGGCGTCAGAAATGGCTACAACCTGCTGAAGTGGGTCGGCGCAGCCTATCTGCTCCTCTATCTTGGTATTAAACTACTGCTTCATCCGCGCACGCAGGCGCGCAGGATTAGACGGCAGACGAAACCACACCGCAGAGCTATCTGAGCTGCTTTAATCGCGGTCTGTTTGGCAATCTGCTCAATCCCCAAATGGGTGTGTTTTACGTTACTTTTCTGCCGCAGTTTATTCCCGCAGGTGCCTCTGTGGTGCACCTTGCTGGCGCTGATGCACATTGCGATTGGTCTGCTGTGGAACGCCGTCTTGATTGGCGGCAGCAACTATTTCGCCGCCTACCTGTGCCATCCGGCGGTGCTCAACGTCATGGACGCCTGACGGGCATGGTTTTTATCGGCTTTGCGGCGAAGCTGGCGCTCTCTCACCGCTAAGCATCAGGGTTTAGTGGCAACCAGCACCGCGCGCAGCGGTGCCGGATAGCCTTCCACCGTTTTACTGCTGTCTTGCGGATCGAGGAATTCAGCCAGCGATTCGCTGGTCATCCAGCTGGTGCGGCGCTGCTCATCGGTAGAGGTCACGGCATAATCCACGATCTTTACGTCGACAAAGCCGCACTTCTCCAGCCAGCTTTTCAGCGCCAGCGCGGAGGGAATAAAGTAGACGTTGCGCATCTGCGCGTAGCGTTCGCCCGGTACCAGCACTTCATGCTCGTCACCTTCAATCACCAGCGTTTCCAGCACCAGCTCGCCGCCGCTGACCAGCTGATTTTTCAGCTGCAGCAGATGATCGAGCGGCGAACGGCGATGGTAAAGCACACCCATTGAGAATACGGTGTCGAACGCCTGCAATATCGGCAGCTGTTCTATGCCGAGCGGCAGCAGATGCGCGCGACGGTCATCGCCCAGCAGCTTGCGCACAGCCTCGAACTGACAGAGGAGTAGCTGCATCGGATCGATGCCCACCACCAGCTGCGCGCCTGCGCCAACCATACGCCACATGTGATAGCCGCTGCCGCAGCCAACATCGAGCACCGTCCGGCCCGCCAGCGACGAGATATGCGGTGCCACGCGCTGCCATTTCCAGTCGGAGCGCCACTCGGTGTCAATCTCGGTGCCGTAAAGCGAATAAGGGCCTTTGCGCCACGGCATCAGATTGCGCAGCAACTTCTCAATACCCTGGCGCTGGCGATCGCTGAGATCGTCATGCTGGGCAGTGACGCTGTGCAGCAGGTCGAGATGCTGCGGCTCCAACAGCGGCATATGGTCCACCAACTTCTCCCAGTTGCGGAACAGGCCGTGCAGGTTCTTTTTCTGCCAGGCGGCGATCTGTGCGGGCAGCACCTCCAGCCAGCTGGCGAGCAGGCCGGTGGCGATTTGCTGATAAAAACGGCCAAACTCAATCATTTCAACGCCACCAGCGAACCAAAGTTAAAGCATTGGAACCAGAGTTCCGCGTGGGCAAAGCCTGCCTGTTTCAGACGCGCCTTATGCGCCTCGACGCTGTCGGTCAGCATGACGTTTTCCAGCATGCTGCGTTTCTGGCTGATCTCTAGCTCGCTGTAGCCGTTGGTACGCTTAAAGTCGTGGTGCATGTTGAACAGCAGCTCGCCGACGTCAGCGTCTTCAAAGCTGAATTTCTCTGACAGCACCAGCGCGCCGCCAGGCTTCAATCCTTGCCAAATCTTCTCCAGCAGCTGCAGGCGCGCCGGTGGATCGAGGAACTGCAGCGTGAAATTAAGCACCACCAGCGAGGCGTTTTCGATGGCGATATCGCGGATATCGGCCTCAATGACGTTCACTGGTGTATCGGCGCGAAAGGCGTCGATATGGCGGCGGCAGCGCTCAACCATCGCGGGCGAATTATCCACGGCGATGATGGTGCAACTTGGCACCTTGATGTTGCGGCGAACCGAGAGCGTGGCAGCCCCAAGCGAGCAGCCAAGATCGTAAACCTGGCTGTCGGGCGTGACAAAACGCTCGGCCAGCATGCCGATCATCGAGATGATGTTTGAGTAGCCGGGCACGGAGCGCTGAATCATATCGGGGAAGACTTCAGCCACGCGCTTGTCAAAGGTCCAGTCGCACAGCTTATCAATGGGCGCGGAAAATAGCGTATCGCGGTCAGACATAGTAAATCCGGAAAGACATCGGAAAGGGCGCTATTCTGGCAGAAAGTACGGCGGGTTGCATCCTTAATACGCCCGCAGCTGCTTAATGCAGCGTCAGCACCAGATCCCAAAGGAGTATAGATTAGATTAAATACCGCCATGCCACATAGCGCAAACAGGGTGAGCATCATGCCGTACTTGCGCCCGGCAAGCGCACTGCGGCGCAGCCCCTGCGCATGGATGAAACGGCCAACGAAAAACAGCAGGGCGGTCAGGTGCACCATCCAGATATCCGCGCCGTTCATCTCCATCATGATCAGCAACAGCAGCGCCAGCGGAATGGTTTCGATGGCGTTACCGTGAATGCGTATCGCGACGCGCAGATCGTGAAACCCGCGTCGCCGAAAGCCACCCGGTAGTGACGCCGGTAGCGCACCACGTCCAGCGCAAACTTCATTATTATTAAACGCCCAGTATCACATATAACGCGCTAACCATGCTTTACCCTCTTTAATCAGAACAGCGATTCCTGCTGTGGCCAGGCTGGCCCACTACCAATACCTGCATCGATTGCCTGTAGCTGCGGCCATAAACGTCGCACCAGCGGGAACACCTGGCCCATATCTGGCGTATGGATAAACAACAGGGGATCGCTTTCTGCCTGCCATTGTGCCAGCTTTTCGCGCCAGACCTGAAAAAATCGCTCGCTTTCATCGACGTCGTCACTGCCGACAAAACGCACCATCGGCAGTGATCGGGTGCGTAAGGCGTGCGGTGGCACGCGCGGTTTTTGCTGGCGCGCATGCAGCGCAGCGGGGCTTTGCGAGGTGGAGGCATGAACCGGGTGGCTGTCCAGCACCACGCGATTGACGCCGCGCTGTTGCAGGCCGAGATTGAGGGCGCGCTCGGCGTCTCCTTGGCAAAAAAAAGCGGCGTGACGCACCTCAACGCCATAGCTGAAGCGGTGCGGCAGGCTGTCGAGAAAGCGCCAGAGATCGGGCAGCTACGCCGGGGAAAACGCGGCGAGCAGCTGTAGCCAGTACTGGCCTATACGACGGTCGGCCAGCGGATCGAGCAGGCGTAGAAAGTCGCTCAGCAGATCCTCGGTCTGTTTCAGCTGCGCCTGATGGCTGATGGTCTGCGGAAACATGAAGCATAAGCGGAAGTCATCGTGCGTCATATCGCGCCAGCGCTGCACGGTTTCCGGCGCGAGCAGCGCATAAAGCGTGGTGTTGCCCTCCAAGCAGTGGAACAGCCGGGCATAATCGGCCAGACTCTCAATACCCCAGCGTTTCCAGTGTGGATGCTGCCACTGCGGCAGCCCAATGCGAATCGTCACACCCTCTCCTTTAATTCACGATTTTGCTCTACAGGGTAGCCTGTTTACACAGGGGGACGAAAAACCGGTGACGAAATACGTGGTTTGGCGCGGCTCTACTTATCCTGCCTGCCTTTTTCTATTATAATGGCCGCCTTTTTTGCGGCAGCATCATCAAATGGTTACGCGGCCTGATGCTGCCGGGCAGCAGCGAAGTTAAAAGGATACGTTATGCGTACAGAATATTGCGGACAGCTCAATCTGTGTCATGTGGGTCACCAAGTCACTCTTTGCGGCTGGGTCAACCGCCGTCGCGATCTGGGAAGCCTGATTTTTATCGACATGCGCGACCGTGAAGGCATCGTGCAGGTGTTCTTCGATCCCGATCGTCAGGAGGCTTTCCAGCTGGCATCTGAGCTGCGCAACGAATTCTGCATCCAGATCACCGGTACCGTTCACGCGCGCGACGAGAAAAACAAAAACAGCGAGATGACCACGAGCGAAGTAGAAGTGTTCGCCGAGTCGCTGACCATCATCAACCGAGCCGAGCCGCTGCCGCTCGACTCCAACCAGGTTAACAGCGAAGAAGCGCGTCTGAAATACCGCTATCTGGATCTGCGTCGTCCGGAAATGGCACAGCGCCTGAAGACCCGCGCAAAAATCTCCAGCTTCGTGCACCGCTTTATGGACAACGAAGGCTTCCTAGACATCGAAACCCCGATGCTGACTAAAGCCACGCCTGAAGGCGCGCGCAACTATCTGGTGCCGAGCCGCGTGCATAAAGGTAAATTCTACGCGCTGCCGCAGTCGCCGCAGCTGTTCAAGCAGCTGCTGATGATGTCTGGCTTCGATCGCTACTACCAGATCGTCAAATGCTTCCGCGACGAAGATCTGCGCGCCGACCGTCAGCCGGAATTTACCCAGATCGATATCGAAACTTCGTTCCTGACCGCGCCGCAGGTGCGTGAGATTAACGAGCGGATGATCCGCCAGCTGTGGCTGGAAGTGAAGGGCGTTGATCTGGGCGAGTTTCCGCAGATTACCTTTGCTGATGCGATGCGTCGCTACGGTTCCGACAAGCCCGATCTGCGTAACCCGATGGAGCTGGTGGACGTTGCCGATCTGCTGAAAAACGTCGAGTTTCAGGTGTTCGCCGACCCGGCCAACGATGCCAAAGGCCGCGTTGCCGCACTGCGCGTGCCGGGTGGTGCGCAGCTGAGCCGTAAGCAGATTGACGAGTACGGCAAATTTGTTGAAATTTACGGCGCGAAAGGGCTGGCGTGGATGAAGGTCAACGCGCGTGCTGACGGCTTTGATGGCGTCCAGAGCCCGGTTGCCAAGTTCCTCAACGCGGAAATCGTTGAAGCGATCCTGAGTCGTACTGGCGCAGCAGACGGCGATCTGATTTTCTTCGGTGCCGATCGCGCCAAAGTCGTGGCCGACGCGCTGGGCGCGCTGCGCCTGAAAGTGGGCCGCGACTTGCAAATTACCGATGAGAAAGCTTGGGCACCGCTGTGGGTGATCGACTTCCCGATGTTCGAAGAGGACGATGAAGGCGGCCTGGCAGCGATGCACCATCCGTTCACCTCGCCGAAAGAGATGTCAGCGGAAGAGCTGGCGGCCGATCCGACCAGCGCGGTGGCCAACGCCTACGATATGGTGATTAACGGCTATGAAGTGGGTGGCGGCTCTGTGCGTATCCACAGCGGCAAGATGCAGCAGGCGGTGTTCACCATTCTGGGTATCGAAGAGCACGAGCAGCGCGAGAAGTTCGGCTTCCTGCTCGATGCGCTGAAGTACGGCACGCCGCCGCATGCGGGCCTGGCGTTCGGTCTGGATCGTCTGACCATGCTGCTGACCGTCACCGAGAACATCCGCGATGTGATTGCGTTCCCGAAAACCACCGCGGCGGCCTGTCTGATGACCGAAGCGCCAAGCGAAGCCAACCCGGCAGCGCTGGCGGATCTGGGCATTCAGATCGCACCGAAAAAATAAAAGTCAGAGAATAAATAATGGGCTATAAACATCCGGTATCGGTTCTGGTGGTGATTTTTGCCCAGGATACTGGCCGGGTGTTAATGCTGCAGCGGCGCGATGACGAGAGCTTCTGGCAATCCGTGACCGGCAGTCTGGAAGCGGGCGAAACCCCGCTTCAGGCGGCGCAGCGCGAAGTGCAGGAAGAGCTGGCTATCGACATAGCGGGCGAGAAACTAGCGCTGGACGACTGCCAGAAAGAGATCGAGTTCAAGATCTTTCCACACTATCGCCATCGCTATGCGCCAGGCACAACCGTGAACACTGGTTCCGGCTGGCGCTGCCCGCCGAGCGGGAACCGGTGCTCAGCGAGCACCTCGCCGCGCACTGGCTCGACCCTGCCGCTGCCGCAGCCCTGACCAAGTCCTAGAGCAATCGCCAGGCGATTGAAGTATTTATTTAGCTGTTCGCAGCGACTTTTCCGGCAGCAGACTGGATCGTAATAATCGGTGCAATCTAACAGAACTGCGCCTCAAAACTTAAAGCGTCGGGCGTTATCGCCAGCAAGATAGCCCGTGCGATGTCAAAGATCGGAGAATAACCAAGATGGCTGGTCATAGTAAATGGGCGAACACCAAGCACCGCAAGGCGTCTCAGGACGCTAAACGCGGTAAAATCTTCACCAAAATCATCCGTGAGCTGGTCACTGCCGCCAAACTCGGCGGTGGCGATGCTGGCTCTAACCCGCGTCTGCGCGCCGCGATGGACAAAGCCCTGTCCAACAACATGACGCGTGACACCATGAACCGTGCTATCGCGCGCGGCGTGGGCGGCGAAGATGATTCCAACATGGAAACCATCATCTATGAAGGTTACGGTCCGGGCGGGTCAGCCGTGATGGTTGAGTGCCTGAGCGACAACCGTAACCGTACCGTCGGCGAAGTGCGCCACGCCTTCACCAAAACCGGCGGCAACCTTGGCACCGACGGCTCGGTTTCCTACCTGTTCAGCAAAAAAGGCGTCATCTCCTTTGCGCCGGGCCAGGATGAAGACAGCGTGATGGAAGCGGCGCTGGAAGCGGGCGCGGAAGATGTTGTCAGCTACGATGACGGCGCGATTGACGTCTTCACCGCGTGGGAAGAGCTGGGCACGGTGCGTGATGCGCTGGAAGCGGCAGGACTGAAAGCGGACACGGCGGAAGTCTCAATGATCCCGTCAACCAAAGCTGAACTGAATGCCGAGACTGCGCCGAAGCTGCTGCGCCTGATCGACATGCTGGAAGATTGCGATGACGTACAGGAAGTCTACCATAACGGTGAGATTTCTGATGAGGTGGCGGAAACGCCGTAATGGCGTTTCTGTTTAACCCACACACCGGAGAATCGGCATGGCGATAATTCTGGGCATCGACCCCGGTTCGCGCGTGACCGGCTACGGTGTGATCCGTCAGACCGGCCGCCAGCTCACCTATCTGGGCAGCGGCTGTATCCGCACTAACACGACCGAGCTACCGGCGCGCCTGAAGCTGATCTATGCAGGCGTCAGCGAGATCATTACCCAGTTCTCGCCTGACTATTTCGCCATCGAGCAGGTATTCATGGCGAAGAACGCGGACTCGGCACTCAAGTTGGGCCAGGCGCGCGGCGCCGCCATCGTTGCGGCGGTGAACCAGGATTTGCCGGTATTTGAGTATGCCGCGCGCCAAGTAAAACAGACCGTGACCGGCACCGGTGGCGCAGAGAAGAGCCAGGTGCAGCACATGGTGCGCACGCTGCTCAAGCTGCCTGCCAACCCGCAGGCGGATGCCGCCGATGCGCTGGCGATTGCCATTACGCACTACCACGTCAGCCAGAACGCAACGCGCATCAGCGACAGCAAACTGCTGTTAACGCGCCGGCGTCTGCGTTCAGGCTAAAAATGTCTCTTAGCGTTACGTTTCAGGCTGGATATTCATCCAGCCTTTTTTATGTTATAAATCCCGCCACATTCGTTAATTAAGGAAGCGTTCAGGTGATAGGTCGTTTACGGGGCAACATTCTGGAAAAGCAGCCGCCGCTGGTGCTAATCGAAGCGCACGGAGTGGGTTATGAAGTGCATATGCCGATGACCTGTTTTTATGAACTGCCTGAACTAAACCACCAAGCGGTGATCTTTACCCACTTTGTTGTACGTGAAGACGCACAGCTGCTGTTCGGCTTCAACAATAAACAAGAGCGCGCGCTGTTTCGCGAGCTGATTAAAACCAACGGTGTCGGGCCTAAGCTGGCGCTGGCGATCCTCTCCGGTATGTCGGCGCAGCAGTTCGTGACGGCGGTGGAAAAAGAGGAGATCGCCGCGCTGATCAAACTGCCCGGGGTCGGCAAAAAGACTGCTGAGCGCCTGGTCGTTGAGATGAAAGACCGCTTTAAAGGGCTGCATGGCGATCTCTTCTCGGGTGAAGCGGCCTTTACGCTCACCACCCAGAATGCCGAGCCGGAAGGCAACGACGCCGAGGCAGAAGCGGTTGCGGCGCTGGTAGGGCTGGGTTATAAACCGCAGGAAGCCAGCCGCATGATCAGCAAGGTTGGCAAGCCTGACGCAGACTGTGAAACCCTGATCCGTGAAGCACTGCGCGCCGCCATTTGAGGTAAGTCATGATTGAAGCAGACCGTCTGGTCTCTGCCGCCAGCTATAACGAAGAAGAGAATCTTGACCGCGCAATCCGCCCTAAGCTGCTCGCGAAGTATGTAGGTCAGCCGCAGGTGCGCGAACAGATGGAGATTTTCATCCAAGCGGCGAAGCTGCGCGGCGATGCGCTGGATCACCTGCTGATCTTTGGCCCGCCTGGGCTGGGTAAAACCACGCTGGCGAATATCGTCGCCAACGAGATGGGCGTTAACCTGCGCACCACTTCGGGCCCGGTGCTGGAAAAAGCGGGCGATCTGGCAGCGATGCTGACCAACCTTGAGCCGAACGACGTACTTTTCATTGATGAGATCCACCGCCTGTCACCGGTCGTTGAAGAGGTGCTCTATCCGGCGATGGAGGATTATCAGATGGATATCATGATTGGTGAAGGGCCGGCTGCGCGCTCAATCAAGCTCGATCTGCCGCCGTTTACCCTGATCGGTGCCACCACGCGCGCCGGTTCATTAACCTCGCCACTGCGTGACCGTTTTGGCATCGTCCAGCGCCTCGAATTTTATAACGTGCCTGATTTGCAGCATATCGTCAGCCGCAGCGCTGCCTGTCTTGGTTTGCCGCTGAGTGACGAAGGCGCGCTGGAAGTGGCGCAGCGCTCGCGCGGTACGCCGCGTATCGCCAACCGCCTGCTGCGCCGCGTGCGCGACTTCGCAGAGGTGCGGGCCAACGGTGAGATGAGCGGTAACGTGGCCGCCAGCGCGCTCGATATGCTCAACGTCGACAGCGAAGGCTTCGACTATATGGACCGCAAGCTGCTGCTGGCAATTATCGACAAGTTCACCGGCGGGCCGGTGGGACTGGACAACCTAGCGGCGGCAATTGGTGAAGAGCGGGAAACCATTGAAGATGTGATTGAGCCCTTCCTAATCCAGCAGGGCTTTATTCAGCGCACGCCGCGCGGCCGAATGGCCACGCAGCATGCTTATCGCCACTTTGATATGGCGCGCGACGAGTAATCAGACGGCGGGCTTGCGCGCCATGCTGAGGATAAACAGCAGCGCGGCGCACAGCACTACCGAAGGGTCGGCGGGCGTGTCGTAAAAGGCGGAGAAGGTGAGGCCACCTGATACCGCAATAATACCGACAATCACCGCCAGGCCCGCCATCTGCTCCGGCGAACGCGAAAAGCGGCGCGCCGTTGCAGCAGGGATAATCAGCAGCGACGTAATGATCAGCGCACCAACAAACTTCATTGCCACGCCAATCGTCAGTGCCGTCACCAGCATCAAAATCAGCCGGGTACGCTGAATATTCACCCCATCGACCTGCGCCAGCTCTGGGCTGATGGTCATCGACAGCAGCGAACGCCACTGCCACGCCATTACCGCCAGCACCACAACCACGCCCGCGCCCATCATCCATAAATCCTCTGGCGTGACCGCCAGCAGATCGCCAAACAGATAGGCCATCAGGTCAACGCGCACGTTCGACATCAGGCTCACCACCACCAGACCGAGCGACAGTGCGCTGTGCGCCATAATGCCCAGCAGGGTATCGATCGCCAGATGTGGGCGGCGCTCAAGGAACACCAGCCCCAGCGCGAGGCAGACGGTCACCAGAATCACCGCGTAATAGGGGTTAACGTTGAGCAGCAGGCCAAAGGCAACGCCGAGCAGCGAAGCGTGCGCCAGCGTATCGCCAAAATAGGACATTTTGCGCCAGACCACAAACGAACCCAGCGGACCAGCCGCCAGCGCCAGCATCACGCCGCCCAGCCAGCACGGTAATAACAACTCAATCATGATGGACCCTGTCCTCTGCGCAAAAAGATACGTCCCTGAAGGTCGTGACGATGATTATGGTGATGGCGGTAGATTGCCAGCTGCTGTGCGCCGCGCGGGCCGAACATGGCCATAAATTCTGGATGCTGCGACACCGCCTCTGGCGTGCCGGAGCAGCAGATGTGATGGTTCAGGCAGAGCACCTCATCGGTTTTCGCCATCACCAGATGCAGGTCATGGGAAACCATCAACACGCCGCAGTTAAGCTCGTGGCGCAGTTGGTCAATCAGATCGTAAAGCGCGACCTGGCCGTTAACGTCGACGCCCTGCGTCGGCTCGTCCAGCACCAGCAGCTGCGGCTGATTGACCAGGGCACGGGCAAGCAGGAAGCGCTGCGTTTCGCCGCCCGATAGCTTTTGCAGCGGCGCTTTCATCAGGTGGCACGCCTGCACGCGCTTTAACGCGGACAGCACATCGGCACGCTTTGCAACGCGCGTCAGCAACATAAAGCGTTCAACGGTGACGGGTAGCGTGGGATCGATATGCAGCTTCTGTGGCACATAGCCGATGCGCAGTCCGACATCGCGCTGCACTTGGCCCGAGGTCGGATCAAGCAGACCCAGCACCACACGCACCAGCGTAGATTTCCCGGCACCGTTCGGGCCAATCAGCGTAAGTATGCGTCTAGGCATCAGTTTCAGGCTGATGCCAGAGAGCACTGGTCGTCGTGCAAATTGCACAGAGATGTTTTCAAGCGTGACGAGTGATGTCATGTTATTTACAGGTTGCACAGGATTTCGAATGTTATAATATCACATCCTATCTCCGGGTTACGATGGAATGACGCATTATGTTACACATTAAGCAGACTCAAATTTTCACCTATTCTGCGCTGGCGCTAGCGACCTCACTTGCCCTTCCTGCGCAGGCCAATGTTGTGGCCTCCGTTAAGCCTCTGGGCTTTATTGCTGCCGCAGTTGCCGACGGCGTGACGCCTGTCGATGTCCTGCTGCCCGATGGCGCTTCTGAACATGATTATGCGCTGCGTCCTTCGGATATAAAACGTTTAAAAAACGCGGACTTAGTCGTATGGGTTGGCCCAGAAATGGAGGCCTTTATGAGCAAGCCAGCAGCAGATTTACCGGCGGAAAAAAATCTCGAAATCGCCGCTATGCAGCAGGTGAAGCCGCTGCTTCTGAAGGGCGCTGACGACGATCATCATGATGACGAGCAGGCACAAGAAAGCGGCGAAGCACATGACGAAGAAGTCCATCATCACCATCATGGTGAATTTAATATGCACCTGTGGTTGTCACCGCAGATCTCCAGGCTAGCGGCGGTTGCAATCCACGGAAAATTATTGGAACTTATTCCCGAAAGCAAAGCCAAGCTTGACGCTAATCTGCAGCAGTTCGAACGCGAACTGGCGGATACCGACAAGCACATTAGCGCGCAGCTTGCGCCGGTCAGCAACAAAGAGTATTTCGTTTTTCATGACGCTTACACGTACTTTGAAAAACAGTACGGCCTCTCGCCCAGCGGGCATTTTACTGTAAACCCTGAGATTCAACCGGGCGCACAGCGTCTACATCAAATACGAACACAGTTGGTTGAGCAAAAGGCCGTTTGCATCTTTGCTGAGCCACAATTCAGGCCAGCCGTTATCGATGCGGTTGCCCGCGGAACAAAGGTGCGCAAAGGCACGCTGGATCCGCTGGGAACGAATATCAGCCTTAGTCAGGACAGCTACCTGAAGTTCCTTTCACAGCTGTCAGGCCAGTATGCGAGCTGCCTGAATGGAGCATGAGGAATAGGTAAAAGTGCAGCAGATAGCTCGCTCTGTCACCCTCGCATTTAATAATTTGCCGCGCCCCCACCGCGTTATGCTGGGATCGTTAACCGTTTTTACTCTGGCCGTCGCTGTATGGCGGCCTTACGTTTACCACCCTACCAATGATGCGATGCCGATCGTTAAAAGCATCGAACTGGATAAAAATCAGCTGTGTACGCTGTTGCCAGAGGCCAGCGAACCGATCGATCAGACCACGCCTGAACCGGAAGAAGAGCTGCCTGCGGATGACATCGATCAGGATGTGCCGGACGTAGCAGGGACACATGAATATACCGTTTCTTCTGGCGATACGCTGAGCAGTGCCCTGAATCAGTACGGCATCGAACTGGGCGACATCAATGCCCTAGTAGGCAGCGATAAAGCGCTGCGCAACCTGCAGGTCGGCCAGCAGCTGAGCTGGACCCTGACCGAAGACGGCAGCCTGCAATCGTTGACCTGGGAAATTAATCGTCGTGAAACACGCACCTATCAGCGCGGCATCAACGGCGCATTTACCATGCAGTCCGAGATGCAAAAGGGCGAGTGGCAGAACAGCGTGCTGAAAGGCGAAGTGCGCGGCAGTTTCGCCGCCAGCGCGGTGATTAAAGCGCTGCAGTGGCAGATGGATTTCCGTAAGCTGCGCGCCGGTGATGAGTTCAGCGTGCTGATGTTACGCGAAATGCTCGACGGCAAGAGCGCGCAGAGCCAGCTGCTCGGCGTGCGTCTGCGTTCCGGCGACAAAGACTATTACGCGTTCCGCGCGGAAGACGGTAAATTCTACGATCGCAACGGTTCTGGCTTGGCGCGTGGTTTCATGCGCTTCCCGACCGTGAAGCAGTACCGCGTGTCGTCCAACTTCAATCCGCATCGTCTTAATCCAGTGACTGGTCGCATTGCGCTGCACAAAGGCGTCGACTTTGCGCTGCCGGTTGGCACACCGGTGCTGGCAGTTGGCGATGGTGAAGTCGTCATGGCGAAAAACGGTGGCGCAGCGGGCAACTATGTGGCGATTCGCCACGGCCGCCAGTATATGACGCGCTATATGCACCTGAAAAAAGTGCTGGTGAAGCCGGGTGAAAAAGTGAAGCGTGGCGATCGCATTGCGCTATCGGGTAACACTGGCCGCTCCACCGGTCCGCATCTGCACTTTGAAATCTGGATCAACAACCAGGCGGTGAACCCACTGACGGCGAAACTGCCGCGCATGGAAGCCCTGACCGGTAAAGAGCGTAGCGATTACCTGGCGCAGGTGAAAACCAACCTGCCGCAGCTGAGTTTCCAGTAAACTCAACGCCATTTAACGCCTCAAGACCGACGCACTATGCGTCGGTTTTTTTTCACCACTGCATCGGGGATTGCAAATTTACCTGTCGCCACTATCATTAGCGCGTCATTGATTGAGGCGAGTGCATGGAAAACCCGAAAAAAAAGCATATTGAATTCATTCCCGTTTTTGAACGTTCTTTCCTGAAACCAAAATACTGGGGCAGCTGGCTGGCGATAGGCGCGCTGGCAGGCATGGCGATGCTGCCTGCAAAAGTACGCGATCCGCTGCTCGGCGGTCTGGGAAAGATGGCGGGAAAACTGGCTAAGGGTGCCCGTCGTCGCGCGCTAATCAATCTTTACTACTGTTTGCCGGAGTTGAGCGAAGCAGAGCGCAGCGAGATTGTCGATCGTATGTTTGCCACCGCGCCGCAGGCGATGACCATGATGGCAGAGCTGGGTATGCGCGATCCGGCGCGTATCCGCCAGCGTGTCGAGTGGCACGGCCGTGAAATCATCGACCAGATGCAGGCAGAAAAGCAGAACGTGATTTTCCTTGTGCCCCACGGCTGGGCGGTGGACATTCCTGCGATGCTGCTCGCTTCAGAAGGGCAGATGATGGCGGCGATGTTCCACAACCAGAGCGATCCGCTGCTCGACTATGTCTGGAATACCATGCGACGCCGTTTTGGTGGCCGTATGCATGCGCGTAACGACGGCATCAAACCCTTTATCAGCTCCGTGCGTCAGGGCTACTGGGGCTATTATCTACCAGATCAGGATCACGGGGCCGAGCACAGCGAGTTCGTGGATTTCTTCGCAACTTATAAAGCGACGCTGCCCGCGGTTGGCCGCCTGATGAAGGTGTGTCGTGCACGCGTGGTGCCGCTGTTCCCGGTCTACAACAGCGAAGCGCACAAGCTGGAAATCTACGTGCGGCCGCCGATGGATGACCTGCTGGAAGCGGATTACACCATGCTGGCGCGCCGCATGAACGAAGAGGTGGAGGTGTTTGTGCGCCCCCATCCCGAGCAGTACACCTGGATTTTAAAACTGCTCAAGACGCGTAAAGAGGGGGATATTGAACCCTATAAGCGTAAAGAGCTTTATCCACGTAAATAGCGAGGCGCTGACGCGGGCGGCATGGCCCGATCGCAAAGTCGCTTAAAGCACCCTGCTCGCTCGGCCTGCGCCATCCATGGCGCAGGACGCTTTGCTCCTCGGGCCATATTGCCTACTTATTTCGATCCGCAGCCGTCTGTAATTGCGGCCCCGACGCTTATGACAGCGCCTTCACCTGCGCGCGGCGCTTAGTTCGCGCAGGAACAGCGTCACCAGCACAAACCACAGCACGCTGCTGATAAAGTTAACCAAGCTAAACCAAGGCGTGCCGCCGCTGAAGTAGCCGCTTTTTGCCAGCTCAATACCCACCGCAAGCGTCAAAATACTCATCATACCCAGCATGGCAGCAACGCTACCTTTACCCGCGTCGCTGGCGTAAAGCGTCAGACGGTAAAGCCCGGCGTTAACCATCCCCGCGCCAAAGGCGTAAAGGCTCAGCCCGGCGGTCAGCAGCAGATAGCTGTGGCTATTAAGCAAATTCGCCAGCAGCGCAATGCTTAAGCCGATTAGGATCGGCCAGGCGGCGAACTTCACCGGCTGCTCAATGGGCACACGCCCGGCCAGCTTGCCCAGCGTAATATTGCCGATAATCATTGCCAGAAACACCGGCAGCTGTAGCAGAGCATACTGCATGCGCGACAGCTGTTCCTCATGCATCAGGATCACTGGTGAAAGCGCCACCCAGGTCAGAATGGGGATAAACACCAGACCAATAGGGAACAAACCAGCATCACCATCCTGTCGCGCACCAGATGGCGATAGTTGCGCGCCAGCTGCGGCAGTGCAATTGAGTGGCTGCGGTCGCCAGCGGTGCCAGCAGCGCGACATTCGCCATCAGCGCCATCACGCGCACCGCCAGCGCATCATCAAACGCTTCCTGTACGGCTGCATAGCTCACTGTGCCGATAAAACAGAGACTAATGCCCTGGATAAAACGCAGCGCGACAAATTCTTTGATGGAGCCAACCCATGTGGTCAGCACGCAGGCAAGGATAAAAAACAGGATGCCGCCCAGCATCACCGGACGACGACCATATTTATCGGAGAGCGGGCCAAGCAGCCACTGTAACACTTACGCCGCCGAGCAGATAGGCGGTCAACGACGAGGAAACCCACTCAGGCCCCACACCAAACTCCTGCGTCACCAGCAGCATACCGGGCTGGATCATGTCGTGGGCGATATAGGTGGCAAATTCAAACAGCACCAGCGCCAGCGGAAACAGCAACAGACTTGCTGTCAGCTTGCTGACGGGTTGATAGCGGGGCATCCAGACTCCTTTTAAGAAAAATAAAACGCGACCGCCAGGCAGTCGCGTTATTAACAGCTAAACAGCAGAGAAGCGGCGTGACGTTAGTCGACGCGCAGCACCCGGCTGGTATTTGTGGTGCCGGTTGCGCCCATCACGTCGCCCTGGGTCACAATCACTAGGTCGCCAGAGACAAGGAAGCCTTTGTCACGCAGCAGGTTGATAGCGTCGTGCGCGGCGACCACGCCGTCATTATCACTGTTGAAAAATACCGGGGTGACGCCGCGATAGAGCGCGGTCAGGTTCAGCGTGTGCTCATGGCGCGACATGGCGAAAATCGGCAGGCCCGAGGTAATACGCGATGTCATCAGCGGCGTACGGCCCGACTCGGTCATGGTAATGATAGCGGTCACGCCCTGAAGGTGGTTGGCCGCGTACATGGCCGACATGGCTATCGCCTCTTCGATATTGTCGAAGGTCACTTCCAGACGGTGTTTAGAAACGTTAACACTCGGGATCTTCTCCGCGCCTAGGCACACTTTTGCCATGGCAGAAACGGTTTCGGCTGGATACTGACCAGCAGCCGTTTCCGCTGACAGCATAACGGCGTCAGTACCATCCAGTACGGCGTTAGCCACGTCCATCACTTCGGCACGTGTTGGCATCGGATTGGTAATCATCGACTCCATCATTTGCGTCGCGGTGATGATGGTGCGGTTTAGCTGGCGTGCACGGCGGATCAACTCCTTTTGAATGCCGACCAGCTCAGGATCGCCAATCTCAACGCCTAGGTCGCCGCGCGCAACCATCACCACGTCGGACGCGAGAATAATGTCATCCATCGCTTCCTGCGTAGCGACCGCTTCGGCGCGCTCTACTTTCGCCACCAGCTGCGCTTCACAGCCCGCTTCGCGCGCCAGGCGGCGTGCATAGTTCATATCTTCGCCGCTGCGCGGGAAAGAGACTGCCAGATAATCGACGCCTATTTTAGCGGCGGTAATAATGTCCGCTTTATCTTTCTCGGTCAGCGCTTCTGCCGACAGGCCGCCGCCAAGTTTGTTGATACCTTTGTTGTTGGAGAGCGGGCCCCCAACGGTCACTTCGGTGAATACTTTCATGCCCTGAACTTCCAGCACTTTCAGCTGCACGCGGCTATCGTCGAGCAGCAGAATATCACCCGGCACCACATCTTCCGGCAGGCCTTTATAGTCGATGCCGACGCGTTCTTTATCGCCTTCGCCTTTGCTCAGGCTGGCGTCGAGCACGAAACGGTCGCCCACATTGAGGAAAACTTTGCCCTCTTTAAAGGTTGAGACACGAATTTTCGGTCCCTGCAGGTCGCCCAGAATAGCGACGTGACGGCCCAGCTTCGCCGCGATTTCGCAGACTTTATTCGCGCGCAGCTGATGATCTTCCGGTGTGCCGTGAGAGAAGTTGAGTCGAACAACGTTTGCGCCTGCGGAAATGATTTTTTCCAGATTATTATCCCGGTCAGTAGCCGGGCCGAGGGTTGTAACGATTTTGGTTCTTCTGAGACGTCTTGACATGAAGGACTCCGTTGACAAATTTGCGTATCCCCAAAGTCGACAGGGCGTGGTTATTATTCTAACTGAAGGACAGCCTGTGATACGACTCACATTGTGAATGTGATGTTAATTTTTTGCTGCGCTGCATTTTCCGTGGTGATGTGTTTATCGAAACGTGAATCTTTTAAAGCCTCTTTCACCCGTTTCAGATTTTTCCGGAATGCGCCGCCGCGTTCGAGAATGAACCCGGTTGCCAGCACATCGATAACGGTTAATTGCGTCAGACGGGAAACCATCGGCAGATAGACGTCGGTATCTTCTGGAACATCAAGCGTTAATGTCAGTGTGGCAACGTCAGCCAGTGGCGAAGCAGGGGACGTGATGGCTATCACGGTGGAACCGTTTACACCGGCCAAGCGAGTCAGTTCTACCATATTTTTTGTACGGCCAGTGTGTGAAATTAAAACAAAAACGTCGTCCGAATGACTATTTATACAACTCATGCACTGGATCAAAATATCTTCTGACCAGACCACGGGCAGATTAAAACGTAGAAACTTATTGAAGGCATCATGCGCCACCACCGCTGACGCGCCGAGGCCGAAGAACGCCACCTTCCGCGCCTGCGAAAGAGCCATTACCGCTTCACGCACGACGGCTAAATCAAGCTGATTGCGCACGCGCTGTAAACCCGCCAGCGCCGAATCGAAAATCTTATCGCTATAGCTCTCAATATCGTCATCTTCCCCGACGACGCCGCTGACCCAGCTGTGACTCTTTGCCAGACTCTGCGCCAGTTGAAGCTTGAAGTCGGGAAAGCCACGCGTGCCTAGCTGGTGACAGAAACGGTTTACTGTGGTTCGCTGACGTCAGCGGCGCGCGCCAGCCGGGCGATGCTGGAATGCATCGCCTCCTGCGGTGCGGCAAGGATCTGCACGGCGATCTTCCTTTCGGATTTGCTGAGCGCCTTTAACTGCGCCTCGATTTTTTTCAGCATATTCATAACCTGATGACCATTATCACTTTTGTCGATGCCAGCAATGGCTGGCACAGCGGGCATAAAAGCGTGAATATACCCTGTTCGCCATGACTACGCGCAAGTGCGGGTAAGTTGGCAGTGAAAGTTTTTGTTATAATTTGAACCGGGTTAGATTTTGCCAGACATTGGCAGCAACACTAAATTGGGCAAAACGCACGCAGTAACACATCGGCACGCTTTATTCCGTACAGAGTTAACTCTGCGGACCAGCATAGAGTCGGTTTACCTGACCTTCTGAAATAAGTACATTGTGCTGAAAGAAAATTACAACATGGACCCGATGGATGATGATGCAAACTCCAGCGGGATCATCCTGCAACGAGGAGAGGAAAATGGCGGTAAAACAAACAGCCCAGGCATGCGATCTGGTGATATTCGGTGCCAAAGGCGATCTTGCACGCCGGAAACTGTTGCCTTCACTGTATCAGCTGGAAAAAGCGGGACAGATCCACGAGGAAACGCGCATCATTGGCGTGGGGCGCGCTGAATGGGATAAAGCAGCCTATACCAAAGTGGTACGTGAAGCGCTGGAAACCTTTATGAAGGAGAAGATTGACGAAGCGCTGTGTGATAAACTCAGCAGCCGTCTCGACTTCTGCAACCTCGACGTTAACGATACTTCCCATTTCCCGAAACTGGGCAAAATGCTTGATCAGGATAAGCGCACCACCATTAACTACTTCGCGATGCCGCCAAGCACCTTTGGCGCGATCTGTAAGGGCTTGGGTTCAGCGAAGCTGAATGCCAAACCGGCGCGCGTGGTAATGGAGAAGCCGCTCGGCACCTCTCTGGAAACATCGAAAGAGATCAACGATGCGGTTGGCGAGTTCTTTGAAGAGAGCCAGGTGTTCCGTATCGACCACTATCTCGGCAAAGAGACGGTGCTGAACCTGCTGGCGCTGCGTTTCGCCAACTCTATCTTTGTTAACAACTGGGACAACCGCACCATCGACCACGTACAGATCACCGTGGCCGAAGAGGTCGGTATCGAAGGCCGCTGGGGCTACTTCGATCAGGCGGGCCAGATGCGCGACATGATCCAGAACCACCTGCTGCAGATCCTGACGATGATCGCCATGTCACCGCCGTCCGATCTCAGCGCTGACGCCATTCGCGATGAAAAAGTGAAAGTGCTGCGCTCGCTGCGTCGCATCGATCAGACCAACGTGCGCGACAAAACGGTACGCGGCCAGTACACCGCCGGCTTTGTGCAGGGCAAAAAAGTGCCGGGCTATCTGGAAGAAGAGGGTGCGAATAAGTCGAGCGCTACTGAAACTTTAGTTGCCATCCGCGTCGATATCGACAACTGGCGCTGGGCGGGCGTGCCGTTCTACCTGCGTACCGGCAAGCGTCTGCCGACCAAGTGTTCTGAAGTCGTTGTTTACTTCAAGAATCCAGAGATGAACCTGTTCAAAGACTCCTATTCCGAGCTGCCGCACAACAAGCTGACCATTCGTCTGCAGCCGGACGAAGGCGTGGATATCGAGATCCTCAACAAGGTTCCAGGTCTTGACCACAAGCACAAGCTGCAAACCACCAAGCTGGATCTGAGCTATTCCGAGACGTTCAACCAGTCACACCTGGCGGATGCCTATGAGCGCCTGCTGCTGGAGACCATGCGCGGCATCCAGGCACTGTTTGTGCGCCGCGATGAGGTAGAAGCCGCATGGACCTACGTCGACTCCATTATCGATGCCTGGGCCGCTGACGGCGACTCGTCTAAGCCGTATCAGGCGGGCACCTGGGGACCGGTGGCGTATGTGGCGATGATCACGCGCGACGGCCGCTCCTGGAACGAGTTCGAATAATGCTGAAAAAAGCCTGTCGCGTGCGGGCTTTTTTGTGCCCTTACACGGGAAAATGAACCGCAGTTTCAAAAATATGCGATGGCGGATAGACGATCCTGAAGTCAATCCTGTATGGTAGTGATGCATTTGATGGCGTGCCGCGCGGCAGTCGCCGGTATGGATAAGCAAGGGGAACTGATCAAGAACTGGAAGACAAGTGCTGAAAAGATTCTGACAACTGGACCTGTGGTGCCGGTGATCGTGGTGAACAAGCTGGAACATGCGGTGCCGATGGCGAAAGCGCCGGCGGCCGGCGGCGTTCGCGCGCTCGAAGTGACGCTGCGCACGCCTGTGGCGATGGACGCCGCCTGATGATCAAAGAGGTGCCGGATGCCATCGTAGGTGCAGGTACGGTGATCAATACCCAGCAGCTACAGGAAGTGACCGAAGCGGGCGCGCAGGTTTGTTATCAGCCCTGGCATTACTGAACCGCTGCTTAAGGCCGCAGTCGAAGGCACGGTACCCTTGATTCCAGGGATCAGCACCGTGTCCGAACTGATGAACGGTATGGATTATGGCCTGCGCGAGTTTAAATTCTTCCCCGCAGAGGCGAATGGCGGCGTGAAGGCGCTCCAGGCGATCGGTGGTCCTTTCCCGCAGGTGCGCTTCTGCCCAACCGGTGGCATTTCACCTGCCAACTACCGTGACTATCTGGCGCTGAAAAGCGTGCTCTGCATTGGCGGCTCCTAGCTGGTGCCGAACGACGCGCTGGAATCAGGCAACTGGGAGCGCCTGGCGCGTGAAGCGGTTGAAGGCGCGAAATAACAGTAAGCGGTAAGCAGGGCGCTCACCGCCTTATCTTCAACCTTCTACTTTTACCGCCGCAGCGCTGGCAATCGCGCGCGCAACAGCATCATCCACGCTTTCACCGCTCGCCAGCGCAACGCCAAGACGGCGTGAACCGGCGATTTCCGGCTTGCCGAACAGACGTAGCTGAAGTCCCGCGCCCAGCGCCGCTCCCACATTAACAAACTGCACGTTCTGGCTGTTCAGCTGTGGCAGGATCACCGCCGATGGCCCGTACTGGCGAATGCCGCCAACCGGCAGACCGAGGAAGGCGCGTACGTGCAGCGCGAACTCGGAGAGATCCTGCGAAATCAAGGTCACCATGCCGGTATCGTGCGGACGGGGCGACATTCGCTAAAGATCACCTCATCGCCGCAGACAAACAGTTCGACGCCAAACAGCCCATAGCCGCCCAGCGCCTTCACAACGTCACCGGCAATCTCCTGCGCGCGTTGCAATGCCAGCTCGCTCATCTGCTGCGGCTGCCAGGATTCGCGGTAGTCGCCATCTTCCTGACGATGGCCAATCGGCGCACAGAAGTGCAGGCCGTCAACCGCGCTAACGGTCAGCAGCGTAATTTCGAAATCAAAATTCACCACGCCCTCCAACAATGACGCTGCCTGCGCCAGCGCGTCCGCCTTGCTGGGCATACTCCCACGCGCTGTCGAGCTAGCTGGCTTTTCGGATAAAGCTCTGGCCTTTACCTGAGGAGCTCATCACGGGCTTAACAATACAGGGAAAACCGATCTCATCGGCTGCCGCCACGAAGCTGGCCTTGCTGTCGGCGAAGCGGTAGCTTGAGGTGGGCAGCGACAGCTCTTCAGCGGCCAGGCGGCGGATCCCTTCACGGTTCATGGTCAGACGCGCAGCGCGCGCAGTCGGCACGACGCGCTGGCCCTGCTGCTGCTCAACCAGTTTCTCGGTGGCTATCGCTTCGATTTCTGGCACAACGTAGTCAGGTTTTTCCTGCGCGATCAGCGCGGCCAGCGCCTCGCCGTCCAGCATATTAATTACATAGCTACGGTGCGCCACATGCATGGCAGGCGCATCGGCATAGCGGTCTACGGCAATTACTTATACACCGAGATACACCGAGCCGCTGGCAATCCAGCGCCACTTCTTTACCCAGCTCACCCGAGCCTAACAGCATGACACGCGTCGCAGCCGGAAGCAGCGCAGTTCCAAGAGTCGTCATAATTTCACCTGTAGTCAAAATGCGCGCGCAATAAACGAAAACGTTTGCGTTCTCACTATCTGACGCTTTGCCTCTCTTTTGTCTGCTTGACGTTTACTGACGTCCATTCGGGCAGAGTAGAGCCCTTATCGATGAATAAAGGAGTGAACGATGAACAATTTGTTGCAACAGCTACAATCGCTGCTGACGAAGAAAAGTCACGGCGGCAACAACGGAGGTTTAACCGGTATGCTGGCACCCGGCGTGCTGGGAGGCTTAGCGGGAATGCTGATCGCCAGCAAGAAGTCGCGCAAGCTGCTGACCGAATATGGCGGCAAGGCGCTAATCATTGGTGGCGGCGCGGCGGCTGGCGCGGTGCTGTGGAACAAATACAAGCAGCGCGTGCCCGAGACGCACCAGAATGAGGCCGGCTTCGGCGAGTTGCAGACCCCGGTAGATCAGCGCGCTGGGCGTCTGGTGACGGCGTTGGTGTTCGCGGCTAAAAGCGACGGGCATATTGACGACCAAGAGCGCGCCGCCATTGAAGGCAGCATTCATGAGGCGGTCTATGGCCAGGAGGCGAGGCGCTGATCCTGAAAGCGATTAACAGTCCTCTCGATCCCGGCTGGCTGGCGGCCGATGTTAAAAACGAAGATGAAGCGCTGGAACTCTACTTTCTCAGTTTTGCCGCCATCGACGTCGATCACTTCATGCAGCGCAGCTATCTTAAGGCGCTGGGCGATGCGCTGAAGATACCGCAGAACGTGCGCGACGGCATCGAAAACGATCTGCGTACGCAAAAAGCGCAGCTAACCGTGGAATAAACGGTCTGCGGCCGCTTCGCGCGGCCGCAATAACAA
Source organism: Candidatus Pantoea bathycoeliae (assembly GCA_031332935.1). Taxonomy (GTDB): domain Bacteria; phylum Pseudomonadota; class Gammaproteobacteria; order Enterobacterales; family Enterobacteriaceae; genus Pantoea; species Pantoea bathycoeliae. The sequence continues at coordinate 21,825 of JAUHTP010000020.1, read as the reverse complement.
GGTGTTACGCACAAAAATTTGGCTTCCCCGCGACCTTATGCCACCCTTAAAGGATATTTATAACAGGGAGACACCGCATGCAGGCCTCCATAGCAAAGAAAATTCCTCACGAAATGACTCTCCACGGCGACACGCGCGTGGATGATTATTACTGGCTACGCGACGATAAGCGCGAGAATGAAGATGTGCTGGACTATCTGCGCGCCGAGAATAACTACGGCAAGCAGATCATGGCGACCCAGCAGCCGCTACAGAACCGGGTGCTGAAAGAGATTGTCGATCGCCTGCTGCCGCAGGACCACTCGGTGCATTATGTGCATAAAGGCTATCGCTACCAGAGCCGCTATGAGAGCGGCAATGAATATGCCGCCTACTATCGCCAGCCCGCCGAGTGCGCGATGACCGATGAGTGGACGCTGCTGCTGGATGCAAACCAGCGCGCATCGCACAGCGAGTTCTATACCATGGGCTCGCTCAACGTCAGCCCCGATAATAAAGTGATGGCGCTGGCGGAAGATTTTGTTTCCCGGCGACAGTACGGTATCCGTTTCCGCTGTCTGGAGAAGGGCAGCTGGTACCCTGAAGTCTTGAACAACGCCTCGTCCAGCTTTGCCTGGGCCAATGACTCACGCACGCTCTACTACGTACGCAAGCATGAACAGACGTTGCTGCCTTATCAGGTCTGGCATCACGAGCTGGGTACGCCGCAAAGTGACGATCAACTGCTCTATGAAGAGCAGGATGATACCTATCATCTCAGCGTGCATAAGACGACGTCGGATCAGTTCATCCTGATCGCGCTTTTCAGCACCAATACCAGCGAGATCCAGCTGATCGATGCCGGATTCCCTGAAGCCACGCCGCAGATCTTCCTGCCGCGTCGCAAAGATCATGAATAAAGCCTGGATCACTATGAGCATCAGTTTTATATCCGCTCGAACCGTGAAGGAAAAAACTTCGGGCTCTACCGCACGCGCTGGCTGAATGAGTCGCACTGGGAAACGCTGATCAAGCCGCGTTACCATGTTGTAGTGGCAGATTTCCAGCTCTTCCGTGACTGGCTGGTGGTGGAAGAGCGCCAGCGCGGCCTCACCAGCCTGCGGCAGATCCACTGGCAAACCGGAGAGGACACCGGCACCGCCTTTGACGATCCAACCTATGTCACCTGGCTGGCGTTCAACCCCTCGCCGGAAACCAGCAAGCTGCGCTATGGCTACGGCTCGGTGACCACGCCGACCACGCTGTTTGAGCTGGATATGGATACGGGCGAACGGCGCATCCTTAAAGCAGAGTGCGGTAGGCAATTTCGATCCGGAAAATTATAAAAGCGAACATCACTGGATTACGGTGCGTGACGGTACCGAAGTGCCAGTATCGCTGGTCTATCACCGCAAACACTATCAGCCCGGCAAAAACCCCATGCTGGTTTATGGCTATGGCACGTATGGCAGCAATATGGAGGCAGACTTCAGCGTCAGCCGTCTCAGCCTGCTGGATCGCGGGTTCGTCTATGCGCTGATTAATGTGCGCGGCGGCGGCGAACTGGGGCAGCGCTGGTATGACGGCGGCAGGCTGTTCAACAAAATGAACAGCTTCACTGATTTTATCGACGTGACCCAAGCGCTGGTCAAAAAAGGCTTCGGCCAGCCTGGACATCTCTATGCGATGGGCGGAAGCGCGGGTAGGCTACTAATGGGCGCGGTGATCAATATGGCACCAGAGCTTTATCACGGCGTGGTGGCGCAGGTACCTTTTGTCGATGTGGTCACCACCATGCTCGATGAGTCGATCCCGTTGACGACCGGCGAGTATGACGAGTGGGGCAACCCCAACGACGCGGACTATTACGGCTATAATCCGCCAGTACAGCCCCTATGACAACGTGGCGGCGAAAGCCTACCCGCATATGCTGGTGACGACCGGTCTGCACGATTCGCAGGTTCAATACTGGGAGCCTGCGAAATGGGTGGCAAAACTGCGTGCGCTGAAGACCAAAAACAATCTGCTCATGCTCTGCACGGATATGGGTTCCGGCCACGGCAGTAAATCAGGGAGTTACAAATCCTATGAAGGGATCGCGCTGGCGCAGGGCAGCCTGCCGCCGCAGCGCGATTACTGATCGTCGCTGAGATATTTGCGTAGCGCCTGCCGCAACGGCGGGCGCAGATCGCGCATGTTTTCCAGCACCCAGCGCAGGTAGCGCGGATCTTTACGCGCAATAGCGGCAACGGTTTGCCCGCGATACTTACCGAACGGCAGCACGTCGCCCGCCACGCTGGCGGGCCGACAGTGCTGGGCCATCTGTACCGCATCCCAGCCAGAGATCTCCATAATGCGGATCAGCAACGCTGCGGTAACATAACAGTCGTATAAAGCACGGTGCGCGTATAGGTTGGCTGGCGGCGTGACCTCCAGCTTGAGGCTATGACGCAGCGCCTGATTGCTATATTTAATGCCGGGCCATAGCTTGCGCGACAGCATCATGGTGCAGATCCAGTCACCGTGCATCTCCGGCAGCATACGGCGATCGAAGCTGGCGTTATGGGCGACATAAAAGGCGCTGCCATGATAGCGGCCGATCGCCTCTTCAATAGTCGGTTTGCCTACCACCATCGCTTCAGTGATGCGGTGCACGGCCATCGCCTGGCGGCTAATGGGTCGATCCGGCAGGATCAGGTCGCTCATAGGATTAACGATCTGGCCGTCAATGATATCAACCGACGCCACTTCCACCACGCCGCCTTGCAGCCCGCAGGTTTCGGTATCAATTACGCGTAGCATGATTTACTTCTGTTTGGGTTCGTAAGGCAGGCGAGAAAAATTCAGCGAGGCCTGGCGGTAGTGCATCAGACGCTGGCGGAACCAGTCGCGGAGTGCTGCTGGCTGTTCATACTCAACCATTTCAGCCACTACCGGCATGTTGTAGCGCTCTTTGAACGCCACGCCCGCAGCGGCCAGTTCCACATTGACTTTATCTTTCTCTTCCTGAGAAAGCAGGGCGAAGTTTTGACTCATAGGGATCTCCTGAAGACAGGGGGCAAAAATAAAGCTTATCCCCGTCTGAATCAAGGGCAAAGGATAGCATTGCTGGCCCTCGACACCTGAAAAGCCTCGGCGTATCCTTGCGCTACGTTTGCCATTATGCGGTGGCTAAAAGGATCATCCCATGTAGAAAAGAACGATTTTAACAGGCGCTGCCGCGCTGCTTTCCGCCTCGCTATGGCTGATCAGCCAGCCGGCACTGGCGCACGCTCACCTTAAATCGTCTCAACCGGCTGCCAAAGCCGAGGTCGCCGCCTCACCGCAGGCGCTGACCCTGAGCTTTACCGAAGATGTGGAACCGGCTTTTAGCGGCGTGACGCTCCTTGATTCACATCAACAGACGATTGCCAGCGAGAAAGCGCAGCTGGATACCGGGCTGCACAGCCGCCTGATTGTTCCCCTGAAAGCGCCGCTGGCCGCAGGTGACTATCAGGTCAACTGGCATGTGCTTTCAGTTAATGGTCATAAAACCTAGGGCAGCTAACGCTTTAGCGTGAAGTAAGCTGTGGAGTCGCTCTGGATCCTGCTGCGCGCGCTGCATTTTGCCGCCGTTATGCTGCTGGCGGGCAGCGCAGTTTATACCGTGCTGCTTGCGCCGCGCCGCTATCGGCCCGTGCTGGCCCCACGCCTGCATGTTCTGATGTCGGGCTGCGTCTGGCTGGCGCTGCTGAGTGCGCTGTTGATGCTGGCGACGCAGCTGGTGCTGATTAGTGGCGACTGGCACAACCTGAAAGATAGTGAGATTTGGCTGGCCGTGCTGAGCACGCGCTTTGGCGCGGTGTGGCAGTGGGAAACCGGGCTTGCCGGGATCACGCTGCTGGCGAGTCTGCTGCACAACGAACTTCGCCAGCAGGCGTGGCTGATCGGTGCGCTATTGCAGTTGGCCTGTATGGCATTAACCTGGACATGCGGCGATGCACGAAGGCGTGCCGGGCATGTTGCAAGAGTTTAATCACGCCCTGCATCTGATCGCTGCCGCCTTCTGGGCGGGCGGTTTGTTGCCTTTACTGATGCGTGAGGCGCGGCAGATAGAGCGCCGCAGCGATGCTATCCGCGCCATAGATGCGCTTTTCGCGCTATAGCTCGCTTTACAGCGAGCTGTTAGCGGTAAAGGTGGTGCTGTGGGATTGATGGTCGGTATTGCCCTGATCAACCGTTACCTGCTGGTGCCGCGTTTTCGCCTGGCGGGACAGGGCGCGCAGCAACATTTTATCCGCATGACGCAGCTTGAACTGCTGCTGGCATGCGTTGTGGTTGGCCTGGTCAGCGTTTTTGCCACGCTGTCGCCGGCCTGAGTTTGCCCCGTTTTGACTGAGTAAAAAGTAGGCTATTTTGCTGAAGAAAGTGATCCCCGCAATGCTGTTATTAACTGTCTGCGGCCAGGCGCTGGCGGCGCAGATTATAACCGTGAGCCGTTTCGAAGTGGGTAAGGTGGCGTGGCCATTCAGCCGTGAAGAGGTGATGCTGACCTGCGAGAAAGATGGTTCGCTGTTTGCCATTAATCCCAGCACGCTAATGCAATACCCGCTCAACGATAAAGCCGAAGCGCGCATGCAGTCTGGTCAGGTGAAAGCGCAGCCAATCTCAGTTATTCAGGCGGAAGATAAAGCGCATCCCGGTCAGATGATGAGCCTACAGCCGATTATTGAGCGCACCCAAGCGCTGTGCGATAAATAATTCCTTACACGGCGCGATCGGTTTTCCCGCCTCCCTTCGCTGATTATGCCGTCAGGATCACTATCTGCTGCTGCGGATTCTGCCAGCCTGGCTGTTTGCTGGCATTTCCACAGACGTAGTCTAACCTTAAGTTGCAAGGCGTCATTGCCTGCATTAATGCCAACTTTTAGCGCACGGCTCTTAAAGAGCCATTTTCCTGGACCGAATACAGGAATCGTATTCGGTCTTTTTTTGTTTATTTATTTGAAAACTCTCCAGCATCACTAACATATTGATCTTAAATCTTTGCTTTCTCCTGCTGCTTTGTTCATAGAAACAATACTGTTTCTGTTCCGCAATATTTAGCCTTAGGTCCGGCTTATTTAAAATAAATAAAAGCGAAAAATATAAATTTCCTGCTTTTTTAATGGCCATTGCTGGCATAATAATGATATTTACCGCCGAACAGCCCGGCATAGAAATTTTTGATGTAATATTGATTCTCTTGGGCACTTGGATGTTCAAAACTTTAAAGGCTGAATATAGCGTCTGTCTCAATAGCGCATCTGGTGAGAGCCATGCACTGCAAAGCAAAGACAGATCCTCTAGGACAAAGTTATTGAAACTATCGTTCATTAAGGATAAACCCAGCAGGGTAAAAGCCTTTCAAATCAAGGGGATAAGGATTTTATTGACAATGAAGGCATATCGAGCACATATTCATTCTGAATACCCGATACTGTGGCCGCACTGAAGGTGTGGCCACCTCTGAAATAAAGGGGTTCAGACATGAAAAACAAAAACGTGCCGTTCGTCGGCACCATGCAAAACGTCTAAAAGCGAGACGTCAACGTTATAATAATGCGGCGGGTTCAGCGACATCTGTAGGAACAGGGTGAATTTTCCAGACGCCCTGTCTGTGTTCATGCTGGATGTGTGGAAACCAGCGTCACCACCACGGTATGGGTATGCAGGAGCGTAAGGCCAGATTGAAATATACCTGAATATAATAAACCCACTCGACAGTGGGTTTTTATTTATTTGTACTCGACCAATAGCTAGTTATAGGAAGGCATAACCGTTTGAGGTCGATTAGCCTTTACTCATTCTTCAAGCGCAAACCCCATGCCCTCAGCTGAAACCTCCTTACCTTTTTAGTAGCATTTGCCCTGCTCGAAATATAGCCAGGCCCAGACATAGTGCTGACTATTGCTCGAGGCATCGGGCAAGGCAGAAGCATCGCGCTGCTAACGGTGTTGGGAAACGTTTTTGTTGCAGGCTTTGTTCAGGTGGCCTTTTTAGTTCTTGGTCTGGTTGCGGTGGTTCATGCCTGGCTGTCTGGATTCAACTGTTGCTGCTCGGCTCTGTCGCAATGGCGTCTGGAACCCTTGGCAACTGGTCAGGCAAGCATCCGGGCTTTTTGAAGTGGCAAGAGCGTTTCACCGGTGTAGTAATGATTGGGCTGGGTATCCGCATGCTATTAAGCGGTTCGGTTATAACGCCGGACGTGCGGAAATAATGGCAGGAAATAAGGTCAGTCATTTTGCTGGCACAGCGCATTAATTTACCTTATAAACTTTATGGCTTATTAGTTTGATATAAAAGCCCAGCGGCAAAATGCCATTATTATTTTATCTCCGCTAACTGGTTCATATAACTGGCAAGCCCAGGATTTCTGCCGCTTATATTTCGGCCCAAATGTTGCGGTCACGCTTTCCTTTTTCAGAAACCTCTTCCAGGCTTGTCTGGCTTATTCTTGTAAAAAGCCAGGAGATAATTATGTTCCACCATTCTTCAAAACTTCAATATCCCGTTCGCGTCGATAAACCGGACCCGGAATTCGCCATGTTATTACAACAGGCGATTGGCGGCGTTGAAGGGGAAATATGTGTGGCGATGCAGTACTTCTTCCAGGCCATGGGCCGCGTGCGGCGATGCGCGTATCCGCGATCTGCTGATCTCAACTGCGACCGAAGAGCTGGCGGACATTGAGATGCTGGTGCACGCTGTGGCGCTAAACCTGGAAGGCGCACCGCTGTCATATCAGGAAGTATCGGCCAAAGACCCGGTGGTCATTTTATACGAGCCATATCTACGCGTCGGGCAACGTGGCTGCCGATATGCTTTCTAACGTGGCTGCGGAGGTCACCGGTCGTGTACTGGCGACACGCCTCTACAACCTGACTGAAGATACCGGCATGAAAGATTTCCTCTCCTTCCTGATTGCGCGCGACATCATGCATCAGCAGCAGTGGCTGGCGGTGATTGAAGATCAGGGCGGCCTGAGCGCGTCACTGCCTGTTCCGAACAGCTAGCTTCCCGCAGACCGAAGATGCGCATAAGCATGCTTACTACGCGCTCAACACCTCCTCGATAAGCCGTTACCGAAAGGGCGCTGGAGTGAAGGCCCGTCGTTTGACGGTAAAGGCCAGTTCACCGCGAATAGAGAAACCGGATCTGCTGGGCGATGAGCAGCAGCTGGGCTATGCCCGTCTAGGTTCAGGCGCGCAGAGTGAGCAAGAGCTCTCCGGCACCGTGCCGCCAGCGTTAAAACCTTAATCGCAACCTGTTCACGGAAGGACCTGTGCCACTGATTAACGTCAGAGCTATATATCCAGTTGCGAACCGTAGAAAAATGGCGGTGAGATATTTGGCCTGACAGGGACGTCATATCAGTTTGCCCAGAGTAATTAATTTTCCTTATTCCACGTTCAGCGTTATTTGGCTTCTGGAAAATGAAGTATTAAATTAGCAGCTGAACAGGCAGTTGATGCCACTATAAACTGGAGTTGAGAAAAAATATTTTTTAAACTGGTAACGCTGAGTAGAGAAACAGGTGTTTTCCCGCCTAAAAATAAAAACCCCAGCGGGCGCTGGGGTTAACTGAGTCACTCATTTGGTATCAAGCACCTGCTGCAGCCAGACCAGTTCGTCATCGAAGCCAGACTCGCGTAACAGTTGAAAATAAGATTGCTGAATCTCTGTTGATACTGAAGCCAACAGCATGCCCAGCATACCTTTGGTTTTACAGATTTCTAATGCTGCGTTTTCGATAGAATCAAGGTTAAAACTAACGTCATCAAGCGTATCAACGACCATTTTTTATTCTCCTGACGGAGGTTATCAGCCATCCCTCCCTCCTTTGCTGTGTGTATCTGCTCCACATACGTGGACGGGCTGAGATCTCACACTAGCGCAGTTTCGTAAGTAAGAAACATCCTGATATCTAAACAGTAATCGGCAGTTTATGGCGCTTATTCACTCTACTTTTACGAAAAATCTGAGAAGCAAATATACAGCATTATGCTCAGGTGACATTAGCCCACAAAAAGAAGATGTACGAGGGGCGCCAGCGACTCCAGCAGCAGTAAACTGCCAATGAAGATAATCACCAGCATGCTAATAAATTGTTTCCGGCTATTCATCACGCCTCCCTGAAGATGTGACCGGCTATACTTTAACCCGCGATAAATAAACCTGTCGTTAACAAGCGGGATGATAATGCACTACCAATATCTGAACGGTGAAAACTGGCAAAGCATATGGATTGTAGGCGATCTGCACGGTAGTCGCAGTCAGCTTGATGCTTTGCTGCTGGAAAAGGGCTTTGATAAGCAAAGCGATTTGCTGATTTCGGTCGGCGATTTAATCGACCGTGGGCCCGACAGCCCGGGCTGCGTAGTGCTAATGGAGGAGCCATGGTTCCGCTGTGTACGAGGATATCACGAAGAGATGGCGCTGGATGCATTACACTGTCACGAACCACTGTTGTGGATGATGAACGGCGGTGACTGGTTTTATAAGCTCAAGGGCGCACAACTGATCGCAGCACGCCATGCGCTTAAAAAGCTCACCCGCCTGCCGCTGATCCTGCATCTCCAGCTGGCGGATCGTATTCTGATTGTGGCGCATGCTGACTACCCAGCAGAACGCTATGCATGGGAACAGCAGGTCGACTGCATCAGGTGGTGTGGAATCGGGAGCGCATTACCCGGCTGCAATCTGGCGATGCGCCGAAAAATAGGCGGCGCGGATGATTTTTACTTTGGCCATACGCCGCTGCAGCAGCTGGAAACGGGCAATCTGCACTACATCGATACCGGCGCGGTATTCGGCAACCGGTTGACGTTAGTGCAATTGCAGTAAAAACGCAGCGGAACAGGCGGCCGTCGCGCACCGGTTCACGCGGGTAGCTGTTTTTAATACGGCTGCCGACGCGTTTCGCCAGCCCAATTCGCTGCTGCTGATAAGTGACAATCATTTCATCCTGCTGTGGCGGCACGTCAGGAAAATATCCCGGCCGCGATACCACTCCAGCGCCTCGTCGGCGGTTAATTCAAATGCCCGTTTTGCATCTGGTTGCGCCAGCGCAATCACCGCTTCATGCTGCCAGCGATAGCCTTTTGCAAAAGTATCTGCCAGCTTCAGCCCAATCCGAGAAAAGCGAACGTTGTTAAGCAGCGGCGTAATCTATGCCGGAAACAGCCAGATCTCTTTGTCGCGTTGCCACAGCGTGAGTTCGTCATCCGAGTGCAGGCAGACCGACGACGACGCCTGAGCAATCTCTGCCGCCTGCTTTTTATTCAACGGCGAGAAAGGTAGTTTGCCCAGCTTATAGTTGGGCTGAGGCAGCGGCGGTACCGAAGCGGTTTTGCGCAGCCGCGCGATAAAGAAGCCTTCACTGTCGAAAAGCTGTGGGAACACATGTAAGAACCCTTCCGGCGTCAATGCCTGTGCGGCGTCAGCAAAGAGGCCCTCAAGGGCGAGAATTTCCACCGCCTGCGGGTATTGCGCCAGCAGCCAGGCGATGACTTGCTGGTTCTCAACCCGGTTTAGCGTACAGGTTGAATAAACCATCACTCCGCCCGGCTTGAGCGCGTGGAAAGCACTAGCACTGTCGATCAAATCGCACTGGGTAGCGGCAATAGCTTCGGTACTGCCCAGCGTCCAGTTTTTCAGCGCGTCGGGATCTTTACGGATGACCCCTTCGCTAGAGCAGGGCGCATCAAGCAGCACGGCGTCAAAGCGTTCCGGCAGGGCGGGCCCGAAAACGCGCGCGTCAAAATGGGTCAGCGCCACGTTGCTGACGCCACAGCGGCTGATGTTTGCATGCAGCACTTTAACGCGACTGGAAGAGAACTCGTTGGCAAGGATCGCGCCCTGGTTATCCATGCGCGCCGCCATTTGCGTGGTTTTCGAGCCGGGTGCCGCTGCCATATCCATGACCCGCTGAGCGTCGGGCGCGGCGTCGAACAGCGCACTGACTGGCAGCATTTAGCTGGCTTCCTGAATGTAAAACAGCACGCTTAGATGTTCCGCCACGCTGCCCAGCGGCAGGCTCTGATCGTCGCGCTCAATCCAGAAGCCTTCCGCGCACTAGGGAACCGGCGTCAGTTCGCCCGTGACTTTGCCGCCGTTTTGCAGGTTCAGCTGAGTCAACGTACCGACCTCCAGTCCCTGATACATCAGCGGCGTACGGTTAGCTTTCAGGTTATCGCCATTCTGCAGATCGAGGCTAACTACCACGCCGCGCTGGCTGCGCGCCAGGTGGGGATAGAGCTTATAGTTCTGGTCGGTTTTCGCCTGTGGAGAATATTCTGGTGAGTCAAAGGCGATAGCGCCATTGACCAGCGCCGCCAAGCTCTCCAGCTCGACCTTCGCGCCGCTCAGGCTGACGTCGGCGTTCATGCCGGAGACGTTCCAGAAGCGGCTGTTGGCTTTAACCAGATTATTGAAGCGGCGTTCGATCAGCACATCAATGGTGACGCCTTCGGTATTGCCGTTAATGCTGTAGTCATAAACGCGGCCTACCGGAATTTTACGGTAATAGACCAGCGATCCGGAGTTAAGCGCGCCAAGGTCCGGCGCGTGCAGATGCACCAGCAGTTCGCCAGTATTTCCGCGGTACTTCGGCTGGGTATCCTGCGCAATAAAGCTTTCGCGCGGCTCGCCGCTGCCCGGCATCATGCCGATATAGTTGTCGCCCACCAGCGCATCCAGTCCGGATACGCCCGCCAGAGAGGCTTTCGGCGTCACCAGCCAGAACTGCGTTTTCTCGCGCAGCGCCTCTTTCATATCGCTTTTGATGCTGGCCTTAATCTGAATAGTGCGGTAATCGTCGCTCAGATCAATGCCCTGCACGGTGCCGACCTCCACACCCTGATAGCGGATCGGCGTGCGTCCCTGCACTATCCCGTCAGCCGACTGGAAGTTAATAGTAATCACCGTGCCGCTCTCTTCAACGTTAGTCCAGAGATCAGCATCGCGACAATCGGCAGAAGCCAGAATGGAGAAACCTTACGTTTGCTGCGCAGCGTCGCGTTAGTCGATGTAGTCGCCGTTTCCTGTTGCATGTGCATCCCAAAGCAGGCGGCTGTCGAGCCACTCAACGGCCATAATTGTCAGGATCACCGCTGCGCCAAAGTAAAACGCAGCAGGTCCCATGGTAAAAGCCAGCAGCTGATCGCGATTGACCAGCGACATGGTTAATGAAATAACAAAGAGGTCCAGCATTGACCAGCGGCCAACCCAGGTCACGACACGCAGCAGGCGAATGCGGGTTTTAAGCCCTTGCTCGCAGCGGAAGTGGATGCTTAACAGTAGCGTAAGCATCACCAGCACCTTGGTAAACGGCACCAGAATACTGGCGATAAACACCACCGCAGCCACCTGGGTATTGCTGGGTATTGCCGGAGGCCAAGCCGAGAATGCCGGAAAAAATCGTATCCTCGCGCCGCGAACCGTTGAGATCGACCACCGAAATGGGCAACAGGTTAGCGGGGATCAGCAGCACAGATAGAGGCAATCAGCGCCGCCCAGGATTTTTGTAGGCAGTGGCAGCGCGGGCAGCGGCCGCGCGCCTCTGGCTCGCCGGTGTTGTGGCAGTTAAGGCAGACCTGAAGCCGGGCGTGGGCGAAGGCATACTGCTTCTGCGGATAAAAATGTTCCCATAGCTGCTCAACATTGAGGTGGATCAGCGTCAGCAGGCTCAGCAACGTGAGCGTCAGATAGGCGGCCAGCCCGTAGCCGACCTACAGCGAGGCGTAGTCCTGCACTTTGATCGAGGCGACCGCGATACCCACCAGACAGATATCGAGCATCACCCACTCTTTGACCTTCTCCAGCATCAGCAGCACCGGCCGCAGATTCATGCCCAGCCGATGACCAATGCTCAGATAGCCAATACCAGCGACCAGCGCAGCCGGTGCGCCGATGGTACAGAACGCTACCATTGAGGCAGTCAAGACGTTGCCCTGTTCCGCCATCTGGATCACGCCGCCCAGCAGGCTGGCATTAATATGCATGCCGAGCAGGCGAATATCCACCAGCGGCAGGGTAAAAGCGAACGGCATCAACACCAAGATCATCGCGGCCATCACCGTCAGGCGGGTCATTGACCAGTCGCGTCCGCTGATAATTTGCGCATGGCAGCGTGGACAATAGACAGACTGATGCGGTTTCACATCCGGTAAGGAAAAAAGGGGATCGCATTGCGGGCAATGGCTGGCTAATAGCATTAATTTTCATAGGGTAATGGTTAAACAATGAACAAAACTGCCTTCTACGCCGATCTGAATCGCGATATGCGCGCCTTACTTACAGGTGAGACGTCGTTTCTTGCTGCAATGGGTAATTTCAGCGCGCTAGTGTACGAACGCCTCGACGGCGTGAACTGGGCGGGTTTCTACCTGCTGACTGAGGCCAATACGCTGGTGCTTCGGCCGTTCTAGGGCAAAATTCCCTGCGTGCGCATCCGGGTAGGTAAAGGCGTGTGCGGTACGGCAATCGCAGAAGATAATGTGCAGCGCGTTGATGACGTGCATGTGTTTCCTGGCCATATTGCCTGTGACGCCGCCAGCAATGCCGAGATCGTGATTCCTTTGAAAGTAAACGGCACGGTAGTGGGCGTTCTGGATATCGATAGCATAGTGTTCAATCGCTTCGACAGCGAGGATGAAACAGGGCTGGTTGCACTGACCGATGGGCTTTGCGACGTGCTGGCGAAAAGCGACATCGAAAAATTTTTGCAGCTGACGCACAGCTAATCGACTGGATCACATGGCATTTGGCGATGTTGTCATTATAATGTCGCCTGTTCATGCCTGCTCTGGTCGGCAAACCCGTTGTAATCAGGAAATTTCATGGAAAATCAACCTAAGTTGAATAGCCGTAAAGAAGTGATCGCCTTTCTGGCGGAACGTTTTCCAAACTGCTTTGGCGCCGAAGGTGAAGCGCGCCCGCTCAAGATCGGAATCTTTCAGGATCTGGTAGAGCGCCTTCAAGGCGAAATGAGACTTAGCAAGACCCAGCTGCGTTCTGCACTGCGTCTCTATACTTCAAGCTGGCATTATCTCTACGGCATTAAAGCCGGTGCGACGCGTGTCGATCTCGACGGCAATGCCTGTAGCGTGCTGGACGAACAGCATGTGCAGCACGCGCGTCAGCAGCTGGAAGAGGCGAAAGCGCGCGTTCAGGCGCAGCGCGAACAACAGAAAGCAGCGAAACGTGAAGCTGGCGAAGAGGGCGCAGAACCACGTCGTCCTGCCGCGCGCAAACCTGCTGAAGGTGATGCGCCGCGTAAAGCGCGTCCTCAGGCTCCGCGTGCTGCTGCTCAGGATCGTAAACCGGCTCCGCGTCCGGCTGTGGAGGCGAACCCCATCACCGACACCTCAACTTTGCAACCAGGCCAAAATATCAAAGTCAAAGCAGGCAAAAGTGCGATGGACGCAACCGTTCTTGAAGTCTCCAAAGACGGCGTTCGGGTACAGCTCGCTTCCGGCATGGCAATGATTGTGCGCGCAGAACACTTGCAGTTCTGAAACGGAGGCTGACCCCGGCATGAACACCCTGTTAAAAATCGGTATGATTGCGGGCCTGCTACTGGCAGGCCCTTCATTTGGCGCAAAGAATATTACCCGCGCCGATCAGATTCCCCAGCTTCATGAAGATCCGCAGGATGCGACCGTCAGCGAACGCGTGACTTCTCGCTTTACCCGCTCTCATTATCGCCAGTTCGACCTCGATCAGGCGTTCTCAGCGAAGATTTTCGACCGTTATCTGAATATGCTCGACTACAACCATAATGTGTTGCTGGCATCAGATGTGGCGCAGTTCGCCGACAAAAAAACTACGCTCGGTGATGAATTGCGCAGCGGCAAACTGGACGCGTTTTACGATCTCTACAACCTGGCGCAGAAGCGCCGTTTTGATCGCTATCAGTACGCGCTCGACGTGCTGAGCCGCCCGATGAGCTTTACCGGCAACGACACCATCGACATTGACCGCGCCAAAGCTCCTTGGCCAAAAGATCAGGCTGAGCTGAACGCGCTGTGGGATGCGAAGGTAAAGTACGATCAGCTTAGCCTGAAGCTGACTGGTAAAGACGAAAAAGAAATTAGCGACGTGCTGACCAAGCGCTACAATTTCGCTATCCGCCGCCTGGCGCAGAGCAACAGCGAAGATGTGTTCCAGTTGGCGATGAACGCCTTTGCGCATGAAATCGATCCGCATACCAACTATCTGTCGCCGCGCAACACCGAACAGTTCAACACCGAAATGAGCCTGTCGCTGGAAGGTATTGGTGCTGTGCTGCAGATGGATGACGACTACACGGTGATCAATTCTATGGTCGCAGGCGGTCCGGCTGCCAAGAGCAAGTCGATAAGCGTTGGCGACCGCATCGTCGGTGTCGGTCAGCCCGGCAAACCGATGGAAGATGTAATTGGCTGGCGTCTTGATGATGTCGTCGCGAAGATCAAGGGGCTGAAAGGCAGCAAAGTGCGCCTCGAAGTTCTGCCGGCAGGCAAGGGCACTAAACCCCGCACCGTGACCCTGAAGCGTGAAAAGATCCGCTTGGAAGACCGCGCGGTGAAGATGAGCGTGCATAACGTTGGCAAACAGAAAGTCGGCGTGCTGGATATTCCCGGCTTCTACGTTGGCCTGACCGATGATGTCAAAGTGCAGCTGCAGAAACTGCAAAAGCAGAATGTTGACAGCGTGGTTATCGATCTGCGCACCAACGGCGGCGGCGCGCTGACCGAAGCCGTCTCGCTCTCTGGCCTGTTTATTCCCAGCGGTCCGGTGGTGCAGGTACGTGACAATAATGGGCGCGTGCGTGAAGACAGAGACAACGATTGCGTCGTCTACTACAAAGGCCCGCTGGTAGTGCTGGTAGATCGCTTCAGCGCCTCGGCGTCGGAAATCTTCGCGGCTGCCATGCAGGATTATGGCCGTGCGCTGATCGTCGGCGAGCCGACGTTCGGCAAAGGCACGGTACAGCAGTACCGCTCGTTGAACCGTATCTACGATCAGATGCTGCGTCCGGAGTGGCCTGCACTGGGTTCTGTGCAGTACACCATTCAGAAGTTCTACCGCATCAACGGCGGCAGCACCCAGCGTAAGGGCGTCACGCCAGATCTGCTGATGCTGACCGGTGTGGAAGCGGCGGAAACCGGCGAGAAGTTTGAAGATAACGCGCTTCCCTGGGACAGCATTAATGCCGCGACCTACAGCAAAACGGGCGACGTGAAGCAGCTGGTGGGGCAGCTGACTAAGCAGCACGAAGCGCGTATCGCTGAAGATCGCGATTTCCAGTACATCATGAAAGATATTGCGCGTTTCAATGCAATTAAAGAGAAGCGTAACATCGTGTCGCTCAATCTGGCACAGCGTGAGAAAGAGAACCATGAAGATGATGCGCTGCGTCTGGAACGCATCAATGCGCGCTATCAGGCGGAAGGCAAAAAGCCGCTGAAGAGCCTGGACGATCTGCCGAAGGATTATAAAGAGCCCGATCCTTACCTCGATGAGACGGTCAGAATCGCCAACGACTTGGCACAGCTGGATAAGTCACAACCGGCTTCATCTACTCCTGCTGCGCAGTAATGCAAAGGTTTTAAAGCACCGCGCGGCGGTGCTTTTTTGGCCTGCAATCTGGCGGCTGTCTGCAAAACAGACGATGTAAAACGCCTCAGCCAGAGAAAGCATGACTAAATGTAAAGTTATGTCTTTTTAGGCACTTAAAGATTAAGGTCGCTTGAAATGCGCGGTGATGACCCTAGGATAGGGATGCGCGCAGTGAGCGCGTGAACAACTGAGGTATATTAACGTTTATGATGCGTATTGCTCTTTTCCTGGTGACCAACTTAACTGTGATGTTGATCTTTGGGCTGATTCTCAGCCTGACAGGGATCCGGTCAAGCAGTGTTCAGGGCCTGATGATTATGGCAGGCCTGTTTGGCTTTGGCGGTGCATTTGTTTCACTGCTGATGTCGAAGTGGATGGCACTGCGCTCGGTCGGTGGTGAAGTGATTGAACAACCCCGTAACGAAACGGAACGCTGGCTGATGCAGACCGTTGGCCGCCAGGCACAGCAGGCCGGTATCGCGATGCCGCAGGTCGCCATTTACCATGCGCCCGATATTAACGCCTTTGCAACCGGCGCGCGCCGCGACGCTTCACTGGTGGCAGTCTCGACAGGGCTGTTGCAGAACATGAGCAGCGATGAAGCCGAGGCGGTATTAGCCCATGAGATCGCGCATATCGCCAATGGTGATATGGTGACCATGACGCTGATTCAGGGCATCGTGAACACCTTTGTTATCTTTATCGCGCGCATTATCGCGCAGGTGGCATCAGGTTTTCTGTCGGGCAACCGCGACGGTGAAGAGAACAGCAACGGCAATCCGCTGGTCTACTTTGCTGTGGCAACGGTGCTGGAGCTGGTGTTCGGCATTCTGGCCAGCATTATCACCATGTGGTTTTCGCGCCATCGCGAATTCCATGCTGATGCCGGTTCAGCGAAACTGGTTGGGCGTGAGAAGATGATCGCCGCGCTGCAGCGTCTTAAAACCAGCTACGAGCCGCAGGAGCCAGGCAGCATGATGGCGTTCTGCATCAACGGCAAAAACAAGTCGCTGAGCGAACTGTTTATGTCACATCCGCCGCTGGACAAGCGTATCGAAGCGCTGCGTAGCGGGCAGTATTTGAAATAATTGTCAGGCTGGTAAAAAGGCGACTCCATGGAGTCGCCTTTTTTATTACTGCGCCGTGGCGCGCTTCTGCGACAGGCGCGACAGGCTGAATAGTGCAGCAACGCTGGAGAAGAGTCCCGCCAGAATCAGCGAGGCGTGCGTGCCGCTCTGATCGAACATTATTGAACATCAGCGCTACCAGCGCCGCGCCGCTGCTCTGGCCCAGCAGGCGCGCCGTGCCCAGCATTCCGCTGGCACCGCCGCTGCGGTTGTGCAGCGCGGAGGAGATAATGGTGTGGTTATTCGGCGACTGGAACAGGCCAAACCCGGCACCGCACAGCGCCATGCGCCAGATAATATCCTAGTCCTGCGGCTGCGCAGGCAGCAACGCCAGTAGAAAAAGCCCGACGGCAAACAGCGCCAGCCCCAGTCCGCCCAACAGACCAGCGTGAACGCGTTCAATCAACCGCCCTGCAATGGGGGCCAGCACCATGGTTGCCTGTGGCCACGGCGTCAACAGCAGGCAGGTGGCGACTTCATCGCGGCCCAGCACGTGCAGGAAAAAGGGCAATGAAACCATCGCCAGCATCTGTGCGCAGAAGGAGCAGATCGAGGTGCAGATCGACAGGCTGAAAGCGGGATACGTAGCAAATCAACCGGCAGTAACGGAACTGCCATGCGCTGCTGACGTTGCACAAAGAACCAGCCAACTATCGCCAGCACCACCACTTCAGCCAGTACCAGCGCATGGCTCTACCCCTGAGAGAAACCGGTTAGCGCATAGATGCGCAGGCCAAAAAAACAGCGCATTCATCAACGCGCTCGGCACATCGAATTTCTGCGTTTTCGCTTTCTGGCTGTTATCCGGCAAGAAGCGCAGCACCAGCCACAGCGCAACAATTCCCAGCGGCACGTTGATGTTGATCAGGAACAGCCATTTACAGCTGGCAATCGACAGTATCGCTGCCGCCACCGTTGGCTCGGCTGCGCTGGAAACCGCCACGACCAGTGAGTTAATCGCCATGCAGCGCCCCAGATGCCGCTGCGGGTAGATAATGCGGATCAGTGCGGTGTTGACGCTCATCAGTGCCGCACCGCCAAAGCCCTGTAACACGCGCGCCAGCGTCAGCATTGAAAGAGAAGAGGAAAGGGCGCAGAACACGGAAGTCACGATGAACAGGCCAAGCACGACCTGGTAGACGCGGCGATAGCCAATCATATCGCCGATAAAAGAGAGCGACAGCAGCGAGGCAACAATCGCAATCTGATAGGCATTAACAATCCAGACCGACTGCGTCGGGCTGGCCTGTAGCTCACGCGCAATCATCGGCAGCGCCACGTTAGCGATAGCGCCATCCAGCACTGCCATCATAATTCCCAGCGCGATAGTAAAAATTGCGCCGTAACGCTGTGGGACGGTGATACCATCCTGATAAAGAAGTAGGGGACATAGTGCGATAAGTAAAGGAGGTGAATATTATCATGCTAATGAATTTACTGCTGAAACGCACCGTTTTTACGGCAAAAATGTATCTTAAAGTATGTCCTATCGCGACGGGAAATGGTACAGCGTCCGGTGACGCGCTATATTGGTCGTCTGTTCCGATTTTATTAAAACAATTTTAAAAAGGGTGCTCGATGCCCGCCAGTGAAAACGACAAACAATCCGATGCCGTTTCTTCCGTCATGAAGGTGTTCGGCATTCTTCAGGCTCTTGGCGAAGAGCGCAATCACGGTATTACTGAACTGACGCAGCGCGTCATGATGTCGAAAAGTACCGTCTACCGCTTCTTGCAGACCATGAAATCGCTGGGTTATGTGACGCAGGAAGGGGAAGCGAAAAATATTCCCTGACCCTGAAGCTGTTTGAGCTGGGTGCGAAAGCGCTGCAGAACGTTGATCTTATCCGTAGCGCAGACGTGCAGATGCGCGAACTCTCCCGACTCACTAAAGAGACGATTCACTTCGGCGCGCTGGAAGAGGACAGTATCGTCTATAATCCACAAAATTGACTCACTCTATAATCTGCGCATGTATTCGCGTATCGGGCGCCGCAACCCGCTGCATACCACGGCGATTGGCAAAATGCTGCTTGCTTGGCGCGATCGCGCTGAGGTGAGTGAAATTTTGAAGGATGTAGAATTAAAGCGCAGTACCGCAAACACCATTGTCAGCAGCGAGGCGCTTATCGAGGTGCTGGAGCAGGTGAAATTGCAGAGGTTCGGCGAAGATAACGAAGAGCAGGAAGAAGGCTTGCGCTGCATTGTCGTGCCGGTTTTTGATCGCTTTGGCGTTGTGATTGCCGGACTGAGCATCTCTTTCCCGACTATTCGCTTTTCTGAAGAGGCGAAAAGCGACTATGTCGCCATGCTGCGGCGCGCACGCTCTCCGCTGAGATGGGCTACCATCACTACGCTTTCTTTAATTATCGACCACCTCGCCGCTCTTCTTGAGCAGCGGACAATCCGTCACGCCAATGACGCCACTATCGGTATGCAGATACTGAGCGGTGATCACACCACGCGCGGTAAGGTAGCTACACTGCAAGCCCAGACCTGCGACGTTTTTTGTGCTGCCGGTTAACACGCCGTAGCCGGTAAACAGCGTAGCGACCCAGATAACAACAAGCAGAGCAATCGCCCGGATAAACAGTTTCATTTTGTCTCCATGTGATACATAACGCGCTATCCACATTTTGCTGCCGCCTGGAATATTAACAGCTTGCCTCGCTTTGTCTGCCGAATCGATCAGAGATTGCCGAAAGCGAAGCATTCAGGGAATTCTGCATTCTGGCTCATCGCCTGGTCAGCTCTACGCGTAGCAGGTAGAATCGTCCCGGTAAATATTTTCGATTTTGAGGCAGTTATGAACGAGTTAGCCGCATCCTCCGATCCGCTATTCAGCTATGGCGTTCTGGCAATAATCATTATTGTGGCGTTCATCGCCTGGTTTTTTGTCAACCGGGCCAGCGTGCGCGCCAGTGAACAGATTCAGCTACTGAATCTGCTGCTGGAAGAGCAGAAAAAACAGAATGCACTGCTGCGTAAACTGGTTGAGAGCCAGAGCGATGCGCAAGATAAGCAGGACCCTGAAGAGAAGCGCGATTTTATTCGTATGATCCCGGAACGTTAACCGCTTGATTACGGCAAGCAGGCGACATGGCCTGGCAAAATCCTTGGTACGACGCCAGCAAAGCACATCACACGCCCGAAGGTTTCCGTAATCTTGAGCCCGATTTGCGCCAGCCAGGGGATCTCGATCGCTGGCGCAAAGAGCGTAAAGCGCAGGGTTTGCCTTTTCCGCCCCAGGCTGGCTACGACGATTTTAAGGCGCGCTGGTGGCATCCTGCCGATCTTTCCGGCACTGACGACCGGGTCTGGTGGCTAGGTCATGCGGCTATGCTGCTGAGCCTGAACCAGCGCTATTTGCTGATTGATCCAGCACTCTCTACGCGCGCCTCACCGTTGCACTTTGCTGGCCCCAAACGTAAATCTCCCGCACCGCTGCGTATCTCCCAACTGCCGCGACTCGACTATGTACTGATTTCTCATAATCATTATGACCATCTAGATCTTGCCACCGTAAAACGCATTATCCGCCGGTTTCCAGAGGTGACGTTTGTGGCGCCGTTAGGGTTGGAGGGTTGGCTTAAACGACGCGGAGCACGGCATGTCCACCAGCTAGACTGGTGGCAAAGCCACGAAGATGAATATCTGACGCTGACAGCCGTACCGGCGCGCCACTGGAGCATGCGCACGCTTTACGATCGCAATCGCTCTTTATGGTGTGGCTGGGTAGTGCGCAGTGAAACGCTGAATTTCTGGTTTTCTGGCGACAGCGGTTATTCCGAAAATCTGGCAGAGATCCCTCGCAAGCTTGGTCCATTTAATCTGGCAGCATTGCCTGTTGGCGCATATGCACCGAAATGGTTCATGCAGAGCAGCCATATGGACCCCGATCATGCGGTGTCATTATGGCGGCTTATTGGACAAGCTTTAAGCATCCCGATGCACTGGGACGTATTCGAACTGGCCGATGAATCGCTGGATGAATCACCAGCAGAATTAATGCACTCTATTAAGCGCAACGGCAAAGATAATGGCTCGTTTATGCCGTGGAGAATAGGGGAGAGCCGCAGTCTGCCAAATATAATCCAGGAAAAATCCTAAAGCGCTAGCGTAATCCCTGAAGCAGTGTTTGAGTTTCAAGAAATGTTTTAATCAGGATCAAAGAATAAATCGTAATAAGCAATATGTGTTGCTCTGCTTTTATTTGGAGCAAGAGTAATTTTATTTTCCTGATTTTGGTGCAAAAGAAATTTCAATCTGTTCCAGAAAAAATGATAAACACTGCACTGAAAATGAAAAAAGCCTGCGCCGGTTTTCGTTTACGGTTTCGTTTGCGAAAGAATAGTGCCATATTAATGCAATAATTTATCTTTAAATTAAGCTGTTACGCTGCACAAGGTTGGACGAAGAAGTGGTTATCCGCTATAGTTAACCGCATAATCAAGTTAAGTTGATGGATAATGTTCTTTAGGCTATGAGCGGTCAGGTTATGTACAAAAATGCACATAAGTGCAGCACGGCTTTGCAAATTTTGTGCAGTATATCGATGGCCGATTTAAAATGACTTGCCATTAATTTACGAATATGTGATAATGATTCGTGGGTAAAACGAGATACAGTTCTGTTTATGTATGGCATCTTCAGTAAAGAAGTTACGAGTAAAAACGTTGACGTTGAATACCGCTTCCTTGCCGAACACTTAATTAGTGCCTCATGCAGTAACGTCTCTGGTTTATCTGTAGGTCAGCCTCCGGGCAAAATAAACACTCTAAGGAATTTGCAAAATGGCAAAGATTAAAGGTCAGGTTAAGTGGTTCAACGAGTCTAAAGGTTTTGGTTTTATTACTCCTGCTGACGGTAGCAAAGATGTGTTCGTACACTTCTCCGCTATCCAGGGCAATGGTTTCAAAACCCTGGCTGAAGGCCAAAGCGTTGAGTTCGAAATTCAGGACGGCCAGAAAGGCCCGGCTGCAGTCAACGTAACCGCTACCTGATTTCGTGCCAGCTCGGTGCCATGCACCACTGAAAACGAATCTTGTAAAGCCCCGGTCTTCTGACCGGGGCTAATGAGATGGTCCCCCCCCCCC
>JAUHTP010000002.1:145801-159320 GCA_031332935.1 Candidatus Pantoea bathycoeliae | reverse complement strand
CCCAGTGCCGCCGGGCGCGCAGCACGACAATTGCATCAATTTCCCCCAGCGAACGCCCGTCACGGCGCTTAGAGATGAACAGCACCAGGAAATCCTGCACCGCGCCTGCCAGCATCACGCCCACGAGGATCCAGATAGTGCCGGGCAGAAAGCCCATTTGCGCAGCCAGGAGCGGGCCGACCAGCGGGCCTGCGCCGGCAATAGCGGCAAAATGGTGGCCAAACAGCACCCATTTGTTGGTCGGGACATAATCCAGCCCGTCGTTGTAGCTCTCGGCAGGGGTGCGCCGACGATCGTCGAGCTCAAAGATATTACGTGCGATAAACAGGCTGTAAAAGCGATAGGCGATGCTGTAGCAGGCAACGGCGGCCACTACCAGCCAGACTGCATTGACATGCTCGCCGCGATTTAATGCCAGCATGGCTAATGCGCCTGCGCCGACTAAGGCCACAGCTAACCAGATAACGCTGGTTTTGACGTTTTTCATGACCTCACTCCTTGTTATAAACCGAAAGGGACGTTCAAAGACAACGAGTTAAAGGCAATGTAATAGAATGTAAGTGAAAGTTAATCAGTCGAGAAGTGTGAAGCGGGGAGCAAATTTAACATTTGTGTAAAGAGTGGAGCAAAAGTGCGGGATAACAGAGGTTATCCCGCTGCTTTTCATGCTCAGGCAGCCGGACGCGCGACGACGCTGCGGGGTTCCATCCGAACTTCAGCGATGGTCACGTCAATGACGTCGGTAACGCGATAGACCACTTCACCTTTGATCTGCACGGTGCCGTTCTCCTGGCTGCACACCAGCTCATCACGCACGGCGTGGATAAACGGGGCAGGGATAAAGGCAACCGCGCCGTTCTCCAGCAGGCGCACGCGCATCCCGCCGCGCGACACGTCGATAATCTCAGCGCTGAACTTGCGCTCGGTGCCAGCGTGCGGGCTCAGCCAGCGCGCATAGAGCCAGTCACCCACGTCACGTTCCGCCATGCGATTGAGACGACGGCGTTCGCCCATGATCGTCGTCAGCGCCTCATCCGGGCGTGAAGCCTGTTCGCCACGAATAATAGCTTTCAGCAGGCGATGGTTAATCATGTCGCCAGATTTACGAATTGGAGACGTCCAGGTCGCATAGGCTTCCAAGCCCAGGCCAAAATGCGGGCCCGGCTCGGTGCTGATCTCAGCGAAAGACTGGAAGCGACGGATGCGGCTGTCGAGGAACTGTGTCGGCTGGGCGTCCAGCTCGCGGCGCAGCTGGCGGAAGCCTTCCAGCGTGGTAATCGCGTTAGCGTCCACGGTCACGCCGTGGTTCGACAGCACGGTAGCGGCCTGCTCGGCGTTGGTGGCATTGAAACCGGTGTGAACGTTATAAACGCCAAAGCCCAGCTTCTCGCGCAGCACCTTACCGGCACAGACGTTGGCGAGGATCATAGCCTCTTCTACCATGCGGTTGGCGATACGGCGCGGTTCGGCGATGATGTCCAGCACCTCACCTTTCTCGCCAAGCACAAAGCTGTAATCGGGGCGATCTTTAAACACCAGCGCGTGGTTATGACGCCATTCGCTGCGTGCCAGACAGATACGGTGCAGCAGGCGAATTTGCTGCGCAATGGCTTCGCTCTGCGGCTTCCATTCACCTGTGTTTTCCAGCCAGTCGGACACTTCGTCGTAAACCAGTTTGGCTTTTGACTCAATCCAGGCGGCGAAGAAATGCACGTCATCACCCAGCGAACCATCCGCCGCTACGTCGACGCGACAAACCAGCGCAGGGCGGCGCACGTCTGGACGCAGCGAACAGACATCGTCGGAAAGCTCGCGCGGCAGCATAGGGATGTTAAAGCCCGGCAGGTAGTTGGTGAAAGCGCGCTGCGCTGCCAGCTTGTCCAGCTCGCTGCCTTCCGGCACGTATGCGGTCGGATCGGCGATAGCGATCGTCAGGCGCAGCGTGCCGTCAGCGTTCTCTTCAACGTAGAGCGCATCATCCATATCTTCAGTACTGACACTGTCGATGGTGACGAAATCGAGCGCGGTCAAATCTTCACGCGGCAACTGTTCGTCCTGCATCTCGCCAAAGCCGACGTGCGGCGCTTCGCGCTCCAGGTTATGGCGCGATAGCGTGATCCACCACGGAGCCAGATGGTCGTCAGCTTTAACAATAAATTCGGTCAGTTCGGCATAAAAGCCGCGGTCGCCTTTCAGCGGATGGCGGCGCATTTCAGCAACGGCCCAGTCGCCCGCCTGAAAATCATGGCTCAGGCCGCGCACCGCACGGCAGGGAATCGCATCTTTTAACAGCGGATGGTCCGGGACGATAGAAAGACGGTCATCTTTCTTCTGCACGCTTCCGACAAAGCGGCTGAGAAAGGGCTCAATCAGCGTTTCCGGCTCGGCGCTTTCACGATCTTTATCGGTGTGAATGATGGCGGAGACGCGGTCGCCATGCATCACTTTCTTCATCTGCGGCGGCGGAATGAAATAGCGTTTCTGCGCGTCGACTTCTAAAAAGCCGAAACCTTTTTCGGTGCCTTTAACAACACCTTCTGCGCGAGGAGTCTGCGCGTGAAGCTTCTCTTTAAGCTGCGCGAGCAGCGGATTATCCTGGAACATAGTTTGTTTAGTTTTGTGGCCTAAGAGCGGCTGCTAGTTTTACGCGAATCAGGGGCGCGCGGCAAGGCAAAAAGGGGTAAAAAAGCCGGATTAACCGGCTTTTAGAAGGGGAAGGTCGGGCCTTACGCAATGCGCTGGGTAGGCACGGAAACCGACAGTTCCAGCTTAACCGGAACGGATTTCGAGGTCGGCGTGCCGCTGCCGTCGCCGAAGCTGTTCAGCGGAACCAGCTGGTTGGTTTCCGGGTAATAGGCCGCGAGGTTACCGCGCGGAATATTATAGGGAACCAGTTTGAAACCGCTGACGCGACGCGAAATGCCGTCGTTCCACAGGGTTTCGATATCCACTAGCTGGCCTTCTGCGAAGCCGAGCGCCTGCATGTCTTCCGGGTTGATAAACACCACTTCGCGCTGGCCGTAGACGCCGCGATAACGGTCATCAAGGCCGTAAATAGTGGTGTTGTACTGGTCGTGCGAACGCAGGCTCTGCAGCGTAAAGGGCACGTCCGCCATATCCTGCGGGAACAGCGAGGTCGGCAGCGCCGCGTTGCTGAATTCCGCTTTCTGCGTCGGGGTGTTGAAGCGCAGATCCGCGGCGGCATTGCCGAGGTAGAAACCGCCAGGCTCGTCGCACTTGTGGTTGAAATCAGCAAAGCCCGGAATGGTTGCCGCGATATGGTTGCGGATCAGGTTGTAGTCACCAGCCAGATTCAGCCACTGCACTTTCTCGTCGCCTAATACCGCATGTGCGATACCCGCCACGATTGCGGTCTCAGAGCGCTGGGTATCCGCCAGCGGAATGCCGATGCCTTCTGAAGCGTGCACTATGCTGAACGAATCTTCAACGGTGATGAACTGATTGCCGTTCGCCTGGATGTCGCGCTCGGTACGGCCCAGCGTCGGCAGGATCAGGCTTTCTGCGCCCGGCACTAGATGGCTGCGGTTCAGCTTGGTGCTGATGTGGACGGTCAGGCCGCAACGCTGTAAGGCTTCTTCGGTACGCGGTGAATCCGGTGCCGCCGCCGCCAAGTTACCCCCCAGCGCAATCAGCACCTTAATTTCGTCACGCAGCATCGCGTTCAGCGCTTCAACCGTGTTGTGCCCATGCTCGCGCGGCGGCTCAAAGCTGAAGTGGTTGCCCAGCGCATCCAGGAACGCCTTGCTGGGGTTCTCGTCGATCCCCATGGTGCGGTTGCCCTGCACGTTGCTGTGCCCGCGCACCGGACAGAGACCAGCGCCTTTTTTGCCCAGCTGACCAAACAGCAACTGCAGGTTGACGATTTCACGTACGGTATCAACAGAGTGCTTGTGCTGGGTAATACCCATCGCCCAGGTGATGATGACGCGATCGGAACTCTGGTAGATCGCTGCAGCTTCACGGATCTGCGCTTCGCTCAGGCCGGACTGCTGCACTATCTGCATCCAGTCAGTGTTATCAACCGCGACGAGGTAAGATTCAACGCCGTGTGTGGTAGCGTTAATAAAGGCTTCGTCAAACAGGCCCTTCTCACCGGCTGCGATACGTGCGCGGTGATTCTCCAGCAGGGTTTTTACCATGCCGCGCACTGCCGCCATATCGCCGCCGAGGTTCGGCTGGTAATAGGCAGAGCTAATGGTGCCAGCCATAGAGGTAACCACTTCCAGCGGTTTCTGCGGATCGGCGAAACGCTCCAGGCCGCGCTCGAGCAGCGTGTTGAAGGAGACGATTTTTGCACCGTGATCGGCCGCGTGGCGCAGGCTGTGCAGCATGCGCGGGTGGTTGGTGCCCGGGTTCTGGCCAAAGACGAAAATCGCGTCAGCATGGTCAAAGTCGTCGAGGCGAATGGTGCCTTTGCCGACGCCGATGCTGCGCTTCAGGCCGGTGCCGCTCGCTTCGTGACACATGTTCGAGCAGTCAGGGAAGTTGTTGGTGCCCACCAGGCGGCCAAACAGCTGGTAAAGCCATGAGGCTTCGTTGCTGGCGCGACCAGACGTATAAAGCTCCATCTGATCCGGGTTGTCCATCGCCTTAATATGCTGCGCGATCAGCGCAAAGGCGTCGTCCCAGCTAACCGGCTCGTAGTGGTCGGTTTCGGCGTTATAGCGCAGCGGATGGGTCAGGCGGCCCTGATACTCAAGGAAGTAGTCGCTCTGCGCATAAAGCTTGGCAACGCTGTGCTGGGCGAAGAAGTCGGTATCGACTACGCGACGCGTCGCTTCCCAGGTCACGGCTTTGGCGCCGTTTTCACAGAAACTAAAAGTGCTTTTATTATCGTCACCCCAGGCGCAGCCCGGGCAGTCGAAGCCGCGTGCTTTGTTCATGCGCATCAGGTTGCGCATATTTTTCAGTGCAGCTTTGCTGTCGAAGACGAAACGGGTTGTTGCTTCCAGCGAACCCCATCCGCCCGCAGCGGCGCGGTAGGGCTTAATTTTACGTTTGAATTTCATGGTGAGTGCAGGCTTATGTTTTTGTAGTTAGTTTGTTATCAGGATATATCCTGACGGTGAGAGAAGTGTGCGACTGCAATCATAAATTGTCTAATTGATTGACTTAATGGTGCTATAGCCCGCGTTTGCGGCGATAACAAAATTGTCATGCTATTCAAATTTTACCCGCTGTTAACCCAGCGATAACGGGAGTTACTGGCGCATCGGGTCAATACTTGCTCATTCTTCACTGAAAGGGCGCACACCATGAAACAGCTCACCAGTCAGATCCATGCGTTCGGCAAAGCCTTAATAATGCCGATTTTGCTGCTGTGATTGGCTATATCGCCATGAACGTGGGGATCAGCGCGACGCTGGCGGCGAAAGGGCTGACGGCCACCACCACCACGCCAGAAGCGCTACAGCAGGCGGGCATGGATCAGACGGCCGCGATGATGACCTCAGCGGAATATATTGAGATGCTGGGCATCTTCACTTACAATATGAGCGTGCTGGGCGGCGTGATTGCCGGGCTGCTGACCGTGGTGGTGCACAACCGCTTCTATACGCAACAGCTGCCGACCGCCATCAGTTTATTCAGCGGCCGCCGCTTTGTGCCCATTGTCACCATTATCTTTTTACCGCTGGTGGGCGTGCTGCTGACGCTGATCTGGCCGACGTTTGGCTCGGTTATCGCTTGGGTAGGGCAGATGATTGGCAAAAGCGGGCAGTATGGCGCTTTCCTGCTCGGCACGGCGGAGCGCATTCTTATCCCGACTGGCTTGCACCATATTCTTAACGAAACCGTGCGTTTTACGCCGATTGGCGGCATCGCCACGGTGGATGGACAGACGCTAGTGGGCGCACTCAATATTTTTAACGCCTCGCTGACGCATCCCGGATCGGTGCCTGACGATGCGCTGCGTAATGCTACCCAGTTTGTGGCGCAGGGCAAAATTCCGGTGATGATGTTCGACCTGCCGGCCGCTGCGCTGGCGATCTACCACACCGCGCGGCCCGAGCATAAACAGCGCGTGAAGGCGCTGATGATGGCGGGGGCACTCACTTCCTTCATGACGGGCATCACCGAGCGGCTGGAGTTCTGCTTTATCTTTGTTTCATCGGTGCTCTATCTGCTGCACGCGCTGCTTACCGGGCTCTCCTTTATTCTGATGTCGATGCTGCACCTGATGATTGGCAATGTGCAGGGTGACGTCATTGATCTGGTGGTGTTCGGCATTCTGGGCGGCAGCAAAACCCACTGGTGGTGGACGCTGCTGCTGGGTGCTGTCTATGCGCCGCTCTACTACTATGCGTTTCGCTTCATTATTACGCGTATGGGCATAGAGACGCCGGGACGCGAATCGGAAGACGAAAAACCGCAGCAGGTGCCCGCCGATGAGTGCACCAACGTCATTATCAGCGGGCTGGGCGGGCAGGCCAATATAGGAGGATGTCGACTGCTGCTTTACCCGACTGCGACTGCTGGTCAAAGATATTAAAGAGTGGTGGACCAGACGCTGCTCACTACCGGGGCCAACGGCGTTAACCGCGTCAGCGAACACGATATTCTGGTGATCTATGGCCCGCAGGTCGAAAAAATCGCCAACAAGGTGGAAACCGCTCTCGGCGTGGCCTGAAAAATTTACGTCTACACTTAACAAAACTGGAAGCGAACAAGGAGACGGAAATGTTTAAGCATAAAACTAACGAAGAACGTAAACAGGAAGGGGATGTGAGCAAAAGCGCCCCGGAGAGCACGCCGCACGTCCACAATGCCTACGAAGAGGACGATCATCCGGCGGCCGATGCGCCCACTGAGCACGGCGAAATTCCGCGTACCCGTGACGATCACAATGATGACAAAAAGATCCCTACGAGGATCGCGAAAAGAAATATCAGAACCGCGCATGCCCACCTTGCTGGTCCGGTAAGGTGGGCATCATGCGATTATCCTTGGAGGGAAAATTGCCAGGAACCAATCGCTTTACGTTTAAGCACCATGATTCTTTCTTTGCCGTCAATCACCACAAAGTATTGCTCTTTGACCTTCAGGCGCTTAGGAAAGTTTTCATTCCCCTTATAGCGAACCGTGACCTTATTACCAAACACTTCCACATCTGCGCTGATATCAAACTGCGGAAGATAAATTTTATTTTTCACACGATGCTCCTTGTTAATATCAGATTCATACTCTTAGCTGGGTTCAGGACGCCGTAAAGAGTGTAACCGCAAACCTGAACAGCGATGGCGCGAAAGCATTTTGCGGTCGGCTTACGCGTTTGCGTTCTTATTCAGGAACCTGCAAAAAGTTATAACGATATTCTTTTTTACTCTCTTGCATTTGCTGCTAAGGCGTGCGTTAATGAATTCCCAGTCTGATAAGCAGACACCCTCATCCTTCGTTCCTGTCGTATCTCTCATTTACGTTAGTGCCATTCTTAAGCCTTCTTCTTTGAGTTTTATCTCAATCGTACAGATGTGTCTCTGCAATTCAGCTATGATTGTTAACAGGCTTAAAGTAAAGGAAAATTATGTCTAATAAAATGCTCGGCACGGTTAAATGGTTTAACGCAGAAAAAGGCTTCGGCTTTATTTCTCCAGAAGATGGCAGCAAGGATGTGTTCGTGCATTTTTCTGCTTATTCAGGGCAACGATTTCCGCACTCTCGACGAGGTGCAGAAAGCAAAATTCACTGTGCAGGATGGTCCAAAAGGTCCATCAGCTGCAAACGTCACAGGACACTAAAAATTATTTCAGTCATTATGTTTCTTCGCTGCCCACCCTGTCAGGGCTCGCAATATCGCCGCTCCGTTTTTGACGTCAATATTAAAAAACCGCTTGGCGCAAAATGTATTTTTTGTAAATCGGCCATGATTCAAATAACGCCGCAAACAATTGCCGCCTAGATTTTCTTTTTTTCTATCCGATTTACTTACCTTATTCAAGGCCACCTTGGGGTGGCCTTTTAAATTGCTCGCCGCTTAAAAAGCGGGCTGGCAGGCGATCGATATGAGCAAACCCAGCCTGTAACATTGACAACGCCAGCGGAGTACCCGAAGATCTTCTTCAGGATGAGTCACGTATTAAGTGGGCACAGGGAAACGTACAACATAAATATTCCTCCACAAAGTTATGCTTTTATGTCATTGACAGGTAAAGAAAATAGACATCAAACAACTCATCTATCTCTGCAACCTTGAACGCGAACGCCACTTTGGCCTCGCAGCGGAAGCCAGCTTTGTCAGCCAGCCCACGCTGTCGATGCGCCTGAAGAACCACTCCGCTTGTCGCTCATCAACCGCAGCAATAACTTTGTCTGCTTTACGCCGAAAGGCGACCGCGTGCTGGCGTGGGTGGGCGAGATCGTCTCCGTTTACCAAGGGTTAAAGCTGGAGGTAGAGTCGCTGAAGCACGGCGTCAACGGCACGCTGCGTATTGGCGTGATGCCGCAGTGCAGCGTTGCGTTACCGCAGCTGTTAAAGAGGGTGCAGCACCGCTATCCGCAGCTCAATTACCGTATCGCCGCGCTGAACGCCGATCAGCTGCTGGAGGCGCTCAACAGCCACACCGTGGATGTCGGAATTGGCTTCTTTGAGCTGGCAACGCTGCGCGAGCTGCATTTCCAGACGGCGTTTCTGCCTGAGCGCGGAGTTGAAGCGATATTCGATCCGGAACATTTTCCTGAACTGGTAAGCGATGAACCCTTTACGCTTCAGCAGCTCGCCGTATTGCCACTCTGCCTTTCGGAGCCGACGCGCTATTTCCGCCGCTATCTCGATATGGCCTTTCGCGAGGCGGCATTGACGCCGCAGGTAATGGTAGAAAGCTCGGCCATTCTGGAACTGGTGCAGAGTGAGCAGGTGGGGCTTGGCGTTCTGGTGTCACCCGTCGGCCATCTGCTGCCTTCGATGCTGAAGGGCATGGCGCAGCGGCGAATCGAGATTACCCATATGGCGCGCCAGGCGGCACTGGTGATTGCAGAACCCGGCCGCGCCACGCCGCTGTCACAGCACTTCTTTGACGAGGCGCGCAGTCACCTTGAAAATGATGCGGCTTCGCCGAGGGCGTAAAACAGTCGGCTGTTCCAGTTGCCGATCGCCACAGCCAGAACTAGGGCAAACAGGGCTTCCGGCTGCCAGCCTTCCGTAACCAGCGGCTGCAAATGCGCCGCGCTGAAGCGCTCCGGTGAACGGGTCAGCTGCGCGGCCAGCGCCACGACCCGTCCCTCTGTA
Source organism: Candidatus Pantoea bathycoeliae (assembly GCA_031332935.1). Lineage (GTDB taxonomy): Bacteria > Pseudomonadota > Gammaproteobacteria > Enterobacterales > Enterobacteriaceae > Pantoea > Pantoea bathycoeliae. Next base: position 150,076 of record JAUHTP010000002.1, on the reverse strand, counting down.
GACGCCTGTCCGACAACATCTTCTACCGATTCCCATAGCGCATCACGTACCTCTACCGGGAAAAAACTAAACGCCCATCGGCTGCCCAGCACGCGCGCGCAGGTCGCTTCCGCCAGCGGCGTAAAGGCGGCGGGCGCGATGCGCTGACGCAGGGTTTGCCAGCCGTAGAGCGCGGCTGCATCGTGCGCCAGCAGCCACACCGCATCGGTCAGGTCAGGACGCGGCTGACAGAATGTCACGGCAGCCAGCTGATCGGCGCTGGCGTAGCGCAGTTCCAGCGGCCTGATGCCCGGTGTCCATGCGGGCTTTTCCGCAAATCCGTCGCGGCTGGCGTAGGGCGGCGGCGTCACGCTAGGCAGCCAGCGTACCGGCAGCGCCATCAGCGCCTGTAAACCGGCAACGATGCGCGCCTGATAGCTGACGAAGCCGACAATCTGGTTCAGCGTAACGATGTCCGGCTCGGTCAGGCCGACCGCATCCAGCGCCATAAGCGCTGCCGCGTTAATCAGCTCCGGCTGCATCGCCAGCTGGCGCGCATACTGCGTCAGCTGCGTCAGTCGGTTATTACTTTCACGCGACGAGTCGGGGCCAGGCAGGGGATTCAGGCGTGCCGAATAGTGATTGCACAGCCGTTGCACGCCCGCAACCTGCGCCACGGTGAGTGCGGTACTAAGACGGTCATAGAGCGTTAGCGTGTGGGTAAGCGTCGCCGTAACGCGATCGGGAAACAGCAGCTGGCTGAGATCTCTCGATGCCAGCAGCATTGGCTGGCTTGCCTGCAACAGCGGCTGGAGCGAGCTTGCCTCCTGCTGTAAACCGAGCATGAAACGATCGTTGATAAGGGCTGCTTCGGGAACCAGCGGTTCAGCCTGAATTGCATGCGGGCTGGTCTGGCTCTCGTAAAACCAGTGGTTATGGCCGTGATAGCGGCGTTGTTCCATGGTTATTCCTTTTGCAAATAACTGGCACGTCGCGCATGGCGTGAATCCGAAACCAGGATGCGCGCCCGGGGCTGATTTATCGTCGCCTGACTACCGTGAAGAGCAAAATATTGATCGGTGATAATTAATAGCAAGAAGCTATAAGGCGGGGAAAGTGAGCAGAAAAGAGAAGGGCGAGCCAGGCTCGCCATTGAAACTTATTTCAGTTCCAGCTCGTTCATAGCAGCGATGCTGAAGCCACCGTCAACGTGAACGATCTCGCCGGTGATGCCACCCGCCAGGTCACAACAGAGGAACGCCGCCGAGTTTCCGACGTCTTCGATAGTGACGGTACGGCGAATCGGGGTAACCGCTTCACAGTGCGCCAGCATCTTACGGAAATCTTTGATGCCTGAAGCTGCAAGGGTACGGATCGGACCGGCAGAGACGGCGTTAACACGCACGCCTTCCGGACCCATCGCGTTCGCCATATAGCGCACATTGGCTTCCAGCGACGCTTTCGCCAGACCCATCACGTTGTAGTTCGGGATCGCGCGTTCTGCGCCCAGGTAGGAGAGCGTGAGCAGGGCTGAGTTCGGGTTCAGTATCTCGCGGCACTCTTTCGCCATCGCGACAAAGCTGTAGGCGCTGATGTCGTGAGCAATCTTAAAGCCTTCACGGGTAACGGCGTTCACATAGTCGCCATCCAGCTGATCGCCCGGGGCGAAGCCGATAGAATGAACGAAACCGTCAAATTTTGGCCAAGTTTTTGCCAGCTCAGTAAACAGCGATTTGATGCTCTCGTCCTCGGCCACATCGCACGGCAGAACAATGTCTGAACCCAGATCTTTAGCAAACTCTTCCACACGACCTTTCAGTTTGTCGTTCTGGTAGGTGAAAGCCAGTTCTGCGCCCTGCTTGTGCATTGCCTGCGCAATTCCATAGGCAATAGAGAGTTTACTGGCAACGCCAGTAATCAGAATGCGCTTACCGGAAAGAAAACCCATAGCTGTAATCCTTATGGTCATTGTTGGCGGCGGCCGCATTGGTTAAAAAAGAAGCGACCGACGTTAATCGACGTGCGGATTCTAGCACGTCTTAGGCAAATGAGGTAAACCAACCTGTTTTAGCGTGCGCGCCGCTAGGCCTCTGCGGTCAGAGCGTCACCAAAGTGACTAGAAATCAGCCGTTTAGTCATTTCATGCAGCGGCGAAGCCAGCACGTCAGCGGTGCCGCCGTGCTCAACCACTTCACCGTGGTGCATCACCAGCACTTGATCGCTGATGTGCTTAATCATGCCGAGATGCTGCGTCACATAAATATAGGTAATGCCGTGCTTCTCTTGCAGCTCCAGCATCAGATTAACCAGCTGAGAGCGCATGGTCATATCGAGCGAGGCGAGCGCTTCATCGGCGACGATCACTTTCGGCTGCAGGATATTAAGGGACGCGCCAGGCCGAGGCGCTGTTTCTGTCCCGGTGCCAGCATATGCGGATAGTAACCGGCGTGATTGCGCAGCAGCCCGAGCTGGCGCAGCGTGGCGATAATCCGCTTTTCGCGCGCCTCGGCATCCAGATCGCTGTTCAGCCGCAGCGGCAGATCAAGAATCTGGCTAACGCGCTGCCGGGGGTTAAGGGAAGTAGATGGGTCCTGAAAAATCATGCGGATGCGCTGGCTGCGATAGCCATAGTCGCCAAACTCCAGCGGATGGTCATTAATCAGGATTTCACCTTCGCTCGGCGCGACCATGCCGCTCAGCATCTTCGCCAGCGTCGATTTGCCGGAACCGTTCTCGCCGATAATGGCCAGCGTCTGCTTCTCATTACAGCTTCTCCATATTCAGTGGGAAGTGGCAGGCGAACAGGTGCGTTTTAGTTCCGGCGAGGCGCGGAGTTTCAACGCATTTACGCTGTGCGTAAGGGCAGCGCGGGCCAAGCCGACAGCCGATGGGCAAACTTTCCAGCGACGGGATCGCGCCAGAAAGGGTATTCAGACGGCTTTTATGCGGCAGTGAACGGCCGAAATCGGGCATGATCAGCGCCTGCGTATAAGGATGATAGTACATCACGTTAATGCGACCTGCCCACTGGCTCATGGTGCGCAAATCGTGGCTGATCAGCAAAATTGTGGTGTTATTGTCTGGTTAAGGCGGCTCAGCAGGCGCGGCTGATTGGCCAGCGCGATGGCGATCATCACTTTCTGGCATTAGCCTTCGGTCAGCTCATAGGGGAAGCTGCGCATAATATCTTTGTGATCTTTGATACCGACGCGGTGCAGCAGCTCAATGGCGCGGGTTTTGCGCCAGAACCAGCCCATCCACACAGCCTTTATAGGTCCAGCGCGGAATAGCCTGCATCAGCTGGTGGCCGATGCGCTCAGAAGGATCAAGGCAGGAGCGGCTCCTAGAAAATCATGGAGACGTTGTGTCCGACAATGCGGCGGCGCTCGCGCTGCGACAGGCGCAGCAGGTCGATATCGTCGAACACCATGCGATCGGCGGTGACGCGCCAGTTATCTTTGGTTACGCCGCAAATCGCCTTCGCCACCAGGCTCTTGCCCGAGCCAGATTCGCCGACTAAACCGCGCACTTCGCCTTCCATCAGCGTCAGGTTCACGCGATCTACCGCTTTCGCTTTCACCGGACCGTCGGCGGTCATAAATTCAATGGTCAGATTACGAATATCAAGTAACGGCATTATTCTACTCTTGCTTCTACGGCGTGGCGGATCCCGTCGCCCAGCAGGTTAACGATAAGTACGCTGATCATTAGCGCCACGCCGGGCAGCATCACAGTCTAGGGTGCGACATAGACCAGCTCCAGCGAATCGCCGAGCATCACCCCCATTCTGGCGAGGGCAGCTGCGCGCCAAGATCGAGAAAGCCGAGCGCGGCAATATCCAGGATCGCCAGCGACAGCGAGCGGGTGACTTCGCTAATCAGCATCGGCAACACGTTCGGCAGAATCGCGTGCCGCAAAATATCGACATTGCTGTCGCCATCGAGGCGCGCGGCCACCACATACTCTTTTTCCAGTTCATCATGCACCGCGCTGTAAATGGCGCGCACCAGGCGTGGCAACAGCGCCAGCAGTGCGTGCTCCAGACGCGGGTGGGCATCAAGGCTAAAGCGGCGTCCCATCACATCAGGGGCAAGCCCTGCCGTGGCAAGCGGGCGGAACTGCTGGTTTTCATACCTCAGCAGCGCGGTGGATTGAGTTGATCAGGCGAGCAAAGCGATCGCGACCCTGTACCAGCGCAGCCAGCGATTCAACCGATAAAGTGATCTCGTCATTTCTACATTAGGCGGTAAGCCCTGCTTCAGCACAGGTTGTCATTTTAACAATGCGCTGTATAAA
>JAUHTP010000002.1:111440-145701 GCA_031332935.1 Candidatus Pantoea bathycoeliae | reverse complement strand
AGGCGGTAAGCCCTGCTTCAGCACAGGTTGTCATTTTAACAATGCGCTGTATAAAGCACAGGTTGTCATTTTAACAATGCGCTGTATAAATGACACGCTTTGATAATGTCATCTATACACTGCTCTTTTATTTTTATTTTAAAAATAGGCAATTAAAACTGGCACGCCAGCTGCAATACAGGAGCGAAACCACGTCAGGCTTAAGAGGCAACCAATGAACATTCACGTTAAAAGCAACATTTTCTGGGTAGGGAAACGCGACTGGGAAGTCGAACACTTTCACGGCAAAGAGTACAAAATGCAGCGCGGCACCAGCTATAATAGCTACCTGATCAGAGAGGGTATGAACGTTCTGATCGATACCGTGGATCTCAAATTCCGTACTGACTTTGTGAAAAACCTTGCCGAAGAGATCGACCTGAACAAAATCGACGCGATTGTTATCAACCACGTAGAGGAAGATCACCGCGGGGCGCTGGCGGAGCTGATGGCGTTAATTCCCGGCACGCGGATTTACTGCACGGCCAACGGCGTCGATTCCATTGACGGTCATCACCATCATCCCGAATGGAATTTCAACGTGGTGAAAACCGGCGATGCGCTCGATATTGGCAACGGCAAAAAACTCATTTTTGTTGAAACACCGATGCTGCACTGGCCCGACAGCATGATGACCTACCTGACAGAGGATGCGGTGCTGTTCAGTAATGACACGTTTGGCCAGCACTATTGCGATGAACATATGTTTAAAGATGAGGTGGATCAGCAGGAGCTCTTCGACCAGTGTCAGCGCTATTTCTCCAACATCCTGACGCCGTTTGCCCGCCTAGTGACGCCGAAGATTAATGAAATTCTCGGCTTCAACCTGCCGGTGAGCATGATTGCCACATCGCACGGCGTGGTATGGCGCGACAACCCGACGCAGATTGTTGACTCTACCTAAAGTGGGCGGCGGACTATCAGGAGGACCGCATCACGCTGTTCTATGATGCCATGTCGAACAACACCCGCATGATGGCAGACGCGATTGCTGAAGGTATCCGTGAAACCGATCCGCGCGTGGCCGTGAAGGTTTACAACGTATCTAGACATGACAAGAACGAGATCATTACTTCCTGCTTCCACTCAAAAGGAATTCTGGTGGGCTCTTCAACCATGAATAACGTCATGATGCCCAAAATAGCCGGCATGCTGGAGGAAATTACCGGGCTGAAATTCCGTAATAAATACGCATCCGCGTTTGGCTCCTACGACTGGACAGGCGGTGCGGTCGATCGCGTGGCAACTCGCTTGTAGGATGCCGGAAGAAAAATGGCGTCCCTAGGCTGTGCGTTGGGTAAAGAGGTCTTTGATCCTTATGAGGGCGAATGAGATGTCAGCAGAAATCGTCATTATCGGATCAGGTTTCGCCTCGCGTCAGCTGGTTAAAAACCTTCCTCACCGGGATAAAGGCGTATCGATCCGGGTTTTCGCGGTAGACAGCTGTGATGAATACAGCAAGCCTGAACTGAGCCATGTTTTCAGCCTCGGCCAGACTGCGGAGGATGTGAGCCGACAGCGGGCAGCAGCATGGGCCGAAGCCCAGAACATTATGCTGCATCCTCACTCCCGGGTAAGCCACATTGAGACGGCGAGCCGCAGAGTCATCACGGATGCAGGTGATTTCCGCTACGGCAAACTGGTTCTGGCGACCGGTACTGAGCCAATCCGGCCGCCAGTGAGCAGCAGTGAGCTGATGTACACGCTGAACAGCCAGCGGGATTCCGTCAGTGTGAAACGGCTATCCGGCACGCGAAGCGCGTGCTGGTCCTCGGTGGCGGGCTTGTCGGTACCGAACTGGCGATGGATTTAAATCGCGCCGGTAAAGAGGTGCTTTGATCATTTTTGACATTGATGTTACATGTAAAAACTGCGGTTTTGGAACGTATCAGTCCTCAGGCATGCTTTTTTCCAGTCTTAACACGAGTCATAGCCTCTGTTGAAAACCTGCCCCAGGCAGGTTTTCAACAGAGGCTAAGGTTTTTTTCGCCGGGCATCTAAATCACTCTTCCTATTAATTTTTTGTGAATAATAATGAAAGGGCGAGTCTACAGGTATCCTGAATGTGGCGGCTGGAGCGGGTTGTTATGGGCTTTCAGCCAATTTTGCGTAATATTGTCATGCTGCAGCGTATTCCAGACATCGCATGGACGAATGCGCTCGCACGCTCTGGCTGAGCGCAGGGGCCACAAACAGATAATATAAAGCTGAGTATCACTTTAATGGCCGAGCACTAGCCGGGCACTAATTGCAACGCTAGGCACTTCCTGTAATCACAAAATTTGTTTCTTCAGAACCGCCGCCTGAATTATCATAGAACCCACTATTACCCGCTCTGTTCGTAATAAGAGAAACCGTGTTATCACCGAGTTTCGCGGTTTGATTACGCAGCGAGTTCAGCGCGCCGGTTTCCAGATTGGCATTAGATGTTCAGCCACCCGTAATAAAATTCCCTTGCTCACCGGTGACAGTCCCCAGGAAAGCACAGTTGCCTTTAAGATCGCCCTGCGTGACTCGAACTAATGGGCATTGCTATGCAGGTGATTTGCACTGCATGCCATTAGAAAAAAATGCCGATGAAAAAAATCTTTTTCATGCCTTCTATATCCTCACCAAACTATAAGGGAATATTGAATATCAATGCTGTAATGCCGGGTGCGTCCCGGTGAACCAGATTCTGACCCACTTGCTACATCAGATTGATTCAGTCGAGTCAAGCTCTGCCGCATAAGATGATTCACCGCAGCGTGCTTAATCTAAGCCTGATTAAATAAATAGATTCTAAACCAGGAGTTATCTGGAAGGATATATGTGGGAAAGTTGATTGACAGCAAATATGGAAGTACCTGACCGCTCATTGTTCGAAACGTTATTGTTGCCGCCTGAGCAAAGCCAGTAGCTTAAGTAAATATCACGCTGGCCAGTTAAGCTTAAAACTAAGCAGTATTGCACTTATGTAAGAAAGGGGGCTTAACTACTCCTTTTCTATGCCGTGCTTTTTCATCATGGCCCGCAGCTGGTGATAGGTCACACCAAGCAGATCGGCGGCACGTCGCTGGTTATATTTCGCCTGTAGCAGGCTTACCTCAACCAGCGCACGTTCTTGCTGGTTCTGCCACTGACGTAGATCGAGCGGCAGCGTGGGCAGGTAGCTGGCTTTCTCTTCGCGTTCTTCAATAGCCGGCTGCGTACGGGGCGCAAAAGGATTGATGATAATTCTGTCGAGCGGCGTCTCGCTGCTATGGTGACGGTAAACCGAACGCTCCACGACGTTTTTTAATTCACGCACATTGCCAGGCCACTGGTACGCCAGCAGCGTCTCTTGGGCCTCAGGCGTGAAGCTTGGAAACAGCGGCAGGCCCAGCTCACGGCACATCTGAATGGCAAAATGCTCGGCCATCACCAAGATATCGCTGCGGCGCTCGCGCAGCGGCGGCAGCTGAACCACGTCAAAGGCGAGGCGATCGAGCAGGTCGGCGCGGAACTTGCCTGCCGCCGCCAGCGCAGGCAAATCCTCATTGGTGGCGCACACCAGCCGCACGTTAACCTGAAACGCATGGTTACCGCCGACGCGCTCCAGCTGTCCATATTCAATCACGCGCAGCAGCTTCTCCTGCACCAGCATCGGCGCAGTTGCCAGCTCATCCAGGAACAGTGTGCCGCCGTCCGCGCGCTCGAACCGCCCAAGGTGGCGCTTCTGCGCGCCGGTAAACGCGCCCGCTTCATGGCCGAACAGCTCAGAGTCGAGCAAATTCTCATTCAGCGCGGCACAGTTCAGGGAGATAAAGGGGCCTTGCCAGCGGTCAGAGAGATAGTGCAGGCGGCTGGCGATCAGCTCTTTGCCGGTACCGCGTTCGCCGACCACCAGCACGGGCTTCTTCAGTAGAGCCAGCATTGACACCTGCTCCAGTACTTCCAGAAAGTTGTTAGATTCGCCCAACAGATTATCGCTGTTGCCTGCCATGATGAAATTCACCACCTGTTAATTAATTTAACTACTTTACGCGACGCCCGCTGCGCTGTAAAATTTTAATATCTATGAAAATCATGTATATAAAATTGGCACGGCTTTTGAACGGATAAATCAGCGCACCGCGCACCAACATAAACAAAGAGGAACATCATTATGGGTATTTTTTCTCGTTTCGCCGACATCGTTAACGCCAACATCAATTCGCTTCTGGAGCGTGCAGAAGATCCGCAGAAACTGGTACGCCTGATGATTCAGGAAATGGAAGACACGCTGATTGAAGTCCGCTCCACTTCAGCCCGTGCCCTGGCGGAGAAAAAGCAGCTGAACCGCCGCATTGAGCAGGCGGAAATCCAGCAGGCTGAATGGCAGGAAAAAGCCGAGCTGGCGCTGCGTAAAGAAAAAGATGACCTGGCGCGTGCGGCGCTGATCGAAAAACAGAAGCTGACCGACCTGATCGCCTCGTTACAGCAGGAAGTGGTTCACGTTGAAGAGACGCTGGAGCGCATGAAAGGCGAAATCGGCGAGCTGGAGAAAAAGCTGAGCGAAACCCGTGCCCGTCAGCAGGCGCTGACCCTGCGTCATCAGGCTGCATCTACCTCGCGTGATGCCCGCCGTCAGCTCGATAGCGGTAAGCTGGATGATGCGATGGCCCGTTTTGAATCCTTTGAGCGCCGTATCGACCATATGGAAGCAGAAGCGGAAAGCCAGCGTTTCGGTAAATCGAAATCGCTCGACGCGCAGTTTGCCGATTTGCAGGCCGATGCTGATATCAGCCAGCAGCTGGAAGCGCTGAAAGCCAAAATGAACTGTGGCGAATAATAACGACCACTCTTGCGAGACTGATTAAGGAGAGTCAATGAGCGCACTTTTTCTCGCTATACCGCTGACCATCTTCGTGCTTTTTGTGGCACCGATCTGGTTATGGCTGCACTACAGCAATCGCCGCAGCGGCAACGAACTGTCAGCCTGCGATCTTCAGCGCCTGCAACAGCTGACGCAGGATGCCGAGCGCATGCGCGACCGCATCCACGCGCTGGAGTCGATCCTTGATGCGGAGCATCCTAACTGGAGACAGCCATGATTAAACGTAAGCTGTGGCGTAAACCGGACGAAGGGAAGCTGATGGGCGTCTGCGCTGGCGTGGCGGAGTACCTGGATATCCCAGTGCGCCTGCTGCGCGTGATTGTGGTGCTGTCGCTGTTCTTCGGCCTGTTCGCCATCACTATCTGCGCCTACTTTATTTTGGGCTTTGTGCTTGATGTGAAACCGGCAGATGCGGAAGAGGGCTCGGCGAAGCCGAACGCAGGTGAGCTGCTGGACCGGCTGGAAACCGCGCTGCGACGCGAGGAGCACAGCGTACGCGACATTGAGCGCTACGTGACCTCAGAAACCTTTAGCGTGCGCAGTCGCTTTCGCCAGCTTTGATACTTCCTGAACGGGGTCGTTCCGGCTCCGTTATCCTGATCAACCGGAGGTTTACTTTGTCATATTCACGTACATCCGCTTTTCGCTGCCGCGCGACCCCCGCGTTGAAGTCCGTTGGGAAATTCATCATTATCAACGCAGTGAGTTACGGGCCTGCCGGACTGACCTGCTGGGCGGTAAAATCTGTTGCGCGTCGTCCGCTGCGCATTCTGCTTTCCCTGGCGCTGGAGCCTTTGCTACAGCGCATTATGAAGCGGGCGTCGGCGCGCTTCATCAGGGAAAACGATGATAAACAAGTCTGAACTACTCGCATTGCTGAACCGCGGCGCAGATCGCCATCTGCGCCTGGCGGTGACCGGCCTGAGCCGCAGCGGCAAAACCGCCTTTATTACCTATTTAGTCAACCTTCCCTAGCCGCTGGCGGATGAAGCGGAGCGCAGCAAATTTGCGCTCGCCAGCGGCGCGGCGGGCGGCCTGATCGTCATCGCGGGCGTCGGCGCACTCACCAGCGAGTGGCGGCGCCTCTATAAACTGCGCGAGCGTGCTGAGACGCGCGATACGGGGCGCGAGCTGCTCCACAGCCACAGCGTGGGCAAAGGCAGCGCCTTTTGCGAAAAGCTGGCGCAGCAGGCCGGTATCGATCAGGCACATCCGGCACTGCAGCGCTGGCACGCCGCGCTGCATGAAAGCCAGAACGATCGCAAACCGTCACCCTTTACGCGCAGCCGGTGCTCGATCGCCAGGCGCCGCGCGAGATTGGCCGACACGCGGCAGAGTCGACGCTGATGATTGCCGTAAGCCCGCTGGCGCTGGTAGATATGGCTTTTTGCCTGGCGCAACCTGCGGCTGGTTAACCGCATCGCGGCCATTTACGGCATTGAGCTGGGCTACTTTAGCCGCATCCGGCTATTCCGGCTGGTCTTGCTGAACATGGCGTTTGCCGGTGCGTCGGAGCTAGTGCGGGAAGTGGGCATGGACTGGATGTCGCAGGATATTGCGGCGCGCCTTTCCGCTCGCGCTGCACAGGGTATCGGTGCCGGTTTGCTCACCGCGCGGCTCGGCATAAAAGCGATGGAGCTGTGTCGTCCGATGCCCTGGCTGGAGGATGACAAGCCGGGCCTTGGCGACTTCCGCCGCGAATTAATCACCCAGCTAAAAGAGACGCTGCAAAGGAGCAGCACCAGCAAAGAGCGCTGAGTGCTGGCATTCCGGTGCGCTGTCGTCTGTCAACTTTTGCTTCCACACATCTTCAGACCCGCCGCAAGTTAGCGTATTATAACCAGATTCTTCACCTGTCTAAGGCCATCGAAATGCGTCTTGAAGTCTTTTGCCAGGACCGTATTGGTCTGGCACGCGAGCTGCTCGATCTGTTAGTTGCCCGTAATATCGATCTGCGCGGCATTGAAATCGCGGCTCTGGGCCGTATCTACCTCAACTTCTCTGCGCTTGAATTCGACCAGTTCAGCAGCCTGATGGCGGAAATACGTCGCACGCCAGGCGTGACCGACGTGCGCACCGTTGCGTATATACCGTCGGAGCGCGAGCATCGCGCCCTGAGTGCGCTGCTGGTAGCGATGCCGGAACCCGTCTTTTCTATCGACCTCAAAAGCAAAGTTGAGCTGGCGAACCCGGCGGCGCAAAACCTGTTTGACCTCGACGAGCAGAAAATTCGCAACCACAGCGCGGGCTGCCTGATTAGCGGCTTTAACTTTCAGCGCTGGCTGGAGAGCGAACGCGTAGAGGCGCAGGCGCAGCATGTGGTGATTGACGGCCGTGATTTTCTGATGGAGGCACGCCCAATCTACCTGACGGTTGACGAAGGGGAAGGCGACCAGCCGGTCGGCGCCATGGTGATGTTAAAATCTACCGCCCGCATGGGACGCCAGCTGCAAAACCTGATCGTTACCGACGAATCTGAGTTTGACCATATCATCGCGGTCACGCCGAAAATGCGCCAAGTGATCGACCAGGCGCGCAAGCTGGCGATGCACGATGCGCCGCTGCTGATCGTGGGCGACACCGGCACCGGTAAAGATATGCTGGCCCGTGCCTGCCATCTGCGCAGCGCGCGCGGCAAAAAACCTTTTCTCGCGCTTAACTGCGCTTCGCTGCCGGATGACGTCGCGGAAAGTGAACTCTTTGGCCACGCGGCAGGTGCCTATCCCAACGCGCTGGAAGGCAAAAAAGGCTTTTTCGAGCAGGCTAACGGCGGCTCGGTGCTGCTGGATGAGATCGGCGAAATGTCGCCGCGTATGCAGACCAAACTGCTGCGCTTCCTGAATGATGGCACCTTCCGCCGCGTTGGCGAGGAGCATGAGGTCCACGTTGACGTGCGCGTCATCTGCGCCACGCAGAAGAACCTGATTGAACTGGTGCAGTGCGGCGAATTCCGCGAGGATCTGTTCTATCGCCTGAACGTCCTGACGCTGCACCTGCTGCCGCTGCGCGAGCGCCCGCAGGACATATTGCCGCTCACCGAGATGTTTGTTGCACGCTTTGCTGACGAGCAGGGCATTCCGCGTCCGCGCCTGTCGGCGCACCTAAATGGCTTTTTGACGCACTATAGCTGGCCGGGCAACGTGCGTCAGCTGAAAAATGCGCTCTACCGCGCATTGACGCAGCTGGAAGGGAATGAACTGCGGCCGCAAGATATCGTATTGCCTGAGCAGGCGCTGGATGCCGCGCTGGGCGAAGAAGCGATGGAGGGCACACTCGATGATATTACCAGCCGCTTCGAGCGCTCCGTGTTGACGCGTCTCTATCTCTCCTATCCCAGCACGCGCAAGCTAGCGAAACGGCTCGGCGTGTCGCACACAGCAATCGCCAATAAGCTGCGTGAGTATGGGTTAGGCCATAAGCGCGGCGAACAGGAATAGAAAAACGGCGGTTAAGCACCGCCGTCATTAACCTTACTTCAGTGCGGCCAGTGGAGAATCGTAATCCGGTTCGGTGGTGATCTCATTCACCAGCTGGCTGTACAGAACCTTGTCATGCTCATCCAGCACCACGACCGCACGCGCTGTCAGACCTGCCAGCGCGCCCGCGGCAATCTCCACGCCATAGGCATTTTTGAACTCAGCAGGGTTGACAGCGTCACGACGTTATTCAGGTTGTCCGCGCCGCAAAAGCGCGACTGGGCAAACGCCGGTATCGATACTGGGGAAAATATTCAGAACCTTGCGTTTTCCTGCATGCTCAGAGAGCGATACGTCAGTGAGATTTGTTGCCACCAGCGAAAAGGGCTGAGCCTGCTCGCCTGCCTGGGGAAAGTGACCAGCAACCTCTACCGGGTTGCCCTGAAAGTGAACGGTGTGAGACATAACGATTCTTTAAATGTCAGAAAAAAATGACGGGTTACAGGTGGGTAATTTTTCCAAAAATGACGGGTTACAGGTGGGTAATTTTTCCAAAAAAGATTTATGACATATTTATAAAAGACTTACGAGCGAAAAACGCAGTTTATCCGAGACGACGCGCAGTTATCGAATGACAGGGAGAGAGTATGAGAACGGTAAAAGCTATCCTGAATCCTGGCCGCTGCATACGCCGTTTGTTATTGCCCGCGGCAGCCGCACCGAAGCGAAAGTAGTGGTTGTAGAGATCGAACAGGATGGCGTCAAGGTAACGGGAGAGGCGACGCCCTATGCACGCTACGGCGAAACGGAAGCGTCGGTACTGGCACAAATTCTGGGCGCAGACCGTCAGCATTGATACGCCCGAAGCGATGGCGAGCAGCGCCAGAGCGCTGTGGCAACACGGCGCAACGCTGTTGAAGATCCGCTGAAAGCCGTGGGACTGCCGGAAATTCAGGTGATCCACGATCTGTTTGAGGGGCTGACCAACCAGGATGCGAAAGGCAACATCGTGCCGGGCGTGGCGGAAAGCTCGAGCAGCTGGTCGCGATGCGCGTATTTATCAATGACAAGCTGATCGTCTCAACGCGCCGCCGTAAAGTGTACGCTGTGGACGCCGTGCTGACCGTATAGGCCGGAAGATGGTGGCAGCTGGCTGGTGGACATCTGCGACGCGCTCACCGACCACGCAAGTGAATTTATCGAGGATCTGCACGATAAAATCATTGAGCGGAAGATGCGCTGCTGGATCAGCGTGTCCCGGCGAGCTGGCGCTGCTGCGTAAGCAGCTAATTGTGATGCGGCGCTATATGGCCCCGCAGCGCGACGTCTATTCACGGCTCGCCAGCGAAAAGCTGCCGTGGATGGATGACAGCGACCGCCGCCGTATCCAGGAGGTTTCTGAACGGCTAGGGCGTGGGCTTGACGATCTCGACGCGGGCGTGGCGCGCACCGCCGTGCTGGCAGATGAGGTCGCCTCACTCATGGCGGAAGCGATGAACCCCGCACCTACACCATGTCACTGCTGGCTATGATTTTCCTGCCTACCACCTTTCTCACCGGTCTGTTTGACGTCAACTTGGGCGGGATTCCCGGCGCGAACTGGCATCTGGGCTTTAGTACTTTCTGCCTGCTGCTGGTGCTCATCCTAGGTGTTGCCTGGTATCTGAAGCAGCGAAAATGGCTGTGATAATAATGTAATCAAAAGGTTGCCAGGCCAACAGCGGCAAACTCTGTTCCCGCAGGTGAATACAACGTCAAGCGATGGGCGTTGCGCTCCATATTGTCTTACTTCCTTTTTAGAATTACTGCATAGCACATATTTAATTCAACACGCCGGCCTTATCCGCCGGCTTTTTTTGCGTGTCGCTCAGTTATAACTGTGCTTAAAGGACAATGACAAACGAGGAGCAAGGTATGATGTTTATTATCGCCAGCGACCCGATTCCTACCGATCCTGTCCCCATTCCCGACCCGCAACCGGATCCGCAGCCTGAACCCGGCTATCCGCCGATTATCGATCCGCCGCCGCATCGCCGTGCTGGATGCCTTTAAAGTCGAACAGATTGATATCCGCGAGGTGCGAGGGAACCACGTTTTGCATCGCGCTGAACATCGTCTCGATGCGCCCCGGATAGCGTTTATCCCAGTCGCGCAGCATATCGGCAATCACCTGACGCTGCAGGTTTGGCTGAGAACCGCAGAGATTGCACGGAATAATGGGGAACTTGCGTGCGCTGGAGAAGCGGATAATGTCTTTTTCCAGGCAGTAGGCCAGCGGGCGGATAACGATATGTTTGCCGTCATCGCTCATCAGCTTCGGCGGCATCCCTTTCATTTTCCCGCCGTAGAACATGTTGAGGAACAGCGTTTGCAGAATGTCGTCGCGGTGATGGCCGAGCGCGATCTTAGTACAGCCCAGCTCGGTAGCGGTGCGGTAGAGGATGCCACGGCGCAGGCGTGAGCAGAGCGAGCAGGTGGTTTTGCCTTCCGGGATCCTCTCTTTAACGATCGAGTAGGTATCTTCTTCGACGATTTTGTACTCGACGCCCAGCGATTCCAGATATTCCGGCAGGATATGCCTAGGGAAGCCCAGCTGTTTCTGGTCGAGGTTGACTGCCACCAGCGAGAAGTTAACCGGCGCGCTCTGTTGCAGATTGCGCAGGATCTCCAGCATCGTATAGCTGTCTTTGCCGCCTGACAGGCAGACCATAATGCGGTCGCCTTCTTCAATCATATTGTAGTCAGCGATAGCCTCGCCGACGTTGCGACGTAGACGCTTCTGGAGTTTGTTAAGGTTGTAGGTTTCTTTTTTGTCAAACGTTTTATTTTCTTGCATTAAATGATGTCTCGGCAACCAAATGGGGCAGGTGGCGTGGAGCGCCAGCCTGTCGTTAGCATAGCCAACAGGCAAAAGTATGCCGCGTATGGTACGGATTACGGCGGCGAATGCCAGCACGTTTTAGGGAGGTAGAGCACAATGCGCTGATGCGGCGTGTCTGCTGGAGGCAAAATAAAACGGCAGCCCGGTTGGGCTGCCGTTTTTTACCGTCCACAAACACAAACTCAGGTACGCACGCGCAGGAAAGCCTCGATCTTATCGGCGATTTTCGTCACCACATAGGCAATCACCATATAGAACACCACGGCGATCAGGAAGGCTTCCAGATAATAGAAGTTCAGCGCCGCAGTCAGCTGTGCCTGGGCAAAAATATCAACCACCTCAATGGCGAACGCCAGCGACAGCGCTTTCATAATCACCATAAAAACGTTCGCCAGATCAGGGATCGCCGCCACGATGATCTGCGGGAACATGACGCGGCGGAACAGCTGGCCACGGCTGTAACCGAGCGACAGCGCCGCATCGGACTAGCCGCTATCGAATGAATTGAGCGCGCCTTTCCACACTTCCGCCTAGAACGCCGACACGCAGGCACTGAGCGCAACAATGATGATCACCCAGTTTGGCAGCGAATGCGCATTAACCTCAACGCCAAACAGCGTGGCGAAAAAGTGTAGCGCAGGCGGCAAGCCGTATATAGGCAAGGAAGATCACTACAACCATCAGCACGCCTTTGAAGGCGATCTTGTACGCAACTACCAGCTGGCGCAAAACCGCAATACGGCGATGCTCGATGAAGGCAAACAGGCCGCTCAACAGCGTCGAACAGACAAACACCGTTACCGCCATCAGCAATGTTACTGGCACCGCATCATCAAGGATGCTCCAGAAGTCCGGCAGCAAAACCTCACTATCAAACATGGTTTTTCTCCCTTATTCAGACGCTGGCGGTCAGGTTGACGCGCGACGGTTTCGCGCTGCACTTCGCGTGTCGCCGCTCGAAGAAACGCACAATCAGCCAGGCGATCAGGCAGAGCAACGAATAGATCACCGCCAGCACCAGATAAGTACCGAACTGATACTAGTTGTAGTCGCGCTCCATAATCAGGTGCGCCGTCGCCATGACATCCGCCGCACTGATATACATCACCAGCGCCACGTTATGGATCAGATAGATAATGGCGTTGCCGTAGCCCGGTAGCGCAAAGTGCACCGCCTGCGGGCCAACGATGCGCAGCATTTTCTGGCGGAAGCTATAGCCCATGCTGTCGGCGGCATCGTGCTGGCCGCGTTCGACAGCGAGAAAGGCCGGGCGCATCACTTCAGACAAATAGCCGCAGTGATAGAGGCTAAGGCCCACCATCGCCGCGACGTTGGCGGTGAAGAAATCGCTCATGCCCGAAGTTATCGGTAATGAGCGGCAGGCCATAAAAGGCGACAAACAGCTGCAGCACCACCGGCACGCTGCGCGCATAAGAAACATAGAGATCGGCCAGCTGGCCGATCACGGGAATGCGACGCACGCGGAACAGCGTGGCGACCAGCGCCAGGACAAAACCCACCAGCATGGCGACCATTGCGGAAAGATTCACGGTGAAACACTCCTGCTTTTAGGGGCAGCATGCGCCGTGCAGCGCACGGCGCAGTATGTACTTTGTGACGTCTTCGCCGAATCACTTCTGCGCCAGCTTATCCAGCGTGCCGTCAGCTTTCAGCTGCTGAGCGCCTAGTTTTCGCCTGAACGGTGGATCAGTACATAGGTGTTGTTGATCGCCACCGGCTCGCTGGCTTTGATGGCCAGCTTCTGGTTGTCGATCACGGTTTATTCACCCAAGTTAGAAGGCAGGATCAGCGCGTCATATTTGCCGTTCTGAACTTCTTTCAGGCGGTCTGGATAAGGCACACCGGTGCTGGACGCTTTAATAGTCACTTTGTCATTCGGGTTTTCCTGCTGCCACTGGGTGACAAATTTATACACGCCGCCGCCTGCGGTAACGGAATATTTTTGCCCACCAGATCTTTCATGCCGTTGATATTGCTATCACTGCGGCTGTAGATCTTCATCAGGCTGGCACCGATCGGCGCATCGGGGATCAGGAACTGTTTGCTAGGCGCAGGCGCTTTGTAATACCCGCCGGTTGCCATGTCATATTTGCCGGTAGCAAGGCCGGTTTCTTCGGCGATATCCGCCGCACCTTCCATGACAAATTTGTACTGCGGGAGTTTAGCGTTGATCGCCTTCAGCACGTTCGGCTCATAGCGCTCGGGCTCGTGACCAATCGCACCCCACGACAGCGGTTTCGATTCCGCTGCGGTGGCGAAGCTGTTACCGCTGATGAGCGCAAGGGCGATGATGCCTGGCGCAGCCAGACGACGTAAGGTGGTTTTGATTGCAGACATGTCTTTAAATCCTTTATTAGAAGGCGCGTTCGGTATTGAGGAATTGGGCAAGGCGCGGCAAGGCAGGATTATCAAAAATCTCTGTCGGGCTGCCTTGGGCGGCCACCACACCCTGATCCATAAATACGATGCGATTCGACACGCTCTTAGCGAACTGCATTATTCAGGTCAGCATGGCCGAGCACATGCATCAGACGGTTGGCCCAGCCAAAGATGGCGATAGCGTGGATCAGAACGATAATCTCTTGATCGTTTATGCCAACCGCGCGCAGGGCCGCGACATCGTCCGGCGTGGCTTCTGATGGCGTTGCCGACAGGTGGCGCGCAAAGCGGTAGATCGCCGCATCGCGTGCGCCCAGCGCATCGGCACGGTTCAAGCCGCCTTCAACGTTGAACAGCGCGGTGCGCGCCACATAGCTTTCCGGATCGTGCACCAGCGTGCGCACATATTCAGAAATCTTTTGGTTCGATGGCGTGACTTTCATGGCCTCGAGCTGCGCTGGCGTTGCCGCTTCTATCTCAACCGGCGCGATATAGGGATGCCAGTGCAACGGCTTGAGACTGACCGACGGGATCATGCGGACCTCAGCAAACGTAAGCCAGCCGCGACGCGCGTCTGGAAGTTAACAAACGCAATCAACTCAGACAGCGCAATAATTTGTGGGGAAGTGAGTCCGGCCTGTTCCAGCTGACGGATATGTTGCTCTGTCGCCTGCATATCGGCTGCTGAGTGATTAAATCGGTATGGCGTGCGAGCGTCGCCAGTGGTTCGGCCGCAGGCACTGCGCCTTCCGCCAGGGCCAGCATCTCTTCAGAAGGCTGATGCTGCGCCAGGGCTAGGCGCAGCACGGCGGCTAAACCCTGGTATTCTGCTGGCGTCAGCACCGACTGGCGGCACTGCTGGCTGATAGCGGCCATCAGCCCAGCTGCGAATGTGCGGTGCAATGGCGGCAAAACCCCACTGCGCGGTAAACCATGCGCGGAAGGTCAGCTGCGCCAGGCCCAGGCCGGTCCATGCAGAGTATTTTGGGGAACGCAGGGTTTCCATGCGTGCAAAGGTCACCCTGGTACCTTCATGCCCGACGGGCGCGGCATCATAGGCGACGGCATTGTTAATGCCGCTGAGTTGCAGCCTGGCCAGCGCCGCCAGCCCGCACATGCCTGCGCCAATGACCACGACGTCACGCACCGGCGCGCCATTATGCGTGCGGGCAGGCACCCAGGGTTTGGCGGTGCAGTTCGAGGTATTCAAGATCTTGCCGCAGCTGGGCTTCCAGTGCGGCAAGGCCGTTGGCAGCTTGTGTCATTTCCATTATCCCCTGTGTCAGCTGCGCTAGGCGTGCGTAAATTATTCACCCGGCGCTTTATTATCCTGAAAAGCATATTTAAAGGCTAATAATCGTTATTATGCATAGTATTCCCCCTGCCTTGAAAATGAGTCAATAATCGCGCTCGGCTTTTAACCGATTAATTTCTTATATTTTATGCAGATATTGATATAAGCGTTGATAGATAAAGGGTTTTGCACACCCGGCGTGTTCTGGTGTACAACCAGCGCCTGCGGCAGCAAACCCGCGGCCAGCGCGGGCGTCGCGGCGATGCTGAGCGGCCGGTGCTGCTGGTGGGCAATATCCTGCGCGCTCAGGCGAATCTGTTGCAGGGAAAGCAGGGCTTTCTGCACGTATTGATGCAGCTGCAGCGCCTGTTAGGAAGGGTGGATGCGCGGCCCGTTGCGGGTAAACAGAGGATAACCGAGCGACTGCTCCAGTTCCTGAATCTGACGTGACACCACCGGCTGCGAGCGGTTAAGCGCTTTGGCGGCTGCCGTCCTGTTGACCTTATCCGTTTTCTTACTGGTGACCAGTCCAGCTTTCAGCATCTGCTCTTGCAAGTAAGTTTCGTCATCTCGTTTCTTAGCCTGTTAAATGATTTGCTGGATTATATCGGTAATCGACCAACAGGTAACGCGGAAAAGAAGAGAGCAGGGAGTTTTTGATTTTCCTCAACCTGAGCTAAACCTCTTCATCATTCGCCCCGGCACAAGCCTCCAGTACGATCTAAATCAATAACGATAATTGTTCGTAATTGCATGTTGGCGGCACAGAAATGCTGGAGGAGCAATCATGCTGATTAAACTTGGAAGCAAATGGCGCATTGAAGGGTTCCGGGACGATGTCTCACCCACATTCAGTCGAAAACTGTTCTTCCTGGGCTTCGTGCCCGGTGCGCTGATCGAAATTGTCAGGTTTGCCTCGCTGGGCGACCCTGCTGAAGTCCGCGTGCGCCGCACCAGCTATGCGCTGCGTCGATGCGAGCTTGCCAGCAGCGATCACCGCTTCGGCACAGTGCCGCGCATCTCGACAATCACCTCAATATCATGGCGACCAAGGTAAGCTGCAATCAGCGAACCGACTTCCGGTTCGTCTTCAACAAAACAATTTTGTTAATAATCCACTGCGACAAATTTAGCCTGGTTAGCAGCGCAGCGTAGCTTTTTCTGGTCCTGAGCACTATGCCACCGCACGAAATATCCTTACGTCACTAGTATCTACACGGCAAAATGTGCCATCATTGACTCTGCGTTTGAGCAAGGTTCTGAACCGTAATGAAAAACAGGGGGAGTACGAGGGTGTCTGATAAAGAGCTGGCTTCAGCCGTATACAGTGACCGCATCTGCTTCAACTACAGCGATTTTCTCTCCGCCTCTTGCAAAAAACGCTGGAGTTTTGTTGACGCTATTTATGGCGTAATGCCCATTTTGGGCATGGTAACGCGCAAATCCTCGGCGCGCAGTGTACAGGCGAGCGATGAGCACCTGAAAGAATTAGCATTACAAATCATTTCAACCCAGGTCAGCGACGAGATTAATATTGCGCGCCTGATTACCCTGGCCGAACAGCAGCATATTAGCCATTTTGACATCCAGCTCCCTTATCCGCTCTCCGCGCAGCAGCTGGATGCTATCCACCATGAATACCGCAAACCGCTCAATCTCACACAGCAGGATGACCTGCTGTGTGTGGTGATCCCCGGCCAGCCGCACTAAACCACTAGCTGCCATATTGCGGACAGCGATGCCGCCATCAGTAAGCCAATAGCGACGCGCTCCAGTTGAGTCAGCGAGACGTCGCCGCGTCCGCCCCGACGTGCAAACAGAAACAGCAGCAAGCCTGGCGCATAGAGCACCACCGATAGCAGCAGATGCAGCGGACCTGAGGCGTAGAGCAGCCATAGCCCATACAGGCTGGCACCAGCACCCACAGTGAGCGCCAGCGGCGGCTGCTTTCCGCGCGTCAGCTTCACCAGATACAATCCCACCAGCAGGTAGGGCACCAGGATCATTTCAGAGCCAATGGTGAGCAGGGTGTTGTAATCGGCGTGCGTCAGGGCAATCAGAACTAGGCAGATCTGCACGCTGCCGTTGGTCAGCCATAGCGATGCGGCAGGTGCGCTACGGGCATTCTGGCGGGCAATGCTGCGCGGAAATGCACCCTGCTGCGCGGCAATGAATGGCACCTCAGCGGCCATAATCGTCCAACTGAGGTAGGCACCACAGACGGATAAAATAAGACCGCCCGCAATTACCGCATCGCCCCAGTGTCCCATCAGACGCGTCATCAGGCCCGCCATTGACGGATTGCGCATCTGCGCCAGCTCGGCGCGGGGTACAATTCCCAGCGAGAGTAGCGTCACCAGCAGATAAACCAGCAGCGCCGCCAGTACAGCCAGCAGCGTGGCGCGGCCAACATCTTTTTTATGGCGCGCACGCGCCGAGACCACTACTGCACCTTCCACGCCAATAAACACCCAAAGCGTGATCAGCATGGTTTGTTTCACCTGCTCCCACAGCGGCTGCCCGAGGGTGAGCCCGGAAAAGTCAAAATGGAACTGGTCATAGTTAAAGGCTGCGACCGCCAGCACCACAAACAGCAGCAGCGGCACCAGTTTACCCAGCGTCGCCAGCAGATTGATGCTTGCTGCGATCTGCACGCCACGCAGGACCAGAAAGTGCACCAGCCATAGCAGCACCGACGCACCCAGCATCGCCTGCCAGGTATTGCCATCGCCAAACACCACATGGCCGGGCGTGTCGGTAAAAAAGCTCAGCGTAGAGAAGACAATTACCAGATAAGAGACGTTAGCGATGACCGCACACAGCCAGTAGCCCCAGGCGGAGCAGAAGCCGAGCAGCTCGCCAAACCCGGCGCGGGCATAGGTAAAGATGCCGCCATCCAGCTCCGGCTTCAGCCGCGTCAGCAGCAGCATCGCCAGCGCCAGCAACAGGATCCCCACACCGGTAATCACCCAGCCGATCAGCAGCGCTGCCGGTCCGGCTACGGCCGCCATATTTTGCGGCAGACTGAACACTCCTGCGCCCAGCATTGAGCTGAGTACCAGCGCAGTCAGTGCGCTGAGGCCTAATTTTTTCTCCAAAATACCCTTCCTGCTAGCACAAGTGGCTGGATTATGTTCTGAGCGACCTATTTTAAGCGCGCTGTTTTGCTTTTAGATGACGGATTCCGCTAAAAGCAGGGCAGCTGCGCCGCCCTGAGAAAGATTACTTGAAGAGATAGGCGGTGACGGTCAGGTTGCCACCGCTCTGGTTCTGCCACTAGCGGGTAACGTGGTAGTACTTCGCCCCTTTGTTGGCGGCGCGTTTCGCCACTTCCTCAGAGATTTCAGTTGGCGTGCCGAAGTGTCCGGTAAAGGTCACACTGTCAAACGGCTGCATCTGCGCAGCGGTAATGACGTTCACTTCCTGAATTGATTTACCGTTCGGCAGGTTAACAGTGTAGCGCTTTCCGGTTGAACTCTGGGTTTCAAAGAAACGGACCACGTTGCTGCTCGGCGTTTCAGAAGAAGCCACGCCAGGGATTTCAACGCGTTTCGCTGATTCACCGCCCGCTGCCAGCGCCGCTTCACCTTGCGCTCTTTTGCGTCAGCTTATAAACGTAGGCGGTGACGTACTGGTTGCCGCCGTTGTTAGCATCAACCTGACGCACGATATAGAAAGAGGCCGCACCTTTCGCTTTCGCCGCTTTGCTGATGGCGTCATTGACGTCCGGCTGGCTGGCGAAGAAGCCGCTGGCGCTCACGGTATCAAAAGGTTCCAGACGATAGTGTTCCGCTTTCGGCAGCTCTTTCACGCCGTTCATGACGCGGTAGGTGGTTTCGTCGCTGGCCTTCGGTACATCACGCGCCAGTTACCGCTGCTGCCCTGAATAAAGT
The DNA here is from genome assembly GCA_031332935.1 of Candidatus Pantoea bathycoeliae. GTDB lineage: Bacteria > Pseudomonadota > Gammaproteobacteria > Enterobacterales > Enterobacteriaceae > Pantoea > Pantoea bathycoeliae. Next base: position 126,941 of record JAUHTP010000002.1, on the reverse strand, counting down.
AAGAGACTGCGCCTATCTCATCCGCACGTTTCTAGACGGCATCAGCCGCGTCGCCAATGGCATTAAAGCGGCCGGTGACGTTAATACGTTCGAATGGTTTCAGCTCGGCCGCTTTTTCCGGCGTCAGTTCCTGCGCGGCAAACGCGTTGGCCGTCAGCAGGGATAACAAGGTTGACGCCAGAATGGCGTTCTTCAGCTTCATAAAAATGATCCTTCGCCTTACGCAAATTACGCAAATAATGAGTACGAAAATGTACTGGACTTTTGATGTATAACAGATTAGCTGCTGATTATTGCATGTTATAAACAGGATGTCCCAGCCAATTTATGCGACATAAACGCGGGAAATTGACAGCTAAATTCATCAAGACGTCATGCAATTTTGTTAAGGCCATTATTTGGCCCGATTATCGGTTAATGTGGTAAGCTTTAGTGCTGAAAAGTTAATGCATTGTTAAGCAATGGGTTTTTATTAACCAGATATGCGCCATGACACTATTCTGGCCAGCAGAATATATTTCAAACTTTTCGATTTGCAGTGGCATAGCGCAGCATTTCTCTTTTGAAGCTGAATAATCGCATGAATGTCATAAGTGCAGGCTCTGGATGTAGATCGCTGTTCAAATTTTCAGTAGGTTATAAATACTTTGATACATGTGCGTTTCGTTCATAAGCGCCTGAAACCCCTGTTTCAGGCGCTGTGTCGTTATGCAGTCGACAGGCCATCATCAACCGATGAAAGGGATGAATATGTTAATTGGAATATCCAAAGAGCGGTTGCCCAACGAGGCGCGTGTGGCAGCGACGCCAAAAACCGTTGAGCAGCTTATCAAGCTGGGTTTTAGCGTTGCCGTAGAACATGATGCAGGTAAACGCGCCAGTTTTGATGACGAAAGTTTTGTCGCCGCTGGTTCCACTATCAGCGACAGCAAGCTGATCTGGCAGTCGGATATCATCATGAAGGTTAATGCGCCAGATGATGAAGAGATTGCGCTGATGCGCGCAGGCAGCACGCTGGTGAGCTTTGTCTGGCCGGCGCAAAACGCCGAGCTGCTGGAAAAGCTAGCCGCACGTCAGGTGACCGTTATGGCGATGGACGCCGTACCGCGTATTTCCCGTGCGCAGTCGCTGGATGCCCTGAGCTCAATGGCTAATATCGCTGGTTATCGCGCCATCGTGGAAGCAGCGCATGAGTTTGGCCGCTTCTTTACCGGACAGATCACCGCAGCGGGCAAAGTGCCGCCCGCGAAAGTAATGGTGATTGGTGCGGGCGTCGCGGGTCTGGCGGCGATTGGCGCGGCAGGCAGCCTTGGTGCCATCGTGCGCGCATTCGATACGCGCCCGGAAGTGAAAGAGCAGGTACAGAGTATGGGTGCCGAGTTCCTTGAGCTGGATTTTGAAGAGGAAGCCGGCAGCGGCGATGGCTATGCGAAAGTAATGTCAGAAGCCTTTATTAAGGCAGAGATGGCGCTGTTTGCCGCGCAGGCAAAAGAGGTCGACATTATTGTCACCACGGCGCTGATCCCAGGCAAACCCGCACCGAAGCTGATCACCGCTGAGATGGTCGCCAGCATGAAGCCGGGCAGCGTGGTTGTCGATCTGGCCGCGCAAACCGGCGGCAACTGTGAGCTGACCATTGCCGACCGCGTTACTGTCACTGACAATGGAGTAAAGATCATTGGCTATACCGATCTTCCCAGCCGTTTACCGACGCAATCCTCACAGCTTTATGGCACCAATCTGGTGAACCTGATGAAGCTGCTGTGTAAAGAGAAGAACGGCGAAATTACTGTTGATTTTGAGGATGTTGTGGTGCGCGGTGTGACTGTTATCCGCGACGGTGAAGTCACCTGGCCTGCGCCGCCCATTCAGGTTTCTGCTGCACCGAAAGCGGCACCAGCGGCACAGCCTGTAGTCAAAGAGGCGGCAAAACCTGCTCCGACGTGGCGCAAGTATCTGCTGCTGACGCTGGCGATTGTTCTGTTCGCCTGCTTGGCTAATGTTGCCCCAGCCGAGTTCCTGTCGCACTTTACCGTGTTTGCGCTCGCCTGCGTGGTGGGTTACTACGTGGTGTGGAATGTTAGCCACGCGTTGCATACGCCGCTGATGTCGGTAACCAATGCGATATCCGGCATTATCGTGGTCGGCGCGGTGCTGCAAATGGGGCACGGCGGCTGGGTCAGCTTTATCTCATTTATTGCGGTGCTGATCGCCAGCATCAATATTTTCGGTGGTTTCACCGTCACCCAGCGCATGCTGAAAATGTTTCGTAAGGGGTAACAGATGTCTGGCGGATTAGTAACTGCAGCATACATTCTTGCCGCAATTCTCTTTATTTTCAGCCTGGCGGGCCTCTCAAAACATGAGACCTCGAAGCAGGGTAACTACTTTGGCATCGGCGGCATGGCGCTGGCGCTGCTGGCGACCATTTGGGGCCCGGACAGCGGTAACGTCGTCTGGATTTTGCTGGCGATGGTGATTGGCGGCGCGATTGGCGTGCGTCTGGCACAAAAGGTCGAAATGACTGAAATGCCGGAGCTGGTGGCCATTCTGCATAGCTTCGTAGGTCTGGCCGCGGTGCTGGTGGGTTTCAACAGCTATATCGATCATGCGCCGGACCTGCCTGCGGTGATAGAAAACATTCACCTTACCGAAGTGTTCCTCGGCATCTTTATTGGTGCGGTGACCCTCACCGGTTCGGTGGTGGCATTCGGTAAGCTGCGCGGCAAAATCTCGTCACGCCCGCTGATGCTGCCGCATCGTCACAAGCTGAATCTGCTGGCGCTGGTTGTTTCGTTCCTACTGCTGCTGTGGTTTGTACGTACCGACAGCACGGCTGCGCAGGTGTTCGCGCTGCTGCTGATGACGCTGATCGCCTTGGCATTTGGCTGGCATCTGGTAGCGTCTATTGGCGGTGCGGATATGCCGGTTGTGGTATCGATGCTTAACTCCTACTCAGGCTGGGCGGCGGCGGCGGCGGGCTTTATGCTGAGCAACGACCTGCTGATCGTGACGGGCGCGCTGGTCGGTTCTTCCGGTGCCATTCTCTCTTACATTATGTGTAAGGCGATGAACCGTTCGTTTATCAGCGTGATTGCTGGTGGCTTTGGCACTGACAGCAGCGCAGGCGGCGAGAGCGAAGAGGCTGGCGAGCACCGCGAAATCAGTGCGGAAGAGACGGCAGAATTGCTGAAGCACTCTTCCTCGGTGATTATCACGCCTGGCTACGGTATGGCCGTCGCGCAGGCACAGTATCCGGTGGCAGAAATCACTGAAAAACTGCGCGCGCGTGGAATCAAGGTGCGCTTCGGTATCCATCCGGTCGCTGGACGTCTGCCGGGTCATATGAACGTATTGCTGGCAGAGGCGAAAGTGCCTTATGACGTGGTGCTGGAGATGGATGAGATCAACGACGATTTCACCGATACCGACACCGTGCTGGTGATTGGCGCTAACGACACGGTTAACCCGGCGGCGCAGGATGACCCGCGTAGTCCTATCGCAGGTATGCCGGTGCTGGAAGTATGGAAAGCGCAGAACGTCATTGTATTTAAACGCTCAATGAATACCGGCTATGCTGGCGTTCAGAATCCACTGTTCTTTAAAGAGAACACGCACATGCTGTTTGGCGATGCCAAAGCCAGCGTAGAAGGGATACTTAAAGCGCTGTAATTGTAATAAAGAGGGCGGCCAACTGGCCGCCCTCTTTAGTCGTCATCATCCTCTTCGTCATCGTCAAGCGAGACGGAAGAGTTAAAGTCATCTGGCTTGATCGCCAGCAGATCGCAGCGTAAATGATCGATGACCTGTTCCGCCGTATTACCCAGGAAAGCCGCCGACAGGCCCGTGCGCCCGATGGTGCCCAGCACCACAATCCCTGCGCTGAGCTGACCGGCGATGTCCGGGATAACCTCTTCAGGCATACCTTTAGCAACGTGCGTAAACTCTTCGCGGATAGAGAACTTCTGGCGCAACGCTTTCATCGCCACCAGATGCTGGCCGCGAATGGCATCGTTATAAACGCTGGGGTCAAAGTCGGGCAGTTCGATAGCAATATTGATTGGCGTAATAGGATAGGCACCGACCATATGCACTTCGGTTTCGGTATGGTTCACCATATCAGCCAGCAGGGTGGTCTCGCGGATCAGTTTTTGGTTCAACTCATAGTGGTGCGGTTCCTCGCTGGCAAGGTTAACTGCGACGACAGCTTTACCGCCTTCCGGCCAAGGCTGATCTTTCACCATCCAGACCGGGCAAGGACACTTGCGCAGCAGATGCCAGTCGGTTGGAGTAAAGATTACGGCTTCCAGCCGATCGTGCTGATGCGCCATCTTCAGCACCAGATCGTGCCCGTGCGCCAGCACTTCCTGAATAATCGCCTCGTAGGACCGATTGTGCCACACCACTTTAATCTCAATTTCCACGCCCGCTTCGAGATAGGCGCGCGCCTGCTCACGGATCCACTCGGTACGCTGGCTAATCACCCCTTGCCGCATAGAAGAGCGCTCATCAGGCGACAGCAACGTCGTCATCTCATACGAGAAGTCGTAAATCGGCAGAAAGGCTTTGATTTTGCCGCCGATCCGCTGATTAAGGTAAACCGCGCGGCGCAGCGCAGGCTGATCGTCTTGCTGTGAGTCGATAGCAACCAGAATATTTTGGTAGCGGGACATAGGGAATAACTCCTTAAACCAATGCGAACTGGTTTAAATATAGCCTAAGTTAAGGGTGGGAAAAAGCAGAAAGTTACTGTTGGATCAACAAAATAACAAAAACAGGGGGCAAATCAGAGTTGCAGGGGGTTGAGCCTGTGACTGCAACTCTAATCATTAGGCAGCCTATTACTTAAGCAGCCTGAACGCTTTGACCTGCCAGTTCAGAAAGCATATCCTTGTTTACTTGGCGGATGAAGACCTGTTTCGGGATGCCATGGGTGATGTCACTCCTTTGAAAGATACGACCAGTACCTTATGGCTGAAATCGCTCTCAACCAAAGCGCCACGTCGGCCTGAAGCCGATGCTGCAGATGCTATAGAAGAGAACTTTTTGACGCGCTGCTACCTCGACGTTGTTCCCCTGACTACCCCGCTGGAATATAAAGCCGATGGCATCCAGCAGGGGGTACTGGATAAGCTGCGTAAGGGAGAGTATAAGCTGGATGCCAGCCGGTGGAGACGTGCCGTCAGGTGGTGTTTAACTTTATTGTCCAGGCGCGCAAACATTGCCTGAGAAACCTGCTGATAATTAATGGCAAAGGGCGCGACAACGAACCCCATGCCAATATTGTGCGCAGCTACCTGGCTGCGCCAGTTTGACGACGTGTACCTCGCAGCCGCAGCATGGCGGTGCAGGCGCGATTTATGTTGGCACGGATAAAGCGCGGCTTGATAACCGCGAACGTCATGCCAAGCGCAGCCGTTAATCAGGCGATTTGCGGATCGTTGCTATCAGGATTTCAGCGCTAAGGCTTAGCGGGCTGCCGGTACGGGTGATAATGCCGCCTGGCCCGGTTGAGCCAACAGGCAGGGCGCATAAAGCGTTATGCGCTAGGTCTTCTTTAATCGCGCCGGATGGCACGAACCACACATAGTCGTAACGCAGAGCCAGCTGGCGCGCCAGCGAGGTTGAAGAGGTTTCAACGCAGGTACTGGGCAGCGTGCACTCTTCATCTGTTGAGCAATGCGTCGGGGCGCAGTGCCTTCAGGAGAAATCACCACCGGCCACTGCATGGCTCGCGAAAGAGTGACATTGTCACTTAAGAGCGGATGTTCCGGGCGTACACCAGCTTAAGTGATTCCAGAAACAGCAGCTCATAAGTGAGCCCGGCCATCATTTTACTGTCGGCCATACGGCCAATGCCAACTTCAAATTCCCTTGCACGGAGTCCTGGCAGCAATGAGGCAGTGGATGTCCGCCAGTTAATCAACCAGTCAGAGCTGAGCCGTTGGCAAAAGCGCCTGATTGCGCTCTGCTTTATTGTTGTTGCCCTTGACGGCATGGATATCGCGCTGATGGGGTTTGTCGCGCCGACGCTGAAGGCGGGCTGGGGCGTCTCTAACCATCAGCTTGGCCCGGTCATTAGCGCAGCACTGGTTGGGCTGGCTCTCGGGGCAATGTGCTGGCTGACCGCTACGGCCGACGCATGATGATCATTCTCAGCATGTTCTTTTTGGGGCTATGGACGCTGGCGACTGCACTGGCAAACAACATCGAACAGATGATGCTGTTCCGCTTTCTCACCGGACTCGGGCTTGGCGCGGCCATGCCCAACGTTGGCACGCTGGTAGCCGAGTATGCGCCTGAACGCCGCCGCGTTTTTATCATCACGGTCGTATTTTGCGGCTTTACCTTCGGGGCGGCCAGCGGCGGCTTTGCTGCTTCCTCGCTGCTGCCACTCTACAACTGGCATGCGGTGATGCTGATGGGCGTATTCTATGGTATGGGGCTGTTTCTGGTTTACCTGATCGGCAGCTGGCTGCCGTCGCTGATCAATACGCTGGGTATGTCGGTCACCGAAGCCGCCATCATCACCGCTATGTATCCGGCGGGCGGCACTCTGGGATCGCTGCTTGCTTGCTGGCTGATGGATCGCTTCAACGCAAATCTGGCGCTGATGGCCATCTATTTTTGCGGCGAGCTGGCGATTATTGCGCTCGGCTTCTCAACGGCAGAAGCGGGAATAATGAGCGGCATCGCCTTCTGTAGCGGCTTTTGCTTCAACGGCTCAAACACCGGCATGAACGCGCTGTCGGCCAGTTACTATCCTACCCATGCGCGCGCCACGGGCTCCAGCTGGCGCGGACGACATGCGTACGCGCTTCTACCAAGCAATGTCCGCCATGTACCAGCAGGAAGTGCCGCAGTACGGCACGCTGATGGAGCTGGTACAGCAGGTTAACGAGCAAAGCCTGATTGATAATCCCGCGCTTAAAACCCGGCTTCAGGCTGCCGATGAGCTCGAACGCCTTAATCTGGAACGTCACTGCGCCATTCGCGTTGGCACACCGCAGGAGCTGGCGACGCTGCGCCAGATGAGAGAAAGCCGCCGCCATCCTGGCGCAGCGCGACATCTTTACGCCGCGCTGCCGGGCGCTAATTGCACAACATCAGCAGCTGGGTGGACTGGATGACGCTGACGCCGAGACCTTTGTGAAAGAGGCGCTGGAGACCTTTCGCTGGCACACGCTGAGCACCGTAGACAGCGCCACTTACCATGCCAGCGCCACTTACCATGCGTTAAGTCAGCAGCATCGGCTGGTCGCCGACGTGGTCTGTTTCCCCGGCTGCCATATCAACCACCTGACGCCGCGCACGCTGGACATCGACCGTGTGCAGACGCTGATGCCTGAATACGGCATCGATCCCAAAACGCTGATTGAAGGGCCGCCGCGCCGTACGGTGCCGATCCTGCTACGCCAGACCAGCTTCAAAGCGCTGGAAGAGCCGGTTATCTTCCAGCAGGGCGAGACCGGCACGCACACCGCGCGCTTCGGTGAGATCGAGCAGCGCGGTGCAGCGCTGACGCCAAAAGGGCGCGCGCTCTACGATCGTCTGCTGGCGGAGGCCGGGACCCGTGCAGATAACCAGCAGCATCAGCAGCACATGGCACAAGTATTTCGCGCTTTTCCCGATGATGAGCAAAGCCTGCGCGAACAGCAGCTCGCCTGGTTCGACTACCGTCTGAGTGAGCAGGGCAAGGCGCAGCCGCCGCAGCCCAATGAGTCGCTGGCGTCGCTGATTGAGCAGGGACGAGTAATAGCCGATCCCATTGTCTATGAGGATTTCCTGCCGGTTAGTGCGGCGGGTATTTTCCAGTCGAATCTGGGCGATCGGGCGCAGGTGCGTTCGGCAGGCAACGCCAGCAAGGCCGATTTTGAAGCGGCTTTAGGCGCGGCGGTGCAGGATGAAATGCAGCTTTATCAGGCGCGACAACAGCTGTCGCTGGCGCGCTGCGGCGTTAGTAAAGTGTAAGTGTGTCGATTCAACATATTCTGCAAATGCACTAAGGACATAGACAATATCTTAACGACCTGTAGATAATGCGTTAACGTTTTATCAGGGAACAGGTAATGAAAACAGACAACCTCTGCGCCTTTGCGCCTTATGACAGCGGAGGGCATCCCTTTTGCTGCTGCGCCAGTAGGTCCGCTGCGATGCCGTCACATTCGGTACCGCGAGCTGGCAGAATCGCGAGCTCTGCGTCATTGCGGGCGGTGGCGATCTTGGTCCTCTCAGCGAAGATTGTCTCTATCTCAACGTCTGGACGCACGACGTCGAACCGTCGCGGCCGCTACCTGCCGATGCGTTCTGGCTGCTCGATCGTCCTCTGTCACAGCCGATGCTGACAACCTTTATGACTGCCAGTTCGGGATGGTCGAAAGAGGAGAGAGAGAAAGTGCCAAGGCGTCTTGCAAACAGCGTTCAATATAGTTCATTTAACATAATTATGATTATGCGCACCAGTGCGCCAATAGCCCAATCTGCGCCTCAATCACCACACAACCCCCTGAACGACAATGATTATGGCTGACGCAATTATGCCGCCACGTCACTGCCTGTCTGCGCCGTCGCCACCATCACGGCGGGCGGGCTCCTCGCACCGCTGCGGGGCCTGTCCGCCGCGCTGTTATCGTCAAACCTTGCTCACCTGTAATACCACAAGCAAATCCGTTTTATTCTGCTCATCCGATGCGCCAGTTAACCAACCTTTGTCAGGAAACTAAAGCCGGTATTGGCAGACGACAACTTGCTTTTTGCCAGACCGCCCAACAGGATGATATCGCCGTCACTGACCGCCACTTGGGTTTTTACCTGCCGTTTGGTCAGGGTGGGACTGTTATTGAAGCCGGTGTCAGTTTTCACAAAATCAGATAGCTGCTGGTCAATGGTCAACTCCACCACGTCCGCCAGAATCTGCGGCGTCACCGGTAAAATCACCCCGCTGGAGCGGTACTCCACCGACTGCAACGGACGGTTATCGGCATAGCTAACCTTGCCCAGTACCGGCGTACCGGCCATCAGCACCGACCGAAAAAGCCGCCTGTGCGCCATTCTTCACCCGTAAACGCGGCGAACTGACCACATGGAAGCGGCTAGTCAGTAAGGAACAGTTCATACAGTGCATCCAGTGAGCCGGTATTGATGCGAATGAAATTATCAAAGCCGCCTGCCCGACCTGAAGATTCAGTTTGCAGGACAGCAGTTTGGCGGCCAACGCCAGCCCAGAGCCGTTAAGCTCGCGCGTCTGTACCTCAAACACATAGGCGGCGACCGTCACTTCCGGGCAATATCTGATGCCGTGCTGTAATAAACCAACACATCGCCGCTACGATTAACAAAATCCAACGCGCTGCCCGCTTTGGCTTCGATCGCGGTGATCCCACCTGACGGCGCACCGCCTTTGGCATTGAACCGCCCGTAAAACTGTCCGGATAACATTTCCGTCAGATAGCTCACCGGACGATAACGGGGGCGGTAAATAAAAACGTCTGGGGTTCGGGTGTCACAGAACCCCGAACCGCTGCGCGGTGCATTTTTTGAACAAGGAAACGGACAGAATTTCGATAATTGGTGGTTTACAAATGCTGGCGGTAAAACACTACTGGCTATAGGCCGTCATGAAAATAATTCTTTATCCGTACGCGATCAGCAATGACTGTAAGATACGCGAAGCATCGAACATTTTATTGCTGTCCTGATGAACATAGCTGTTTTCTGCACCGGGCAATAGTTAATCAGGCAATAACCGCAACGGTGTTTAAAGCCGCGCGTATGACTTCTTAGCCAGCGCCTGACAGCATTGCTTTTGAAAATATTTAAATGCAATAATCTTTTATTAACCCCTCAATTTCGTGAAGTAAAATGAAAATTAGCGCCCTGACTGAGCGGCTGTCACAGAAAATTGTTGGCTTAATTGATACCGGTAATAAACCTGAACCGCGGCTCTTTTGTTAAAGAGGATTATGCGCCCCAGCAGCATGACCAACCTGCCCCAGCCGACGGCAGCGATCTGCCAGAATATTACCAGTTAGCCGAGGACTGGCTTCAAGACAACATCGAGGCTGAAGTCACTGAAATCTACCTGATGGCGCTCGGCAAAGGCTGGGTTGAACGTAAACAGGGTTGTTGCCGGACTTCCGCCTAGCGCGGCGCGCGTGGAAAAGGCATTGAGGTTTACCAGATCTTGCCAACCGGTGAATGGCTCCCGGTTCAGCGCGTCGAGTCGCGTGAGGCGAAACTCCAACGCTTTGAGGAAGCGCTGACCAACTGGCGGTAGAAAAAGTCGCTAATGGACAACCATATTTATTATCCGCAGGCGGAAGTTGACCAGCTGATCCACGGCAAACCACCCGCCAGTAATGACAGCAAACGGCTGCCGAAAGGCCTGACGCCACAGACGCTGCGCACGCTCTGCCAGTGGATTGATGCTCATCCCGGCAGTGAGTTTTCCACCGATGAGCTGGCGGCGGAAGTGAATATCTCGCGCGTCTCCTGCCGCAAATACTTAATCTGGCTGGCGCAGCTCAACATCCTGTTTACTTACCAGCATCCACTACGGCGCGACCGGCCGTCCGGTCTATCGCTACCGCTTGCAGCCTGAATATCATTCGCTGCTCAGGCAGTACTGTCAGTAACCAGCCGGTAACGACTGTCGAGCAGCCTGAAAGCGAACTGGCGCGACGAGGAGCAGATGACCTCACCGTCGCGCGTGACAAAAATGGCCTCAATGTGCGGTATGTCGCGCAGCGCAATGAGGCTTTGTTCCACGTACAGGCCATAGAGCAGCGTGGTATACCATCCAGCGAGCGTTCGGAAATCACCGTGACGCTCAGCAGCTCGTTATCTAGCGGATAGCCGCTGCGCGCATCAAGGATATGGTGATAGCAGCGCCCATCTAGTTCGAAATAGCGCTCATACACGCCAGAAGTCACCACCGATTTGCCGACAACGTCAATTCTCCGAGATTGATCAGCGCCCTTTACACTTCAGCCGCGCCAGCTCATGATGCGGCGGCACGTGACGTTCACTGCCGCTTTGCCCGCCGCGTGGTTAATGGCCATTACTTCAGAGTGCGCACGGTTAACCGTCAGAATATTCTCCTGGTGGCGTATCAGGCGGAACACCTAGGCGGCGAGCGTAGCATTGTTTAAGGAGAAGGTGAGCCCATTAATACGGCAGACCAGGCGTAAACGCCTTCATCGGCTGACATAGGTGCCTCAGATAACAGATAAGAAAAGCGGCGCCTGGGCACCGCTTTGAAGGTTGAAGGGGATATTCTGAACGCGCCGTCCGTTAGGCGCGCGCTAATGCCGCCGCATTACGACCGGCAACCAGGCCGAAGATAATAATATCCGCCACGGCATTGCCGCCGACTACCTCACCAGCTGCCCATGCGCCACGAATCACCTGTTTGTTGCTGTCGAGCACGGCAGTATCGGTGTTGATGGTCAAGCCACCCATGGTGTGGTGGACGCCAGGCGCGACACGGATTGCATAGAAAGGTCCCTGATTGAGCGGATGGCGCAGCCGCGGTAGTCCGGCCAAAGTCCTCATCTTTCTGGTTCACCACAAAATCGTTATAGCGCCCCAGCGTCTCTTCCAGCGTGGTGTGCTCCATATTGAGCTTCACCGCCAGCTCGCCCACGGTTGGCGCGCTGATCACAAGCCTTTGGCGATATACTCATGACACCTTGTCGCGGGTCTCCATCTCGTTAAAGAAGCGCTTGCCCGCCTGCGACACCAGAATTGCACCCCCGCCGCGAATCGACTCCGAAATCAGATAGGAGGTCGTCTGTTCCACGGTCGGATGGATCTGGATTTCGCCCATATCCACGGTGTCTGCGCCCAGCTGTTGCAGCATGGCGATACCGCTGCCGGTCGCACCTTTGTGGTTAGTGGTGACGAAGCCATACAGCTCAGGGCGGTATTTCACCACCAGCGACGATAACGCTCTTCGCATTCAGGATTGCGCTTGTTGATGTTTTTCACTAGGCCGCTGATCAGGTAGCCACCGACCGCTGAGCGATCCGCTGGACGGTGCGTGCGGTCGATGCTCATGCCGCCGGTAATAGTAATATCGTTCAGCTCGATGCCGTGAATCGCCTGGAAACGCGTTTCCGCCGCGTTCATGCCCACCGACGCCTTAATGGTGTTGCCGCCCAATGGTCGGCATTTTTTCGATGATCACCACGCGTGCGCCTTCGTGATGCGCCTGAATCGCCGCCGCCAGGCCTGCACCACCGCTGCCGATCATGCGGTTACGCAGGTTCTCAAAGGTGGCGGTGAAATCGACGTCGAGCGTGTCATCATTTATTATGCAGGCCCGGCGAAGCCCCCGGCAGGCTATGCCTCTGGCTCCTTATCCCGACGACGGCAGGCCGTATGGATTCCTATGTCGATCTGTTGCAGTCGCACGGCGGCAGCATGATTATTGCTGGCGAAGGGCAACCGCAGCCAGCAGGTGACAGACACGTGCCATAAGCATGGGGGGGTTCTATCTGGGCAGCATAGGTGGCCCGGCGGCGGTGCTGGCGCAGCAGAGCATTAAGAAGCTGGAGTGCGTGGAGTATGCCGAACTGGGTATGGAAGCGATCTGGAAGATTGAGGTGGAAAATTTCCCAGCATTTATCCTAGTGGATGACAAGGGCAACGACTTCTTTAAGCAGATTCAGGACAGCACCTGCGCGCGCTGCGTGAAATAGCACAAAACCGGTCTGCTACAGGCCGCACCATGTCCATAACAAACGGGCGGCATGGTCTGAGGAGCAAAGCGTCCCGCGCCATGGACAAAACGCCGGGAGCGTTTTTGAACAACGCACGCGTTAGTCCGGTAACGGGCGCACCTCAGGGATGAGGTGCGTATCTGCGTGGGCCGAGCAAGCATGGATGCCTTGAGCGACTTTGCGATCAGACTATGCCGCCCGCGCCAGCACAGCAACCGCAGAAGTCACCGCACCACATCTTTACCAGAAAGTTGGTTTATGGCGCAGCCTATCGCGTGCCTCTACCGCCAGCAGCAGATCGGCATCGTCGCGATCCTACGCCGCCGCCGGTCAGCACTTCTGCACCCTCCTGCTGGGCAATCTCCAGATAAGAGAGGATCTTGTCGAACTGCTGCTGCGACGCCTGCGCACCGACCATGGTTTCGCTGCCCATCGGATCGCGGCGCTTAATGGTTTTAATGCGCTTCATCACCGCTGCCATAAAGGGCTCGAAGATCGCCTCCTGCACCAGCGCGCGCGACGGGCAGGTACAGACTTCACCCTGATTGAGGAAGCCAAGCACCAGGCCTTCAGCGGCCTTTTCGATAAAGCTCTCTTCCGCCTGCATGATGTCTTCAAAGAAGATATTCGGCGATTTGCCGCCCAGCTCAACGGTAGAGGGGATCAGGCTTTTCGCCGCCAGTTCCAAAATATGGCCGCCGGTCGCCGTCGAACCGGTAAAGGCTACTTTGCGATGCCGGGATGGGACGCCAGCGCTTCGCCCGCCTCTTTGCCAGCACCACGCAGTTGCCCGCGCCCAGCGCTGGAGCCAGCTTCCACGCCGCCATCAGCAGCGGGAAGTTCCACGGGATAATCTGCGCCACCACGCCCAGCGGCTCATGGAAATGTTTCGCGCACCGGCTTGCCGTTATCCCAGGTCTCATTCACCGCCAGATATTCAAGATTTTGCTCCAGCCGGTCAGCGATTTTCAGCAACGCCAGCGCGCGATTCTGAGTATTGGTGAAATAGTTGCCGTTCACCGGCTCAATGAATTCACCATTGATAAAAAAGTTGCCGTAGTTTTTTTGCAGCTTAATCAGAGAACCCTGTTCTCCGGGAGAGGCGTAACGCATGGTGGATCTCCTTGCAGGATAGGTATTGAAACAACAATGAAACTTACTGTTAATAATGAATGAACAAACCTAGCCTGTCAGATGTTGCTGTCGGAAACTATAACCGCCACAGAGGAAAAGCGCGCAGTCTGCCTGCACAGATAATTCTGAGAATAAGCCGGGTAGCGAAACCTCACGCAGATCAAGGGTCAATAGAAGAGGTTATTGACTAGAGAGTGACATGCTGGCTTCGGCTTTTACCCTTATGCGCGCAAAAGCGGACTTTATTCATCAGTTTATTCGTCACCCGCGCAAGATGGGCAGCATCACGCCCTCTTCGGCTGCGCTATGCCGCGCCATGAGCGACAGCGTCTGCTGGGACAGCACGTTGCGCGTCGCCGAACTCTGGAGGATGCGCGTGTGACGCTACGCACCTGTTCGGCGGAGTACCTGAACGGGAGATATGATGCGGTTTTTTCCGGCCTGCAGCTGCTCTCACTGCCGCCCGAGCTGCGCGACACGATTTTGCGCGCGGTATTTAACGCGCTCGGCCCGGATGGCGTATTTGTGCAGTTTCAGTACACCTCGCTCGCTCACCCAGCCTGATCTGTCGCGCTACTTTATCTGGCAGCGCCAGCGGGTGTTGAAAAACGTGCCGCCCGCGTGGGTCTATCTGTTATGCGCACTGAGCCTGACTCGCCTGTGGGCGCGTCTGCTGCCAGAACGCCACCAGCAGCTGGCGCGCCCAGTCGATACCCTCGACATCGGCGCCATCGTGGCTGACCTCCTGCGGCAGGCAGGCGCTCATAATGCGGCGCGAGAACTCTAGATGGAACGGCACCGACAGCGGCTGCGGCGAATAGCGCAGGATCTGGCAGCCATCTTTGTCTGACTTCGCCAGCACCTGCGCCTGCGGCGGTGGCGTAATCACCGACTGGCGGTGCGACAGCCATGCGCTGAACTGGGCAGGCAACGCCGCCAGCAGACCGCGCTCCTAGCCGTTGGGGTTGTCCGCCACTTTCCCGCCCAGCGCGTAGGCCATCAGCTGATGTCCGTAGCAGACGCCCAGCAGCGGCAGTTGAGCATCAACCGCAGCACGCACCCATGCAGCGCTGCGCTCGCTCCATTCCGCGTGAACTGCCCTGGCTGATTGCGCTGGCCTTTACCTTCTGCTTTCTGCTGTTGCGTCGCTGAGCGGCATCCCACGGGCCGTCAGAAAGGCACGCACTTCCGCTTCCGGCTTGCCTTCAGGCCACTGGGAAGCATAAGGCGGCACATTGCAGTCGGGGCCGACGAACAGCGCATTATAATCTGCTGCCAGCGCCTGCGGATCGCTGTTCTGCTGCAGGCGCTGCAACATTTCATCCTGATCCAGCAGCCACTGTGCGCCGAGTTTGCCCTCACGCAGCAGCGTAAACAGCGGAACCAGCCGTGGGTCCTGCGGCTGACGATTAAACAAGGAGCCGATTACGCGGCAGAGAGGCCAGTTTGCCACCTGCGTCGCGTACCGTTTCAGCAATGGCGCGGCAGTTCAGTTCGCTGCCAGGGCGCGAGGTGGTAAAGGAGGAATTGTTGATCTCCAGCGCGACGTTGTAGTGCGCGGCGGCCTCGGCGATGGCACGGATATCGACCGCTGCTGGAGCTGGCGATAATCGTCAAAGCGGCGGTACCAGCTGAGCACGCAGTA
>JAUHTP010000002.1:92151-111340 GCA_031332935.1 Candidatus Pantoea bathycoeliae | reverse complement strand
GCTGCTGGAGCTGGCGATAATCGTCAAAGCGGCGGTACCAGCTGAGCACGCAGTAAACGGCATACTCTCCTGCATCTGCCGCGGCCATACCGGTGTCTTCAAGGCGTATCAGCGGCACGGACGGCGGCAGCATATCTGGATAGCGGGTGAGCTGGGCGAGAATATCGTCCACGCCAGCACCCATGGCAAAGAGACCGCGCAAGCCTAGACGGTCCGCCAGCAGCTCACACGGCGGCTGGCGCACAATCGCGTAGTCGGCGGGCGCGTCGTCGCCCTGCTGCCAGCGTCGCACGCGCGCCTGCGGGAAGCGGTGCTGCATCCCTTCCAGCCAAGCCTTGCCGTCCTGCGACGGGTGATACCAGATAATATCCATCTTGCTCCTCATTTTTTTGCCCTCAGCCTCGGGTAAAAACGGGACAAGGGCAAGGAAAAATCCCCACACTGCCGCCGGGTATGTCACGCACCTGCATCACATTTCCGCTGCGTCAACGCGCCATGCTGCCAGATTAAGACTAAAGTTGTTTTAGTGGTCAATGCGTTACGCGCGGCCGCCTTTCGGACAAGGAGAACAACCGATGAAAAAAACTGTCGTAACCGCGCCTGTCGGGCGTCAGGGAGTAGCGCCAATGGCGCTGACTCTGCTGCTGGGTCTGCCGGCGCTGGCAGCGCATGCAGACGATAATTCACGTATGCTCAGCAGCCAGCCGCAGCCGCCGGATGTGCGCCTCGGCCCGCTATTCAGTGCAGTGCAGCAGGCACAGTTTTATCCAGACCAGAAAACCTTTGCCGACGCCGTACCTAAGTACGATCCCTCGTCGATTCTGGCTGACTGGCAGATGCAAAAGAATCAGCGACATTTTGACCTGAAACGTTTTGTTGCCAGCAACTTCACCCTGCCCGCAGCAGGCGAAAAGTATATGCCGCCAGCCGGTCAGAGCCTACGTGCGCATATTGATGGCCTGTGGCCGGTGCTGACGCGTACCGCCAAAAGCGCGGGGCGCTATGATTCGCTGCTGCCGCTGCCCAAGCCCTACGTGGTGCCGGGCGGTCGCTTCCGCGAAGTCTATTACTGGGACAGCTATTTTACCATGCTCGGCCTGGCCGAGAGCGGCCACTGGGACCGCGTGCAGGATATGGTAGATAACTTTGCCTGGGAGCTGAACACCTACGGCCATATTCCCAACGGCAACCGCAGCTACTATCTCAGCCGTTCGCAGCCGCCGTTCTTCAGCCTGATGGTCGATCTGCTGGCCACGCATGAAGGCGATGCTGCCTACAGCAAATATCTGCCGCAGCTGCAAAAAGAGTATGACTACTGGATGGCCGACAGCGGCAGCGTAGCGGCTGGCCAGGCAGGCAAGCGCGTCATCAAGCTGGCGGACGGCACGCTGCTCAACCGCTACTGGGATGAGCGCGATGCGCCACGCACCGAATCCTGGCTGGATGATGTGAATACCGCGAAAAAAGCGCCGCAGCGTGATAAAAACGAGCTATATCGCGAGCTGCGCGCAGGCGCGGCGTCCGGCTGGGACTTTAGCTCACGCTGGTTCAGCGACGCGCACAATCTGGCCTCGATCCGCACCACCCAGCTGGCACCGGTCGATCTCAACAGCCTGATGTTCCACCTGGAGCAGACGCTTGCCAAAGCTTACCTGCTCGACAAGCAACAGGATAAGGCGAAGCAGTTCGCCGATCTGGCGGAAAAGCGCCAAGCAGCGGTGAACCGTTACCTGTGGGATGAGAAACAGGGCTGGTACGCTGACTACTATCTTAAAACGCGCCAGGCGAGCCCGCATCTGACCGCGGCTGCGCTGTTCCCGCTCTATATGCAGCTCGCCAGCGACAAACAGGCCGATCGCACTGCTTCCGCCGTAGAGAAACAGCTGCTGAAAGCAGGTGGCCTGCTGACCACGACAGTAAACAACGGCCAGCAGTGGGATGCGCCAAACGGCTGGGCACCGTTGCAGTGGGTCGCGGTAGAGGGCCTTGAGCACTATAACAAGCCGCAGCTGGCACAGCAGGTTGGCCTGCGCTTCCTGCAAAACGTGCAGACCACCTACGACAAGGAGCATAAGCTGGTGGAGAAATATGTCGTCGACGGGCCGAACCTCGGCGGCGGTGGCGGTGGCGAGTATCCTTTGCAGGACGGCTTCGGCTGGACCAACGGCGTCACGCTGATGCTGCTCGACAAATATTGTCCAAAAGAGAAAACCTGTAACAGTGCGCAGGATATCCCTCAGGCCACGGCGACCGCGAAATAACGCCACCGACAGCGGGGCGATAAACGTCGCCCCTCTGCTTTTCAGACTCCTGTCCGCTAACACACCTTGAAACACTCTTCATATATTGACAACACTTCTCACTCTGATAGTTGGAACTATTATCATATGCACTCCGCCAATTCCGGCGGACTGAACAAGGAAAGGACATGAAGCTCCCGTTTACCCCTCATCGTTGCGCCCTGCTGTGAGCGCTGGCTATCGCGATGCCAGACGTTAGCCTGGCAGCTGATACGCTGGTCGTTACCGCCCCAACGCGATTAACTCGCAGTGGACGTTCCGCCTGGCCGGCATGACGCGCAACAGCGATACGCAGTACGACCACACGCGCGAAGAGAAATACGCGCTGATGCCGCAGCCGACTGAGGATACGCAGCTGCTGCACGCCTATCTGCAAAAAGATCCGTCGGGCGGCTACCACGGCTCGGTGCCGGGCGAGGGATCGCTGGACGCGCACAACGGCGCAAAACTGAGCACCGGCTTTTACGATGGCGATCCGGCACTGGATCAGTTTAAACGCAGCGAACAGATCTACAGCTATGACTTCAGGCACCGCTTTAGCGACGTCTGTCTTTCGCCTCGACCGGCAGCTACAGCCACTCCAGAGTCGATCTCGATCAGGTGTATCAGATCGGCTGGCAGGCACCTGACAGCAATATCTTTACCCGCTATTACTCTGGCGAACGTTCTTCCCTTTTCCGCCTGGGCGACAGATAACCGCGTCACAGCGGAGTTTGCTACCGGCGAGCTGGAGCATCGGCTGTTGCTGGGCGCGGAGTACCATCGCCATAAAAACGATATAACCGACGCGGGCGACTTTGCCAGCTCGCTCAATGCCGCGACGGGTGAGGCACTCGGCCCGACGCCCGACTTCAGCTGGACGCACCAGACGCGCCGCTACTATCAAACCGGCCTCTATTTGCAGGATGAGATGGTATGGGATCGCTGGCATCTCGATCTCTCTGGCCGCTACGATCGCATCGTCGCCGACAACAGCGGCACGTCACGCCGCCTAGACGATCACATACAGCGGCCGCGCGGCCCTGCTTTACGCCTTCGATAATGGGGTATCGCCTTATGTCAGCTATAGCCAAGCGATCACACCCACCGCGCTGACCGGTTCGGACGGTAACTTGCTCCAGCAGACCACCTCTGAGCAGTATGAGGCGGGCATTAAATATCAGCCAACAGGCACGCGCGACCTCTATACGCTGGCGCTTTACGATCTTACGCAGAAGGATGTCGCCACGCGCAATATCGTCGATTCGACCTATACGCCGACAGGCAAAGTCCATTCACAAGGTATTGAGCTGGAGGCGCGCAACCAGCTGACGCCGCGCCTGAGCACGGTGGCGGGCTACACGCTTAACCATCTGCGCTACAAGGAAACGGTTGACGGCAATGACGGCCACACGCCCTACATCACGCCGAACAGTATTGCATCATTCTGGGGACACTATCAGTTTGACGCCGGGATCAGCGCTGGCGCTGGCGTGCGCTATATCGGCAAACAGTGGGCAGATAATGAAAACAGCCGACGCGTGCCGTCGGTGACGCTGTTTGACGCGTCGGTACGGGCCGATCTGGGCGTCTGGAATACAGTCTGAAAGGTGGATGGCTACAGGTCAGCGCTAACAACCTGACCGACCGTCACTATATTGTTACTGGGGCGCAGAGCGTTCGCTGCTGGTGTCGGTGGGATACGATTTCTAAGAAGCAAAGTAAAACGGGACGACTGTGTCGTCCCGTTGCAGTTCATGCGCTCAACGCGTTAGCTACGCACTTTGCGGTAGATGAACAGCACCACAATGGCACCGATCACGGCGACCACAAAGCTGCCGAAGTTAAATCCATCTACGCGGCCAAAGCCGAACAGCGTACTGATCCAGCCGCCGACTATTGCGCCGATGATACCCAGAATCACTGTTACGATAAAACCACCGCCATCTCGACCCGGCATGATCCATTTAGCGAGAATACCGGCGATTAAACCAAAGATGATCCATGAAATGATACCCATCAACTACTCCTTTCTTTTGCGTTTAGGTTGTGACCGCCTGATTAATCAGGAGAATTACAGTGCTAAGTATAGACAGAAGTTCGTCGAGGATCAGAATGTCTGCGTCTTCCGCCAGCGCCTTGGCGATCTCCACCAGCTGTTGCTGGCCGACCTTGAGATTGCCAATGTGCTCTTTCGGCGAGATCGGCTGGTCGAGGCGCGCCATCAGCGCGGCGGCGCGGCGCTCCTGCTCGGCCTCGTTGATCGGTTTGATGCCGCTTTGTAGCTCGCGCCCAAGAAAGATGTTTTCCGCCACCGACAGGTTTTCAAACATTTTCAAACAGGTTCAACTCCTGATGCACCATGCCGATATCGAGCTTCGCGGCGGCGCGCGTGCTGCTCAGCACCACTTTTCGCCGTTACGGAACAGCTCGCCGCTGGTCGGCTGCTGCACGCCCGCCAGGATTTTCATCAGGGTCGATTTGCCCGCGCCGTTTTCGCCGATAATCACGTTGACCTTGCCGCGCCAGACGCGGTAGTCGACGCGGTCCGCCGTGGAGGCTTTAATCTGCATCAGACCCACCGCTTTAGAGCGGCTGACGACGCCAGGATTGCCGCCCGATTCGACACTAATAATGGCGCTGATCAGCTTCTCATCAACGCCATAATGACTGGCGGCATCTTCGGTGAACATCGCCCAGACCGCATTGATATTTGACGGCTGTGCCTAGGTTAACGGCGTGTTTAGTTGTTTAGCAACCTGTTTTGGCGGTTCGCTGGCGCAGCCCGCCAGCAGCAGCGCGGAAAGGGCAATGTATCGAAATTTCACCAATTATTCATCCTGATGCAATAGGGTCGCAGGCTATCATACCTGGCGCGCAACGGCAGCAAAATTACCCTTTATCCTAATTGTGTTAAAAATCGTATGGCGCAGTGACTTCCGTCGCGCTTTTCGTCATCATCGGCCAGATATCCGCCCGCTAACCGCAGGAATAGCCTTATGATTTCGCGCTCTGTTCATCTTGTTTCCCCTTCCGGATATTGCCATAACCAGCCCACTGCATGGCGCGGCGTTGAGCGGCTGCGCGCTGCGGGCCATCAGGTTGATAACCTTGAGGCGATCACCCGCCGCTTCCAGCGTTTCGCCGGAACTGACGCCGAACGGCTGGCCGAATTTAACCGGCTGGCGCAGCTCGACACGCTGCCCGATATCGTGCTGGCTGTGCGTGGCGGCTATGGGGCCAGCCGTCTGCTGGCGCAGATCGATTACGTTGCGTTGCAGCGCCGCCTGCTCAACCAGCAGCTGGCGCTGTGCGGCCACAGCGACTTTACCGCCATTCAGCTCGCGCTGTTGGCACAAACCGGCCTGATCAGCTTCAGCGCGCCGATGCTGGCGGGCAACTTCGGCGCAGAGACGCTTTCTGAATTTACCCTGGACCATTTCTGGCAGGCGCTGACGTCGCCCACCGTTACGGTTAACTGGCGCAGCGAGACGCCCGACAGCGGCGAATGGCAGGGGACGCTGTGGGGCGGCAATCTGGCGATGATCTGCTCGCTGATCGGCACGCCCTGGCTGCCGCAGTTCGACGACGGCATTCTGGTGATTGAGGATGTCAATGAGCACCCGTTCCGCGTCGAGCGCATGTTAATCCAGCTGCAGCAGAGCGGCATCCTGGCGCGGCAGCGCGCTATAGTTACCGGTAGCTTTACCAATACCGCGCCCAGCGACTATGAAAACGGCTTTGATTTCGCCAGCGTCTGGCACTATCTGCGTGAAGTGACTGGCCTGCCGGTGATCAGCGATCTCGCCTTTGGCCACGACGCCGATACCGTCACGCTGCCGCTTGGCGCGCGCGCGCGTCTGCGCGTGGTGGATCAACAGGCCGAGCTACAGGCCACTGGCCATCCCGTTTTACCCGAGCATTAAGCCGTTCTCAGGGAGATCGCCATTGAAGCCGCTTTACGACGATTTGTGGCTCCACGCCGGAATTTCCGGTCGAAGATGCCGTTAATGATTTAATGATGCACGGGTTTATGCTGTGCCATCCGCGTGGCAACCTGCTGATTGGCCGCGTTGAGCATGCGCTCGACCATGAAGTGCTGGCGGACGCAGGCGGTGTTATCTGCCACTATCGGCACGAAGCCGCGCTTGGTGCTGTTGCGATTCAGCAGCGCTTCAACAGCGCGCTCTACTGTCACAGCGGCTCGCTCGGCCCCATCAGCCGGGTGCTGGAGCCGGACGATACCTTCAGCCAGCAGGAGAAGCATTTAGGCGACTTCCACCTGCTGTCCGACGCCGGGCCATACGCCTGGCAGCAGCAGCTTCCTTTACCATTCCCCGCTGGGCCGCACCTATCTGTTTGTCGGCGATACGCTGACGCGCGATCACCGTGCCGGTGCCGGAGAGCAACCCGCACGAGCTGCATGCAACAGTCGCTGGAGTTCTACCGCACGCTGCGGCCTGATGTGGTGCTGATGAGCACCACGCGCGGGCATCTCTCCTAGGTGGAGATAACGCTGGAAAGCTGGCTGGCGGCAATTGACGAGACGGAGCAGCAGCCGCTGTTTTGATTACAGCGCCTTGCTAAGATAGTGGCGCTGGTGGTGACGCGGATAATTATCCAAGCTGTAGCCTAATTTTTCGTAGAACGGACGCGCCTGAAAGCTTAATCAGTTGGCTGCCAACGCCCTGCCCGCGCAGCGCGTCGCTGACCCACAGCATGATGCGCAGCCAGTTGCCGGTGCCCGAACCGGTCAGCCCCGCCAGTGCATTTTTGCCCTGCTCATCGGTAACGAACACGCCAATAGCCTTGATCTCGTCGATATTGATAAAGCGGCTGTGTTGAAAGCATTCAGGCCGAGGCGCACATCATCCAGATCCTGATGCGTAGACGGCATCTGTAACGTTCAGTTGCATAAACTCTCCGGCTATGAGTGCGGATGGTTGCGATCGTCATAGTGCTCAAGCGACAGCTGATCGACATTCCGCGTTTCGCTGCCGCTACAGGGTAAGAGCCGGTCGCTGTCGTGGTAGAAGAAGGTATCTTCGCTGGCTTTGTTGACGATTAGCCGGTAGCCATTGCAAAAACGGGTAATAGAGACCTTTTCGCCGTCGCTTTCACCTAGGTGCAAAAGAGCGGGCATATTGCCTAGCGAAGGGGCCGGAAGTGATTGATCAACACGCGGCAGATTTTGTGACGCAGCGCCTGGCGCAGGCGGAACCGAAGAACGATGGTAAGCAGACGCCGATGCGCGGCCATCCGGTATTTATTGCCCAGCACGCTACGGTAACATAGAAGGTCTGGCTGATATTCAGGCGCAGAGTAGCATGGTCGCGCTGCCCTATCATGGAGCTGTAGGTATTGGCGGCGGGGAAGCGCTCAGCCCAATGGCGATAGCAAAGATGGCCGCAAGAAGGCGCTTTGCACCAGCGCGCTGGTGAAGTCGCTTAATGCAAAGTCGCTTAATGCAAAGACGCTTTTGAAATGGGTGAAGCGCCTCCGCTCCCTTTCCTGCCCGCAGAGCGTCACGGGAAGGAGATCGTCGCCCTCGCGCTGTGCTATGTGGACGATCCCCATGAAGGAAAGACGCTTATCGAGGCACTGCGCGGGTTCGGCACGGTGCTTGGCGAACACATGGGTGTGCAGCCCTATATCGCCTGGCAGCAGGCCTTCGATCCGCTACTGGTAAAAGGGGGGGTCAACTACTGGAAGTCACATAACTTCTACGCAAATCAGCGACGGCGTTATCGATGCTATTATCGAATACGCGGCCAGATTACCGTTACCTCACTGTGAGATATTTATCGGGACGATCGGAGGCCAGACCTCCCGCGTTGCGCCCGACGCCATGGCCTACTCAAGCCGGGATGCCAATCGCTGGGAGACCGCCGCGCGTGACTCCGCAATGCGCTGGCCCGATAAAACCGGTGCCGATAATCCCGACGTTAATCATCTGACGCTCCTGATGTAAGGCCAAGCTGAGCAGGCGCGCCTGCAACGTCACCGCTTTGCGCAGCAAAATCATAAAAAAATGCGTGGCTACCGGAATGATGTGGCGCTGAATAAATTCAGCCCCTTCGCGGGCACCGGTCTCAGTCTCTTTCAGGCAGCACTCCCACTCCAGACCGCCCAGCCGTACTGGGCCAGCTTGCTGAAGATGCCGTTAAAGTTGACCTAGCCGTCTCCCGGCGAGCGGAAGCGCCCGACGCGGTCAATCCAGCGCTGATAGCCGCCGTAGACCCCGCTGTGGCCGTTGGTCAGGTACTTGGCCTCTTTAACGTGGAACGCTTTAATACGCGGATGATAGAGATCGATAAACTGCAAATAGTCGATGTGCAGCAGCAGATGGTTGGGATCGAACAGAATGTTGCAGCGCGTATGGTCATCCACCGCAGCCAGAAAGCGCTCAAAGGTGACGCCATCATGCAGATCTTCGCCCGGATGAAGTTCAAAACAGACGTCGACGCCGTGGCGATCAAATTCATCTAACACGGGCCTCCAGCGGCGCGCCAGCTCGGCAAACGCCTCCGCCGCCTTTTTCACCGTCTCAATAGCCCATGCCATGCGCTTTGCGTTGTCACAGCGCACAGGCTCCGGCGCGAAGCCGTCGAAGGCCGCATCATGGGCAGGATGCACCGCAATCAGCTGGCCTTCAAGATGCGTCGACAGCTCGCTAATCACCAGACCATATTTCGCCAGCAAGGCCGTGACCTCATCGCAAGAGGCCTGGCTGGTGACGGCGCGCGCTAGGTCAAATATCGCGGGATGGTTACAGGGGATCACAGTGCCGATATCCCATTCCACCCGCCCACTGCGCCAGCCCTTCCAGCGAATTAAAGGGGGCCTGCTGCCCGATAAACTGCGACAGAAAAATACCCGGTCCTTTTAACGTTTTCACTTACACCTCCAGTTAATCAAACCGCTTCGTCCCGATATTTAAAGGTAAAGAGGTAAAAGAATGGCGATCGCCGCCGCCGCAATGGCGGGGATCCACCAGAATGTTGCCCAGCTTTCTGCAATGTTGCCCAGCTTTCTGCCGTGCCCTAGCCCGCGATCAGCCTGTTATAGAGCGCGCCGGAAATTTGCGAGCCCAGCAGCATGCCGATGCCGTAGGTGAACATCACCACCATGCTCTGCGCCTGGCCTTTCACTTTCTCGCCCGCGATCAACAAATCCCGTGCAGCAGAATGCCCAGATAGCTCAGCGCCCGTCCTTCGTTGCTCATGCCCATCGCAAACAGCGCATAACGCACGAACCAAGCCACCATGCCCACCAGCAGCATGTATTTCTATTTCACGCCAAGGCGGGGGAACAGTAACGGGATGACCAGCATGAAGAAGATTTCAGACATCTGACCAAAGGACATGGCGGTGCTGAAGTGGGTGACACCGGCATCAACAAGCCATGACGCGGCGTAGGCGTAAGTAGGTACCCAGCGGAATGGAGATCAGCGTGGCGCACAGCGCGAACACAAAAAAGTGGCGGATTCTCAGCAGTGCAAAGGCATCCGCGCAGAACAGATCGCGTACTTTTAGAGGCATGACCCTGGCGGGCGCGGGCGTATGGGGCAGCGTCAGGCTGTAAAACGCCGTTTTGCGCCGCCAGTGCAACAGGGACAAACCAGAGGATCACCGCGCCCGCCAGGTTCATCACCGCCATCACTTTCTACGACGGGAAGAACCGGTCCACCAGCATCCCCAGCACAAAGGGTGATAGAATCGACGCAATCGGCCCTGCTGAAAACGCGTCGCCAATAAGCAATGACATGTCGTGCTGTGTTATCACCAGTCCGAGCGTCACCGACCAGCTTCCCCAGATAAAAAACTGCATGAACATCATCAAAGATGAGACGGGGGATCAGTAACGGTTGCTGTTTTATTACGCTTTCATTACCTATGACTGCCGTAACCATACAGCCTCACATAAAAGTAATCGATTACAAAAAATGATGTTGCCGTTTTGATCACAATTTAGTCATCACCTGCACCGTTTGCCTTTTACGCTGGGGAAAAAAGAAAGTTCATCTGTGGACGCTGCTGCCAGCCGTGTATATCTGCGGTTCATTAAAGCCGCTGGGCCGGTCCAGAGACCGACCGATAGCAAAACTATGACTTTTTGCTGGCTGAACCCGGCTCAGAAATGATCCGATGCCGCTGTGCTTTTTGCGATTCGCTCTGTATGCGGTTAAGCATGTCCCCTTCATGTTCAGTTTCATCATCGCCGTAGACATATTCATGGCCGCTCATTAGCGCATACCAGGCGCGTTCGGCCACCTCTTTCAGATTTGGTTGGCTGAGAGGTCCCCACGGTCGTATCACTCTGCCCAGCGTTTTTGAAGAAGTTAGTCTCCGTCGCACTCGGCATAAGCAGGGTCATATTCAGACCGCTTCCTTTCAGCTCATTGCGGATGGCCCAGAAAAAAGAGTTCACAAAGGCTTTGGACGCGCCATAAATTGCCTCGAAGGGGATGGGTGCCGTGCCGGAGACCGACGAGGTCATCAGAACATACCCACCGCCACGCTTGATCATGTCCGGCAGGATAATTTTAGACATTTGCACGTAAGAATCGATATTCAGACGAATAAGCTGAAGCTCTTTATGCAAATCGGTTCCACCGATAAAGCGTCCACCCAGCCCCTGCCCGGCGTTGATGACCAGTGCATCGATATGATGCCCCTCCTCATCAAATTGACGAAGCTCCTCACATGCGCCGTTTAGCTTTTCCTCATTTCTTGCCACGGCAATAATATCGTGCCATTACGGGCGAATATTTTCGCCATCGCTAATCCAATGCCGTTTGAAGCCCCGGTAATACCGGTAATAAAAGCCAGCTTGTTACTCATGACGCTTTCCTTAATTCTGAATATTTTCACAACAAGCCTGGCAGGAAATGTCAGCCTATGAAGAAGGAAAGCGGCGAAAAGCACTCATCCAACGACGGATGAGTAAAAAAATTAAAATCATAAAGATAAACTTATTGAGCCAGATTCAATGCTCGATTGAGTCAGATAAGGAGCTTTTCCAGCGTTTCCACGCTGCATTTGCCGCTCCCCTGTTCGCCCGCTACGCTTTGTGCGTACTCTTTTTTCACTAGGAGAAGCTTGTGAAACAGCTGGTAATGATTTTTTACTGGGCATTGGCGCGGTCAGCGTGACGGCCTGCGCACCGCGCCCGAATGACGCACCGCCGCCACAAGCGCCCAACGGAGCTGGTAATGATTTTTTACTGGGCATTGGCGCGGTCAGCGTGACGGCCTGCGCACCGCGCCCGAATGACGCACCGCCGCCACAAGCGCCCAACGGGCAACAACCACCCGTGCGCCAGGCGGTAGCGGCCAGGTCGGTCAGCCCCAGTCCTGAAGTGAAAAAGGTAATAAAAACGTAAGCGCCCAGCATAACCGTCGGGCTTTGCTACGCTTTACAGAGTGCTAACCCAAAGGAGACGAACTATGTCAGGAAAAATCGAAGATACCGTAAAAGAAGTTGCCGGTTCCGCTGAGCAGCAGTGGGGCGAAGCCACCGATTCTCCGCGTCACCGCCTTCGTGGCGCTGCGCGTCGTTATTCTAACCAGGCGTCCTATGCTGCGCGCGACGCAGCGGACTGCATCAAAGATCAGGTTCAGTCAAATCCGCTGGCTGGCTTGGCCGTAGCCAGTGCCGTCGGCGTGTTTATCGGCTTCCTGCTGGGACGTAAATAATCCAGAGCGCCTCCTCGCGCCATGCGAGGAGGCCGGAAACGGACGCTTGTCCCTTCCCTTCCTTCTGTTCCACGTATCTATGTTCAGCTGCTGCCGTAAAATAGTCATACGGCCTTCCAGCGCACGCGAAATGGCTTTGTAAGGCGTCAGTTTGCGCCACTCATGCGCCTCTTTCCGGGAGCGACCAAATCCTTCGCACCAGCCGCTTTTGCCGTCAAACACGCATAAATCGATGTAGGACGATTTTACAGCCATTGGGTACCTTCTTTGTTATGTGGACAGTTGCAAACCGGCAACATGCGCCGTAGTATTCACCCTCATATACTATACCCCAGTATAGATAATTAGAAGGAGCTTCAATGGCGCATATCCTTAAATACCAAAAGAGCCTGCTGACACGCGTCCGGCGTATCAAAGGCCAGACGGTCTCGCTAGAAACGGCGCTGGAATCAGGCGAAGAGTGTCTGAAAGTCTTGCAGCAGGTCGCGGCGGTGCGTGGTGCTGTCAACGGCCTGATGAGCGAACTGCTGGAAGGGCATATTCGCGAACATCTGATAAATGAACATGCCACGGCGCAGGAACGGAGCGACGATCTCGACGAGATTGTGGCAGTGATCCGCTCTTATCTTAAATAGGCAGGCTGGAGACGTGCTGACGTGCGGTTTCAGGCGATTAACGGGAAAAAAGGTGCTCTGGCTTATCTCAAAATACGCAATTACCGCGTTTATGGTGGTACTGATTTCAGAAACGGCGAAACGCAGCGACCGGCTGGGTGGATTGCTCGCTGCGCTGCCGCTGGTGACCGTACCTCTCCGGCTAACGCTGACTTTTGGGCGGACTTCAACCAGGCGCTGCTGCGTTTATCGCCGCTGGCCTGATCAACTCCCTCAGCCAGACGGTCATCAAGCTCACCGCGCCTAGCGTGCCCGATATTTACCAGGGCAGCGAAGCGCTGAACTTTAGCTTGGTCGATCCCGACAACCGCCTTGAACCTGACTTCGATGCACTGCAATAGATGCTGGACGTCACCGGCGACTTTGCCACAGCGGAAGGCTGGCAAAGCGGGCAGCTCAAGCAGCAGGCTATCGCCGCTGCGCCAGCAGTACGCGGCGCTGTTCCGCCACGGCGACTATCTGCCGCTGGTGGTTGACGGCGAGCACGCGCTGATTGTGATGGTGCCGCACCTGACCTTCGCTCGCCAGCGCTATAGTGAAAGCACCTCAATTACCCTTAAAGAGCCGCTGGCACAGCGCCGCTATCGCAATATTTTTACAGGAGAAATGTGTGACCTGACCGACCGGCTTAGCCTTGTTGCGCTTAACAGCGGTGCGCCGCTGGTGCTGATTAGCGCCTGACAGAAAAAAAAATTGTCATTCATCGCGTTGTTTGTGGATAGCGTTTTACTGAACGGAGAGGGATAAATGTCTCAGGGTACACACTTTGAAATTACATCAGGTTCGGGCCACGCGTTAGGGGCCAACTACGATGGTGAAGGCGTTAATTTCGCCCTCTTTTCTGCTCACGCCGAGCGCGTTGAGCTCTGCCTGTTTGATGAGAGCGGCAAGAATGAGCTCGCCCGCCTTGAGCTGCCGGAGTTCACGCATGAGGTGTGGCACGGCTATGTGCCAGGCCTGAAGCCTGGCGCGCTTTACGGCTATCGCGTCCATGGCCCTTACGATCCGGAAAATGGCCACCGCTTTAACCCCAACAAGCTGCTAATCGATCCCTACGCGCGCGCGCTGGCGGGTGATATTGAGTGGAACGAGGCGCACTTTGCCTACGATCTTCTGCATGAAGATAAAGATTTAACCTTTGATACCCGCGACAGTGCGCCTTTTATGCCGAAGTGCCGGGTTATCGATCCCAACGAGTTTGACTGGCAGGACGACAACCGTCCGAATATCGCCTGGCCGAATGCGGTAATTTACGAGACGCACGTTAAGGGCTTTACCCAGCTCAATTCAGCGCTGCCAGAGGCGCTGCGCGGCACCTATGAGGGGATGGGGCATCAGGCCACGGTCGACTACATCAAAAGCCTGGGCATCACCTCGGTCGAACTGCTGCCGGTGCACTGGTTCCCGGACGATCAGCACCTGCTGGATAAAGGGCTGAAAAACTTCTGGGGCTATAACTCTATCGGCTTTTTCTCTCCTGCGCCGCGCTACTACGGCCCGCGCGGCATTCAGGGCTTCCGCGATATGGTGCGCGCCTTCCACGACGCCGGCGTTGAGGTGATCCTTGACGTGGTCTATAACCATACGGCGGAAGGCAACGAGCTGGGACCAACACTATCCTTTAAGGGCATCGACAACTTCTCTTACTACCGCACCCTGCCCGATCAGCACCGCTACTACATCAACGATACAGGCACCGGCAACACGGTGAACACCTCGCATCCGCGCGTGCTGCAGATGGTGCTGGACTCGCTGCGCTACTGGGCGGAGTCGATGCATATCGACGGTTTTCGCTTCGACCTCGGCACCATTCTTGGCCGCGAGCCGGAAGGATTTGACCAGCGCGGCGGCTTCTTTGACGCCATCATGCAGGACCCGGTGCTGTCGAAGCTGAAGCTGATTGGTGAGCCCTGGGATATCGGCCCCGGCGGCTATCAGGTTGGCGGTTTTCCGCCAGGCTGGGCGGAGTGGAACGATAAGTACCGCGATACGGTGCGCGAATACTGGAAATGCGACAACGTCTCTACCGACTTCGCCGCGCGCCTGCTCGGCTCCGGAGATCTCTACGATCAGCGTGGCCGCCGCCCATGGGCGAGCGTCAACTTTATTACCGCCCATGACGGCTTTACGCTGAACGATCTGGTGTCGTACAACGAAAAGCACAACGAAGAGAATGGCGAGGATAATAACGACGGGCACAACGATAACCGCTCGTATAACTACGGCGCGGAAGGCCCGACCGAGGATGAAGGCATTAACGCAGTGCGCGAGCGCCAGAAGCGTAACTTCCTCGCCACGCTGTTCTTCTCTCACGGCACGCCAATGCTGCTGGCGGGCGACGATTTCGGGCGCAGCCAGCTCGGTAACAACAACGGCTACTGCCAGGACAGCGAGATCTCGTGGGTGCACTGGGATAACCTGCCCGCCAGCGCAAAGGCGCTGCGCGAGTTTACGCGCCACGTTATTCGCCTGCGCGCGGAGCAGCCGCTGCTGCGCCGCGAGAACTGGCGCGACGGCATGGAGATCAAGTGGTTCAACGCCGGTGGCGGCTTCCAGCAGGCGGAACAGTGGGAAGAAGGCTGCACGCTGTGCGTCTATATCGGCCGCCCGGACCTGCAAACCGAGGAAGGCATCTGGCACGACGTGCTGATGCTGATCAACCCGTTTGAAGGCAAGGTGCCGTTCCGTATTCCGCAGTTTGGCGAAGGCGGCTGGGTGCTGGAGCTGACCACCGCCGACAATGACAACCGTGGGCTGGTCATTACCAAAGAGAAGGATTTTGAGCTGGAAGGCCGCAGCCTTGCGCTGTTCAGACAGCCCTAAACTCGCCCTGTGACCACTATGTGCCGTGCCCGGTTTTATCGGGGCACGGCATTTTTTAGCTATTTTCACGCCGTTCCGCTGTAGCTAAACAACCTTTCACGTGACACAAGTCCCACTTCAGCACAATCCGCTAAATTGTACAGTTATGTTTATAGTTATACAAAAATAAAAAGTTTCCCTTTTAGCGTTAAGCGATTAAAAAAGGTTTTATTAGGAAATAATTACTCCCGGAATCACACGAACATAAGTTTCATTAAAAATGACACATTGCAAAATATGACAATCCCTTACATAGTTGAAGCGTATTAGATCTCTTTTTAATCCTTGTTATTTTATAGAGAGGAATTCGTATGACTCAACGACGTGGTGGAGCAGGTAATTTTGCCTCAAATCCAGAAAGAGCCCGTGAAGCAGGAAAAAAAGGCGGCCAGATGAGCAGCGGTAATTTCAAATATAACCGGGAACGCGCAGTTGAAGCCGGTCGGGTGGGCGGTAAGCTTAGCCGCCGCTCGGCAGCAGAAAAGAATCCTGTTTAATGTTAAACGTTAGCCGGGAGTCTATTCCCGGCTAATTACCAAAAATGAAGATATTCACAGCTGGCACTGTTCTTTGTTGTATAACCTGTTTTATCACGCTCTCACAACTGCCCGATATAACCGCACACGATTATTTCACTTTCCGGCCCTGGCCACCAGCAAAAATAACCCGCAAGCGTTAACCAGACAATCATCTTCTATTTATTGCCGCAAAGTACTTTACCGTTGCGCTTTATTTCGCACCGGAGGTTCACGCGCAAAAATAAAATTCAGTACCGTGCTGCATTCACGCGCCTGCGGCTCTAGCACGCGATTTAATGCGCTGGCATAGTCCATTACCAGCCCTGGCGTCCACGTCATGCCTTCCGCTCTGCTGCGGATCAGGCTCTGCAGCCAGAAATCGGGATTCAGCAGCGCTTCATAGCCGCGATTGCCCAGCAACCCTTCAGTGGCTACGTCCAGCGCCTGCATGACGCTGGTTGAGCAGTTGGCGAGGTCAGATTGTAACGGCAATCCTGACCGTGCCTTGCCCAGTAATGGCTCAGCGCCTGCTGGTTATAGTGCCGCAGCGACAGCAGCCTGTCTGGCAGGCACCAGGTTTTGATTCGCGCTCAAGCGAACGCTGGTGAAAGCCCGGTACATCATTCTCTTCACGCGCATGCAACATGTAATGGGATGGTGTATGCAAGAGGCGCTTACTTCGATAAAGTTATCTTAACCGATGCGCAAAGGTATTTATGCTATATAGGCATGATTATTAAAAGACTTTATTGAAAACATTCTCGGCGCTGAAGGCCGCGCGCGTTCGGTGGTTATCGCCGCGCCGGCGGACATCTCGCCGCTGCTGCGTATGCAGGGTGCGGCCTACGCCACGCGCATCGCCGAAGATTTCCGCGATCGCGGCCAGCATGTGCTGCTGATCATGAACTCCCTGACGCGCTACGCCATGGCATAGCGTGAGATCGCGTTGGCTATCGGCGAGCCGCCTGCCATCAAAGGCTACCCGCCTTGGATGTTCGCCAAACTGCCTGCGCTGGTTGAACGCGCCGGTAACGACACGCACGGCGGCGGCTCTATTTACTGCCTTTTATACCGTTCTGACGGAAGGCGACGATCAGCAGGACCCGATTGCCGACTCGGCACGCGCTATCCTGGACGGCCATATTGTGCTGTCGCGCCGCCGGGCTGAAGCCGGTCACTATCGGGCGATCGATATCGAGGCGTCCATCAGCCGCGCCATGACCGCGCTGATAGATGCGACAACTACGCGCGGGTGCGCCAGTTTAAGCAGCTGCTCTCCAGCTACCAGCGCAACCGCGATCTGGTCAGCGTCGGCGCCTATGCCGCAGGCAGCGATCCGATGCTGGATAAGGCGATCCGCCTCTATCCGCAGATGGAAACCTTTTTGCATCAGGGCATTTTTGAACGTAGCCACTACGACGACGCCTGCCTGCATCTGCATGCGCTGTTCGGCTAGCGGCAGAGGAGTAAGCGATGAAAAGCGCCAGTGCCATCGACACGCTGCGCGACTTAGCGGAGCAGGATCTGGAGTGAGCGGCGTGGTGAAAACTATGACCAACATCTTCCGGCAGCTCGAAGAAGATTGCTGAGATTACCAACGTCATTAACAGCATCGCCTTCCAGACCAATATCCTCGCGCTGAACGCGGCGGTAGAAGCGGCGCGTGCCGGTGAGCAGGGACGCGGTTTCGCGGTGGTTGCCAGCGAGGTACACAACCTGGCGCAGTGCAGCGCACAGGCGGCAAAAGAGATTGAGGCGCTGATTGCGGAATCGGTGACCTGATAAAGACGGCTCCCATCAAGTGGGCGAAGCAGGCGAAACCATGGGCGAGATCGTTGAAGCGGTAGGTCGCGTGACCGATATTATGGCGGAAATTGCCGCCGCCTCGGATGAACAGAGCCGCGGTATCCAGCTAGGTAAGCCAGGCGGTAACCGAAATGGATCACGTTACACAGCAGAACGCCTCGCTGGTAGAGGAAGCCTTGGCAGCGGCGGCGTCGCTGGAAGATCAGGCCGTTAAACTGACTCAGGCGGTCGCTGCCTTCCGCTTAAAAGAAGCGCCTGCGCGCCCGGCAGCCTCTGCTTCCCCTGCCCCGACATTATTCCACTGGCTAATGACAACGCTGCAAAATTAATTTTTGCGCGCTAATGTCTGGTCAATTCTGAGCGTTTATCCAGTCTGATAGGGTTCAACAAATCCCCCTTCAGGATGGTCGCCCTCATTAAAAAACCAAATCCCCAGCGGATAATCTTCCAGCGCCACCAGATACATCACACCTTCATTAAAAGGCTCTACGGCGAGGATAGTGCCGAGGCGGCGCGGGCCGCCATCGGTCTTAACGGTGACGCGGTCATTGACCTTCATGCGTGTTGCTCCTGATGAATTTCCTGTGCATCAATGTAAACGAAGAGGCCCCATTCAGCGACGCGCAATTACCCAAACTGCATGCACGATGCCCGGAATATAGCCGCACAGCGTCAGCAGGATATTAAGCCAGAAAGCGCCGCCAAAACCACCTACAGGAGAACGCCCAGCGGTGGCAAAAGAATCGCAATGATAATGCGTAACAGATCCATGGTCTCTCCTTATTGCGTTATGATTCAACTCCGCAACTAACTATAGACGATGACTCTGACTCTGATTACAAAGGAAAAAACAGGTAAATTTAAGTAAGCGGGCAATTTTTCAATTTCTTAACGTTTCGCAACAAGACTTCTGACAGGGCAAGCTTTTACACTCTTCTCACTGCACCACCCCAAAGGCGCAATCAACCTAAAAAGTAACAAGGATTTTGCCCACGCAGCGCGGGCTTTTTTTGCCTGCCCTTCTTTTCTTCTGATACGCATTCCTGATCTTGCCTGACAGCTATACTTAATCGATCCGCCGCAATCTGCGACTGGAGAGCCTGTATATCCTTTTTGCAAAAAGGAGAGCGATGATGGCACCAACAGACAATCATGGCGCCGACCTTCAGCAAGCCGAAAAACCTGACGTCGATTCGCTGCTGGATACCCTCCAGCGCAACACGTCGGACACCCTAAAGAATTTCACTGAGTCAGATAACAGCCGCCATCTCAGAACCGGCGGCCGGGCCTGGGGAAGCTGAGCTGGCTAAGGTGCCCCCCTATCTGGATGAGATCGTCATTGGCCTGGATCGC
>JAUHTP010000002.1:84764-92051 GCA_031332935.1 Candidatus Pantoea bathycoeliae | reverse complement strand
TGAGCTGGCTAAGGTGCCCCCCTATCTGGATGAGATCGTCATTGGCCTGGATCGCGCCGACCGCGATCAGTTTCTCTTTGCGCGCGAGTTCCTGTGGAACGACGGCCCGCGCCTGAAGGCTATCGACGCCGATCGTCACCAGAATGGCGATACCAGCCAAGATCAGGACCTAGTTCAGTAGCGGCGCGTCCGAGACAATACCGAGCGTAATGGCCACGATTTCGGCAGAGAGAATAAAGTCGGTGCGTACTGCGCCCTTGACCTTGTTCTTCTCAAATTCACGCGGATCCTGCTGCGCCAGTTTGTCCAGCCGCTGCTGGCGTGCTTCAGGGCTCTTCTCATGCTTGTCGTGCTGCAGGCTGTGCAGAACTTTCTCTACGCCTTCGTAGCAGAGATAGGCACCGCCAAGCATCAGCAGCGGCGTGATCAGCCACGGCGCGAAAGCGGAGATCAGCAGCGCCAGCGGCACCGAGATCAGTTTATTGATAAACGAGCCTTTGGCGACGCCCCACACCACCGGCAGTTCGCGGTTGGCTTTCACGCCCGTTACCTGCTGCGCATTCAGCGACAGATCGTCGCCCAGCACGCCCGCCGTTTTTTTCGCCGCCACTTTACCCATGACGGAAATGTCATCCAGAAGTGTTGCAATATCATCTAATCTCAGCGATGCCGCCGCACTCCCACTCTACGCGGACCGCACCTGTCAGCTCACCTGCATGCAGGTATTTGCTGACCGGGTTTTCCGTCATGCCGGTGATCTCCTCCGTGGCGACCAAGGTCTCGCCCACAATAGACGCGCGCCGTGGCATGGGGGTTGACCATGCGTTCGTCACGCAGCTGTATAGAGGCGTTTTACCGTCAGTTTTATACTGCTCATTCAGAACTCCCGATCGCGAAGGAAGGCGAAATCTAACCCGGTATGGCCCACGAAGGCAAGGCAGCCTCAGCGTGGGCGATAGAGCTGAATACCGTTGTGATCGATTTCTGCACTTTGATCCATTGCCAGCAGCCACTCCTCTACGCGCTCCTGCAAATCACCGTAGCTGAGCCGCAGCTTGTTGCGCAGCGCGCACTCCCAGATAATCAGCACCTTCCAGCCGCTCTCCTGTAGCTGACGCACGTAGCGGTTGTCGCGCTCGACATTGCTGTTGATTTTACCGATCCAGAACTCGGTACGCGTCGCCGGCACTTTGAAAAGATAGCAGTGATGGTGATGCCAAAAGCAGCCGTGTACAAAGATAATCGCCTGCTGCTCCAGCAGCACAAAATCGGGGCGTCCCGACAAGTTTTTATCCTGTACGCGATAGGCGAAACCGCGATCTTTAAGCAGCTGCGCCACCCGCAGTTCAATCGCGGTGTCCTGCTGGCGTATCGCCCGCATGTTTTTGCTGCGCGTAATGCTGGAGTGTACATCGGCCATGGCGTCTCCTTTATGCCTCATCTATCAACTTTAGCCTGCCTCAATAAAAGCGAAAGTTACCGCTGCGGTTAGCAGCGCGATCGCTCAGCACGTAAAATCCCTTCTCTGCATCCTGCAATCCGCCTAAGGCATTGCGCGCCAATTTCTTCGTAGCCTCAGGAGTGTTAGCATAGCCCGTTCACTGTTAAGGAAAAACGCATGCTTGCTGATGACGCCACCGCACTGCCGGAAACCGCTTCTCCCCTGCTCTCTCCCGATAGCGCTACCGCTGACCTGATGCACCAGGTGCTGGCAATCTATGCCGCGCGTGATTTAGCAGCAAAACTGCATCAGGCGGGATTCCGTGACTGGACGCAGCAGCAGCTGACGCGGCTGCGTCAAAACAAGAGCGCATTACCGCCGCTGAGCGACGGCGAATTAACGCTGTTGCGCAGCCTCCTGCCGGAGCGTCCCGCCCATTACGACGATCCGCTGTTCCGCTTTATCGATCTGTTTGCCGGTATTGGCGGTATCCGGCGCGGCTTCGACGCCATCGGCGGCAAATGTATTTTCACCAGCGAGTGGAACAAACAAGCGGTGCGTACCTATAAAGCGAATCACTACAGCGATCCGCAGGAGCACCGCTTTAACACCGATATCCGGCACATCACTCAGCCCGCCGATCTCTGTGACGAGGCGGATATTTATCGCCACATTGATGCAGAGATCCCTGACCATCAGGTGCTGCTGGCCGGTTTCCCTTGCCAGCCCTTCTCGCTGGCGGGCGTCAGCAAAAAGAATGCGCTGGGCCGTGCGCACGGTTTTGAGTGCGAAGCGCAGGGCACGCTGTTTTTCGACGTGGCGCGCATCATTGCCGCGAAAAAGCCGCCGATCTTCGTGCTGGAGAACGTTAAAAACCTGAAGAGCCACAATAAAGGACGCACCTTTGCCGTAATCATGGCGACGCTGGACGAGCTGGGCTACAACGTTGCCGACGCGGGTGCCGGCGCGCCGGATGCGAAAATTATCGACGCGCGCCATTTCCTGCCGCAGCACCGCGAGCGCATTGTGCTGGTGGGTATCCGCCGAGACTACGCTTTCAGCCATTCCCTTTCGCTGCGCCACATTCAGCAGCTCTATCCGTCCGCCGTGCCGAGTCTGCAAAGACTGCTTGAGCCGGAGCCAGAAGATAAATACATTCTCTCTACGCAGCTATGGCGCTACCTCTACAACTATGCCCAAAAGCATAAGGCAAAGGGCAACGGCTTTGGCTTCGGCCTGAACGATCCGCGTAAGGCTGACGTTTGCGTGCGTACCTTGTCGGCACGCTACTACAAAGACGGATCGGAAATTCTTATCGATCGCGGCTGGGATGTCGCGCTGGGCGAAGCGGACTTCAGCAATGCCGAAAATATGGCCCGGCGTCCGCGCCGCCTGTCACCGCGAGAGTGCGCGAGCCTGATGGGCTTCGAGGCTCCGGGCGAGCACCGTTTCCGCATCCCGGTTTCCGATACCCAAGCCTATAAACAGTTTGGCAACTCAGTGGTCGTGCCGGTTTTCGCCGCAGTGGCGCAGCTGCTGTTGCCTTTTATCCAGCAGTTGAACCGTCCATAACAGGACCAGAGTTTAGCTTAAAAGCGCGCATTATGCTGTTTTTTCGCTGATGCGCCTGCTGTCACCAAGCTGTCACGCAACCGGCGAATACTCGCTTTTATTTTCAGGTTGCGCCATGTCCTCTCACGTCGTCCTTACTCGCCGTTTTCGTCTGCGCAAGCCGGGTTTTCCCGGCTGGCTCAGCAGCCTGCACCAGCGATAACAGCCATCGTGCCGGCATCTATCTGATGCAGGATCAGCAAAGCGGATCGGTAGACAGCTGGAAAAGCCTGGCGGAAAGCGCCAGTGCCTCGCTACAGCAGGCTAAAACGTTATTTACCCAAACCGCTCAGACAGCAACAGTGCGTTGGCGCAGGGGCTGGAGGAACAGCTAAAGGGGCTAAAAGATAATCAGATTGACGCCTTTTTTGGTGCCGATGCAGGCCTAGCAGCAGTTCAATGACGCCTGGTTCAGCGATCCACTGCCGCGTTTTGCGCAAAATTCGCCCCAGCCCGCTTAATCTGCGATCGCTTTGCTGCAAAGCTAGCCAGTTGAATGGTAATGCGTTTTTTGCTGTTGACACCCCAGAGCGCTGCCATTAATATGCGCCCCATCGAAACGATTCCTCTGTAGTTCAGTCGGTAGAACGGCGGACTGTTAATTTGTATGTCACTGGTTCGAGTCCAGTCAGAGGAGCCAAATTAAAAAAAGCAAACGTTAAAAACGTCCGCTTTTTGCATTCTTACCCGCACACCATCCCCTTTTCAGCTCTGCCTCTTTTTTACTAAAAATTCCTTCCATCTATCCCTTCGCTAGTAAAAAACCGACTTTACTTCCCTCACGGGCGACATACGCCATTTGGGACTCCATGTCAGGCCAGTACAACTGCGATAACATCAGGAGAAAGTTAACTGCGCTTCCTCTCTTTGCCATGACTGTATTCACAGAGCACACCGCAGGCAGATTACAGCGCCTTCCCAGTCCCTATACTCGCTCCTGTCATTATTTATCTGAATCCTGAAACTTAATGCGGAGTAGCTATAAATAGCAGCAAAGCATCAATACAAAAAAAAGCCATTTTGACCTCTCTGTAGCGGGGTTGCTGGTATTGTTGGGCTGTGTGCTTTTCTTTTCTCCTTTGACCGACAAATTTGACCGACAAATTGTTTCCATTCTGAAAACCACCCTGATGCCTGATGCATGAAATGTCGGTAACACCGACTATTCACTGCTGATCACGGCATTTATGCTGCCCTATACCATTAGGTATTTTTTCTCCGGCGTTCTGGTGGACAAATATGGCAGCCGGTGGGTAATTACCGGGCTAATGGTATTAATGGCTGCCGCCACATTAATTACCGGTCTGGCCACCTCACTCAACGTCTTGCTGGCCGGGAGGCTTTTATTAGGCATTGCCGAATCAGGTATCGTGCCGGCAATTTGCCTTTCAGTTAACCAATATTATCCAGTCGCTGGGGCTAATTATTGCGCCACCTTTTATCGCCTGGATCACGCTCTCTACCAGCTGGCGTTGGGAATTCTTTATTCCGGCTATCGCCGGGGGGTCATTGGGTTGCTGTGGTTTATCGCCAGCCGTCGTGCGCCGGTCGCGGTAGAGAGCCAGCCTGCTAAGCCTGCGGAACCCGTGATTACAATGGGCTAGCGTTACAAGATGATACTGACCTCAAGAGCGATTTGGGTTCTGATCTTTGCCCGCCTGCTAACCGATCCATTCTGGTTTTTCTATCAATACTGGCAGGTTGGGTTTATGCAGGAGAAACTGGGGCTTTCACTATCGCGCGTAGGCCAGTTGATGTGGTTTCCTCCGCTTGCACGCCGTCTTTGGCGTGCTACTGGTGTGCAAAATTCGGACCGTCTGGTGGCACGCGGCATTGAGCCGACGCGCGCCCGGTTTATCATTATCTGGTCGGTAACCTGCCTTTCCCCCTTAATCTTTCTTTTACCCTTAGTCACCAATGATATTGCCGCGACGGGCATTATGACTATGATTAATTTCATGTGTACTGCCTGGCTGAGCATGGCAACCATCATGATGGGCGGACTAGCGCCCAGAATAGCGATAGCCACGGCGATTGGTATTATGAGCGCGCTAGGCGGCATCAGCTCAATTATCTTTAATTGCTTTGTCGGCACTATTCTCAGAGAGTCTGGCTTATGAAGTTATTACCTCACCAGTGGGCGAGGCATGTGCTGATTTCACCGTTCTATACTGTCTGATAGCGCATAAGGAATATTTGTTTGCTGCCTAGTATGATCCGGCGCATCGTATTATAGTTGGCTGTTGCGCGCCGTCTAGCCCGGGCTGGGTCACTTTCCAGCCTGAGGGCTTCTGGATTGAAGGAAGAGAGACACCGCAATTCCAACTCTCCAGTAACATGCATGTTGATCCGTTAATCTATTACCGTTCGCAAAAACCACTGGATATCTGTTCATTGCAGCCCGTGCGGTCAATGATTGGTGAGCGCGAAAATCGCGCCACCTATCCCCCTGTTTTTCAAAGACAGCAAAGGACAATTGCTCTTTCGCTATCGCGACGGATGCATCTGTCTTATGCCCGCAGCCGGGATCTGCTGCACTGGGAGACCTCTTCAGGCAGGCCGCTAGCGCTGCCCATTTCTCGTTCGGTAGGGGAAATCGTTGACCCTGCCGCTCCGGGCGAAGGGCTGATAAATATGGTTCAGGAGGTTGGATTTGATAGTCAGGGGCGGCCTGTACTCATTTTCCATCGATACGATGCGCAGTGCTTTTCACAGGCCTGGCTGGCAAGGGTGCGTGGCAAAAAACACAGATCAGCCGCTAGGACTTTCGCGGGCCTGGCTCCATCCCTCCCGATGTGATTCTCTACCCCCCCCACGCCCGGCAGGCCACCATCGGCTGGAGGTGGAGTGGCAGACGGCGAACGCTGGCCAAGGCATATGGGTGATTGATGAGAAGACATTGCAGGTTGTTGGCCACAAGGCGACCTCGCAGACCTTCCCCAGAACCCAGCCGCAGCCCCGCCAGCATATTATGCAGAGGTTCAGCTGGTTCCCGCGCTCGACGGTAACGGTCTGGTACAACGCCGCTACTACCGCAGAGGCAGGGGCGACACAGCTGGAACTGCTGGATACCGGTCCCTGGTAAACGATTAATCTCTCCTTGCCGCGGGTTACTGGCATTGATTGGGAGAAATACCGGACTGCTTGCGGAAATACCAGACAAATAACATCCAGATAGCGACTTTGTAATATTGCATGAAAAGAGTTACGCCTCACCCCACTACCCTTTAATTATTTACCCAAGGTTTAGGATCAACATGCCATTAAAAATGCGCTCAATATAATATGTGCCTGACATGGCTTAACCAAATCAACCAATAACTGAGGGTTAAAAATGGACATATTGTCATGGATCTTCTTTTGATTAATCGCTGGCATTTTAGCAAGATGTATTATGCCTAGTAAGGAACATTTAGGGATTATCAAGACCATCCTGCTTGGCGTCGTCGGCGCGCTGATTGGCGGCGTGATTAGCATGGCTCTTGGTTATGGAAAAGTAGACGGTTTTAATCTTTACAGCATTTTGATCTCAACGGCTGGCGCGATTCTCTTTTTATTTGTTGTGCATAAAGTCACAGCGCTGAAACAATTATTCCTTAAGGGAAAACAGATAGGCTTACTTGATACCGTACTGGGCCTGGTCGGGCTTAATGATAAAAGCAGCCTCGAAATTAAGGGCGTTTTAGAGTGGATCGCGCAGCAAGGCGGCATTCATGCTATCGTGGATCATCTGCAGGCGGGTGAATTCAGTGCTATTGCCAAATCATGGCTCAGCGATGACGAAAACGTGGCGATCAGCAGCGATATTGTGCAAAAGATGTTTAGTACAGAAGCAGTGCAACAGTTAGCAAGTAATGTAGGTGTAACGTCACAGAATGCTTTGGAGCTACTGGCAAAATATCTACGCCCAGCTGGTCAATAAGGTTTCTTCTGCTGGCACAATTGCTAAGACGCAGATCTGTCTTCAGTTATCCATTGATTAACGCACTGCGTTAAAACAGCCTGCCCAAGCCCTAAAGCACTTCCTGGGGCTTATAGCGCCTGCCTTATCGTTTCCTGTTGAGTTACAGATGATCATTCCAAAAGCCCGGTTTTTAAGGCAGTCATATTTGAAAAACATATCTCAGTCATAGAAGCTAGCGCAAAGAGAATTTTCCCAGATAACGAGCGATATTGTGAACCTCCTGCGCCAGCCAGAAAGGCATAAGCGGGGATCGCTCGTTTATACAAGCAGT
>JAUHTP010000002.1:0-84664 GCA_031332935.1 Candidatus Pantoea bathycoeliae | reverse complement strand
CCTCCTGCGCCAGCCAGAAAGGCATAAGCGGGGATCGCTCGTTTATACAAGCAGTTAGGAACGGTGCTGCTGCGAGGCATATTTCATTTCACCGCGCCGCTTTCTGGATCGAGCGCGTGCACTTTGTTATGCGGTGTACAGAAGTAAAGCATGCCGTTGGCCTTCAGCGGCGTCGCCTCAAAGGTGTACTCCGTCGCATCGTCGCTCTTGCGCAGATCGCCAGTGTGGTAAGTCCAGGCCAACTCAAGATCTTTCACGTTATCTTTGGTGATCTGGTTCAGCGACGAGAAACGCAGCGCGTTGGTGGAGCCGCCATCGGCCGTCCAAGTCATTGCCCGCGCCGGCCGAGGCTGACGGCGTGCTCAGCGGGCTGCAGCAGGCCACGATCGCTCAGGCTTTTCAACCGGGTACGTGCGGTGTTATCAGAAATACCCAGACGCGTCTTAATGCTGGCCGCGCTCAGCAGCGAACCGGGTGCCTTAAGCACAATCGCCATAATGTCCAGTTCGCCCTTGCCTAGCGGCAGATTCTCCTCAACAAAATGTGCCAGCCGCTGACGTTCGTGGTGCAGGGTTTCAATTTGCTCATGGAAGGTTTTCACTGCACGCATCACGATGTCGCACTGAAACTGCACAAAATAGGTCAGATCCATCTCATCCGTTTCGCTGTAGAGATAGGCCATGCCATATTTCACTGCCGCGGCTTTTAACAGTTTGCTGATAGAGATGTAGCGAAATGCGCTGGATCAGGTGATGGTAGAACAGCCCACGCGCGGTACGGCCATTGCCGTCGTTAAAAGGATGGATATAACCAATGGCGAAATGCAAAAGGCAGGCCACCAGCAACGGATGCATGCCCTGCTGTTCTGTCCGCTCTATCTCCTCGCACAGCGCATCAAGCTGGGTTTCCAGCTGCTGAAAGTCCGGCGGCTGGTGGATGATGTCGCCATCCCGGCCGGCAACGTAAACGTCGTTGCTCTGCCGCAGCTGGCCCGGCCGATACTTCTCGTCGTTAATTGCGCTACAGGCAATGCGGTGGATCTCCTGAATATCGGCGCGCGTCAGCGGCGCGTCGCCCATGGTGACGATATGCTGCATCAACCGCCAGTTGCCCATGATCATGCTTTCATCTTCAACTTCAGTAAAGTGCAGCTGGGCGCAGTGCTGGGCTATTTTGGCTTTGGCTATCTGTTCGGCTCACTGTGCGGTGGCTTCCTCGCCGACCGGCTCGGTACGAAAAAAGTGTGGCTGATGGCGGGCGTGCTCTGGTCGGTTCTCGAGATTGCAACCGCCTGGCCAGGGGATCTGGGCATGGCGCTGTTTGGCGGCTCGGCCATTATGGGGTTTGCCGCCCTGCGCATTCTGTTTGGCTTTTCAGAAGGCCCAGCTTATGCGCTGATGAATAAGGCCATCGCGCACTGGGCCCCGGATAAAGAGCGTGGGTTTGCGCTGAGCATTGGACTGCTCTCAACCCAGGTGGGTTCGCTGCTGACTGCAACCATTGCGGTCGGCCTGCTGCTGACCAACGACTGGCGCATGATGTTTATCCTGCTGGGGGCGTTTTCACTGCTGGCGATGCTGTTGTTTGCGCGCACCTTCAGCGATGCGCCCGATCTGCACCCCGCTGCTAACGCCGCTGAGCGTGCGCTGATCCGTGACGGACAACAGCAGGAAGCCAGCGGCCCGTATCGGCCGAAGCGCTGAGGGCCTGTGGCAGCTGGCGCAGCAGCTCGCGGATCGCCACGTCATCTGGCGGCGGTGCATTGGCACTGTTGCCGCTAAGACGCACAGCATCGGTCAGCGACGCCAGCCAGGCTTCAGAACCGGACGGCAGCTGCGCCCAGCCGTAAAACTGGCAGGTCGCCAGCTCGACGTCATCCGCTTCCAGCTCGATGCAGAGGTCGATGATCTTATCGATCTGGTCAATATTGTGACTGT
Organism: Candidatus Pantoea bathycoeliae; assembly: GCA_031332935.1. GTDB lineage: Bacteria > Pseudomonadota > Gammaproteobacteria > Enterobacterales > Enterobacteriaceae > Pantoea > Pantoea bathycoeliae. The sequence goes on along the minus strand of JAUHTP010000002.1, from coordinate 82,727 downwards.
GTAACACAAGGTTCAGCACCATCGGGTAGCCGTGTTTCTTCACCGCGCGCGCCATCTCCAGCTCCTGCTGGAAGGCTTTTTTCGATCCGGCCAGCGCAGTGTTCAGCGTCTCATCACTCGCCTGGAAGCTGATCTGGATATGGTCCAGACCGGCGTCGGCAAAAGCGTCGAGCTTCTTCTCGGTCAGGCCGATGCCAGAGGTGATCAGGTTGGTATAGAAGCTGAGATCGCGTGCGGCGCGGATCAGCTCCGGCAAATATTTGCGCGTCAGCGGTTCGCCGCCGGAAAAGCCGAGCTGGACGCTGCCCATGGCGCGCGCCTGGCGAAACACTTCAATCCACTGCTCGGTGGTCAGCTCTTTCTCCTGCTGGGCGAAATCCAGCGGATTCGAGCAGTAAGGACACTGTAGCGGGCAGCGGTAGGTCAGCTCCGCCAGCAGCCAGAGCGGCGGATTGACAGCAGGTTTATTCTGGGTCACGGAACTGTATCCACTTTTCACTTTTGTTCATATGTTCATACGCGGCGCGCAGGAACTCTTTAACATCTTCGCCTACGCCGCCCGCTTCCGGGAAGCGCGCGTCCAGCGTGGCAACAATCTCCGCCACGCTATCTTTTCCGTTAACCAGCTCAAGGATGGCGGCAGCGGTTTCATTCAGCTTCGCCATGCCTTCCGGATAGAGCACAACATGGCTATCCTGCACGGCTTCCCACTGCATGCGATAGCCGCGACGGAAAACGGGGATTGAGATCTCATTCATTGCATTATACCAGTCGTGTGGTGTTCCAAGCCGCTTTGTCGGTGACCGTATGGTAAGGCGGACGTTTAAGCTCATACGCCATGGTAATGGCGTCCAGCATCGTCCACAAAATATCGAGCTTGAACTGAAGGATCTCCAGCATCCGGTTCTTCTTCTCTTGCGTAGTGCAGAACTCCAGCGCCAGGCCATGTTCGACATCGCGGTTCGCCTGGCTCAGGCGGCTGCGGAAATAGAAGTAGCCCTCTTATTTGATCCAAGGATAGTGCTGCGGCCAGCTGTCGAGGCGAGACTGGTGGATCTGCGGCGCGAACAGCTCGGTCAGCGAGCTGCATGCCGCTTCCTGCCAGTTGGCACGGCGCGCGAAGTTAACATAGGCGTCCACGGCAAAGCGCACGCCAGGCAGCATATGCTGCTCCGACAGCAACGCCTCGCGCGTCAGGCCCACCGCTTCGCCCAGCTGTAGCCAGGCTTCAATGCCGCCGTCATGGCCGTTGCTGCCGTCGTGGTCGAGGATGCGCTAATAGAAACGGTTCGCCACCCAGCCCTAGATCTGCTCGCGCGTCGCGCCGCCGTTGTGCATCGCGATATGGTAGGGATGGTGAATATGGTAGTAAGCGCCTTTATCGCGCAGCGCCTGTTCAAACGCCTGCGGCGTCAGCGTCTCTGTTATCTGCATCACTCAGTCCTGAAGGTGAAAAGCCATCCCGTCCCAGCTCACTTCAATGCCCTGCTGCGTCAAAAACTGACGCTGCGGCGACTGCTCGTCAAGGATTGAGCAGCGCCATCAGACCCTGCTCCTCAGAGAGCGCCAAGTGGCCCATCGCTTTGCCGGTATTGGTGCCGACGCCGGTTGCCTGTAGCTCATCGTCTTTCCAGACGGTGCCGTCAATCAGCAGGCAGTCAGCTTTTTGCAGCCAGGGCAGGAGCACTGCGTCGGGTTCGCCGAGACCTGGCGCATAGAGCAACGTCTGGCCGCTGGTGCTGTTCTCGATAAACAGCGCCACGTTGTGGCCCGGCAACGGTCGATCGCGATACGGGGAATATGGCGGCGCGTTGCTGAGGATCGGGATAGCGGTGAAACGCAGGTTCGGGCAGACGTCGACGCTAAAAGGCTCCAGCGGCGCAATCGGACGATGCTGTAGCCCACCGTTCCAGTGTTTCAGCATGGTGAACACCGGAAAGCCGCTGGAAAGATCGTCGTGCACTTCCGGCGAGCACCACACTTGGTGCGGACAGCCCTCACGCAGGCTCAGCAGCCTGGTAGAGTGATCGATCTGGCTGTCGGTAAGGATAATCGCGCCGATGGCGGTGCCGCGCAGTACGCCTTTTTTACGAGTTCTGGCGTGTGGGCTATCTGCTGGCTGATGTCCGGCGAGGCGTTGCATAACACCCAGTTTTCGCCATCGTCGCTGAGAATAATTGAGGACTGGGTACGGGTGCTGGCCTGAATCGTGCAGTTGTGCACGCCCTGACAGTTGGCGCAGTTACAGTTCCACTGAGGAAAGCCACCACCTTCTGCGGATCCAAGGACTTTGATAAACATAGGGGAAACCCGGCGTTGAAACAAAATGCCCGCGCAGCTGGCGGGCATGAATATTAACGGTTGGAGATGTACAGCGTCACTTCCAGACCAAGACGTAAATCAATAAATTCAGGTTTTTTCCACAAAATAGTCTTCCTCTAAGGTGAATGAACAAGGCGATACCTGTCAGGTATCATTGCGCAAACTTACGGTATTCCGCCATACTGCTTTTGCTGTCTCTCATCGCCCGCTCGCCACGCACGCAGACAGGCCAGCGACAGCTCAAAGAATAGCGGATAATTCATCAGCGTGGTGTGTGTCAGCCAGGAGTAGTAATCCCGGACGGTATAATCAGCGAAAAAGAGATGGGGAATGGAGATGAGCATGCTCACAAGAAAGAACAGCGCGACGCCAAAGAACCCCTAGAGGGCGAATTTGGCCCCGTGCATCGCCACATAAAAATAGGCTAGCCCGCCGGAACGGGCCTGACGCGTGCGTGAAGGCGCGTCCTTAACGTTTTTGCGCCAGCTCTTCCATACGGGCGCGCATTGCCCTGCCCACGTCCGGGTTGTCCATATTCAGCCGGGCGTTGCCGTTAACGTCGAGAATCAGCTTGTCCTGACTGGTGTAATGCAAATCTTCATTGGTTAAGCCGCGCATAAACTTATCGGCGAGCCATTTGCCCATTAAAGATCCAGCCTGGCAAAATATTTTTCGCTGCTGAATTTCGCATAAATCGTCCTTATTATTTACGCTTTTCAAATAATCGTAAAAAAACTTAACATACGCGCACTATGTTCCATCTGATTCATTTCATTTCCTTTATTACAGTCTTTCATCCATGAAAATTGCATCACTGCGTCAGGTCAGCGTGCTGCTGCCCGCCATACTGCCGCTGCTGGCGGCTGACGATACCGGCAGCACGATGGTCGTCAGCGCCGCACCCGCGCAAACCGGCCTGTCTGAGCTGGATACGCCCGCAGCCGTTAGCGTGGTCAGCGGCGACGATATGCGCTAGAGGCTGCGCCGCGCGTTAACCTGTCGGAAAACTTGGGCAGCTTGCCCGGCCTGCAGATCCAGAACCGGCAGAACTACGCTCAGGATTTGCAGCTGTCGGTGCGTGACTTTGGCTCCCGCTCCACCTACGGCGTACGCGGGCTGCGCATGTACGTTGATGGCATCCATGCCACCATGCCCGACGGCCAGGGACAAACCTCGAACATCGATATCGGCTCGATCGACCATATCGACGTACTGCGCGGCCCCTTTTCTGCGCTCTACGGCAACGCCTCGGGCGGTGTGATTAACGTCGAAACCCAGACCGGCCAGCAGCCGCCAACGCTGGAAGCGAGCAGCTGGTACGGCAGCTACGGCAGGTGGCGCAACAGCGTCAAGGCGACCAGTGCGGCGGGCGACGTCAACTACAGCGTGTCCGCCTCACGCTTTACCACGCACGGCTACCGCGATCACAGTGAGGCACAAAAGAACCTCGGCAACGCTAAGCTTGGCGTGCGCATCGACGATGTCAGCACCCTGACGCTGCTGTTTAACAGCGTACACATTGAGGCGCAAGATCCCGGAGGCCTGACGCCAGATTCAGTGGCGCGACAATCCACGCCAGGTGGTAAGCAACATGACGCTCTATAAAACGCGTAAAACCGTCGACCAGACCCAGGGCGGTCTGCAATATCAGCACCAGATGAGCGAGAACGACGATCTCAGCGTTATGATGTATGCCGGTATTCGCGAAACCACGCAGTATCAGTCGATCCTGGCCAGCGTGCAGGCCAACCCGAAACATCCGGGCGGCGTGATTGACCTGACGCGCCACTATCAGCACATTGATACGCGCTGGAACCACTGCGACACGCTGTTCAGCGTGCCGGTGACGCTGACCGGCGGCCTCTCGACTATGAAACCATGACCAAGCGCCGTAAAGGCTTTGAGAACTTCACAGCCACCGAATATGGCGAGAAAGGCGCGCTGCGCCGCAACGAACGCAACCTGATGTGGAACCTCGATCCCTATCTGCAGACTGCCTGGCAGCTCACGGATAAATGGACGCGGGCCAGCGCTACAGTACGGTGAAGTACGGTGAATTTCGACTCCAACGACAACTACATCACCAGTAGCAACGGTGATGACAGCGGCGATGCGCGCTACCACAAATGGCTGCCCGCCGCGTCGCTTAAGTACGCCATCGACAACAGCTGGGATCGGGTGATCGTCACCGGCCCGCGCAGGCGGAAGCGCGCCTGCCGGAAGATGTGCGTCGCCTGGGCATTACCACACAGAAGATGTCGCCCACGCTGACGCTGAAGGTCAAAGATGAGCTGTCCAGATTTTCGCCGCGGGCGAATATGCGATGCGCGTCTGGCTCGATCCCAATAAAGTGGCCGCGCGCGGCCTGACCGCCGCCGACGTGGTGACGGCGATAGCAGAACGTGCAGGTTTCTGCCGGTCAGCTCGGGACAGAGCCGCTTCTTTAACAGTAGCGCGCACGGCTACGAAGGTCTGGTCGGCAAAACGCTGCCTCGTCGCGGTGCGGTGTTCGGCGTTTACGTGCTACTGCTGGCGGGCGCGGGCTTTATGTTCCACGCCGTGCCGGGCGGCTTCATCCCGACGCAGGATAAGCTCTACCTTACCTTATCGGCGGCGTGAAAATGCCGGAGGGCTCGTCGCTGGAGCGTACCGATGAAATGATCCGCAAGATGAGCGAGATCGGGATGAGCACCAAAGGCGTTGCCTATTCCGTCTCCTTCCCCGGTCTGAAGCCGTTCAGCGAGCGTAAGCACAGCGCCGCGGAGATCAACGCTGAAATCAATGCGAAGATTTCCCAACTGCAACAGGACCTTGGCTTCTCGATTATGCCGCCGCAGATTCTCGGTCTGGGCCAAGGTTCCGGCTATTCACTTTACGTGCAGGATCGCGCGGGTCTTGGCTACGGTGCGTTGCAGACGCCGGGCATGCACTATCCTATTTCGTCCTACCAGGCGAATGTGCCGCAGCTCCATGTGGAGGTAGACCGCGACAAGGCGAAAGCTCAAGGCGTGTCGCTGACCAATCTGTTCAGTACGCTGCAAACCTATCTCGGTTCGTCTTACGTCAACGACTTCAACCGCTTTGGCCGCACCTAGCTGCTAATTTGCGTACCCGCAACGATCGCGGCGAAATTGTGCCTATTGGCAGCATGGTGCATATCACTACCACCTATGGGCCCGATCCGGTGATCAGCTATAACGGCTATCCGGTGGCGGTGCTGCTGGCGTTCCTGGTGCTGGCTGCGCTCTATGAGAGCTGGAAGCTGCCGCTGGCGGTGATCCTGATTGTGCCGGTGACGATACTGTCGGCGCTGGTCAGCGTCTGGCTGACGGGCGCACCGATGACAACGTCTTCGTGCAGGTGGGCCTGGTGGTGCAATGGGCCTAGCGTGTAAGAACGCGATTCTTATCGTTGAGTTCGCACGCGAGCTGGAGATGCAGGGCAAAGGCATCGTGGAAGCTGCGCTGGAAGCCTGCCGCCTGCGTTTGCGTCCTATCGTTATGACCTCTATCGCCTTCATTGCCGGTACGGTCCCGCTGATGGTACGGTCCCGCTGACTCTGGGTGAAGGCGCGGGCGCTGAAGTGCTCGGCGTTACCGGCATTACCGTGTTTGCCGGGATGCTCGGCGTGACGCTGTTTGGCCTGTTTCTGACGCCAGTGTTCTACGTGACGCTGCGTAAGCTGGTGACGCGCAAGGCACCGAAAGAGGCGTTGCAGACGGCGTAAATAACTCAGTGCGGTGAAAACCGCCCTTTTTTGCAAAAGAGAGAGTAAGCGTGATGCTGGTAATGGCGCTGCGCGCCGTAGCGCGTGCCGAGCGTAGCGAAGAGCGCATCATAAAGGCCCGTCTCCATGCCGACGCCGATAATCACCCACGCGGCAAGAAACAGCGGCAGCGAATGGCTAAGCCCCGTTACTACCAGCCCGCCAGCCATCACCGCCCCGGCTCAATGCCAGTAGGATTCTGCCGCCGGTGCGCGTGATAATGCGCCCGCTGAGCGGCGCCAGCATACCGGTGGACAGCGCGCCATAGACCCACTGCTGCGACCAGCCGGTTTCGGCGATGGATGATTGGGCTCGCCATTACCGCCATCAGATAGAACGAGCCGCCCCACGAAAGGAAAGGATTTGTATCAGACCCAGCACCACAACGGCTAATACGCCGGGTTTCTTCTGTTGATTCATATCTTGTTTTGCTGTTAAGCTAGAATCATCAAGTATGTTGTAACTAGGGAGATGTGTATGCGCTATGACCTGATTTCTGACCTTCACAACTGTGCCAACAGTCTTGAACGCTCGCTGGGGGAGCTGCGCGACATCATCATGGCACAGCCGCTGCTGATTGCGCGGGTATTCTCGCTGCCACCGGTTGAAAAAGGCCACGAGCATGATGCGGTGACTGAAATTGCCGTTGAGCAGCATCTGGGCGAAGCTGCGCGTGATAGGGCGCTGGCCCACTTCTGCCGACTTTTTATGCAGCATCAGTCTGAGAAGCTCAGCACCAAAGCCGCCGTTCGCCTGCCAGGCGCAATCTGTATTGAAGCCGATGGTGAGCGCGAAACCGCCCTCCTCGACCAGATTGCACAGGTCAATCAATACAAGGCGCGGCTGGAACAGATTATTACGGTGGAATCGGGGCTGCCGAGCGAGGCGCGTTTCGAGTTTGTGCACCAGCACCTGCGCGGTCTGATTACGCTCAATGCCTATCGCACCATTACCCTGCTACACGCTCCCGACAGCCTGCGTTTCGGCTGGGCTAACAAGCACGTGATTAAGAATGTGAAGCGTGAAGAAGTTATCGCACAGCTGGAAAAGAGCTTGAAAGCTAACCGCGCACAGGCACCCTCGACCCGCGAGCAATGGGCAGAAAAAGTGCAGGAGGAGCTGGAGAGCGTCCGCGCCCTGCCCGCTACCGCGCGGCTGAAGATCAAGCGGCCGGTAAAGGTGCAGCCCATCGCCCGCGTCTGGCGTGCCGATGAGAAGAAACAGACCCAGCTTGCCTGCCCGTCGCCGATCGTTGTGCTGTGCCGCGACCGTACCCAGGTGCCGGTGCTGGGAGAGTTGCTCAACTACAACGCCGACAACGTTCAGCATCGCTATAAGCCTGCAGCAGAGCCGCTTAATCTGCTGATCCCACGGCTGCACCTGTGGGTTGACTGCCCGATATAATGCAAAAAGGCCAGCAGCGCTGGCCTTTTTTATCACTCTTTGTTTACGACTTCATGCTGCCGACCATCTCTTCCGGGCGCACCCAGGCGTCAAACTCCTCTTCGGTCAGATAGCCCAGCTTCAGCGCCGAGCCTTTCAGCGTCAACCCCTCTCTATGCGCTTTTTTGGCAATCTCAGCCGCTTTGTCATAGCCGATATCGGTATTGAGCGCGGTCACCAGCATCAGCGACTCGTTAAGCAGCTGCGTGATGCGGTCTCGGTTCGGCTCGATGCCTACCGCACAGTGGTGGTTAAAGCTGTCGATACCGTCAGCCAGCAGGCGCACCGATTGCAGGAAGTTGTGGATCACCATTGGGCGGAAAACGTTCAGCTCGAAGTTGCCCGACGCACCGCCGATATTAATCGCCACGTCGTTGCCCATGACCTGGCAGCAGAGCATGGTCAAGGCCTCACACTGCGTTGGGTTCACCTTGCCCGGCATGATGGAGCTGCCCGGCTCGTTCTCTGGAATAGAGAGCTCGCCGATGCCGCAGCGCGGGCCCGATGCCAGCCAGCGCACGTCGTTGGCGATCTTCATCAGCGAGGCGGCCAGCCCTTTCAGCGCGCCGTGCGCGTGCACCAGCGCATCGGTGGTCGCCAGCGCTTCAAATTTGTTCGGCGCGGTAACAAACGGCTGCCCCGTCAGTTCGGCCAGCGCTTTCGCCACGCGTACCGCATATTCAGGATGGGTATTCAGCCCGGTACCGACGGCAGTGCCGCCCAGCGCCAGTTCGGCCACATGGGGAATGCTCTGCTCGATGTGTCTGAGGTTATGCTCCAGCATCGCTACCCAGCCAGAGATTTCCTGGCCCAGGGTGAGCGGCGTCGCATCCTGCAGGTGGGTACGGCCAATTTTAACGATGTCTTTAAAGGATTCAGATTTCTCGCTCAGCGTCTGCTTCAGCACCTCAATCTGCGGGATCAGCTTCTCGCGCAGCGCAATCACCGCCGCTACATGCATCGCCGTCGGGAAAACGTCGTTGGAGCTCTGGCTTTTATTCACATCGTCGTTGGGATGCACCAGACGAGACATGCCGCGCTCGCCGCCGAGAATTTCACTGGCGCGGTTGGCCAGCACTTCGTTCATGTTCATGTTGGTCTGGGTGCCGGAACCGGTTTGCCAGATCGCCAGCGGGAATTCGCCGCTGTGCTGGTCAGCCAGTACCTCATCAGCTGCTTTAACAATCGCATCCGCACGTTCAGCGGGCAGCAGGCCAAGATCGCGGTTAACGGTTGCGGCGGCGCGCTTGGTCTGTGCTAACGCATAGACCAGCTCGGTGGGCATTTTTTCTGTCGAGATACGGAAGTGTTCCAGCGAGCGCTGCGTTTGCGCGCCCCATAACTTGTCTACGGGTACATCAATGGGCCCCATTGAATCTTTTTCAATGCGATTGGCTGCCATGTCTACGTCTCCTTTAGCACAGGTTGTGGTGATTGTTCGCCCGGCGCGAGTCAACACCGAGCGCGCAGAATGCTTACATACAAGAATTTAACATTAATGCGAGTCTCACGCCTTGTTTGCACTTGATATGTATTATCAACACCATTTTCTGCTTTAATTAGGCGTAATAACCTACCGTGATTAAAGGGTTAATCATGCAAAAAATGGTCAATTCGCTGCAAAACTACGCATGGGGCAGCAAAACTGCCTTAACAAAACTCTACGGCATTGCTAATCCTGCCGACGCGCCAATGGCGGAGTTATGGATGGGTGCGCATCCGAAAAGCCCTTCCCTGATTGAGGTTAAAGGAGAGCGCCGCTCGTTGCGCGAAGTCATCGACGCCGCGCCTGAGGCGACGCTGGGCTATGCGGTGGCGAAGCGCTTTGGCGAGCTACCTTTCCTGTTTAAGGTGCTGTGCGCCGACCAGCCGCTGTCGATTCAGGTGCATCCCAACAAGCGCGCTGCTGAAGAGGGATTTGCGCGTGAGAACGCGGCTGGCATTCCGCTCAACGCGGCAGAGCGCAACTATAAAGATGCCAACCATAAACCTGAGCTGGTCTATGCGCTAATGCCTTTTCAGGCGATGAACTGCTTCCGCGAACTCTCAGAGATCGTCTCGCTGCTACAGCCGGTGGCAGGCGCACATCCGCAAATCGCCCATTTTTTGCAGCATCCTGATAGTAAAAATCTGGCGACGCTTTTCACGAGTTTGCTGTCGTTGCAGGGTGAAGAAAAATCGCTGGCGCTGGACGTGCTGAAGGCGACGCTGAACGCGCGTGAAGGCCAGCCGTGGGAGATAATTAAGGCCATCGCGCAGGATTACCCGGAGGACAACGGTCTGTTCTCACCGCTGCTGCTCAATGTCATTACGCTACAGCCGGGCGAAGCGATGTTCCTCTATGCCGAAACGCCGCACGCCTACCTGAACGGCGTGGCGCTGGAGGTGATGGCCAACTCCGACAATGTGCTGCGCGCCGGGCTGACGCCGAAATATATCGATATTCCCGAGCTGCTCGCCAATGTGAAATTTGAGCCGAAACCGGCATCGCAGCTGCTGACCCAGCCACAGCAGCAGGATCGCGCGCTTTACTTCCCGATCCCGGTGGAGGATTTTGCTTTTGCTATACATAGCGTAAACAGCGAACCGCAGGCCCTTTCCCAGGAGAGCGCCGCGATCCTGTTCTGCATTGAAGGCGAAGCCACGCTGGCACTTGACCAGCAGCAGCTGGTGCTTAAGCCGGGCGAATCCTGCTTCATTTCAGCCAGCGACGGCGCGCTGAAAGCCACCGGAAGCGGCCGCCTGGCGCGTGTTTTTAACGCGTTGCGCTGAATCAGCTGACGAATCTGGCCCTAACTGCTATTATTTCAATCTATTAGCAAAAAACGCCTGCAGGCGTTTATCTTCACACGCCGGGCTACGGGTAGCGGCGTAAGCGGACATAAGGATAAGGACGACTCAGCAATGAAAAAGACCAACGTTGCCATAGGTGTGATTATCGCCTTGGGCGTAATCTGGACCGGCGCGGCATGGTTTACCGGTAAACAGCTGGAAAGCCATATGGATGAACTGGTGCAGAACGCTAACATGCAGCTCAACGCTTACGCGCCCAATAGCCGACTGAAAGTAAGTTACCAAGACTACCAGCGCGGTGTATTTAGCAGCAAGGCGAAGCTGGTATTGCAGGCCAGCTCACAGACCGAAGATAACGCTTTCCTGAAACCGGGCCAGAGCATCGTCTTTAATGAAACCATCGATCACGGTCCTTTCCCGTTCGCCCAGCTGTGTCGCTTCAATCTGATGCCGAGCATGGCTTCGGTGCATACCGAACTGGAAAATACCGACGCGCTGAAGACCCTTTTCGCCCTGACCGACAATAAATCTCCGGTGAATGCGGATACCCGTATTGGCTACAGCGGCGCGACCGACACCGCCCTGCACGTTTTGCCGGTCAACTACCTGAATGCGCAGACCGACCAGCGTATCGCCACCAACGGCGGCACCCTGAACGTCAGCGCTGACAGCAAAGGCGATAAGGTCTCTGTCGACAGCAATATCGACAGCGTGGCGATCACCAGTAAAAACGAGATGGGCGTACCGGTGCTGTTCACCGCCAACGGCGTGAAGCTTAGCGGCAACACTCATCTGACGCCGGAAGGCGTGCGCATCGGCGATCAAAAAGTCGAGCTGGAGAAACTTACCGCCAGCGTCAACGGCAAAGATGCGCTAACGCTGCAAAAGCTGAACGGCACCTCCTCGTTTGATAACAAGGCGGGCAAGATCAGCGGCGATATCGACTATCACGTCGATAACGTGCATCTGCAAAATAATGATTTTGGCGAAGCGAAGCTGAATATGAAGCTGGCGCAGTTTGATGCGCAGGCGGTGAAAACCTTCTCTGACAACTACAACGCCCAGATGCAGGATCTGCTGAACCAGCAGGGCCTAGTCAACGATCCGATTCGCTATCAGGCCGGCGTGAATACTATTCTGCTGAATAACCTGCCGACCCTGCTGAAAGGGTCGCCGATGGTGAGCATTGCCCCGCTGAGCTGGAAGAATGGCAAAGGTGAAAGCACCTTTAACCTGAACGCCAACTTTAACGACCCGGCTACCGTTACCGGCCAGCCACAGAATCTGGCAGGCATGGTCGATCGCTTGCTGAAATCGCTGTCGGCGAAGCTGGTGATTAATATGCCAATGGCGACGGAAGTGATGCGCAACGTTGGCCTGGCTGAAGGCTACACCGGTGATGACGCGCAGAAACTGGCGGATCAGCAGGTGAAAGGCCTGGCGGCGATGGGACAGATGTTCCGTCTGACCCAGCAGCAGGACAACAACATCGTTACCAGCCTGCAATATAACGGCGGCCAAGTGAACATGAACGGCGATACCATGGCGCTGGAGCAGTTTATGTCGCGCTATATGCTCGGCCTGCCCACCAGCGAAGGGATGCCGCAGTAACCCCTGAGTCAAGGCTGGTCACATCCCGTGACCAGCCTTGCATCCTTTTACCACTCCGCCACCGATCCGTCAGCGTGCCGCCACAGCGGATTACGCCAGCCGGCTCATCTCGACAACCTTCTCTTCATCAATTTATAAGTCCGTTCGCTAATCGACGAAGCTGAAAGGCAGACGGCGGGCGTAGCCAAGTCTATCACGAATAAGCTCCCCGTTCTCATGCCCCGCTGCTGGCGATAAGCTGCGGCGGCATAATCATATGCTGGACGGGAGCATCCGGCGCGTTCAGCCGCAGCAGAATACGGGCTGCCGCTGCCCGTCCCATCTCGCGTGCCGGACTACAGATAAACGTCAGCGGCGGATCGTTCAGGTTCGCCTGCAATTCATCGCTAAAACCTACCAGCGATTTGCTGCGCGTAGTAGCTGTCAACTGCCCCCTAGCCCAGCCTGCGGCCGCTGCGCAGCAGCGCAAAGTAGCTGCCCAGCACGATGCAACGCTGCGGATAGGTCAGCGTGGCGTGGAAGTAGTACGTGGTTTGCGCTCCCGGACGCATCTCCGCCATATCGACGTTGATCGCGACTGGCGTACCAAACAGCTGCAACGCCTGATCGATCAGGTGCGGTCCAAGATCGTACCAGATGCCGCTCGCGCCTTTCATCTCGCGCTAGCACTGACGGACTTCCGGACGGAAGCGGTCGAAATGCGATTCGAAATAGCGTACTTCACCCAACGTGCCGTCATTTAACAGCTGTTTCAGAGTCAGGAAATCACTGTCCCAGCAGCGGTTGTCGAACACCGACAGCAGCAGCCCTTTGGCTTTCGCCAGTGCATCCAGCTCGCGCGCCTGTGACAACGTCACGGTAAACGGCTTATCCACCACCACATGCTTACCTGCATTCAGCGCGGCTTTCGCCAGTGGGAAGTTGGTGTCATTAGGTGTAGGGATGACGATCAGGTGCAGAGAAGGATCGTCTAACAGACGCCTGAGGATCGGCCACCACATTAACCTGTGGCCAGTCGGCGTGCACTTTCGCTGCGTCGCTACTGGAGATAACGGCCAGCTCAACGTCCGGCGTGCCCGCAATCAGCGGCGCGTGGAACGTCTTACTGGCGAAGCCATACCCCATTAATCCAACACGAAGTTTATCGCTTATTCTCACTCCTCTTATTCATATACCCGACTGATTTAAGACTATAGCGTCGGTTAGAACAAGCAGGAATCTTTCGAAAAATCAGGAGATAGTACTCCGCGCCATTTGCCAGCCCGGTTCGGCCAGCAAAGTATCCTGCGCATCCTGGTTGCGGCGGCGGAGTTTGCAGCAGCAGCTTGGCGCGGATCACCAGCTGATCCTCGAGCCAGCGCAGCAGATTGACGCCCATCTGTTCACGGAACAGGTGCGCCAGACGTGACGCGCCACCTCCTCGATTTTCACCTCGCTGGCCAGATGGTTGGTGACGTACTGGCAGGCTTCGATAATGCGCGGATCGCGCACCTGTTGCTGCGGGGATCTTCCTCTACCGCACTCAGCAAGCGTTCCAGCAGGTTCATCGCCAGCTCTTCGGCAAAGCGGCGGCCCGAATTGTGGGTCTGCTCAATGCTGGCGAACAACCGGTCAAACTCGGTGCGCAGCGTATCGTTGAGATGCAGCCGCCCTACGCCTTCGCGCGCAGCCGAAAGTAAACCCAGCGGTGGTGCCACTCCGTGCTGTCCGGCGCGCGGCCATAGTAGTGCGCGGTTTTGGGCTGAAACAGCAGCATATCACCCGGCAGACAGTCCAACCCGTTTTCGCCGTCGAACACGCGCCCTTTGCCTTTAATGGTGAGATTGAGAATAAAGGCCTTCATACCGTGCGGACGATCGATAAAGAAATCGAGCGGGCCGTAGGAGGAAATCGGCGTCAGCCCGGCAACCAGCCAGGCGTTAAAGGGATAACCGGGCAACAGAGGATTTTGCTGCGCCGCTGTGGATTCACAGTGGTACATAACGTCCTCACTCAGTCTTGATGAAAGGGGTACGCGGTGCCGGGCACCGCGTTTTGTTGCCATCAGGCTTTATGCTTTTGTTTGTAGCGGTCAAAAATCACCGCCGCTAATAGTATCAGACCCCGCACCACGTACTGTGAGAATGGCGAGATATTCAATAAATTCATCGTATTTTCAACGGTACCGAGGATCAGGACACCGGCCACGACATAAGAAATTTTGCCGATACCGCCCTTCAGTGACACGCCGCCCAGTACGCAGGCAGAAATCACTACCAGCTCATAGCCCAGCGAGGTCATTGGCTGGCCGCTGGTCATACGTGAAGCGAGGATAATGCCCGCCGCTGCGGAGACCAGCCCGGAAAGAATAAAGATAATAATACGGGTGCGCACCACCGGCACGCCCGCCAGCCTCACCGCCTCTTCGTTGCCGCCGATAGCCAGCGTGTTGCGGCCAAAGGTGGTTTTATTCAGCAGGAAGCCGAAGACCAGTTGGCAAAGCCGAGGGTAAAGAAGCGCTCATCTTCAATCCCGACCGCTTTGCCGTCGGAGAAGATATAGGCCTGGCCGCGCACAATCTGCATGGTCGCCAGCGTGGTGATCAGGGCGTTGATTTTCATGCGCGCAATGACGAAGCCGTTAACGAAGCCGGTTGAGACCCCAATCAGCAGACCGGCGAACACGCCAATCCACAGGCTTTCGGTCATGTTGATCACCACGGCGGCCACAACGCCGGCGCAGGCGATCACCGACGCCACGGAGAAGTCGAAATCGCCCGACGCGAGGCAGAACAGCATGCCGCACGCCACCATGCCGGACATCGACATCGCCAAGCCCAGCCCTTTCATATTAATAAGGAGCCCAAGTTAGGCACGAAAACGGCGCAGGCGATAAACAGCAGCGCGAACACCACCAGCATGCCGAAGTTGTCCCAGATACGCCCAAAGCGCAGGCCGCTGCGCTGCTGAACCGGTGGCGTACCCGATGTTGTGGATGAAGACATAATATTTTCCTCTGTCAGGCCACAGCGGCCGCTTGGCTGGTTTTGGGCATCACCAGGCTCAGCGTCTGCTGTTCCGTGGCCTCGTCATGCAGCAGTTCGCCCGCGATGGCACTTTCACGCATCACCACGATGCGGTCAGCAAGGCCCATAACCTCGGGCAGATCGCTGGAAGCGAACAGTACCGCAATGCCGTTGCTCTCCAGCTGGTAGATCAGGTGATGACCTTCATCTCTTCCAACAGCCAGCGACCCAAGATCGCCTTCTGCTTGTTACCGCCCGACAGGTTCATTATCAGCTGTTCCGCATGGGGCGTTTTGATATTGAGCGAGCGGATATGGCTGTCGGCATTGCGGGTTTCCCACTGGTTTTTAATCAGGCAGCCTGCGGTCAGGTTATGACGCCGCGCGCTGATATTGATGTTGTCGCGCACCGAATGCACCGGAATAATCCCTTCGGACTTACGATCTTCCGGGCAGAGCATCACGCCTGCACGGATGGCATCGATTGGCTCGTGCAGTTTCAGCACCTCGCCATCCAGCAGCTCGCGGCCCAGCATCAGCTTGATGAGTTCAATCTGCGGCAGCGTCGCGGTATCGCGCGTGGCAATAAACTGGCCATTGCGCAGCACCGTGATGCGGTCGGTAATCCGGTAAACCTGGTCAAGGAAATGGGTAACGAAAATCAGGCTCATCCCTTTGGCTTTCAGCTGCGCCATCAGGGTGAACGCATCTCGACTTCGCTGGCGTCGAGGCTGACGGTCGGCTCGTCAAGGATCAGCACCTGCGCCGAAAGATCGACCGCGCGGCAGATGGCGATAATCTGCTACATCGCCACCGAGTAGTGACCCAGCGGACGCGTGACGTCGAGGGCAAAACCATAATTGCGCATCAGCGCGTCGGCGTCGCGCACCATGCGGCGGCGATCGATCATACCGAAGCAGCGTGGCTCGCGCCCGATAAACAGGTTATCGGCTACCGATATGTTCGGCAGCATATTTACTATCCTGATAGACCGTGCAGATACCCATCTCCTGCGCATCGGCGGTGCTGCGCGGCGCAATAGTCTGGCCGTTGAGCGTCAATGTTCCCGCGTCGCGGCTGGAAACCCTGCTTAGCCCGGAATACCGCAGTGCAGAACTGCTGGCGCGCGTGCGCGTAACGGCGCGGGATGCCGCCCTGAGGTTGCGGCTGACGCTGTGGCGCGATGGTGCGCAGGTGGGCATAGCCGAGCAGCCGCTCGGCAGCGCCATCGTCGATGAGCGCGGCCACTATGCGGATCGCGCCGAACTGTGCCTGCACGTTGAGGCCCCCGAGCTATGGAGTGCGGAGCTCCCCACGCTCTACCGTGCACCCCTGACGCTGCTTGATGCGCAGGGCGACGTGGTGGAGGTCGAAGCCTATGACATCGGCTTCCGCCGTGTCGGCATCGAAAACGGCCTGCTGTGCCTGAACGGTAAACCACTGCTGATCCGTGGCGTAAACCGCCACGAGCACCATGCTGAAAAAGGCCAAGTGGTGGATGAGGCGACGATGCGCCGCGACATTGAGCTAATGAAGCAGCATAACTTCAACGCAGTGCGCTGCTCACACTACCCCAACCATACGCTCTGGTACCGGCTGTACGACCGCTACGGCCTTTACGTGGTGGATGAAGCCAACATTGAGACCCACGGCATGCAGCCGATGGGCCGCCTAGCAGACGATCCGCGCTGGTTTGCCGCCTTCAGCGAGCGGATAACGCGTATGGTGCAGCGCGACCGCAACCATTGCAGTATTATCATCTGGTCGCTGGGCAATGAATCGGGGCACGGCAGCACGCACGATGCGCTCTATCGCTGGGTAAAAAGCGCGGATCCAACCCGTCCGGTTCAGTATGAAGGCGGCGGCGCTGACAGCGCGGCGACCAACATTGTTTGCCCGATGTATGCGCGCGTCGATGAGGATCAGCCCTTCCCCGCAGTGCCGAAATGGTCGCTGAAAAAATGGATTGGTCTGCCTAGTGAAAACAGGCCGCTGATCCTGTGCGAATACGCGCACGCTATGGGCAACAGCTTTGGTGCTTCGCCAAATACTGACAGGCGTTTCGCCAGTTTCCTCGCCTGCAGGGCGGCTTTGTCTGGGACTGAGTCGACCAGAGCCTGACACGCTATGACGAGAAGGGTCACTCCTGGCAGGCCTACGGTGGCGACTTTGGCTATAAGCCCAACGACCTCCAGTTCTGTATGAACGGGGCTGGTGTTTTCTGACCGCACGCCGCATCCGGCGCTCTTTCAGGCGCAGCGCGCGCAGCAGTTCTTCCAGTTCGCGCCAGATGCCAGCGAACCCTGGCATTTTACCGTCAGCAGCGACTACCTGTTCCGCCACAGCGATAATGAGGTGCTGCGCTGGCGTATCGAACAACAGGGCGAGATCGTGGCGCAGGGCGAGATGGCACAGGATCTTCCGCCGCAGGGCACCCAGCGTATCAGCGTGACGCCGTTAGAAAATCTGACAGGCGAATGCTGGTTGAATGTTGCCGTGCATCAGCGCAACGCCACCGCATGGTCAGATGCCGACTGCCTCGTCGCCTAGCATCAGTGGCTGCTGCCCGCCGCGCTGCGCCTGCCAATGCTTCAGGAAACCGGCGAGCCGCCCAGGCTCGATTTTAACTACGACCTGATTGCCGTGGCGCACCGCCGCCAGCGCTGGCACTTTTCCCGCCGCAGCGGCGAACTGGTGCAGTGTATTATCGACGAGCATGAAATGCTGCTGTCGCCGCTACAGGACTGTTTTATCCGCGCGCCGCTGGATAACGATATCGGCACCAACGAGGCGCAGCGCATCGATCCCAATGCCTGGTCAAAGCGCTGGAAGGCTGCCGGTTATGACACGATGACCAGCCGCGTCGAGCAGCTAGAGACCGAGGCGCTGCCGGATGCTGTGCAGATAGTCGTGCTGCACGGCTGGTATGCCGCGGGCAAGCTAGCATTTCTCAGCCATAAGCGCTACCGCGTCGACGCGCAGGGTACGATGAGAGTGGATGTTGAGGTGGAACAGGTTGCCGGCCTGCGCTGCCAGTTAGCTAACGCGCCGCAGCAGGTTAGCTGGCTGGGGCTAGACCCGCATGAAAACTATCCTGACCGCCAGCTGCCCGCGTAGTTCTCACGCGGGCAGCTGCCGCTCGACGCGCTGCATACGCCTTATGTCTTTCCCAGTGAGAACTGCCTGCGCGGCGGCACGCGCCAGCTCGACGTGGCTGCTGGCTGCATCTCGACGCCGCGCATATGGGCGTTGGCGGTGACGACTCGTGGAGCCCGAGCGTCAGCGCCGAGTATCTGTTGACTCAGCAGCGCTGGCGCTATGCCTCCTTTTTTCTCCGTCGACGCCAGCACCGTGCGCGGGCGACGATAAAAGCGCTTCAGCAGCACGTTAAGCACCACCACCAGAGACTAAGCGCATCGCCGCCAGAAATTCCCAGCTGCTCAATATAGAGCGGCAAAAAAGGGATGATCTGACTGATGGCCAGTCCGGTAAAAAAGCAGCCGAACCAGACCGAGATAAGATTAATTTTCCAGGGTTCAATTTTGCGTGGCATGAGCAAGCAGGCGATGGCGAAAGGAGGCAACAGTCTATCAATGCCACTTTAACGCTGAGCGCAAATGATGGCACGAAATGAAAAAAAAACGTTTTTTGCTGTACAGCCCCCTTTTCGCTCCGCTAAACAGAGGGTTAACAACGTTTTATAGTCCATTCCCGTCGCTTTTTTAGCGCGCCTGCGTCAATTATGCAGCCTGCTGTGAAAGGAATGGAAAAAATATTTCAGTCTGTTACTGACAAGAACTGGCGCTAGTTCTATGTCTAAAAAAACGCCAGTTTTCACTGACGTCGGTGTGCTGTCCTGGCCACGCTAACGCCTCTGCCCGAGCCTGACGCGGCGAGGTCCACAGATCCAACCATGTTGGCTATCACGCTGCCCTGGCGCGTCGTGATATGCACGCTGTCGCCTTAGCAAAGGTGAATATGAGAGCTCAAAACAGTGTCAGCCGTGCGATTGTGGACTATTTCAACAGCCCCGCCTGGAACGCCCCGCAGGAGTCAGATTTGCTGGCGGTCATTTTGCGCGAGCTGATGGAAGCAGGCCAGCCCGCGACCAACAAGGCGGTGGTTGCGCGCGTTATACAGCGGCTCGAAGTCGAATGTGATGCACGCCGTCTGCAAAACTACCGGCAGCTGCTAGCGCAGCTAATGGAAATGGGCCCACAGGATTAACGGCAAAAAAATTCCCGCCGAGACGGGAATAAACAAGACGAGCATTGCATATTGAGAGTGACGAGAAATCTCTGTTATCCGCGACCTATCCTCGCTGCTTTCGGTGACAGCCGCATGACAATGCTGCGCCTTTTTTATGACGCATCAGCCACAGTAAACTTTGCTGATGGTGTCGCTCTTGTTTGCCAGGAAATTAATCCGGCGCAGATGAAGTCCATCGTGACCGCGCTGTTCCAGGGAATGGCGCGTACTGGCGTGTCAAAATGTAGGCTGCTAACGGCGCTGAGCGGTTTGCCAATGTACCTCTGATACTGCGAAGCGCCGCAGGTGTCGCTTTCCGCATCAGCACCCGCCACAGCGGTTTCTGTTTTGCCTGTGGACTGGCAGGCGGCTAAGGCGAGCACTCCCAGCGCGAGCAGCGCGAGCAGCGCTTTTCCGTAATATTTCACGTTTTCTCCTCCTGGATGTGGTGAACCCGTGCCAAAGAGTAGCAAAGCATCGCGCCGGGCTTAACCCCCTGTGCCTGAAAAGGTTGCAGCGAGCAGGCGATTAAATTCGACGCTCTTCACAGTTTTCAGATAATTCGCACTTCCTGTCCAACGCTCCTGCCTCAGAGCACTTCAATTATTAGGAATTATCTGAGGAGAAAAGAATGGAACTGGCAATTTTTGTGGACTTTGCCGTTCTGATGACCGCCGTGGCGGTTAAAGTCCGTTAAGCCCGAATCGATATAGTTTGAGATGTAGTTTCCAGAAGCGCAGTAAAGGCCGCCAGCGGCATGTGCCGTCCCCAAAAGTAGCCCTGTCCCTGTTAGCAGGAGAGCCGTTTTAACTGGTCGAGCTGCGCTTCTGTCTCAATCCCCCTTCTGCCGTAATCGTCAGGGCAAAGGCGTGCGCCAGCGCGATAATGCCAGCCACAACCGACTCTGCCTGCTGTGATTCCGGGAAATCCTTTATCCACGATCGGTCAATCTTTAGCCCGTTAAACGGGAAGGTTTTCAGATAGCCTAACGCCGCATAGCCGGTTCCGAAATCATCTACCGTCAGCCGCATGCCCAGCGCGTGCAGACCCTGCATCACCTCCAGCGCCTGCTGGGGGTGTTCAAAAGTGACGTTTTCCGTGATCTCCAGCTCCAGACGTGTCGCAGGCAGACCGCTGCGCTCCAGCGCACGCGCGACGCGCTGGACTAAGTCTGTGGTGCGAAACTCTACTGGCGAAATGTTGACCGAAACATAACGATCCGCGCCCCATGCGCTGGCGTCGCCGCAGGCGCGCGCCAGTAGCCAGTAACTGATCGCAACGATCAAACCATTCTCCTCCGCCAGCGGAATAAAACAATCGGGCGTGATCGGCTGGCCGGTGGCAGGCTGCCAGCCGATCAACGCTTCCTCACCTGCCAGCCTGCCGTTTTGCAACTGGTAGCGCGGCTGGTAGTGCAGGCAAAATTCGTCATTGTGCAACGCCTGTTCGATACGCTGCGCCATTTCCCGCTTGTGGTCGCGCTGGCGACCACATTGTTGGCATACCAGACTCAGCGGTTGCGGCCCTGCCGCGCGCGCTTCGTTAAGGGCAATATCTGACATGCGCAGCAGCGCTTCAGGCTGGCTGGCGTCCTGCGGCGCACAGGCAATGCCGATGCTGGCGGTGGGATAGTGCGCATGCTGGCCGGCATAGACTGGCTGCTGCACCTCATGCAGCAGCCGTGTGCAGCGGTGCGCCACCACCTCAGCATCGCCCTCGTGCAGTACCAGCACAAACTCATGTGCGCCAACGCCGCGCTGCAGGCGCGGCGCCATCTGGTTGAGTACCTGATCGCCAGCCGCATGGCCCCAGGTATCGTTCAGCGGTTTGAACTGATCGATATCGAGGCTCACAATCGCCAGCGGCGTCGCCTTATGCGCCGGTTCAAGATGGTGCGTAAGAAACGCCTGTAGCTGAACCCGGTTCGACAGCCCGTTCAGTACGTCATGATGCGACAGAAACTGGATACGTGCTTCCCCCTCCATGCCCTGAGTAATGTCAGAGACCGTGCCGCGAAAACCAGCGCGGCGGCCGTTGTGCCAGATAATCTTTGCCACCAGATGGCCGATGCGGCGCTCACCCTGTGCGCTCATAAACTGACAGCGCAGCGGCGCGGACGAGCAGTTTTCATCCTGCCGCATCAGCCAGGCCACCAGCGAGTGGCTGGGATGGGTTAACAGGCGATCGATATGCTGCCCGGTCCAGTTGGCAATCAAATTCCCGGTCACGCGCTGAAAGCGGGAAGAGAGATAGATCAGACGGCCCTGCTCATCCGTCTCCCAGATCCAGTCTGAGGCAGCCTCGGCAAGATCGCGAAAGCGCGCTTCGCTGTTAGCCAGCTCCTGCTGGCTGACGGTCAGCATGGCGAAACGGCGATCGGAGAGCACAGCATTATGGATCGCGTGACGGCTGACGCTGCGTGCGATCCAGCTAGTTACCAGCGCCATCGCCGCCAAGATTGGCAGCAGCAGCGCGAGCAGGCGCGTGCCGGGCATCTTCGGCTGTCAGCGCAGCACCACAGGCGCGCTGTCCATTGCCTGCTGCGTCAGGCCCTGCTGCAACGCGGTATCATTGCCATCGGATGCACCGCGCAGCGCCCAGACATCCAGCATTTTGCCCAGCGCCCGGAGTTTATCCAGCGTAAAGAGGTTAACGAAAACCATCACCGACGGCGGGCCTGTGACCTCGGGCAGGTTAGGCTCTTTTCCCATCGTAATGGGCGCAGCTACCAGAATAGCGGGCTGCTGATTAATCATCGCGTTGCGCACCAGCGCCGCATTGTCCAGTCTGCGCGCGTCGCGCAGCAGCGCGGCGCTCGGCTTACCCAGCCACGCCTCTAGCGATACATCAGCGAGTTTGCCGTTTACCATGGCGTAGCGCGTCTGCCCTTTGCCATCGATGACGAAAACGCCTTCGTAGTGATACTCGCTATAGAGACCCGGCACGAGGTTCTCCTCATCCCAGGCCCAGTTTTTATTCAGCGAGGCGTGCAGATTGCGCCAGGCTTCCCCCCAGAACGCATAGTCGCGCACATCCGTCAGCATGGTTCCTGGCGCGATTGCCACGTCTGCCGTAGCAGCTGACGATCGTGTTCAATCGTGTTCAGTCGCATCGCGATTCTGCCGTTGGGCAATGACGATCACCATCACCACAGAGAGCAACAGCACGCCAGTGAGCAGCAGCGTCAAGATACGCAGGCTGCAGCGCGTATTGCGTAGGGTGCGATTTTCAGCCGCCAGCGCAAAAAGGCGCGACGGCGATTCCGGTGGAATAAAAGTCATCAGAAGCGCTCACAACAAAGCGGTGAAATTCGTTCGGCTGGTACACTACCTTCTACTGGCGCAGCGGATCCGAACAGGCTTAAGCCTTTATTGGCCCGCAGCCGCATGGATTTAGCCTGAGGGCAGAATTTCCTGCCGGAAGTTTGTACGCGCGCCTGCCTCGACAGGGATCGGGCGCGTTGCTACTATGCGCTTTCCTTCGATAGCTGGGTCGCCTATGAACACCAATCCCGACAGAGTGACGTTGACGCTGTTCTACGTCGGCAGCTTTGTGGTCTATTACCTCGTGACACCGCGCAGCCGCTTTGCCTGTATGCTGCTGACCTCGCTTCTGTTCGCCGCAATGCATACGCAGTATGTGCACTGGGAAACGCTGGTGGCGCTGACGCTCTTTTCGCTACTGCTTTGCTATGCGCGCCTGCTCAGCAATAGCCTAGCTACGCTCAACAATCTTATCGCCCTGCTGCCCGCTTGGTTTTTTTCCTGATCGCTCAGGCTGATAACGCCGTGCCGACACGTTTGTCTATACTGGATCGCAAAAAAGGAGCATACGCATCACAGTCCGTACCAACGAGACGGTGTAAATAGGAGTCGAGCATGTTGATTGGATTTGTGTTGTTAGTGAGCGCCTGCGATGCCCTGCCGGTGTCGGAGCATATCTATCCGGACAAATCGGCCTGTGAAACCATGGCAGATCGCATCCATAAAGTACGGCCTAATGTGGTCTTGCTGTGCGGCGAAGTGCATCCTTAATCAGTGCCACATCGGAACGCGAACAAAAAAGAGGCAGCTTTAACGTTGCAGCCTGCGCCATCAGCGTTCAAAATATAAGCTATTTTAAACAATTATCGTTGTGATTCCCATGAAAACACCACGCCCCCGTCGTCCGACTGGACGCTGGGTTTATTACATTTTGTATGACGGCATTCTCTGGCCCTGCCCGGTACGCTGGGAGTGGGAGAGCGGCTTCGGTGGCTGGCTGCCATTTTACTATTCGCCGACCTTTGAGTTTGTCGCAGGCGATCCGGGCAAAGCGTACCGTATCGCCCGTAGCAATGTGCGTGCTAAGCGACGCGAGCAGGAACGAGAATATGTGTGAGAGTGCTCAGTGGGAAACCCACGGCAGCCAAGAAGAGGTCATTAGAAAGTGAATCAGCACCAGCATCACTAACAGGCCGAGCTTATGGCGTCAAATACACGCCTTCATGCCCATATCATCGCCGCCCATCGAATCAGCATTAACGCGCCACAAATACAGAGCAACACCAGTACCATTTTCCAGTGTTTTTTTGCTGGCAGATATTTCGCCACGCTTACCCTCCTTCCGCAGAAAGAAAAGATGCGCCCCAAGGCGCATCCATTACGGTTTATCAGAACCTGTGTAAGCCAGCATAGCGCGGTCGCGCCAGTTCGCGGCGACCAGCTGGATCAATTATTCAGGGTATAGTCGAGCGTGATCTCAGCATTCAATACCAGAGAGACCGGGCAGCGCGCTTTCGCCTTCTGAATGATCTCATTAAAGGCTGCCTCTTCAATGCCCGGCAGGCTAATGGTGCTGGTCAGCGCCACTTTGGTGATGGCAAACCCTTCGCCTTTTTTGTCCAGCGAGACGTCAGCGGTAGTGTCGATGCTCTCGGGTTTGTGTCCTGCGTTGCCCAGCATGAGCGACAGCGCCATAGAGAAACAGGCAGCATGTGCCGCGCCGATCAGCTCTTCCGGGTTGGTGCCCTTCACGCCTTCAAAACGGGTGTTGAAGCCGTATGGAGACTGGCTCAGCACGCCGCTTTCGGTGCTGACGGTGCCTTTCCCTTTGATATCGCCTTCCCAGTGCGCCGAGCCTTTCTTGTGAATAGTCATATCATTCCTCCTGTTGATGAACAGTGAGTAAGTATAGACAAGGCTCAGCTAACGGCACGAGGACGCGGTGCTTCTGCTGCGCTATTGAGCAGCGCGCTGGCTTCGACCAGCGAGCTCCGCGTGATATCGCTGATGCTGTTAGCCCCGGTCAGCGTCATTGCTACCCGCATCTCTTTCTCGATCATTTCCACGCCGTGCTGGCCGTGCGTCGCCAGCGCGTAGAGGTAAGCCCGTCCCAGCAGCACGCTGTCGGCACCCAGCGCAATCATGCGCACCACATCCAGCCCGTTGCCAATGCCGCTGTCGGCAAGAATAGTTATATCACCTTTGACCGCATCGGCGATTGCAGGGAGCGCGCGCGCCGAGGAGAGCACGCCGTCCAGCTGGCGGCCACCGTGGTTCGACACCACGATGCCGTCCGCGCCGAAACGCACCGCATCGCGCGCGTCTTCGGGATCGAGGAGCCCTTTGATCACCATCGGGCCATCCCAGAATTCGCGGATCCACTCCAGATCGCGCCACGAGATTGAGGGATCGAAGTTGTTCGCCAGCCAGCCAATGTAATCTTCCAGCCCGGTCGACTTGCCAAACTTCACCGCGTCTCGCATACATGCCGCACAGCCCTACCGGGGCCAGCGCCACGTCGGCGAGATCCTCAACGTTGCGCTGTAGCGTACGCTCGCTGTAGGCCCCGCCGTCAATATAGTGGAAGAGGAACGGCGGCAGAATACGCTGAGCGGCGGCGCGGTAGTCACTGGCGGCAGAGATAATCATAAGGCTTTTCCTTGCGTTTCAAGAGAATCGTTGCCCGGCAGACGCGTGCTGCGTCAGCTGGCGCGCTTCACCCGCAACATAAAGATCCTTACGCTGTGCGGTGGCCAGCCCATCAGCGCGCAGCGCGACTCACTGGTACACGCGCCGCATATTGTCGTCGGCACGCCGGGCCGTATTCTGGATCACCTGCAACGCGAAACCCTTAAGCTTGATCAGCTGACCACGCTGGTACTGGACGAAGCCGACCGTATGCTGGAGATGGGCTTCCGCGACGATATGGAAGCAGTAGCCGCGCTAACGCCTCCTGGCCGCCAGACGCTGCTATTCTCCGCAGAGCATCGCCACGCTCAGCGCCGGTTTTCAGCGCGACGCGCTGCACGTTGCTGCCGAAGAGGTCAGCGAGCTGCCCGCCATCGATCAAGAATTTTTCGAAGCCGGCCAGAAAGAAAAGTTGTCTCTGCTTCAGGCGCTGCTGGCGCAGCGCTAAGCCCTCTTCCTGCGTGGTGTTCTGTAATACCAAACGCGAGTGCGACGACATTGCCGCCGCGCTCAACCAGCAGGAGATAAGCGCACTAGCGCTGCATGGCGATCTGGAACAGCGCGACCGCGAACGCTTGCTGATCCACTTCGCCAACGGCAGCACGCGCGTGCTGGTAGCAACCGACGTGGCGGCGCGCGGCCTCGATATTAAAGCGCTGGCGATGGTGGTGAACTACCAGCTGGCGTGGGACCCGGAAGTCCATGTGCACCGCACCGGGCGCACCGGGCGCTGGCGAACAGGGCAGCGCGGTGAGTTTTGTCGCGGCAGACGAAATGGCGCGCGCCCACGCGCTGGAAGATTTTTTGCAGCAGCCGATCAACTGGCAGCCAGCAGCCTGAAAAAAGGCGCGCACCAGCCGCTATCGGCCGCCATGATGACCCTGTGCATTGACGGCGAGCGTAAAGCGAAGATCCGCCCTGGCGATATTCTCGGTGCACTTACCGGCGACGCGGGCTTTCGTGCCGACCAGATCGGTAAGATCGACATGACGCCGACCCACGCCTACGTTGCGGTTGCCGCCAGCGAAGCCAAAGCGGCGCTGGTGAAGCTGAAGCAGGGAAAAATGAAGGGTAAAAGCGTGCGGGCAATCTTGCGAAGGATTAATTAACAGCGGGCGATGCTGAGGCCTCCCCCGCTAAATCATTACGGCTCGTCAATTTGTGTGACGTGCAGAACCGTATTCTCGCCTTTACCGTGTACGCGGCCGCTGACGCGCACCTGATCGTCCGCTTTATACTTTTTACCGTCGAAGGTTTTCTCTGGCGCGATAATCGTGATGGTGCCCGTACTGTCACGGAACTGGTAGTTATCGCCGTGGAGTTTCTTCAGGATATAGCCTTCAAGCGTAACGTAACCGTCCTGACGAAAATCGCGGATCTGGTTGATGTGCGTCTGACCGGTGTCCTCTGAACCTTTATAACCGGCATCCTGCTCTTTCTGCGGCGGCGGCGTTGCGCCCGCTTCAAAACCGCCCTTTTCGGCCAGCGCCGGTAAACTCAACAAGGCCAACAGCGTAAACGTCATGACTTTTTTCATGGTGCGCTCCTTTAGTAAAATTTTTCCGTTGTTACCAGTTAATCCTAGCACAAGAATCGCTATCCACCTGAACTGATAAAATTTGTACAGCCACCTCTCACCTTTTAGCCCGTGATGCCGATATAGATCCTATAATCCACTTTTACCGCGCCACAGGCGGCTGCAAAGCATAGTCAACGATGGATAATTTTCAAAAAGAGATAGATGAAAGAGCGAATCTGGCGTTATCGAACCGCTTTGAGCTGCTGCTGTTCCGTCTGGGCACCGATCACGCCAAAGGCAAATCGGAGCTGTTCGGCAGTTCGGCACAGGCCAGTCATAAGCAGGCGTTAAAAAACTTAACGATTGAAGTGAAACGTTTTATGTAACCGCGGGGAAAACAGAGATGTGGAGTTTGAAAAATATGAAGGTCGGTGCCCGGC
This sequence comes from Candidatus Pantoea bathycoeliae, assembly GCA_031332935.1. Classification (GTDB taxonomy): domain Bacteria; phylum Pseudomonadota; class Gammaproteobacteria; order Enterobacterales; family Enterobacteriaceae; genus Pantoea; species Pantoea bathycoeliae. The sequence continues at coordinate 55,631 of JAUHTP010000002.1, read as the reverse complement.
TTGGCATCGCCTTCGTTATCGTCGTGACGTTGATGGTAATCATCGGCGTGACGACCGTCAGCAAAATTTAGAGCATTAACATCGGTATTTCCGCCATTGTCGACGACCGTTATGTCAAAGTGCGCCTTGCCTTTGACGTGCGCGACGGCGTCAACGATCAGATCAAATTTCTGCGTGGCCTAGTGATCGACACCACCCATCCGGATCGCAACGTTAAACGCTATGGCCAGCTTGAAAAAGCGACCCAGCGCACTAACAACGCGATGAACCACATCGCCGATATCCAGGTGACAGCCGTCGGCAATAAAGAAAATTCAGGGGCTGATCCAGTCAGGGCAGGACTTTGAAAACGCAAAAAATGCGCTGATTGCACTGATTAAAGCCGGTGATTTGAGAGCGCCAGCGTCCATGCGCTGAAAACCATGATCCCGACCCAGAACGCCTTTTTAGAGGGTGCAGAGAAATTCGCCAGCTCGCAGGACTCGAAGCTGCGTAGCGAAGGCCAGACCATCGTGAGTGCCGCCAGCTCCGCCATTATGATTACGCTGGTCTGCGCTGCGCTGGCGATTATCGCCTCCGTTCTGCTGGGCATCTATCTGACCCGCTCTATTGTGCGTCCGCTGACCGAAGCTGTTGGCGTGGCCGAACGCGTCGCCGCAGGCGATCTCAGTTCAAAAATCACCATCGACAGCCGCGATGAAACTGGCGTGCTGATGCGCGCGCTGCAGCAGATGAATGATAATTTGCTGAGCATTGTGACCGAAGTGCGTACCGGCTCCGATACCATTGCCGTCGCCTCGAACCAGATCTCCAGCAGCAACCTCGATCTCTCCACCCGTACAGAACAGCAGGCCAGCTCGCTGGAAGAGACTGCCTCGGCGATGGAGCAGATGACCTCTACCGTAAAGCACAACGCTGACAACGCGCGTGAAGCCAATCAGCTGGTGGCGATCACTTCCGCCGTGGCGCGCGAAGGTAGCCAGTTGATGGAACAGGTTATAGAGAAAATGGAGGACATTGCGCTCTCGTCGAAGAAAATCGTGGATATTATCAGCGTGATTGACTCAATCGCCTTCCAGACCAATATCCTGTCGCTTAACGCCGCCGTCGAAGCAGCACGCGCAGGCGAACAGGGCCGCGGCTTTGCCGTCGTCGCCAGCGAACTGCGTAATCTGGCACAGCGCTCGGCGTCAGCAGCGAAAGAGATCAAATCGCTGATCGAAGATTCCGTGGCCAAAGTCGATGAGGGCAGTCGACTGGTTTCCCATGCCGGTTCTACGGCGAAGTGGTGAACAGCGTCGCGGGTATCATGAGCGAGATCACCATTGCCAGCAGCGAACAAAGCACTGGCATCAGTGAGATCAATGATGGCGATTACGCAGATGGAAGCGGTGACGCAGCAGAATGCCGCGCTGGTACAGGAAGCCTCAGCGGCCTCCCAAGCGTTGCAGGATCAGGCGGAGCGCATGGCACAGGCGATGAGCGTGTTCAAAACCGGCGCGCTCAGCCCGGCGCAGTAACCCAGTAAGCAACGGGCGGCCACTGCTGGCCGCCCGATGTGACTAACAGCTGTAAACCACAGAAACCTGAACCCCGGTCGTGTGTAGCGGATGAAGCACATCCATTAAAAAGCGCGCGCCTTATACAGGGCGTAAAGACAGTAGTAAGCCGCAAAGCTGTTAAAATTCATAATAATATACTTCAGCTTTCGTTACGGTTAAGCAAATTAAAAATACCTTTCGAATATCTGCCGCGTTTAATCTCACTAATTTCCTGTGAAATTTCATTATGGGTAAAGGAATCGTGATACATCCAGGTTACGATCTGCATATCCAGCGCCAGCACGCGTTTAGATACGCCTTTAAGAAAGTAATCGAGATCGCGATGCGTATATTTACTCATAATTGTGTCATAAAGCCCGGTCAGGAACGGCTTCCGCTCCTTTAGCTCGTTGTACTAAACGCGCTTTTTTGACAATGAATCCATCATGTTTTGTAATGGTAAGCTGCGCTGTTAATCACCAGGCAGTTACTGATGTTGTAAAAGTATTTGAGGTTGGACAGCAGATCCTCGCTCATCGAAATCCCTTCGAGAAAATGCAGGCCGTTTGCCTCAATCACATGCCGGCTATAACACTTGTTATGCAGATAGCCGATGTTATCGCTCATCTTCAGCTCGCCGAGCAGATAAGGCATCTCCTGCGCGGCAAAATAGCCATATTTGCTGATACTGCCGATGCGATCGTCAACCAGATTGCCCACTATTCACTCTACCGGCTTACCGTAGCTGTTATCCAGCGAGTGCTGGAAGCTGGCAAGTAAAGTGATCGTCTACCCAATGGTCGGCATCAAGAAAAATAATAAAATCCCCTTGTGCCTGCTTTAGCGCATGGTTACGCGCCACGCTGACGCCAGCATTTTGCTGGTTAATAACATGGATATTATCCTGGTAGCTAAATTCATCCAGCAGCGCGGCAGTGCCGTCGGTGCTGCCATCAATTAACTACAATCACTTAATAATCTTCATAGGTCTGCTGCAGAACACTGATTAACGTTCTTCTCAGTGTTTTTGCGCATTCCACCCAGGAATAATAATGCTGAACTTTGGTGTTGGACTCATTTTTCATTCCTCTTAACTATCTGAGGGTTGTGGCGTCGTTTAATAAAAACCATATTTTGGGGGGACTGAAAAAAGACCGATGAATACTCAGCATCGGTTGGGCGGCAAAAAAGTAATTCAGCAGCGTAAAAGAGAGCAACTCGGTCAAAATAACGCTAAAAGCTGCGCCGGTCAGACCATACAGATGCACCAGAACAGCAGAAGAAACCAAGCAAATAAGCAGCACGAAAAAGGTTTTTTTCACCAGATAGCCGTAGCCGTTGTATTTGATGATGAAGCGATCCATCACGCTGCTCAGCAGACCAAACATCGTACCCAGGCAGAGCCAGACCATTAGCGCCACAGCGTCCTCATAGGCCGGGCCATAAAAGTAATGGATAAACGGCGGTGCCAGCAGCGCGACGGCAGCAATAACCACCGCTGATACCACGACCACTATCAGGTGCAGCTGCTGAATTTTGACGATGACACGTTTCGGATCGCGTTCTGAGAAAAAAGAGGGATAGAACTATGCCAGCAAAGCGTTTGGCAAAAAAAACCATGCCCCTGACAGCGTTAGGGCCACCGAGAATACGCCCGCCACTTTGACGCCGAGAAAGTAGCTGACCCTGAACTGGTTCAGTCGCGTATAGAGCGCCACGGCGATAACCGAAAATATCAGCGTACCGCCAGAGGCCAGCATATAGCGTGAATAGGCCTTGAGCTGTTTCGGGTTCGGCCTGCGCATCGTGCCTTCATAGCGGCGAAACAGTGCCAGCTTGATGACAAACGGAATAAAGGTCGCCAGTACAATCGGCAGCGCCGGGTATTCCGGTTCCAGCTCGAAGTATGAAATAACAAAGCGAATTGAGAGGCTGATGGTCAGGCCGATAGCATTGGCGATGACGTTCAGCTTTGCGTTCAGCATCGCCTCGTTGAAGACATTGACCATATCGATGGCAGAGAGCAGACAGGCAATTGCGGCGGCAATAATAAAAATCTGCGCCTACGAGGTCATCTCTTCATGCGTTATCGACATGCCTATGGATGCCAGCACGACATGAGCGTAAAAATCAGCACCGACGCGGAGAGCATCAGTTTGATGCCAGAGTGTTTATTCTGCGACAGCCGTTTCAGCAGAATGACATCGCTGCCCATGTAGGCAATCGTCTGCAAAAACTGGAAGACCAGCAGCGAAATGGAAATAATGCCGAAGGTGGTCGGCCCCACATATTTCGCCACGAAGGAGGTGACGAAAATCAGGCCAAAGACCGCGATGATCTTTTCGGCGATCATCCACATGGAGTTCTTAAGTTTATCTTTCATGTTTATTCTCCGCGCCCCGTGTTTTGCGCCAGCTTACGCAGCTGCGAGACGAGTCGCGGCGAGCAGAAAAAAAGCATGAAGTAGAGGCTCCAGCCGTTCACAATCACGCCCGAAGAGAGATAGGCTTTGAAAGCCTGCCGGTAGCGATGAATATGGTCGTTGATAAAGGCAGGATTGAATTCACCGGAGACTATCGCTTTATATAAATATGCTGAGGAGACCTTCAGCGGCAGGAAATAAAAAAAACTTATCATTGCTGCGCCCCAGCAATTTATGCATTTCATTAAATGAACGTGCGAGGGAAAAATGCTTTTGGCGCACCGATGAGCGCGTCGCGGAATTTTCCGACTCGACGTAGTGATAGATCACGCTGTTGATGCAGATCACCTGCTGCGTCTCCAGCAGGCTGAGATACTGCATCACAAACAGCAGATCTTCGAAATTGGCAATTTGCTCGTTGAAACGCAGCTGATGGGCGCGGATTAACTCACCATTAAAGAGCTTGTCGCAGATGCCATGACGCGGATGGAAATAGAGCAAGTCATTAACCGCATCGCCAGCGCTCAGCACGCGCTAGGATTGTGACGGAAACTGCCGCGCAATGGGCTCTCCCTGCGGCGTAAAGTGTTGCGACTCGCCGACAATCATGCCGACGCGGTCATTCATCAGCGACAGGCAGAGGCTCAACGCGTTTAATAAAGTTTGTACATGACGCTGCGGCGCATCGGCGAAGCTGTTTGCAGACGCGGCGGCCAGCGCTAAAACAGTTTGTTTAATTTTTATGAGGTTACCACTTTAATCAACTCACCATTAAATCGCACGCTATTTAAATGCACGTTGTTGTCTGTTGCGCACTCGGGATGGAGCGAATTTATGCAGCGTACTACTTAATTTAATAGCAAGTTAATTTGCGCGAGTGATTTTATCATGCTGATTAAACCACTGTTTTGAACAGACATAAAAGAATATCCAGTGCACTTCGGGTTAAGAACACAAGAGACTAAAGCCAAATTTTTTAGGGTTCGTTGACTAAGGCTGGTTCATGTTGATTACGCAAGTAGTGACGGGTAAGTGCGAAGCTACGTTTCTAACCTTATCTATCCTTGCTTATCTAACCTTATCTATCCTTGCTTATCGCTCCGTTTAAATGCTCACTCATATCCTTAACACCTTGAGCAAAGCCGCATCAAAGGGCGTAGAACAACACAACCTTTTTATTAAGGTGCGTTGTAACTAACCATTTGCTTTTACGCTGTGGGCCGTTCGTTCCAGGCATCGTGAGCTAATAAATTACCGTCTTTGCACAGGTGCGTAATTTTTTCATAATTCAGAGCCACCTCATTCCATGCCCTGTGCCCGTACAGCTTCGCGTATCGTGCATTATGGGGCTAACCGAAATCACTTTCACGTTATCCAAGGTGATGCGGTAATATTCCACTTCCTGCCCTGCGTCGTTAATATTATAAAAACGGAATTCAGCCCTTTTCAGTGTCTGGCATGTTGCTGCTTTAAACAGATAAGGGGAAGAACTATCCAGCTCTTTGGTAAACTGAAAAGGTGAGTGCTGCCGAGTGCCGGTAACCTTCCCTGTTGCGGAATCGGCAGGAAGCATCAGGCAGTGGTGTAAACCTCGTAGCTCAATATTGCCCTCTCGATCCCACACATCGGAAGATCCCCGTATGGTTGCGCCACCGTCATTGGTTAAAAATTAGTGTACAGGTACAGCCATTTAAAGTGCTCTTTGCTTGTGTTTAGTCGTATAGCCATTTCCCGGCTTTTGCTGATTCGATTAACATGCCGATAGTAAAATCAGGAACAGGTATAGGTTCGGTTTTTTTGAATGGATTCCATGAGAAAGGCTCATCAGGATAATAATTTCTATCTTAAAATCACCCTTATCAATTTGATAAGTCCCTGAAAACTTACCCATTAAATCTTCGGCTTCACTCACATCCAGATGCATATCAGTATCAAAATCAGTGTCGGGTGTTATCAGCCTTTGTTTCTTTTCGTTATTGAATAAATAAACACCGTTGTAACGCCTGGCAAGCGAGAAAATACATGTTTCAATATCGTCAACCATAACTTATCGTTACCTCGCGCTATAAAGTTATAATTATGTATTGAGCGGTAGGCAATTTTCGATACATCAACAAATAAAATCGACTCACCTACCAAAGGAATAATTCTCCCTATGAAAGTGCTTATCTTCGCTACCATTCGCCTTTCTACGGTCCAGGGAGTATAACCACCAACCTAGGTTGGTAGCTTATTCCAAAAGGAAATTTGGCTGTCTTAAAGTATTTCCTCATCACTTTAGACGATCGTGAAGTGCCTTCTTTGGCCCCTTTTGTCTTGTCTTCTGATTATTCATACCGCTGTAAAGAGCGATTATTGCTACGACATCGTCAATTCCAAAATGCTCCGCCATTGTTTCACAAAAAATCATGAAAAATAGCTCACTGGCAGTAAGGTTAGATCTTCCCGCGTAAAAATATGTCCCGTTTAGTTCTTCAACCGTATCCATACCAGTCACCCTTTGACGTCCTTGCAAAAGGAGATCATAAAGGCGGAAAACGACGCATATAATTGATTTGTACTAATGGTGCTGTAACTAATAAGAATGCGCGTTAATAAATTAAAGCGACGGATGGTGAGAGCAAGGTGAAATCCAGAAGGAGACTATCCAAATTGACCAGACGCAGATAACGGTCAGAGTGGTGCCGGAAACAGGAGTCGAACCTGCGACTTTCGCATTACGAATGCGCTGCTCTACCAACTGAGCTACACCGGCATTGAGGTGAGAACTACGGGGCAATAAGTTAGAAAAAAGCGGAACTTCCGTCAAGAGCCACAGCACGCGGATGCTGGTTTTCTCATCATTTGACACATAAAACTGCAAAGCAGCCTGACTCCCCCTTCTCTGCTGGCCCGCGCCAGAAACAAAAAAGGCGAGGCCGCAGCCTCGCCAAAACGTGCCCATCATCAATCGTAATAAGGAACCTTGCGGTCAGTACCATTGATATTGATCAGCACAAAGCCCGAAGGCGTGGTTTTATTGGTCGGCGTATCTGTGGTCGTCGCGAGCGTAACTACGCCTTTCTCGTTGGCACCATACCTGCCACTCCATTGTGCAGGGCCAAAGCGTGCCGCTGGCTTCAGCGTACCCATTTGGGTGGTATCCGTTACCACCAACATATCGGACTGGAACAGCGAACAAGAGCCTGTATCGAAACGCGTCGGGCCGGTGTTTTTCAGGTTAAACATGGTGTCGCCGCTGTTGGCAGCCAGTTTGACCCATACCACCGCATAGGTAGTACCGACACGACTGTAGCGAATATCCAGTACCGCAGGCTGCCCCATATTGCAGGCATCAGCCCAGACGGTTTCCAGTCGCTGCAGGTTGATCCAGGTTTTACCGGTACCCACTATATTCACTGGCGACGTCGCGGTTGTAGACGGCGAAGTGGCGTTAGCTTTACCGATTAACTCAATCACCCACTGCTGGTTAGCATTCGGGAAAAAGAGCTGGCCCAAGCGATACCAGTTATCGGTGCTGGTATTGTTCATCACCTTATAACCGCTGTAATAACCTGCACGCAGCGAACCGGTCATAAAGGTATAGTGGTTTTCATCACGGCGATAACCGTACTCGAAGGTAGAGAGCCAGCGACCGCTGGCCTCATCCTGGGAGATTTTCGCACCAGATTGCAGGCCAATCTGACGCATCACCACGCGCGCATTATTGAGGTTAAACGGGTTGCCGCAATCCTCAATATTCAGCGTTCGATGGTCCAGCCACCGTCGGAAAGGTCGCCAGGGTTGCGCGTATGCTCAATCCAGACGTTACGCAAAATCCCCTGCGTCACGCGCGGCATATAGATCGTGGAGTCGCCGTAGCCGGTCTGGAAGTTGGCGTTGCTCAGCTCAATCGCCGTTGAGTGATCCCAGACGCCGTTCGGTGAGTTTGACCAGCTCACATCAAAGACGCGCGAATAGGTGTAGAGCGTATAGATCTGGTCAAACTTACTGTCGAGCGTATCCAGCAGTTTCAACACCGTGCCGCCGGTATTCTGCGCGCGGAAACAGTGGATATTGACCGTCTCCCCTTCGATACAGGTGTTGAACGGCTGGTTATTGCTCACCAGATCAGCGGTGATAGTGCCGGTATTTTTCACGGTATCGACGCTGGCCTGGCCGTTCCGCGCCATGCCGCGGATCGCTGTACGGCGCGCTTTCACCTTAAACACCGGCGTCGCACTTTTATCGGAGATAATGGTGGTACGCGGCAGCGAACCCAGCTCTGAATCGTCGCCGAGCAGACCAAAGAACGTCGATTCCGATGCGCTGAAATCGATTGGCTTGATCAGGAATTTCCCGCCAGGGAAACGCACGGGCAGTGCCACGTAGTTGGCGTTCCAGGTCTTGGTCCAGTTATACATGCGCATAAACGCGTCGGAATCGTCCGTGGTGCCGTCCCCTTTCGCGCCGAAGTGCAGCACGTTCAGCTCGGCGGGATCGTTGATGGTGCGCTTCCAGAAAAAGCCATAACCAACCGCAATGGTACCGCCGTCGTCTTTCAGCGTGGTGGTGCCAAGATAGCCGACAAAATCGCCGCCACCACGGAACGTAGCGGTTCAGGCTGGCAACCTCACCGGCTTTGCTGGGTTTAGTCAGACGCAGTTCAGCATAAGAGTTTACTTCGATCATGGAATCCTCCTCAGGATTTTAGGTAATTATATAAAAACGTGAATCAGGGTTTGGCCGGATGGCCGCAAAGCGCATCCCACATGTCGTTGTGGGTATTGATGGCGCGAACGGTGCGAACGTCGATGCGTTGCGCGTCGCCGCCGTGGGTGTAAATCGGGGAGAACAGGACGCAGGCCGAATCGGTCACGGCCACGGGTTCAGGGCTGGTGGTATTTCGACTGCTGCAGCTTGTTTTTGAAAAGCGACAGGCCATCCACACCAAGCTGATAGGCCATACTGAAGAGCACATCGCTGCGCGCGTCGTTGCACTTCGCCAGCGCCTGTTGCAGTAACGGAGGGCTCTGCATCTTCTGCGCTTTGCCCTCGATAATGCACTTCTTTCACACGTCGCCAACCTGTCGCGGCACGCGGAACACATAGTTACTGAGCGCTGCACCTTTCGGCCCAATACAGATGCCGCCCGCCACGGTAGGGAATCCCTGCGTGTCGAGATAAGGCGCTTCGACGTAACCCTCTTCAAAATTGAGAATCTCAATAATTTGACTCATAGCTATTCATCTTTTCCGGGCATGGGAAAGATTTCCCGATGCGACAGCGACAGTTAAATCGCACTGATCAGTGCCAGAGATAACCCCAGCGCTGGCCGAACAAAACCCAGCAGCTGGGCTGAACAGTCCGGTGAAAATTCCCGTCCAGACAAAACGGGAGAAAAGGTGAAGTACAGCGGTACAGGCAAGAAACAGAGCAGGTTCAGCGCACGGCGTAGAGGTGCACATGCGGCAGACAGCAATTATCAAAACTGGCGGTCTCGGAGCGGGTAACGTGCGTGGTCGTTATCGCCCGGTCAACGCGCGAGATTGTGGGGCGCTGAACAATGCGTTCAGCGCGACATAACGGGGGATTTTCGGGTTCGCAGCCCAGCGCCTGATCGATGCTGAACTTGAGTCGACTGAGCGGCTGACGCCGCCGATGCCTGCGGGTGCGGGCGTTGCCTACAAAAACGCTTTTGCCATAGTTTATTATCGCCATAACTCCTCCTGTGAATGAGTCTTTGACGATGGGGTGGCAGGCGCGGGTTTTCGGCAAGCCGAACCGTCCCGGACACCGCGTTTTCCGCTCACAGCGCAGTGACTCTGCTGTAATAACAGCCAGGCTAAGCGCGAGTAGAGAGAACAAAGGCGGCATCTGACGACACTGCATGTGCGCATCCACCCCAGAGTTCACTGACTTTGGATGGTTTGATTCGCGCTTGTGCAGCGCCTCGATTGTTTAAGAGCGGCTCATTCCATGAGTGATATGCTTCGTTGGTCCACGCTCAAATTATTAACATGTTCTTATGCTTTATCAAACACCAACAGTTGATTTTTATTTACTATTAGTTAAATTTTTGAATTTTGCTGAATTATTTTTTTCAGCGCGGTGGAACAGACCGGATTTTGACCGTTCTTTAGCCCAAAATCTGATAGTGACGTGCCTGGCTGAGGATCACTTTTGCCAGCACCTGCATACTGTCGACGTCCTCCCGATTAAGATACCAAGTTTCGTAACGCTTATTGTCTGAAATAACAGCGATTTTCTTATGCTGCAACTGTAGGCGCTTCAGGTAGAGCTGGTTATCTAGGGTGAAAATGTAGATACCATCGCCGTCGAACACCTTCACGCTGATGTCGACAAACAGCTGATCGCGTGGCGCGAAGGTATCCACCATCGAATCGCTGTTGATGGCGATGAGCCGGATGTTCTCTGCCGGACGCCCGTTGAATAGCACGCTCGCCTCATCAACGCCGTACTCAACGGCGTGAATCGTCTCGACAAATTCATCGCGGGCATGCAGCCCGGATGCTGACTTCTGCCCAATATCAAGGCTCTCGATACGGAATACGTTGCGCTGCGCGTTCAGGCTGTCGATTGACAGCGACACGGCAGGCTTCTCCATTCCGTACTGCAACCACTCAACCCGCACGCCCAGCAGACGGCTTAACGCCAGCAAATTATGGTCATCGGGAATGGATTGTGCGTTGAACCACTTCCACAGGCCCGGTGTCGATATTTTGCACCCCTGCTGCTGTAACGCTTTGGCAACCTGTTTGTTTCGTCCATGTCCGACAATTCCCGCACTTTGCATGCGGCAATCAGCCTGGCAGTGAAAGCTTGTCTCGTACTCTCTTTTTTAACCATTAGTTAATAATCTGCCATAGAGGAGGTACTGAATGTTATTTTAATTATTGCTACCAGTTCATTTTATATTAACGGTCCGTTTACTACCCAATTGCTTTTGTAAAGCAACGTTAATTATCATTATCCCCTTCACGTCTTGTGCAACCAGCATCAATCGCACTGCGCGCCGAAGCTTTCAGGAATGTTCCGTAGAAAAACCTGCAAAAAACGCGCACCCGCCGTGCGGTAAAAATAACGATAGTCAGATGTGGCAAAAGCCGCGCCTGAAAACTCCAAAATTGGCTTGATCGAAAAAAAGGCGCAAAAAAAATGCGTCCCTTATGGACACCCTTATTGTTAAATAAAATCGCGATCAGGAGCGTAGCGTATCGTCCCCCATGCAACCCATTTGTAAGTCGTCAGCACCTCCAGCCCCATCGGGCCGCGCGCATGCAGTTTCTGCGTGCTCACCGCCACTTCCGCGCCGAGACCAAACTGGCCGCCGTCGGTAAAACGCGTGCTGGCGTTCACGTAAACCGCCGAGGAGTCGACCTGATTGACAAAGCGGCTGGCATTTTGCGTGCTGCGCGTCAGGATAGCGTCTGAGTGCTGGGTGCCGTGAGTGCGGATATGGTCAATGGCCGCATCCATGTCATCCACCAGCTTCACGTTAAGATCCAGCGACAGCCATTCGTCATCATAGTCGCCGCTTTTCACTGGCATCATGCTGGCGGCGCTGCCCTGTAACAGGTCCAGTACATTCTCATCGGCGTGCAGCGGAATACCTTCCTGCGCCATGCGCGTCGTAAAGGCTGGTAAGAAGCGCTCGGTAATGCCGCGGTGGATCAGCCGGTTTCCAGCGAGTTACAGGCGCTGGGAGGCTGTTTTTTCGCGTTGACGATAACTTCCAGCGCCGAGGCAATCTCCATGGTTTCATCGAGGTAGATATGGCAAACGCCGATGCCGCCGGTAATCACCGGAATGGTCGAGTTTTCGCGGCACAGTTTGTGCAACCCGGCACCGCCGCGCAGGATTGCCGCGTTGCCGGTTTGCAGACACAGGCTGGCGACATCCACCGTCACGTTAGGACGCGCCTCGTAAATCACGCCCACGACGCCGAGCGGCACGCGGCGGCGTTCAATGCGTAGCTCGCTGTCGAGCTGGCCGCCATTAATCAGCTGGCCGACCGGATCGGCGAGCTGGCACACCTTGCGCACGTCGTCGGCGATAGCGCTCAGGCGCTGCGGATTCAGCGTCAGGCGCTCATGCCGTTGGCGCGCGCCTCAGCGAGATCCTGCTCATTTGCTGCCAGAATCACATCGCGCTCCTTATCGAGGCGATCGGCGATGGCGAACAGCATCTGGTTTTCTCAGCGGTCGACAGATCGGCCAGCTTATATGCAGCGGCGCGCGCCGCTTTACCCATTTTTTCAAGCATTTGACCGCTCCTTAACTGACGATCATATCGTCGCGATGCATGGCAACCGGACCGTATTCATGTATTCATAACCGAGGATCTCCCCGATTTGCTGGCTGTGATGGCCGGCAATCATGCGCAGCGCATCGCTGTTGTAGCGTGAGACGCAGTGCGCAATATCGCGCCCTTGCAGGTTGCGAATGCGGATCACCTCGCTGCGCGAGAAGTTGCCGCGCACGTCGCGGATGCCTTTTGGCAGCAGCGAGCTGCCGCGCTCCAGCATCGCGGCCAGCGCGCCGTCATCAACGGTGATCTCACCGGCGGGCGGCGTACCGAAGATCCAGCGCTTGCGGTTTTCCAGCGGCGTCTGCATGGCGTGGAAACGGGTACCACTGGTTTGCCTTCGATGACGTCGGCAATAACGCCCGGTCGGCTGCCTGGAGCTTGGTGGACATGCCGCCGGTGCCCAGACCGGAGACGCTGTCGCCCGCCAGCGCGCGCAGCGCGTCGTCGATTTCATGCACGTCGCTGATCAGCTCAGCCTGCGGGTTGCTGCGCGGATCGGCGGTGAACAGCCCCTGCTGATCGGTGAGCAGCAGCAGCTTGTCTGCCCCGCCGAGCATCGCCGCCAGCGCCGACAGGTGTCGTTGTCGCCGACTTTGATCTCCGCCGTAGCAACCGCGTCGTTTTCGTTGATCACCGGCACGATGTGGTTATCCAGCAGCGCGCGCAGCGTGTCGCGCGGGTTGAGAAAGCGCTCGCGATCTTCCATGTCTGCACGGGTCAGCAGCATCTGGCCGATATGGATGCCGTAGATCGAGAACAGTTGTTCCCACAGCTGGATTAAACGGCTCTGCCCCACCGCAGCCAGCAGCTGCTTTGAGGCGATGGTAGGCGGCAGTTCCGGGTAGCCCAAGTGTTCGCGTCCGGCCGCCATTGCGTCAGAGGTAACGATCACGATGCGATGGCCCGCCGCGTGCTGCTGTGCACACTGATGAACCAGCTCCACCATATGCGCCCGATTTAACCGACGTGAACCGCCGGTAAGGACGCTGGTCCCCAACTTGACCACTAGGGTCTGACTGCCGCTCATATTTCCTGCCGTTTAAGTAAAAAAGAAAAAAATTTCTGCGAAAGGACGTTTTATCAGGAGTAGGAAGCGAAGCCAACTCTCTACCGGGGAAAAGCACGAAAATCCCCGGGCAATTTGCTAGACCCAAAGTTCGCATATAATAAGAAACCAGAAAAAATGTCATAAAACCTTCATCTCCAACCGGTAAAACGTCCCATGATTTATAAGCCCTTCTCAGGGGCATAACACATGTTACTCATTGGGATTGATAGCAAATGAAGAAAAGTACACTGGCACTGGTCGTATCTGCTCTGGCGCTGACTTCTGCTGCTCACGCGGCGAAAGTGTATACAAAGACTGCAATAAGCTGGACTCCTACGGCAAAGTAAAAGCGATGCACTACCTGAGCGATGCGGACAGCCAAGACGGTAATAAGTACTACGTACGTATCGGCTTCAAAGGCCAGACCCAGATCAACGACCTGATGACCGGTTACGGTCAGTGGGATTATCAGTACAACGTCAATAACTCTAGGCTCTGATGCCAATAACGGCAATAAGACCCGTCTGGGCTTTGCCGGCCTGAAATTTGGTCAGTACGGCTCTGTCGACTACGGCCGCAACTACGGCGTGCTGTATGACGTAGAAGCCTGGACCGACGTGTTTCCGGAATTCGGCGGCGACGGCACCGCGCGCTCTGATAACTTTATTACGCAGCGTACGACCGGCGTAGCTATCTACCGTAACACCAACTTCTTCGGCCTGGTTGACGGCCTGCGCTTTGCCTTGCAGTACCAAGGCCGCAACGATTCCAACGGCGGTAACTCACGTACCGACATCAACCGCCAGAGCGGCTACGGCTACGGCGCGTCACTGGGCTAAACCATTGGCGATACCGGCATCAGCGTGATGTCAGCGAGCACCTATTCTGACCGCACCAACCAGCAGCAGGCAGCGCGTTTACGGTCAGGGCGACCACGCTGATTCCTGGGGTGCTGGCGTGAAGTATGACGCTAACAGCGTTTACCTTGCGGCTATCTATACCGAAACGCGCAACATGACGCCGTTCAGCTGTACCGACCGCGCCACGGGTCTGGCACAAAGCGCAGAACATCGAGCTGGTGGCGCAGTATCAGTTTGATTTCGGCCTGCGTCCGTCACTGGGCTACGTGCAGACCAAAGGCAAGAATATCGAAAACGGTATCGGCGACGCGGATCTGGTGAAATATATCGACGTGGGCGCGACCTACTACTTCAACAAAAACATGTCGGCGTTGGTGGATTACAAAATCAACCAGCTGGACGACGACAACCGTCTGAGCCTGAACAACGACGACGTGGTTGCCGTGGGTATGACCTACCAGTTCTAAAAATCTAACGCCGTCGTGAAGCGACGCGCGGTGGTGGCAGTGCTTTCCCCTCAATGTGTCTGATAAACAAGGGCAGCCTCATCAGCAGCCCTTTCTTTAATGCAGCTCCATAGTTAAGAAGTAGATGGTATGGTCTGAGGAGCAAAGCGTCCCGCGCCACGGACAAAAACGCGAAGAGCGTTTTTGAACAACGCAGTGCGTTGGCCCGGTAACGGGCGCACCTCAGGGATGAGTTGCGTATTCGCGCGGGCCGAGCGCGCATTAAAATCCTGATTAATGGCGTTATCCACCGAGCCAACCTTCACCTTTGAGCCTCCGCCCCAGCAGTGCAAATATTTGGCGCGCAGGTAAGGGGTATATTCGCGCTGCGCATCGTCCTGACAGGTGCGATCCAGCCGCGCACCGAGGCGGCCAATGGTCTGGTCGTCATCATTGAAGGAGACGCGGGTACCCACTTTATCGGTAGCTTCATCAAACTCCAGGCGCATCCAGGTAAGCTGCACCTGCGGCTCCAGAAGCACGCCGTTAGCGAAGATAAAGGCATAAGATAAAGGCATAGCCCGACTCCAGCGAGGTGCTCCAGCCGTCGGCCTTCAGCTTCGCCACTTCTTTCTACCGCGCAATATCGGTGTCGCCGCGGTAGCCAGCTCCAGCTCAGCGAGCCGTCAAGGTAGAAACCACTGTCGCGCAGCCAGGTGCCGTAAAACGAGACGCTGTCGCTGTCGAAGGTGGTGGAGCTGAAACCGTCAGCCGCGTGCGGCCGGATACGCGTATTGCCGCGCGTATAGGCCACGCCGCCTGCGGTGGTGATATGGCGGGTATTGGCGAAACTGACGTTCTCTACCAGCGCCTGGTTGTTCTCGCCGCTGCCCATGGTCAAGCTGCCGTTAAGGGTGCCGCCCGTGACTGCGAGCCTGTCGCTGCCGTTGACGATAATGGCGTAGCCCGGTCCGACACGCAGATCGTTGGCGGTGGTTGAGCCATCCTCCTTCTAGAACAGGTAGCCACGCCGCTGCCCATCACGTCCAGAGTAGCCTTGCCGTTATGGTCAAACGAGGTGGCTGAGCGAATGCTTGCGCCGTCAATGGGAATGATATAGGCGTTATTCAGCGCAATACTGGTGGTTTCTGCGCGGTTGTTGATGGCGCTGCCGCCGCCCTCAGCGCTGAGGATGATTTCGCTGGCCTGTAGCCCGGTGATGTTTTTGCCGCTGCCGCTGATCGTGCCATAGCTGAACACCGCGCCGTCACCGTTTTCGCTGATGGCAGCGATGCTGTTCTCGCCGTTCAGCACGACATTTTCAAGAATTGCATAGGCACCGTTGGCCGCGCGCAGCGCCACCGCGCCCTTGCCGTTGACGAGATAGTTATCGTTGCCATACATGGTGATGCCGGTGGTGTTATCGCTGCTCAGGGTAATACTGGCGGGCGTCCGCGCGGCGAAAATCGCGCCGTCGGCGAGACGGTAGAGCGTCTATCCCGCCGTGCTGACATCCTGACTGCTGCCGTACGTATTCAGAATGCCGCCGCCCTCTACCAGCCTGTAGCCGGTCTGGTTAGCGTCGTGAAACACCACTTTGCTCTCCGGGCCGAGCGTGATCCAGCCACCGTACAGCGCCTCACCCGCCACGTTCTGCTCGATGCGCGCCGCATCGCCCTCAGCATAGAGTCCCGTCGACGGAAAAAGCGTACTGGCGCTGCCCGCCGTCACGTTCAGCGTGCCGCTGCTGCTAATCGCGGAGGTGGTTGCGTTGGCGCTGTCGAAGTAGTAGCCCGAGGCGTAAAGCGTAATTGCGCCGTCGCTGACATTGATGTCGCCGCTGTTGGTCACTTTGCCGCCGCGCAGCGCCCGGATAGCGTACGTAGCTCTGGGTGGCGGGATCCACGCCATTGCCGTCAGCGTTATTGAAGAACCCGCCGTTGATCACCCCGTTATTGATGCCGGTGCTGCCGTCCAGCCGCAGCGCGGTATTCTCATGGTCAGGCGACCCGCTGGCGGCCAGATTGCCGTCAATGGTGGCCTTTGCCCCGCCGGTCGCGTTCACCACCTCGAGCGTTGCGCCCTTCTGCACCGATACGCTGGCACCTGGCCCATCGGCGCTCAGCACCGAGCACTCGCCCACCGGGATGGTGACTTCGTCGTAGTACTCATCGGCGTCAATCACATAAGCAATCGGCGCGCTGTAGAGCGTCAGCGCTTTATTGAATTCGCCGTTGTAGCTGCCCGCGCTCAGGTTGCCGCTCTGCAACTGCTCAATCAGCCAGCTGTTGTACTGCTGCAAATCGCCCAAGCTGGTAACGTTAAATTCGCGGCTGATGCCATCCTGCGTGATGACGCTGAACGGCCCGCTGTACTGGGCGACGTTATCCACCCAGTACGCCAGGTTATAGGTGTATTCCGTTGCCGAGCCGGTAAAAGCAATGCGGTTGTCTGACTGCCAGTTCATGGCACCGCTGCCGCTGGCGGTAAAGAGCTGGCTCTGTTTTGCCGCCATGCTCCAGCCGTTTGTGGCGGCAGTAGTCGCCGCGCCGTCAACGCCAATATCGACGTTGATGGTGCCGTTGCTCACCTGTGCGACGCGCGTATTGATGTACTGCTGACCGTTGACGTTGTAATAGTTGGGCAGTTCGCTGGCGGGCGTGACCGACGCCAGCGCGCTGATATTTGCCGAGTTATAAACCTGAACCTGATTATTTCCACTGCCGTTAACGTCGGGCACGCTAATCATATAGTCCTGCGCGCCGAACGCCAAGCGATCCGCACCAATAACATTGTCGTCGGAAATAATTCTGCCGCTACTTAATAATTCCCCGATGGTAATCGGCCTGCCGCCATCTTCTCCCGGCTGTAAACGTTGAATACCGCTCAGGGGTTGCGTTGAGCCATTACAGACGCAAAACAGACCTGCTTTATTGTCATTTAATAAGGGCGAGAAAAGTTTTAACGTGGCTGCCTGACTAAACGTTATCTGAAAAAGCAGGCACGGCGCAGTGGCCAGGCTTAATAATATAGGATTTAATTTAAACAAAACGTTTTCCTCCAAAGAGACAGCGCAGAGCCACCCGAACTTTTAGGCTGTCCAGGTTGACGTTCTTTTTAACGGGATAACAAACGGAGAAGAGACGCAACAATAGGGGTTGCGCTAGACGCCAGCACACCATTTCGTCAGGAAAACGTCTACAAATCGTAAGTGCAATCGGCCTCAATAAAATAAGAATAAGAATTATGCCGTGCTGCACTCTTTTTTAGCTGGCCCTGTTATTTAAGCTGGCCGCTTTGATTACACAGGTTTTATAAAGGCCGTTTAGTTAATAGCCATAATCAAATAAGCAGCAGGAATGTTTTCCCGTGAATAAGCGGGTCAGATAAAAATATAAATAAAGCGTGAATGGAACAGGCTGGTGTACTGGAAAGGAGATAAGCAAAGCGGAAAAGAAAATATAAACGTAGCGGAATAGCGGGGATATTCAGCACAGACATAGCCGATGCGAATCGGTCTATGTCTGCCGTTAACCCCTCAGCGGCGTTATGCGCTGAGTTTCACCGGTTGCTCATCGAAGCCGCTGGCAGGCGACAGCCCCAGGTTCAGCTCATACAACATCGCTTTCAGGCGGGTATGGAAGTTACGCAGCGTATCTTCCACCTTCTGATTATTATCTTTCCCTTTGATGTTCGCGACGGACCAGTCGCCGTCTTTATCGAACAGGCCGATATGATAGACATAGGTGAAATGGTCTTCGTGCGCTTCCAGCTCCATCCACCAGCCCCAGAACTCGCGGCTTTCCGGCGCGGGTTTGACATTGACGCAGGCGGCCAAGCAGTCGAAAAAGAACCGCGTTTCTTCACATTTCCCTTCGCGGATATACGGTCCCAGCTCGGTGAAGCGCTTAAGCAGGCGACTACGGGGATGACCACTCGGTAACGTCATGCTAATTCTCCATAATTTTGACCGTTAGTATTAAAGCAAACCACAGTGAATTTGCCAGCTTCTGTTGCAACCGCTTTGCCAGCCACCTGATTCAGTGCGCGCTTAAAACTTGCCAGCGCCGGTCTTGGCGCAATCGACAACAGTTTGCCGTCGGCGGAAGAGTTAGCAATCAAGCGCGCATCCTCTTCTGTGCCAAAGGGATCGCCCGGCCAGTAGCCCGCCAGCACTTCGCTGCTCTCCTGGGGTGGCACGCCGCGCCACGTCCAAATCAGCTTGTTCAGCATGCGATAACAGCCATGCTGGCTGCTGCCGTCCAGCGTCGCTTCGACATCGGCGTGGTGCTGGCGGTGCACCAGCGACGATGTTTCAGGATAGTTGTAGTGCGGCTTGAAGAGTTCTTCGCTGAGGTTTTTGCTTGACATACTCTGTTCTCCTAGCAAGAAGCTTAGTGTACTGCACGGCAACAGAGGGCGCGAGGCGTAAAAAGCACAACGCCCGGCTTGCCGGGCGTTGTCAGAAGAGCCAGATTATGCGCCTTTAACAATAGGTGGAGTGTACACCACACCCATGTCCCACGGCTGCTCAATCCAAGTATTCTGCGGGATATCCACAACTATAGTCGTCTACCAGCGGACGGCCTGCCGGTTTTGTGAAAATAGTGACGAAATGTGCTTTAGATACATTTCACGGATCGCCTGCGCGGTGCCGCCGGTATCCACCAGATCGTCAATAACGATAAAGCCTTCGCCGTCGCCTTCTGCGCGCTTCAGGACGGTCATTTCGCACTGATGGTCGTGGTCGTAGCTGGAGATGCAAACGGTGTCGACATAGCGAATGCCAAGTTCACGTGCCAGCAGCGAGGCAGGCACCAGCCCGCCGCGGCTGACCGCGATGATGCCTTTCCACTGTTCAACAGGAAGCATGCGCTGAGCCAGTTTACGGGCATGGATCTGTAGCATGTCCCAAGTAACGACGTATTTTTCACTTAGCGATCCCAGCCAACTTCATCGGCTTAAAAATGTGCAACGGGAAAAAGGTTGCGCGAGATTATAAGGATCCTCAGCGTTAAAAACCAGCATCCGAACGACTGGTTGCGGCTTTTTAGCGCTCCTGAGTACGCACCCGACAATAAAGAGTGATATTCTCAGCACCATCACGTCAGATCCGCTGACGGCGACCATTTTCTGGAAACTCGCGCACACCTGCCTCGCCAGCGCACTGACACAGGAGACCTGTCGTGTCTGAATTGTCTCAGCTTTCTCCCCAACCGCTGTCGGATATTTTCGCTAAAATCTGCTCCATTCCGCATCCCTCTTTTCATGAAGAAGCGTTGGCCACCTATATTGTTGGCTGGGCGAAAGAGCAAGGTTTTTGGGTCGAGCGCGACGCGGTCGGCAATATCCTGATCCGCAAACCGGCCACCGCCGGGATGGAGAACCGCACGCCGGTTGCTCTCCAAGCTCACCTCGATATGGTGCCGCAGGAGAACAACGACACCGTGCATGACTTTACCAAAGATCCGATTCAGCCCTATATCGACGGCGAATGGGTTAAGGCGCGCGGCACCACGCTGGGTGCTGACAACGGTATCGGCATGGCTTCCGCGCTGGCGGTGCTGGCTGACAACAGCCTGACGCACGGCCCGCTGGAAGTGCTGCTCACCATGACGGAAGAGACCGGCATGGACGGCGCTTTTGGTCTGCAACCGAACTGGCTCCAGGCCGATATCCTGATCAATACCGACTCGGAAGAGGAAGGTGAGATCTATATGGGCTGCATGGGCTGCGCGGGCGGTGTCGACTTTATCACCACGCTGCCGCTGCCGCGCGAAGCGGTTCCGGCTGATTTTGAAACCCTGAAGCTGACCCTGAAAGGTTTGCGCGGCGGCCACTCCGGCGCGGATATCCATATGGGTCTCGGCAACGCCAACAAGCTGCTGGCACGTTTCCTTGCCGCACACGCCGCCGAGCTGGACCTGCGCCTGATCGATTTCACTGGCGGTACGCTGCGCAACGCCATCCCGCGTGAAGCTTTCGCGACGCTGGCGGTAGACAGCCATAAATTCGACGCGCTGAAAGCGGCAGCGGCGCACTTCCTGCTGGCGCTGCAAAATGAGCACGGCGTGAAAGAGAAGAATATCAACGTGGTCACCGAGCCGCTGGCGCATCAGGGCGAGGCGCTGAGCGCTGAGAGCCGCGATCGCTTCCTGAACCTGCTGAACAGCACGCCGAACGGCGTTATCCGCAACTCCGACGTGGCGAAAGGCGTGGTGGAAACCTCGCTGAACGTGGGCGTAGTCACGATGGAAAACGACAAAGCAGAAATCAACTGCCTGATCCGTTCACTGATCGATACTGGCCGCGACTATGTGGTGCAGATGCTGACCTCACTCGGCCAGCTGGCTGGCGCGCAGACGAAGCCGAAAGGCGGCTATCCGGGCTGGCAGCCTGACGCGAACTCGCCGATTATGGCGCTGACCCGTCAGACCTACATCGCGCTGTTCGACAAGACGCCAAACATTCAGGTGATCCACGCCGGTCTGGAATGCGGCCTGTTCAAGAAGCCTTACCCGGAGATGGATATGGTCTCTATCGGCCCGACCATCATCGGCCCGCACTCGCCGGACGAGCAGGTCCATATTGAGAGCGTTGGTCTTTACTGGAAACTGCTCACTACCTTGCTGAATGCAGTTCCAGAAAAGTAATCACATCATGATTTGATAAACCAGGCTTCGGCCTAGTTTTTTTATGCCTGCGCCACGCTTCAGCATAACGCACTGCCTTATTTCTGTTTCCTGCTGTAAAACACCAGACTTATCCTGTCCGCCAGCTTTAGCCGCCAAACTATCCAGATGTCCGGATGGCTAATAAGATTTCGTGCTAACTTATGCGCTTTCGGCTGTTGCCGCGCCTGAAACTTCAGGAAAAAATTGCGGCCAGTTATTGATAAGGGAGCTTCGCTTGATGAGCGCGTTAAATCGCCTTGAGATGCGCAATATCTCGATCGCATTCGGCGGATTTGCTGCCCTGACGTAGGCGGATTTTGTCGCAGACGGCCATTCCGTGCATGCGCTGACCGGGGCTAACGGCGCGGGTAAATCGACGCTGATGGCGGTGCTGTCGGGCACGCACAGCCACTACAGCGGCGAGATCTGGCTGGACGGTGCGCCGGTCTCTATTCGCAGCCCGCGTGACGCCAAAAAACTCTGCATCCATCTGGTGCAGCAGGAAGTGGACGTTGCCTTAGTGCCCCAGCTGAGCGTGGCGGAAAATATCCTGCTGGATCGGCTGGCTGAACCGGGGCACGGCTTCCGCTGGAGCGCTATCCGTCGCCCAGCGCGACGTCAGCCTAGACGTTAACCGGCTGGTGGAGCTCTGCACGCTAGCGGAGAAGCAACAGATTTTGCTGGCGCGTGCGCTGTCGCATCACTGCCGCTTTCTGATCCTCGACTACCCCACCGCACCGCTCGATCAGCATGAGAGCCAGCGGCTGTTTGCCGTGGTGCGCCGCCTGCAAGCGAGCGGTATAGGCGTGGTGTTTATCTCTCACCGCATCCACGAAATGAAAGCAATCTGCGACCGGCTGACGGTGCTGCGCGATGGCCGCCTGATTGAGAGCGGGCCCATGGCGGCGCTGAGCGGCGAGCAGATTGTCGAGAAGATGCTCGGTCATGAACTCACCGATATTTATCCACCGCGCCGCCCTGCCCGCACGCAGCCGATGCTGCTGGTGGTGGAGGGTCTGCACGACGATCGGCTGTTGCAGGACATCTCGCTGCGGCTGCACAAAGGTGAAATTCTTGGTATCGCCGGGCTTGCAGGCGCAGGTAAAACCGAGCTGTGCAAAGCGCTGTTCGGTGCTAGTAAAAGCCGCATCGCGCGCGGCGAGCTGCACGGCAAGCCGTGGCAGCCGCGATCGCCACACGAATCGGTGGGCCAGCGCATGGCGCTGGTGCCAGAAGAGCGGCGCAAGGAGGGAATTTTTATCGACGAACCGGTGGCGATGAACCTCAGCGTCAGCGCCGACAACAGCTTTTCGCGTTGGAGCCTGTTTGGTCATCGTCGGGCGTGGCGCTAGGCCGAAGAGGTAATCCAGCGCCTCAACGTGCGCACCAACGGTCCGGCGCAGTCACTGCGTCGCCTTTCCGGCGGTAACCAGCAAAAGGTTGCCATCGGCAAGTGGCTGCGCAGCAACGCCGACGTACTGATTTTTGATAAGCCGACCAAGGGGGTCGACATCAAAGCTAAAACCGAACTGTTCTGCTTAATCAGCTGGCTGGCGCAGGAGGGCAAAGGCATTATCTACGCCTCCGGCGAGTTTTCTGAACTGGTCGGGATGTGCGACCGAATTTGTGTGCTCTGGGACGGGCGCATTGTGGCCGAGCTGGACGCGCACGTGGTCACTGAAGAGACGCTTCTGCTTTATTCCACTGGAGGAACCCCTGCGTGAGCAGCAAAGAGATTACCCTGAAGGCGGCATCCCCGTCGCTGCGTCATCAACTGTTCGATTTTCTCTATAAGTGGGGCATGCTGATCACGGTCGCGATTCTGATTGCGGGCTTTGGCCTGGCGTCCGACAGCTTTCTTGAACCCAACAACATTATCAATATCCTGCGATCTATCGCTATCGTGACAGTGATCGCCGTGGGCGTATCGGTATCTCTCACCGTTGGCGGCTTCGACCTATCGGTCGGCTCCACCGCGTCGCTGGCTAACGCGCTGGTGATCTCGCTGTTCGTCTGGTAAGGCATGAACACCACTGAGGCGATGATGATCACCCTAGCGCTCTGTACGCTGATCGGCCTGTTCAACGCCTTTCTGATCGTTATCCTGCGCATTCCCGACATGCTGGCTACGCTCGCCACGCTGTTTATTATCCAGGGCGTAGCGATGACCTACAGCTTTGGCGGATCGATTACCGAAAACATGGTGATGCCGAGCGGCGATATGGCGGAAGGCACTATCCCGGCGGGCTTTGGCCTGCTGGGTCAGGTGCCCGTGATCGTCATTATTATGCTGGTGGTGACGCTGGTCGCGCAGCTGGCGCTGTCGCTGACCACCCACAGCCGCCGCATGTACGCGCTGGGCGGTAACTCCGAGCGGCACGCCTCTCAGGCATCCGCACCACGCGCTATCGCGTGCTGGCCTATGTCATCGCCTCGTTGCTGGCGGGGCTGGGCGGCATTCTGCTCGCGTCGCGCATCGGCTCGTCGCAGGTGAATGCGGGCGGTGGCTACCTGATGGACGCCGTGGCGGCGGCCTGGATTGGCCTGTTACTGGCGGGTTCCAGCAAGCCCAATGCGCTGGGCACGCTGGTCGGCGCAGTGCTGCTCGGTGTACTACAAAACGGCCTGGTGATGCTTTCTGTGCCCTACTACGCCATAGATATTATTAAAGGACTAGTGCTGGCTCTGGCACTGGCGATGACCTACGTTCAGCGCCGCTAACGCTGATTAACCTGGAAAATGACAATGAAAAAAATATCGCTTTCACTGCTGACCGTCAGCCTGCTCTCTGCCAGCGCCTTCGCCGACACCGTTGCGCCGGTGCCTGCACCTATCGCGAATCATGAAGGGCCGGTGCGCATCGCGGTGATCCGAAACCTGGGCTCTGACGACAACACGACGCAGTTTGTCGCGGGTACGATTCAGGAAGGCCGCAAGCTGGGCTTTAAGGTCAGCACCTTCCTCAGCAACGGCGACGATGCGCGCTTCCAGCGTCTGGCCGATCCGCGCACCGCCGGGGATTTCGCCCACGCCGGTATGGCCCGCATTGTCCTTGATAATCACAATGTTGCGGGTGAAAAAAGGCGCATGTGCGCCGCTCAGGTTGAGCAACATGCTGTCGTAACCGGCAACCGGAATGACCTGCATCGCAGTGACTTTCGGTGTCGAACTCATTTCCTGCTCCTTACACTGTGGCGCGGCCCAATACCCGGCGCTTGCGGTCGAAGGTCCAACCGGGAACCAGATACTGCATCGCGGTGGCGTCGTTACGCGCGCCCGCTGGCAGTGATTTGTAGAGATCGTGGGCCTGGCGCAGCCGGTCCCAGTCCAGCTCGATGCCGAGACCGGGCGCGTCAGGTACGGCGATTTTGCCGTTGCGGATTTGCAGCGGCTGTTTTGTCAGGCGCTGATCGCCCTCTTGCCAGATCCAGTGGGTATCAATGGCGGTGGGTTTGCCTGGCACGGCTGCGCCAACATGGGTAAACATCGCTAGTGAGATATCGAAATGGTTATTGGAATGGCAGCCCCAAGTCAGGCCCCAGTCGTTGCACAGCTGTGCCACGCGCACCGCGCCGCTTAGCGTCCAAAAGTGCGGATCTGTCGACCGCGTTCAGCATCACCGCATGGTTCATCTCGCGCCAGTTGGTGGCGATCATATTGGTGGCAACCGGCAGCCCGGTGGCGCGGCGGAACTCCGCCATCACTTCACGCCCGGAATAGCCATGCTCTGCACCACACGGATCCTCGGCGTAGGTCAGCACATCGCCCATGCCTTTACACAGGCGGATCGCCTCCTCCAGATGCCAGGCCCCGTTAGGATCGACGGTGATGCGCGCATCGGGAAAACGCCGCTTCAGCGCTACGGCGGACTCGATCTCCTGTTCGCCCTGCAGCACCCCGCCTTTCAGCTTGAAGTCCTTAAAGCCATATTTGTCCTGCGCCGCCTCAGCCAGACGCACCACGGCTTCTGGCGTTAGCGCCTCCTGGTGGCGCAGGCGATACCAGTCGTGATCGCCGTTTTCGCCGCTCAGGCAGGGCAGATCGGTTTTGCGCCGATCGCCGATATAGAACAGATAGCCGAGCACCGTGACTTCATCGCGCTGCTGGCCAGGGCCGAGCAGCTCCGCCACTGGCACACCAAGGCACTGGCCAAGCAGATCGAGCAGCGCCGCCTCGAGCGCCGCAACCGCGTTGACGCGCAGCTCAAAGGTCCAGGCACCTTTACCGAAGGTATCGAAATCGGTGGTCTGGCTACCTTTGTGCACCTGCTGCACCAGCCGGTTCATCCGCGCCACCTGCTGGCCTTTCACCTGCGGGATCGCCTCGACCAGTGTCTGGTAGATGGTGTCGCCGCCCGGCGCTTCGCCGACGCCGGTATGGCCCGCGCTGTCGGTCAGCACCACGATATTGCGGGTAAAGCAGGCGCTATGTGCGCCGCCGATATTCAGCAGCATGCTGTCGTATCCGGCGACCGGGATCACCTGCATATCAGTGATAACCGGCGTGCTTTGCGTGCTCATACTCTCTCCTTATGTCCGGTGTTTCAGTTCGACACGTTTGATATCACCTGTAATCACCAAGAAGCTGAAGGCGGCGACAAACGCATGGATGCCGACATAAATTCAGTGCGCCTTCAAACGAGCCGCTGGTGGCGATGATATAACCAATAGCGATTGGCGTGACGATGCCAGAGAAGTTGCCGAACATATTGAACAAACCGCCACTCAGGCCGCTGATCTCTTTCGGCGCGGTATCTGCCATCACCGCCCAGGAAGCCGCACACCGCCGGAATCGAGGCGATAAAACCCGCCTTCAGAATCGACATGCCGCGCGCCTGCACCAGATAGACCGGGAACCAAGTAATTAAAGAAGTAGGTCAAGGCATTAACGCAGTACTGGCCGATATAGATACCCCACATCATGCGCGTAGAGAGCAGCTGTTTGATTTGGTACCACTTCTCGTCCCAGCTCACTTTGCGCTCAGACTTTTTGGCGTCCATATTGATCAGCGCGCGCCCCTGCTCCATATATTCCAGCTCGGCTTTGTTGACGCCCGGATGGTCATTGGGATCGTGGATCACCTTCTGTCAGATAAAGCTCAGGATGATGCCGAGGCCGCCCATAAACCAGAACACATGCCCCAGCCCACTTCCGATACCAGCCAGCCCATAATCGGCGCGAAGATGACCGTGGCGAAGTACTGTGCCGAGTTAAAGATGGCGACGGCGGTGCCGCGCTCCTGCGCCGGGAACCAAGCCGCCACGATACGGCTGTTGCCAAGGAAGGATGGTGCCTCTGCCAGACCGACCATAAAGCGCAGCATGAAGTGAAACCACAATGCCATAGCCGCTGAAAACATCGACAAAGCCCTGCAACAGGGTGAACAGCGACCAGAGAAAGATACTCCAGAAGTAGACGCGTTTTGATCCGAAGCGGTCCAGCAGCCAGCCGCCCGAATCTGGTAGATAACATAGGCCCATGAGAACGCCGAGAAGATATAGCCCAGTCCGACCGAATCCAGGCCAATATCTTTTGACATGACGGAACCGGCAATCGAAATGGTGGCGCGGTCGCCTTAGTTGAACGAGGCGTAGATAAACAGCATCACCACGATCCAGTAGCTGGCGTTGGTGCGCTTCTGCACCGCTTCCGCCGTCTGGCTGTAACTATTCATGATGCACTCCTGAAATATAGCGTTCGCTACATTCGCTCTGACTGCATACACATCGCGTTGGGTATCAGAGATAAGTTGGATTAAACACTGCGATTTTTTATAGGGGCAAACCGATAGTGCGTCGTGACGAATAACCTAACGTCGTATTACGAAAGCCAGTATAGGAATGGCAAAAGGCGATGACACTGGAAGAACGCCCGACAATTTCATCTGATTAACAGTGATTATCTGGCAATTGCACATTCGACTGCGGCGCGCTTCACGGAACCCATTTTTTCAGGCTACAAATGGTGGTTTATTGAACAGCAAAAGGATTGTTTGTGAGTGTCTTCACTTGCTTTTGGTAAAGCGAACCCAAAACAGGCGATATGAGGTCGGAATGCCGGACAATTGCACAATGCAGTGGGCCATTTCCCTCCATATACTAAGGCTGGCAAATACGATGTGCGTGAAGAACTAATGATAACGCACCGCCACGTACGGCGCGCATGACTGGAAGGTGAGCGATGAACAGAACCCTCAATGAGCCGCCGCTCTGCATCAAAGTCCATGAAGACGACAATGTCGCCATTGTGGTTAATAACTAAGGACTCCCGGCAGGTACCACGTTTCCCGACGGCCTGACGCTGACAGAACATGTTCCACAAGGACATAAAGTTGCGTTAGCGCCTGTTGCCCAGGGCGCAGCTATCCGCCGCTATGGTGAAGTGATCGGCTGCGCGATATTGCGCAGGGCAGCTGGATTGAAGAGTCGCTGGTGGCCCTGCCCGAAGCGCCACCGATCGCCAGCCTGCCGCTGGCCAATAATGTACCGCTTGAGCTGCCACCGCTGGAAGGCTACACCTTTAAAGGCTACCGCAACACTGACGGCAGCGTCGGCACGCGCAATCTGCTCGGCATTACCACCAGCGTGCACTGTGTGGCAGGCGCGGTGGACTATGTGGTGCAAATTATCGAACGCGACCTGCTGCCCCGCTATCCCAACGTCGATGGCGTGGTGGCGCTTGACCATCTTTACGGCTGCGGCGTAGCGATTAACGCGCCGGCAGCGGTAGTGCCGATTCGCACCATTCATAACCTGGCGCTGAACCCTAACTTTGGCGGCGAAATTATGGTCGTCAGCCTCGGCTGTGAAACGTTACAGCCTGAACGGCTATTGACCGGCACCGACGACGTGCAGGCAATCTCGCTGGATGACAGTGACATTGTGCGTTTGCAGGACGAGCGTCACGTCGGCTTCGGGGCGATGGTGGAAGAGATCCTTAGCGTGACGAAAAGGCATCTTGAACGCCTTAACCAGCGCCAGCGCGAAACCTGCCCCGCTTCCGAACTGGTCGTCGGCACGCAGTGCGGCGGCAGTAACGCCTTTTCCGGCGTTACTGCCAATCCTGCCGTGGGCTTCGCCTCCGATCTGCTGGTGGGCTGTGGCGCAACGGTGATGTTTTCAGAAGCCACCGAAGTGCGCGATGCCATTCATCTACTGACGCCGCGCGTGATTAATGAAGAGGTGGGCAAACGTCTGCTGGAAGAGATGGCCTGGTATGACGACTATCTCGATCAGGGCAAAACTGACCGCAGCCCCAACCCCTCGCCCGGCAATAAAAAAGGCGGGCTGGCAAACGTGGTGGAAAAAGCGCTGGGATCGATCGCCAAGTCGGGCCGCAGCCCGATTGTTGAAGTGCTGTCGCCAGGCCAGCGCCCAACCGCCGTGGGCTAATCTATGCCGCCACACCCGCCAGCGATTTTGTCTGCGGCACGCAGCAAATGGCGTCAGGGATTACTTTGCAGGTGTTTACCACCGGGCGCGGCACGCCTTACGGATTGGCGGCCATTCCGGTGATTAAAATGGCAACGCGCAATGCGCTGGCGGATCGCTGGCACGACCTGATGGACATGAATGCCGGTACTATCGAGACGGGTGAAGAGACGATTGAGCTGGTTGGCTGGCGGTATTCAATCCGGCACCGGTTACCTGAGCATGATGCGCTGCGCCTGGCCAAGCGCAGCGCGATGGATTCAGAGCAGTTTTCCCCAAGCTTCTACCCAGGGCGAGGTTACAGACTCCGGTACTGGATCATCGACCGCATCCACCAGCAGCACCTCGCCGACGCGCGTCGCACTCTGTTCCTGCAACAGCGCATCAAAGGTTTTGCCCGCACCGCAAAAATGGTCGTAGCTGCTGTCGCCCAGCGCAATCACGCCGTAACGCAGCTCAGGCTGATAGCCCAGCTTATCTTTTACATCCCGGTAAAGGCCCGCGATGCTGTCCGGGAAATCGCCCTGGCCGGTGGTCGAGGTGATCACCAGCACCACCTCGCTGCTGTAGTCTTGCCATTGTGCTAAGGTCGCCTCGTCAAATACCGCGACGTCGTGCCCCTGCGCCTGCAAAATCGGCTGTGCCTCTTCTGCTACCAGCAGCGCGTTACCGTATACCGTGCCTACAAAAATACCAATCTTTGCCATGTGCCTGCTCCTTAATCGATAAGGCTATCCTCGCCCGCCACGTCAGCAAACTCAAGTCCTGCTGCGTCGAGCGCTTCCTGCCAGCCAAACTGCTGCGCCAGCTGTTGCCATGCCCCGTCCAGCCCGGCACGGATCACCAGCGGCTCGCCCGTGACCGGATGCGTCAGCGACAGGCTGCTGGCATGCAGCATAAGGAGATCGGCACCCAAATGCTGCGCGGCACCGCGGTTCTGGCGTAAATCCCCGTGCGTGGTGTCGCCGATAATCGGATGACGCAGATGGGCCATATAACGACGCAGTTGATGCTTGCGCCCGGTATGATGGGAAAGCTGCATCAGGCTGTAGTGTGCGCTCGGGTAACGGCCAATCGCCACTGGCATTTCCGCCCAGGCCAGCGCCTGGTAATCGGTTACTGCTGGCTGGGCAGTACGCTCCTGCGTGGCAAACTTATCGGCGATCTTGTCCAGCTCTTCCACCATCGGATAGTCCAGCGTGCCGCTCTCCTGCAGCCAGCCGCGCACCACAGCATGGTAGGTTTTCTTTATCTGATGATTTTCAAACTGCTGCGACAGTAGTCGCCCTGCCTCGCTGGACAGGCCCATCAGCAGCACGCCCGACGTAGTGCGATCGATGCGATGCGCGGTAAAAACGTGCTGGCCAATCTGGTCGCGTACGGTTTGCATCACCACGACTTTCTATTTACGGTCCAGCCAGCTGCGATGCATCAGCCAGCAGGTTTGTTGACTGCCACCAGCCACTCGTCCTGATAAATAATTTCCAGCATCAGGCAGGATCGTCCATGAACAACGCGTCAAGCTGCGCCAGGCTGAGCAGGATCGGCGCATGGCCGGGCGTGGTGGAGGCCAGCGCGACTTCAAAATAGGGCGCGACGGCGAACTTTTGCGGTAGCGGTTGCTGTGCGGCGACAAACGCCCGCATACGCAGGATCAATACCCATTGCAGCCACTCAAGCGGCTCCAGCGTATCCAAGCAGAAAGGCTGGCTGCTGGCGAGCGCACCGGCGGACGGCGGCGTCTCTTGCAAGTGATGATGGTCGCGCATCAGCGTTTCAAGCTGCTCCAGCCGTTGTAATAATAAAGGCGTCATACGCCATCTCCAGTTAGCGAAAAATCGGGCGGCAAGCATATACCATCGCCGGACGCACGCGCAAAAAAAGGGAGCACTGTGTTAACAGTGCTCCCGGTTCGTTTGCAGCTTTCCCGCTACGCTGATGCTCCCTGCTCTTCCTTGACAACTTTTCCTGTGCGCCATCCTGCGCTTATCGTCCTGATAATTCCTTTGGCTTCCAGGCCCGCCACGCATCATGTGTGGCTATCATTCTTCTTCCTGGAGGTGTCCCTGACTCATTCTTGAGTGTCCTGCTTCTTCCTGAAGCTTTCCCTGTGACGCAAACTCCGTTACGTTCCTGTCTCCTGGCATGACGTCTCCGACGCTATCTTCAATTCTCTGGCTCCTTCCAATGCTGTATATTCTGGCAGAGGCCGTTGAATAAACAAGGTACTAAAAAATGTAACGCTATTTTTTTACAGTCCCAAATTAGGACTAATGCCATTAAGTTAATGATTCACAATATTTTTACATTGCAGACTTCTGGATGTCTCCTCGTAAAAATGCCAATATCTCACAACGCGTGTGAGAAATATCTCACAAGCACACCAGCCATTGTCTGCAAGCAAGCCGATAACCGGTTGTAAATTAGTAAGAAAAATATCAAGGTTTTCCGACAGCACATGGCGATTTTTAGTGCCAGGCTGCTCGAGAATAATTTCACCCGTGAGATTGCAGAGCGAGATGATCTCTGCTCTGACTCCGTGGCGGCGATAAATATCGTCGGCGTCTGCTTCAGGCGTCGTTTCATTACCAGATGCCTAATCGGGTTCTCCTGCAACCGCAGAAAATCTTCTTCACTCCAGACCTGGAGCAGCGTGAAGAACTCCCACTGTTCAAAGCGCGCCGCCATATCGCCAGCAAACTGCGAGGTATAGAACGCCGTAATCTCTTCCTGGAGCTGAATATCCAGCGCGCGCTCGACGGCTTCCAGCGTGGCGGGCAAGGTAAAAGGCTGCGGCTGCCACCACACTTCATCAGGCTGAGTGGCGACGATACAAGGCGACGGCACGCCTGCCAGTGCCTGGCTGGCTGGCGCATGTCCAGTGCGCTGCTGCCAAGCATCGCAATATCGGGTGGTAAATTCGTGCAGGGCATCCGTAGTCTGTTGCATCACTCTTTTTCTCACGTCTGATGGGTTACACTTATCCACTTTGTTTTGTTTCACGGGTAACCGTTATGTCTTTATATGAAAAGGATCAGGCGCTGAGCAACCTGACCCTAGGCAAACCTACAGCCTATCACGATCAATACGATCCCAGCCTGCTGCAGGCGGTGCAGCGCAGCCTGAACCGCTCGCCGCTTGGGCTGACGCCAGATGCGCTGCCGTTTAGCGGCGCGGACATCTGGACGCTCTATGAACTCTCCTGGCTCAACAGCAAAGGCGTTCCGCAGGTTGCGCTAGGCGAAGTAGTGCTGAACGCCACCAGCGAGCATCTTATCGAGTCGAAGAGTTTTAAGCTCTACCTTAACAGCTTCAACCAGACGCGTTTCGCCGACTGGGGCGAGGTTCGCCAGACCCTAGAGCGCGATCTCAGCGCCTGTGCGCAAGGCGACGTTAGCGTGGCGCTGTTTCGCCTGAGCGAAATAGAAGGCCAGCCTATCGGTCAGTTTAGCGGTTACTGCATCGACGAGCAGGATATCGAGATTACCGACTACAGTTTCAATGCCGACTATCTCAAGGATGCGGCGGGCAACGAGCTAGTTGAGGAGACGCTGGTCAGCCATCTGCTTAAATCTAACTGCCTGATCACCAACCAGCCTGACTGGGGTTCAGTGATGATCAGCTACAGAGGCCCGCGTATCGACCGCGAGGCGCTGCTGCGCTATCTAATCTCGTTCCGCCAGCACAATGAGTTTCACGAGCAGTGCGTAGAACGCATTTTTAATGATGTGCTGCGCTTCTGCCAGCCGGAACAGCTGACAGTTTATGCGCGCTACACGCGCCGCGGCGGTCTGGATATTAACCCGTGGCGCAGCAATGTTCCCTTCACACCGGGCTTTTCTCGTCTGGTACGCCAGTAGCTTTGCGAAGCTTCTCGCAGCCTGCGCGTCGGGCGCGGTGTTTCCCTTGAGCATTCTCGGTCGACAAGGCTACTCTGGTGGCGGCGGTAATCAGAGGATTGTCGACCAGGGATTTTCGCCACCGCAGTTGCGGTGTCACTAGTCACCCAAGCGGGTGTAACGGAGTTCATTTGATTACGCATATCAGCCCACTTGGCTCGATGGATCTGTTGTCTCAGCTGGAAGTCGACATGCTTAAGCGCACGGCGAGCAGCGACCTTTATCAGCTGTTTCGTAACTGCTCGCTCGCCGTGCTTAATTCGGGCAGCCAGACCGACAGTAGTCACGAACTACTAAGCTGCATGACGAACCGGAGATCATGCATCGCATGGATGAACTATTACAGGGATTTGTTGCCCAGCATCGTATGAAGCTGCCCGGCACCGCCTATATCCCCTGCTACGAAATTATCAAATAACCTGCAAGGAAGGCAGCCCTTGCGGGCTGCCGTTTAGCTTATGTCATTTCACCTTTTTATCGTGGACGCGCTTAACCTGATACGCCGTCTGTACGCCGTTCAGGGATCGCCCTGCATCGAGGGATGCGTATCCGCGCTGCGCCAGCTGCTGGGGCATACCCAGCGGACACATGTCGTCGCGGTATTCGATAGCGAGCTGCGCCATCAGTGCTGGCTGCATCAGCTGTTGCCGGATTACAAAAGTGGTCGCCCGCCAATGCCTGACGATCTGCACGCGGAGATGCCCGCGCTCCAGGAGGCGTTTCGCCAGGCTGGCGTCAGCTGCTGGACTGCAGAAACCGACGAAGCGGACGATCTTGCTGCCACGCTGACGGTAAAAATGGCGCAGGCGGGCCATCAGGCGACTATCGTCTCAATCGACAAGGGCTACTGCCAGCTGCTCGCGCCATAGATCCGCATCCGCGACTATTTTCAGAAGCGCTGGCTCGATGTGCCTTTTATCGAAGCTGAGTTTGGCGTTGCGCCAGATAAGCTGCCAGATTAGTGGGGATTGTGCGGCGTCAGCAGCAGTAAAATTCCCGGCGTCGCAGGCATTGGCCCCAAAAGTGCGAAAACGCTTCTGCAGACTTTTGGTTCACTGGATGCGGTCTATGAACAGCTCGATCAGGTGCCGGAAAAATGGCGGACAAAACTGGCAGCGGGACGAGAGTCAGCCATCATCAGCCGACAGGTTGCGATGCTGAAGTAGCATCTGGTGTTGCAGGGGAATCTGAAAGCGCTGCGCTATGAAGGCCAGGCGTCGCAACGCCCGGCCTGAGACTTAACGCGCGTCGCGGCGGCCTGGGATTGCACCCCAGATGCGGCGAACGTGCACCGTGACCTCTTCACGATCGTGATAGAGCTGGCGCGCGCGGATCTGTGCGTTAATGCCCTGCGCTTTCAGCGCCTCATGCATCATCGCCAGGTTCTGCGTCACCTCTTCGTAGCGTTTTTTCATCGGCAGTTTAAGGTTGAAGATCGCCTCACGGCACCAGCAGTTAACCAGCCATTTGGTCATGAGGTTGACGACGCGCACTGGCTTCTCCACCATGTCGCACACCAGCCAGTCGTTGTTATTGCGCGTTGGGCGAAACTTAAAGCCGTCCTCGCGACAGTGCGTAACCTGTCCGGTGTCCATCAGTCTCGGCGCCATTGGGCCGTTGTCCACCGCGTACACCTACATGCTGCGTTTCACAAGTTGATAGGTCCAGCCGCCAGGATAGGTACCCAGATAGACCGCGTGCATGCCGCCCGCCAAGCGCTCATCCCACTCGTCGGCAGGAATAAAGACGTGAAACGCCTCCTCCAGCTTTAGCGTCGAACGGCTCGGCGCATCGGCCGCGAATTTCAGGCGCGGAATGCCCATGTAGAACAGTGAATTGTTGCCAACGAAAGAGTAGCCAACGTAGCAGGCTCCGGGTGCAATTAAAGAAGACGTGCACCACCGGGCGCTTCGGGCTTTCGTAGTTAAGCAGAATACCCGCCTCGCGCAGGCTGGTGCGCAGCGGCACGGTAAATTTGCGGCAAAACTTGTATCGAACGGCAGCTCGCTGACCAGACGATCGGCATTTTCATGCTGATAGCATTCAAACAGCACGTAGCCGCTGTTCTCTTTCACGCGCGGGAAACCGTAGATCTCACGCTCGGCGGCGTTGGCGGCGATTTCTGCCGCGCACTCTTTTTCAAAACCAGGACGGCAATAGAGCAAAACTTTATTCATGGCGATCTGCCTTTCGTTTCAGACGCAGCGCGCCAATCAACATCAAAAACCAGCCGACCAAGAAACAAAGCCCGCCGACTGGCGTAACAAAAACCCCAAACTTCAGATGCGACAGCGCCAGACAATAAAGGCTGCCACTAAACAGCACGATGCCCAAGGCAAGAAACGCACTGCTCCAGTAAAACCAGAGATTGGCGCGGCGCAGCATCGCTGCTCCCAGGCCGATCACCGCCAGCGTATGGTATGCCTGATACTCCAGCCCGGTATGCACCCAAGCCATTTCGGCCGGGCCGAGAAAGCGGCTTAATACGTGGGCACCAAAAGCGCCAAACGCGACCAGCAAAAATCCGCTGATGGCGGCAAAAATAAACATGGCACGACTGGACATCTGACTATCCTCAAGGTGCATCTGTACTTCACTGTACAGAAATCTATTAGTTAATGATCGTAGCGAAAACGGAATTTTTCTTGTTCGCTGGCGGCTTTCGCGAGGATCCACTGCCGAAAGGCGCTATTTTACCCAGTTCTGCCTGCTGTCATGACAAACCAGATAAAAAGCGTTTTTACTGACTAATACGTCGTTGAACGGGCAGATTAGGCGACCGGCCTCAATCTCACTTTGTGCCATGACATTGTTCGCCAGCGCCACGCCCTGACCGTGAATGGCAGCCTGTAACACCATGGCGCTGTGACTAAAAATCGGGCCTTGCTGAACGTTAATGTGCTGCAAGCCTAACTGACAGATGTAGGATTGCCAGTCACGCCGGGAGGAATCGTGCAACAGCGTAAAGCTGTGACAAATCCATCCGCGTTTTCAACGGGTTATCCCCCGTCATCAGTACGGGTGAGCAGACCGGAAGCAGATATTCAGCATAGAGTTTTTCAACGCGCAGGCCTAGCCAGTTGCCGCGGCCGTAGAAGATTGCTACGTCAACATCATCGGCCAGCTTCTCTTCATCGCGATCGACCGCCTGAATACGCACGTCGATGCCCGGATAAGCTGTATTAAAGCTGGAAAGACGCGGCACCAGCCACTGAATAGCGAAACTGGGCAGCAGGCTGACGGTGAGCGCACCCTTGGCGCTGCGCGCCTGAAGTTTGCGCGTCGCATCGTTAAGCACCGTAAAAATATCTTTGATGTCGAGATAGTAGCTTTGCCCCTCTTCCGTGAGCAAAAGCGAACGATT
Organism: Candidatus Pantoea bathycoeliae; assembly: GCA_031332935.1. Lineage (GTDB taxonomy): Bacteria > Pseudomonadota > Gammaproteobacteria > Enterobacterales > Enterobacteriaceae > Pantoea > Pantoea bathycoeliae. The sequence goes on along the minus strand of JAUHTP010000002.1, from coordinate 19,637 downwards.
CCTCCGGAGAAACAGCTTTAACCCCAGAAAATCTTCCAGAGATTTTACCTGATGGCTTACAGCTGCCTAGGTAACAAAGAGCTCTTCAGCGGCTTTGGTAAAGCTAAGATGGCGCGCCGCGGCGTCAAAGACGCGGAGAGCATTAGATGAGGAGGAAGGCGTTTCGACATGATTTCCAGTGCTCGGATCGGAGGCAAAACACGTAAGCTAATAACAAGCGCTCACATATTAGATTTTAGTAATCTGAGGCATTATAAATTGTCCGTTGAGGAAGCTCCAGCAAATACCTATAGTTGCCGCACTTCCTGAGCCGGAACGAAAAGATTTCAGAATTTGTGAATGAGTTCGCAGATTTCCGGAAAGCTTTAGGCTTGTGGTGGTGTTATGTTTGCATTTTGATCTGACGATTACAGATCAAACTTTTAATTCCTGTAGATTTACCCTGTCTGTCCATAGTGATTTTGAATAGCACCGCAAATTGCGGTGCTTTTTTTTGTCTGCACTATGCGTTTTACCGCTTACTGCATCTCTACCATCTCTTTAACATCAGCACGGTTGATCTGCTGCTTGTTGCCGTTAGCATCTTTATAGCTCATCATACCGGTGTCACTATCGACTGACGGCTTGCCTTCAGAAACAATGGTGCGACCGTCATTGGTATGCATGACATAATTGCTTGAACATGCGGCCAGAGTAAAAGCTATAGTACAGATGGCCAGCATTGCGGAAAGTTTTTTCATTTTCTATCGCCTTGTAGATTGATTGCATAAAACCACCCGCGTTCGCTAACCGGTAGTCAAATCGACTAAAGAAGGTTGCTCATTATGCGTGTTTTGGTTTAAACCTTGCATTAATCAGCATAACGCGCTTTTACAGCTTTGCTAGGAGAGAGCCAAGCTTTTGATATGGAGCTACTTATTTGTATAACGAGCCAAGCATGACCGCATTCAATCCCACGGCCTTCCGCCAGCAGTTTCCCGCGCTGAGCGATGCCGGTGTGTATCTCGACAGCGCCGCCACTACGCTCAAACCTCAGGTAGTGATTGATACCGCGCGACAGTTCTACAGCCTGAGCGCGGGTATGGTACACCGCAGCCAGTACGGCGCGGCGCGTCAGCTGACGGAGCGTTACGAACAGGCGCGGCATCGGGTGGCGCGCTTGCTAAATGCCGCGCATCACCATCAGATCGTCTGGACGCGTGGTACGACGGAAGCGATTAACCTAGTTGCCAACAGCTGGCTGCTGCCGCGCCTTAAAGCTGGCGACGAAATCGTTGTGAGCGAGGCGGAACACCACGCCAATCTGGTGCCCTGGCTGATGGCCGCGCAGGCGCGCGGGGCAAAAGTGGTGAAGTGGCCTGTCGGGGCCGATTACCTGCCCGATATTAGCCTGTTGCCCTCACTGCTTAATTCCCGCACGCGTCTGCTGGCCATTGGCCAGATGTCTAACGTCACGGGCGGCTGCGCGGATCTGGCGCAGGCCATTACGCTGGCGCACGGCATCGGCGCGAAAGTCATGGTCGATGGCGCGCAGGGTGGCGCACTGCCCGACCGACGTGCAGGCGCTGGATATCGATTTTTACGCTTTCTCAGCGCATAAGCTCTACGGCCCGATGGGCGTCGGTGCGCTGTATGGCGAAGCCGAGCTGCTGGAGAAGATGTTTCCCTAGCAAGGCGGCGGCAAAATGGTGACGAAAGTCGACTTCAACGGCTTTACCCCGCAGCCGGTGCCCTGGCGTTTTGAAGCCGGCATGCCGAATGTGTCGGGTGTCGTCGGACTCAGCGCCGCGCTCAGCTGGCTGGAGCAGCACGATCGGCTGAAAGCGGAGATGTGGAGCCAGCAGCTCGCCAGCCTGGCCGAAGAACAGCTCGGCGAATTCCCCGGCTTCCGCAGCTACCGCGCGGGCAGATCAAGCGTACTGGCGTTTGACTTTGAGGGCATCCACCACAGCGATATTGCGACGCTGCTAGCTGAACAGGGCATTGCGCTGCGCGCAGGCCAGCACTGCGCACAACCGCTCATGGCGGCGCTGGACGCGCGCTAGAAATTTTTTCAGCGCGTGGGCCACTGCAACAAAACCAAACGTCGCGGTTACCATCGTGGCCGCACCGAATCCTGCTTCGCAATCCATTCTTTTCGGGCCTTCAGCGGTGCTGCGTGCTGCGCAGACGCTGCGGGTACATCAGCGCTTCGGTCGAGAAAACGCAGTCTATGCCCAGTTTGCCTTTGCTGTTTTTCACCACGCCAAGCTGCTTCATAGTCAAAGCCCGCTGCCATCAGTTCACGCCGTATTGTCTGGCGTGATGAAATCGTCAATGCAGATCACTTCACAGTCGGGATTAATGGCGCGCAGACGCTCGGCCATCACCTCGGTTTTCGCCTTGCCGACGTTGCCGTTCAGCGCATGGATCTGGCGATTGGTATTGGTGATGCAGACATCATCCATATCAATCAGGGTAATTTTGCCGATGCCGGTGCGCACCAGCGCTTCCGCCGCCCAGAACCGACGCCGCCAATGCCAATCACGCAGAAATGCGCCGCGGCAAAATGCGCCAGCGCATCCTGCCCATAAAGACGTGCCGTGCCGCCAAAACGCTGACGCCAGGCCTCGTTAACCACACTTATAATTAACCTTGTCACATCGTGCGGGTATATGGCCCGCAGAGAGAAAATCAGTTTGAACCCAGTAACAGAGAGCCATTATCGCCGTTTTGCGGATTGCTGAACACCTGCTGGCCAGCTCCCGGCGCTGCTTTCAGCACCCAGACGCGGCCATAATGGTTATAGAAGCCCGCTAGGTGTGCCGCGTCAGCGCCAATGCCCTGATAGATGTCGAAGTGCTGGCCTTTGATCGCCCCGCCTGCATCGAGCACCACCATCAGGCGCATCTCATATTTACCGTTGAACTTGCCCTTTTCGTTTAGCTGCGGCACTTCGGCCAGCAGCGCCGTTCCCGCCGGTATCAGCGAGCGGTCCGACGCCACCGACGCTTTCGCGACCAGCGGCACCGCGCTGGCACCGCGCACCGGCGTATAAGGTTCTGACTTAAAGAAAACGAAGGAGGGATTGGTTTCCAGCAGCGCCCGCACCTCCGACTCGGAGTGCGACTCTGCCCAGTCGCGGATCGCCTGCATCGACATATTTTCACGCTTTACTTCGCCACGATCGATCAGCTCTTTGCCGATGCTGTGGTAGGCCCAGCCGTTTTTGCCGCCGTAGCCAAAGAAGGTCATCGGGCGGCCATCACCGAAATCGACATAGCCGCTGCCCTGCACGTCCATAATAAAGTTATCGATCAGCGAGTTGCTCCAGCCGATCACATAGCGCTCATCCAGCCCGCCGCTATAGATAGAGGCGCGGCTTGGCAGCTTCGCCCCACGTTTGCGCGGCGGAATGCGGTAGATCGGATACTGGAATTCGCCCTGACGCGTATAGCGCGCCTGCACCACTGGTGTGTAGTAGCCGGTGAACTGTACGTTGCCATAGTTATCAGTGCCTTCCATCTGGAAGGCGTTCAGGCCGTACTGGCGCAGCTGGCGCGTATCGGCACCGGCCATTAGCCAGCTTTCAATTGCGCTGTAGGTGCCGGTGTGGCGCCCAAAAAGCGTGGATGAGGTGGACTGAATTTGTCGTACCTGTTCGCCAAAATCCCTGCGGTTAACCGGCCGTCCCTTCGCATTCGGCTGGTTCACCAGCGCCAGCGGCTGTTCCAGCTTGCCATCTTTATACTGCTGGCCGCGATCGGTGGGTTTTGAGCTACAACCCGCCAGCGGGGCAAGCAGTGCCCCAGTAAGTGCGTACTTCGCCCAGTTTGCTTTATTCATCGCCATCTCTTTTATTGATCAGTGTTCGCACCGCGACGATAGCAAAGCGCCCGGCAGATTGAAATCTGCCTGCCCATTCTCTGCTCACGGCTGTGCGATAAATAATCATATGGAAAAAATATTCAGCAAACAGCCACCAATTTGGCGCTTTGCCGTAAAAAGGGGTTGCATCATCAGCGCTGCAAGGTATAGTGCGCATCCACGGACGCGGGATGGAGCAGCCTGGTAGCTCGTCGGGCTCATAACCCGAAGGTCGTCGGTTCAAATCCGGCCCCCGCAACCAACTCTTCTGATGAAGAGCACAGTGAAAAATCGCAAAGCGCAAGACGGACGCGGGGTGGAGCAGCCTGGTAGCTCGTCGGGCTCATAACCCGAAGGTCGTCGGTTCAAATCCGGCCCCCGCAACCAACTCTTCTGATGAAGAGCACAGTGAAAAATCGCAAAGCGCAAGACGGACGCGGGGTGGAGCAGCCTGGTAGCTCGTCGGGCTCATAACCCGAAGGTCGTCGGTTCAAATCCGGCCCCCGCAACCAATCATTTAAGCACCTGAAAGGGTGCTTTTTTGTTTTTGTCCTGGGTGAAACCGGGACAGCCTGCGCCATCCCCTTATCTCAACGCCGCGCCAGCGCGCCACCCTTATCAAAACAGGCTTTGATACCGTGAAAAATCGCCTCGGCAACCTGCTGCTAGCGGCTGGTGCGTAGTTTACGCTCCTCTTCCACGTTACTGATAAACGCCGTTTCCACCAGAATCGACGGAATATCTGGCGCTTTCAACACGGCAAAGCCAGCCTGATCGACCGTGCGCTTGTGCAGATGGTTGATGCTCCCCATACGGTGCAGCACCTCTTTGCCAAACTTCAGGCTGTCGTGAATGGTCTGGCGCTGCACAATATCGAACATCGTATGGTCGACGCCACCAATGAGATCGGATTCGTTCTGCGTTTGCTCCAGGAATCGCGCCGCCGCTGAGGTGGCACCTTTGGTTGAGAGCGCAAAGACCGAGGAGCCACGCGCGCTGCGGCTGGTAAAGGCATCCGCATGAATCGAGACAAACAGATCGGCGCGCTGCTTGCGCGCCTTGGCAACCCGCACCCGCAAGGGAATAAACACATCCTCATTGCGCGTCATATAGGCCTTCATATTTGGCTCTTTTTCGATCAAGGCTCTGAGGCGTCGGCCAATCCTCAGCACAATATCTTTTTCGCGCGTTTTGTATTTGCCGTGCGCGCCAGGATCTTCGCTGCCGTGGCCAGGATCGATCATGATAATGATCGGCCTTTCACGTCCCGCTTTACCAGGCAGCGGCGCGGACGCCGGTTCATTGCGTTCCAGCTCGCCCTGGTTGTAATCCTTCAGCAGCGCCAGCAGCGGATCGTCCTCGACCGTATCCTGGCTGGGATAGAGATCGACCACCAGCCGATGTTTGATACCAGCCACCAGTGCCAGAGTGAACGTTTTTAGCGCAACGTTGCGCTTCAGCTCCAGCATGATACGCACGGTGTTAGCGTTGAACTGCCGTTGAGGCGGACCAGCTTGTCGACGCCCTTTAATACCGGGTTCAGGTGCATGTTTTGTATGTCGATCACAAGCCGATCCGGATGGCTAAGCGCGAACTGCTTATAGTGCAGTGGCACGCTCGACTCCAGCGTCAGGCGGGAATAGGTCGATGAGGGCCAGATGCGTACGGCCACAATATGATTTTTTGCTGCCAGACCTGCGCGGCTGACGCTCAGCAGCAATAACGCGCCCGTACCCTGTAAGAATCTTCTGCGGGAAAAAAGGGAATTTGATTCTGACATGCCGCTCCAGCTGCTCTCTTCTGTCTAAAAACGCCACATCAATAAACGGCGGATAAAACTTTAGCCCATCCCTTTGGCAAAGTCATCCTAGAAAAGCTAAATAATGCAGTCTCTTAGCGCGTTGTGCATCTGAAAAAACGTAAATTTACGTCAGGTTTAGCCCTTGCAAAATCACCCCACAAGAATAAAAATACAGGAATTACGAATAATGATTCATTAAAGGTTTGCCGTGAAGGAACGTAGTACTGAGCTGGTTCAGGGTTTTCGCCACACCGTTCCCTATATCAACGCCCATCGTGACAAGACCTTTGTCATCATGCTGGGCGGCGAAGCCATCGAACACGAGAACTTCTCCAGCATCGTTAACGATATCGGCCTGCTGCACAGCCTCGGCATCCGCCTAGTGGTGGTGTACGGCGCGCGCCCGCAGATTGACGCCAGCCTGGCGCAGCATCAGCTGGAGCCGGTTTACCACAAGTACACCCGCGTCACGGAGGCGCAGTCGCTGGAACTGGTAAAGCAGGCGGCCGGACGACTGCAGCTTGATATCACGGCGCGCCTCTCAATGAGCCTTAACAATACGCCGCTACAGGGCGCGCATATCAACGTGGTGAGCGGCAACTTTATTATCGCGCAGCCACTGGGTGTGGATGACGGCGTCGATTACTGCCACAGCGGGCGTATTCGTCGTATTGATGAAGAGGCGATCCATCGGCAGCTAGACAACAACGCCATTGTGCTGCTCGGCCCGGTGGCGGTTTCTGTTACGGGCGAGAGCTTTAACCTGACGTCAGAAGAGGTCGCCACCCAGCTGGCGATTAAGCTGAAAGCGGAGAAGATGATTGGTTTCTGCTCTGAACAGGGCGTAACCCGTCGCGACGGCGCGATTATTTCCGAGCTGTTCCCGAATGACGCCCAAGCGCGCATCGACGAGATGGAGAGCGACGGCGACTACCTTTCCGGCACGGTACGCTTCCTGCGCGGCGCGGTGAAAGCCTGCCGCAGCGGCGTGCGGCGTAGCCATCTCATCAGCTACCAAGAGGATGGTGCGCTGTTGCAGGAGCTGTTCTCGCGCGACGGTATCGGCACTCAGATTGTGATGGAGTCGAGCGAGCAGATCCGCCGCGCCACCATTAACGATATTGGCGGGATTCTGGAGCTGATCCGCCCGCTGGAGCAGCAGGGCATTCTGGTCCGTCGCTCACGCGAGCAGCTGGAGATGGAGATCGACAAGTTCACTATCGTCATTCGCGACAACCTGACTATTGCCTGCGCCGCGCTCTATCCCTTTATGGATGAAAAAATTGGCGAGATGGCCTGCGTGGCGGTACATCCTGACTACCGTAGCTCGTCGCGTGGCGAGCTGCTGTTGCAGCGCGTCGCACTTCAGGCGCGGCAAATGGGACTGGAGAAACTGTTTGTGCTGACGACACGCAGCATCCACTGGTTCCAGGAGCGCGGCTTTACCCCGGTGGATATTGAGTCGCTGCCGGAGAGTAAAAAGCAGATGTATAACTATCAGCGCCGCTCTAAGATGCTGATGGCGGACCTGACCTGAGTAAGTTTTCGCTGAACGTACGCTTTTCAAACGGCGCCATAGCTTGATGCGTGGGCGGCATATGCCGCCCACGCCCGCTCCTGAAGCGTTCTTTATACCCGACTTAGCCTTTCCACTAGCCCACTGCGGCGTTGGGTTTGCAGCTGCACCGCGCGCTGGAACACTGCAGGTTCGCTATAGAGCGTCAGCCGACTGCGCGCGCGGGTAATCGCGGTATAGACCAGTTCGCGCGTCAGCACCGGCGAAAACTGGGCTGGCATCACCAGCGCAGTATGTTCAAACTCCGATCCCTGCGATTTATGCACCGTCATTGCCCAAGCGGTATCGTGCGGCGGCAAGCGGCTCGGCTGTACCGCTTTCACCGAGCCGTCCGGCAGCGGGAAAAAGACCTTAAGCTGGTTCTCTGCATCGCGCAGCGTAATGCCGATATCGCCGTTAAACAGGCCCAACGCACTGTCATTGCGCGTCACCATTACCGGCCGTCCCGCATACCAGCGGCTGCCCGCAACAGGTCGGCGGATGCGCTGTAGCTGCACCAGACGCTGCTCGATACGCTGATTCAGCCCCTGCACGCCAAATGGCCCATCGCGCAGGGCGCAAAGCAGCTGATAACGGCCGAATGCCAGCAGGATCTCTTCAACCGGCGCGCGCGCCTGCACGAGCTTCAGAAAGGGCCGATAGCCCTCCGCTACCGCGTCGAGCATCGCCTGATAGGCTTCACTACTTTGCAGTGCCTGAAAATCAATATCCTCAAACGCGGCGTTAATGACCGACTCCACTTCGCGCGCATCACCGAGATTGACCGCCCGCGCCAGCTGGCAGATGCCGGATTTCGCATCAAAACGGTAGCTGGTACGCATCAGACAAATGCTGTCACGTACGTCCGGCGCAAGCGCGTCATCAGCGCCGTCGAGTGCACACTGCGTTAGCGCCACCAGCTGCTGCGCGCGCGCCAGGCTGTAGCCGGTTTCGGCGCAGCGGCAGATATCACCCAGCACCGCGCCCGCTTCCACCGACGCCAGCTGATCGCGATCGCCAAGGAAGATAACACGCGCATGATCGGGCAGCGCCGCAATCAGCTTCGCCATCATCGACAGATCCACCATCGACGCCTCATCCACCACTAGTACGTCAAGATGCAGCCGGTTGGTCGCGTGGTAGCGCAGCCGCTGCGTGTCGGGCTGCACACCCAACAGGCGATGTAGAGTGGTAGCCTCGCTGGGGAAACGTGCCCGCTCTTCTTCGCTGACCGATAGCGCCTGGAGCGCCTGGCCGAGCGATTCGGTGAGGCACGCCGCCGCTTTACCTGTCGGTGCCGCCAGCTGAATACGCAGGCTGTTGTGGCTCAGGCGGATCATCGCCGCCAGCAGCTTCGCCACGGTGGTGGTTTTGCCAGTGCCAGGCCCGCCGGAGATCACCGCCGTTTTACGCGTCAACGCCACGGCAGCAGCAATTTTTTGCCAGTCATCGGGGCGGTCGCCAAACAGCGTGCTCAGCACGCACTGCGCTGCGCTCACGTCCATGTCAGCCAGGTCGGCCTGCAGCGTGAAAAAACGCGCCACCTGCCCTTCGCTTTGCCACAGGCGATGCAGATAGAGCCGCTCATGGTTGAGTACCAGCGGCGTGGCAATTGCACCGTCGCTCAGTGCTGGCCAGCCCGACAGCGCGGTTTTCCAGCACGGCGGCGCGCCCACAGCGCGCCACAGCGCCTGCGCCAGTTCAGGATGACATCCGGCGAACAGCGTCTCCGCGCCTAAATGCGTTAGCGGCAGGCAAACATGTCCGTCGCCCGCTTCGGCACTGACGCAGGCTGCCGCCAGCAGCCAGGCCGGCTGCGAGGCGTCGGCCAATAGCCGTGCAAATTGCAGATCGAGCGGCCGCAGCAGACGTTTTTCCACCGCCTGATCGAGCAGTGACACTATATCCGTCATACTTCCTACTCCTCCGGGCGTCGAAACAGCCCGTCCAGTCCGGCAACAAATTCCGCCGAGGGACGCGCGGTAAAAATACCGTTTTGCGGCGAACTGCCGTCAACGCCACGTAAAAACAGATAAAACACACCACCAAAATGGCGCTGGTAATCATAACCGGGCTGACGATGCTGCAAATAGCGGTGCAGCGCCAGCGTATAGAACTGATACTGCAAATCGTAGCGGTGATCTACCATCGCCTGCGCCATCGCCTCAGGAGTATAGGCCGCTTCGCTGTCGCCTAACCAGTTAGATTTATAATCCAGCAGATAATATTGGCCATTCCGACGAAACACCAGATCGATAAAGCCTTTCAGCATGCCCTGCACCTGATGAAACTCAAGACGCGGCGCACGCTCAGACAGGCGGTCGTGCTGCCGCATCAGCGCATCCAGCTCCGACGCGTTAAGCATGCGCTCCAGCGGCAAATAAAATGCCATCTCCACCAGCCGGTCACCTTTTTGCAGCGCGCCCAGCGTCAGGCCGTCGCGGTTCAGCGGCGTATGCAGTACGCGGGCGATCCACGCCTCCAGCACTGGCAGCCAGTGCAGCGGATAGCCGTTCTGCTCCAGCTGCGTCTCCAGCAGCGCGCTATCCGGCGGACGCGTAAAATCAATCGACTCGAACAGGCCGTGCAGAAAGGTGCCCAGCGCGGCACCGCGCGGAAAGTGATGCGGCGTCAGCACCTTCTCCGCTTCGCCGCCCTCTTCGCCTGCCGCGTCGATATCAAAGGTGGGCATCGCTTCCAGCAGCGGCGAACTACTGTGCTGCTCTAATCCGGAATAGCTGGTGACGCGCCAGGCGTCGCTCAGATCGCGCGTAACCTGACGGCTGCTGAGCGCATCATCGGGCTGCGCCTGTTCACGCCAGTTTTCGCCAAGTATCAGCTCTTCGTCCACCACCTCGGTATTTGCATCCGCCAGCGTCACCAGACTGGAACGCAGCCGCGCGGCGTCGCCACTCTCACCCTGCTGCACCAAATAGCCCAGCGCGCTCTTATGCAGATCGCTGTCGCCCTCTTTTTTGCGCACGCCTTTAAACAGTGGCGCAATACCCACGCTACAGTGGAACACCGAACGCGTTAAGGCGACGTAGAGCAGACGCAAATCCTCCGCCAGACGCTCCTGTTCAGCCAGTTCCATACTCTGCTCATCGCCCTGCACGTCGAGCAGCGTCGCAAAGCTTTCGCGATCGTGATACAGGGCGCTGGCTGCTTCGCGGAAGCCAGCAGCAAAAGGCAACCAGACCAGCGGATATTGCAACCCTTTGGATTTATGGATAGTCACGATCTGCACCAGATGGCGATCGCTCTCCAGACGCAACTGTTGATCCGCCGACTGGCTGTTGGGCCGGGCAATCTGCTGGGAAAGAAAACGTACCAGCGCGTGTGGGCTGTCGAGCTGCGTTGAGGCCTCCTGCAACAGTTCACCAAGATGCATCAGATTGGTCAGCCTGCGCTCACCGTTTTCTGATGCCAGCATGTTTTCCGCCAGCTGCCGCTGGTTCATCACGTCGCGCAGCATCGGTAGTACGCCGCGCTGATGCCACAGCTGCTGCCAGCCCGCGAACCGCTCCACCAGCGCATCCCATTCTCGTTCGTTCTGGCTCAGGGTGTCGAGCGAGGCGGCGTCTATCGCGAAGATGGAGGTAGCCAGCGCGTTGCGCAGTAAACGCTCCTGCTCCGGTGCCTGTACCGCCTGAACCAGCCACAGCAGCTCGCGTGCTTCAGGCGTGCTATAGACGCTGTCGCGGTTAGAGAGATACACCGAAGGGATCGACAGGCCGTTTAGCGCATCCCGGATCAATCCGGCCTCGTTACGGCTGCGCACCAGCACGGTAATATCGGACGCCTGCACCGGACGCAGATTATCGCCTTTCCCGAGTAGCGCACGGTACTGCTGTCCGGCAACCAGCCAGCGGCTAATGTCGGCGGCGCACTGCTGGGCCATAAACTGCTGGTAGTCACTGACGCCCACGCCGTCGCCGGGCTGCATCCAGAAGCGCAGCGCCGCCTGCGGCTGATTATCTTTCAGCAGCCGCAGCTGCTGGTTGGGCCCCGCGGGATTGACCGGCAAAAAGGGGATCGCCGAGAACAGAAAAGGCGACGCCATGCGGGCAAAAAGACGGTTAACGCTCTGTACCATGCCTGGCGACGAGCGCCAGTTGGTGTCCAGCGTGTAGTGCGCGCTGACCTCGCTGCGCGCGCGCAGATAGGTAAAGATATCCGCGCCGCGGAAGGCGTAGATCGCCTGTTTAGGGTCGCCGATCAGCAGCAACGCCAGCTCCGGCTGATTAAGGTAAAGCGTGCGAAAAATGCGGTACTGCTGCGGATCGGTATCCTGGAATTCATCAATCAGCGCGACCGGGAAACGGCTGCGGATCGTGTCAGCCAGCAGCGCGCCGCCTGGCTGCTGGAGCGCCTCGTCCAAACGGCTGAGCAGATCGTCAAAGCCCAGTAAGGCACGCAGGCGTTTCTCTTTACGTACCGCGTCGCGCACTTCGACCAGCGCGCGGGCAATCACTAGGTCACGCAGCAACAGTGGCTCGGCGAGAAAGGCCTCAACCTCCTGAAACAGCGGATGCTGCGGTGGCTCACCCTTTTGGGTTTTCTCCATTAGCACGCGCTGGGCGAAACGCTCCAGCTCTTTCGGGAAGAGATAGTCTACCGTTTCGCTGTTGGCCCACTGGGTGATTTTCGCCACCCAGAGCGGCAGATACTTGCTGCTGTAGCTGCGCTTATCGACACCGGACTGGCTAACGATGCCTTCGACCTCGTCGCTAACCGCCTGCCACTGCTGCTTGATAGCCGTAACGCGCGCCAAGTTAGCAGCGTGGCGCGTCGCCAAGGTTTCGTCATCGGCAAGCGGACGTCTCAGTCGCGGCGATTCGCCTTGCAGCCAGGGCCGCAGAGTGGTTAACAGGCTCTCCGGACCGGTCCATTCCGCGATAATGGCGCGCGCCACGTCCATCGTCAGCGGATAGCAGTGGCGTCGCCAGAAGTCTGCCGTTGCCTGTTTAAACAGCGCCGCCTCATCCTCGATCAGCTCCTGCTCGAACAGCATGCCGGACTCAAAAGCGTTCAGGTTGAGCATGCGCTGGCAGAAGCCGTGAATAGTAAATATCGCCGCTTCATCCATCTGCCGTTCAGCTGCCAGCAGCAGTGAAGCCGCCTGCGAGAGGTCGGCAATCTGCTCCAGCAGCTGCGCCAGCATTGGACGGTTGCTGGTCCCGCGCACGCAGGCGAGCCGCAGCTCATGAATATTTTCGCGAATACGACCGCGCAGCTCTGCGGTGGCGGCCTCGGTAAAGGTCACCACCAGAATTTCTTCAACCGACAGCGGCCTACTATAGGCGTTTTCCTCGCCCAGCCCCAGCAGCAGGCGCAAATAGAGCACGCCAATGGTAAAGGTTTTGCCGGTTCCCGCTGAAGCCTCAATCAGACGCTCGCCGCGTAGCGACAGCGTCAGAGGATTCAGCGACTCAGGGTAACTCATTGTGTCTCACTCTTAACCGGTAGCGACTGTTGCAGTTTCGCGACCTCATTCCAAGTTTTCCAGCCGGGCAGCTGCGAAAACTCGATTTTGCCTGCGCTGTTGCCCGCAATCTGCGAGGTCATTGCCATGCCCTCTTTTTGCATCACAGCCTGATGGAAGAAATCCGCCAGCGCACCAGGCATCAGCTGCTGGATCTGTTCGATCACTTTTTGCCGCGTCTCGAAGGCGTAGTTCTGACGATCAAAGTCGCGGCCATAGCGCGCCGCCTCTTCATCAAGGGTTTGTGGCCCCTGTTTCAGCTGATTGATCATCGCCTGCTGATACTGGGCGAAGTCGCTCTGCGGCATGGTGCGCAGCGCCAGCATAATCGACGCTTTCGGTTCGCTGGCGTAAAAACGGCTGGGCATCCAGTACGTTGGCATATCGCGGTCACCGCCAGGCAGCGCAACCGGATGGGTATAGGTTTTGCCGTCGTCCGGGAGCAGGGTGAAATCGTCCGGGATATAGGGGTTTAGCGCTGGCATCGAGAGCTGGATTTGACTGGCGCGCTGCTGCCAGTCGGCAAAAGTCGACTCACTGATACGATCGACCTGATAGGGCGCGTTAACAAAGTACGCCTCTTTGTTATGCGGCTCCTGCGGGCTGATGTACCAGATGCGCGCGTGCTGCGGCGTCATGTCGTCGAGACGCGCTTTGATTGCTGCCGCGTCGTAATCATCGGCCAGATAAGGTGCATCCAGCGTGTGCTCGACCGGCACGCGCAGCATGGTGTCCGCCAGCCACTCAATGTAATCCATATCACGCGTCAGCGACGGGTAGCGGAAATCGAGCGCCAGCACATGAGAAACTTCGTCAAAGTAGCGCTTGTCGATGCCCTGTTCGCGCAGCATAGCGATATAGCTGAAAATCGCTGCAACCACCTCATCGCGCTGCGCCAAGCCTTTATCAGTAAGCGATGCAGTAATGGCAAAGACACCGCTGCTGCGCTCACTCATCGGGTCGGCACCGGCATTAACCCCGTCGGTCAGCCCCTGTTTTTGCAGCCAGTCAGCCAGTGTGTTTTTACTGCGGTTGCCAATCAGGTAGCTGATCAGCGTATCGATTTTGCTGCGGAAGCGATCGCTGTTATTGGCGATACGAAACTCGATTTTCAGCTGCTTGCGCGGCTGCGCCGGAACGTAGTAAATAATGATGCCCTGTTGGGCGTCGGTCACGACAGGCGTGTCGATTGCCGGAACCGCAGCGTCATGGTCAGTGATACGACCAAAGGTACTGGCGGCGATTTGCTCCATCTCCGGCAGCGGTTTGTTGCTGTAGATCACCGCTTTCATCAAATTAGCGGAGTAATGGGTCTGATAGAACGCCGCAAGCGCACCCAGCAGTTTGCTGTCTGGTTTGTCTTTTAGCTTATCAAGGTTGCCGCCCGAAAAGCGCGAGCCGGGATGCGCCGGGAGCACGGTCAGACCATTAGCCAGCCTGATAGCCTGGTACTGGCGCGGATCTTTTTCGCTCTTGCGAATGGTCTCGTTGACTGGCTCCCAGCCCGTCGTCGCTTGTGCCAGCGCGGCGCAGGCCGTCAGGCTCAACATTAGCGCCGCTATCCAGCGAGCGTATCTACACATGTAAACCCCTTCTGTTACCCTTGGAACTGCGCTGCCAGGCAAGTGCAGCCGAAAATAGTACAAACTGACGTTACCTTGTTATATGCCGTCGACGCGTCAGATCCCGTCGAACCGCTTGCTCTTCATCATCCTGGTGGGCCTGCAATACCGGTAAATACCAGCGTTGCGCAGCCTCGGTGATTTCTGTTAGTTGCTCTTCATTTAACACACTACACAGCCGCTGCAGGTAGGGATCGCCCCCCTCGCCTTCGTGCTGATAGCCGCCGGTCCAGGCCTGCAGCAGACGATTACGCGCCTTAACCTGGGTGGCGTCATCCAGCAGCAGCTGCTGGGTTTTCTTGTCGTAGCTCGCCGTCAGCCAAGCTCCGCTGCTCTTGTTCAGCAGCATCAGCGGGCGCGACATGCCCTGCTTATAGCCCTGCATATAGCGCGTCAGGATCGCCTCAGCCTCCTGCTGCGCAACAGCCGGAAAACGCCAGCGGCTGTTTTCTCTGCCCATCATTCGGCTTTCGCCGTTGCCGCCTAGCGCGCAGTAAATCAGATGTTCCAGCCAGAGCAGCAGACCGTCGTTCATATTGAGCACGCCGGGACACCAGCGCAGCAGGCCATTGCTTTGTACCTGGGTCAGCCAGCCGGTGAGCACCACGCCGTCGAGCGGCAGATTCACCTCCCAGCTTTCGCCCTCGCTGCGCTGCTCGACCACCGCAGCCGCAACCTCCTGCATCTCTTCCTGCTGCGCCTGCCAGAAAAGCTCGCCAAACGCGCCGTAAGGCAGATTGCCCGCCGCGCGGTGCAGCGCAAAAAGCCGCTGCGTGTCTTCGCCTTCCACCAGCACGTTCAGCAATTCGACGTTGATCTGGTAGCGCTCCTGGCTGTCGAGCGCAAACGGCTCGTTGTCAGCCAGCTCCGTCTCTTCCAGCCAGAAGGTGACGCCGAGCCGCTGGTGAAACCAGGCGCGCACCGGATGTCGCCAGAAGCGCAGGAACTGCTCGCAGGAGACAGATTCCAGTTCCGATAGCGGCAGCGGCTGCACAAAATCGGGCTGCGCCTCGCCTTTTCCCTGGGCGGCAGGCAGCCATTCGCGCGCAAAGCTATGGCAACGAGCCAGCGGCTGAAAGTTCTCAGAGGCGAACGGCATACGGCTGTGCAGATGCTGGATATGGTGCTGCACGCGCTGCGCGCTGGTATCCAGCTCTTGCTCCTCATCACCAGGCAGGTAGAAACTCTGTCCGATGTAATCTAGCAGCTCTGTGACCAGCACCGAGGGATAGCGTTCCGTATTATCCTGAATGGCGCGGCCAATATAGCTGATATAGAGACGATCTTGCGCCGAGAGCAGCGCCTCAAGAAACAGGTAGCGGTCGTCGTCGCGCCGGCTGCGATCGCCCTTGCGCGCCTGCTGCTGCATCAGGTCAAAGCCCGTCGCGGGCAGCGTGCGCGGATAAACTCCATCGTTCATGCCGAGCAAACAGACCACGCGGAAAGGGATCGAGCGCATCGGCATGAGCGTACAGAAGTTGATTTGCCCGGCGAGGAAGCGCTGGCTGATACGCTGCTGATCGAGGCGCGCGCGCAGATCGTCGCGCAGCAGCGTCACCGGGATAGCGGCCTGATAACGCGCAGCCTGGCCATACTCAATCAGCTGTTTCCACTGCTCCTCCACCAGCAGCAAAGCGGCTTCCGCTTCGGCGTCACTGTGGAAGAAATCGTTGATCATCTCACGGCAGAGCGGCAGCCAGCCTTCCAGCGGTCGGGATTCGCCAAGTCGGGCGCGCCAGTGGTTCAGGCGCATTAGCAGCTCCGCCAGATGACCGGCCAGCTCGCCGACCAGCCCGCTCGACTCGTCGTAGGGCAAAATGCCCTGCCAGTCGCCGTGATGGCTCTCCATCGCATAGCCGAGCAGCATACGCTCCAGGCCAAAGCGCCAGGTATGCTGGCCGGTGACCGGCAGCGCCAGCGCTTCGGCGCTCTCATCGTCCAGTCCCCAGCGCACGCCCGACTCGTCTACCCAGCGACGTAGCAGGCGCAGCCCGCTCTCATCCACTGAGAAACGGTTCGCCAGCGCCGGAACCTCCAGCAGCGCCAGCACATCTTCTGCGGCGAAGCGGCTATCGGGCAGCGCCAGCAGGCTTAAAAACGCAAAGATAGCCGGGTGCGCCTGGCTGGCGCGGCGATCGGAGATAGAAAAAGGCAGATAGCGGTCAGCAGGTGCGTTGGCAAACACCGCCTGGATAAAGGGCGCGTAGCTGTCGATGTCAGCCAACATCACGATAATATCGCGCGGCTTGAGCGAGGGATCGGCTTCCATCATCGCCAGCAGATGATCCTGGAGCACCTCAACCTCACGCTGCGGGCTGTGGCAAATCTGCACGCTAATCGAGCGATCGTCATGATCGAGCAAGCGCTTGTTGCCGCTGTAAGCCAGCTCTTCCGCGTTCAGTCCCAGCACTGCGTTATCCTGCAAATGCAGCAGGTCATGCTGCATGGCGTGCAGCACATTATCCTCTTCAACCTCGACGAAAGCATCGACGTCATCTGCCTCATCCATCTGGCTGAGCAGGGACAGGTTGTCGCGGCCCAGCTTGCCCCAAGAGGCCAGCAGCGGATTGCTGAGCTGCTGCTCGCCTTCGGCGTTAAATCGCGTGGGTGCCTCAAGCGGATCGCTTAATAGATCGCGTGCCTCTTCGCTGTCGTGGCGACGGCGCTGGCGGCGCTGTAGCTTCGCCAGAAAAGCGTAATCCTGGATATCACCCCAGTAATCGCGGCAGGGATTGGTGAACAGCAGATGAATATCGATGTGGTGGCCCAGAGCCTGTAACGCCTGCAAATAGACCGGTGGCAAAGCGGAAATGCCGCAGATAAAGACGCGCTTTGGCAGGCTGGTTAGCGTTTGCTCCGCCTGCTCCAGCGTCTGGATAAAGCGCGCATAAAGGTTAGCACGATGCCATTTCGGCTGGCCTAGAGCCTCAGTGTACTCGACCAGATCGCGCCACAGCACGGACTGCCACAGCTGTGCGTCACCTAATCCTTCAATTAGCCCGCCCTGTTCCCAGCGGTTGAGCCAGTCGGCGCGATAGACCAGATACTGGTCAAAGAGATCGGCAACGCGAGAACAGAGCTGGAACAGCTTGCGCTTTTCGCTGTCGTCATGCAGGTAGTGGCGCAGCGAGATAAAAGCCTCGTGCGTCAGCAGCTCAGGCAGGCGGTGCATTAGTTTCCAGCTCATGCTGGATTTGGTAAAGGCGCTCTCGGCGGGAATGTCCGGCAGTACGCGCACAAACATATCCCAGATAAAGGAGGCCGGTAGCGGGAATTCAATATTGGCGGCGATACCGAAGGTTTGCGCAAGTTCCATTTGCAACCACTGCGCCATGCCGGGGCTCTGCACCAGCACGGTTTCAGCCGCAAAGGGATCGCTGAGTGGGTCATGTTCTATCACCGCTGCCGCGAGAATCTTCAGAACATCGAGCTGGTTTGAGTGATAAACGTGAAACATGCAAACTCCTGTAGTGACACTGTCTGGCGCGGCAAAGCAGCAGACTGGTCACTCTACCGCGTATCGCGGGGGATGCCCATAGCCCGCCATGCTCTTTTGCCTCTCAGCAACGTAGACGCGTCAGCGTGGCGTGCGCCTGAAACGTGCCGCTGACGTCGGCGCGCTCCAACTTACAGCCTGAGACACTGGCGCGCCGTTCCAGTGAGGTGCGCCAGTCCTCTACCTCATGGCCCATCAGACGCTGCGCGGCGACGCGCTGCTGCCACTGCTTGCTGAAGCCCTACTTCAGGGCGCGATGGTACTGGAGCAGTGCGCTTACGCTCATCGCCAGCAACAGCAGGGCAAACAGCGCTTCTGGCAGACTAAACCCGTGCTGCTTACTGGCACAGGCTGGCCGTGGCCAGCGGGCAGTAGTCGATCCAGCCGTGCGGCAACGGTTTAAGTCGCTTGCCCTCTTTCGCCACCCAGCGCCATAGCGCCAGTTCGCTCTCTGCCGCACGGCCTTTAAGTAGTGCCCGTTCATCACTCACCTTCTGTAAATAGCTTTCCCAGCCCTGCTGCCGATCCTGCTGGCAACCCTGCGGCTGACTGTGCCGTGCAGAACTCGTTGATATGCTGGCGCTCATCGGCCACCAACGACATCCCCGGCTCTAGCTTCTCCCGGCTCGCATGTAGCGTCAGGCGGCCCATCAATAAAATCATCAGCACCATGCCCAACGCGCTGTTGCCCTGTTGGTTCACAAATTTTCTCCCTCAACCCAGCTCTCCAGCGTTTCCAGCCAGCCTCCAGCGCGGCCCGCTATCCGCAGTTTGACCAGCGTGTCCGCTTGCTCAACGCTGAACTGTTTGATGGTAAGAGAAGCGGGCTCGGTCAGGCGCTCCCAGCCTGTTCCAGCGCATCCGTCGACGCCGCGCTGGGTTTCCAGCTGTTTTTGCCGCAGGCGAAAGCCGTAATAGTCGCTTTCACCGTGCGCGACGCCTTCCCATTTGCCGTTACTGTTGTCGTCCCAGCGCAGCAGCAGACAATTAGCCGAGATGATGAGCGCATTCGCACCGCAGTCGCCGTTGCAGTAACCCGCGCGGCGCACCGCTTTTTCCAGCGTCTGCATCAGCTGCTGCAAATCTTCCCGTAGCTGAACGCGCTGTTGCAGGCGCAGGTTATCACCGATAAGCCGAGGTAACAAACGGCCCGCACTCAGCATCAGCACGGCGCTTAACGTCATCGCTATCAGCATATCCAGCAGACTGAACCCGGCTACCTTTAGTCGCATCCCTGCTTCTCCGGCTGGCAAAGTCGAATACGGGCGCGGGCGGAGATAATAATCCGCAGCCTGCCGCTGGCGTTGCCGAACTCCAGACTGCCCGCCTTCGCCATATTGCGTCGGCCGTAGAAGCCAGGTTCACCGCGCAGGCTGGTGGCATTAACCTCGGGATAAGGCGCGACAAACTGCAGCCTTTTGCCGTGCTCACAGCTCGCGTTGGGTTTTCGGCCGCTGCCCAGACACTAGCGCTCGCCAGGCATCAGCCAGAGCACGCGTTCCTGGTTTTACCAGTTAGCCTAGGCGCGTAGCCGCTGCAAAAAGCCCTGTAGCTGCTGTCGCTGCCAGCCATGCAGCGCACCGAGGCTGAGGATGCCGACGATAACCAGCACAAACAGCAGCTCCGTAAGGTAAAACCATGGTGTCGTTCTGTTTTCATGCCGACAGTCTGCGGCCTTGCGACCAAGACCGCGAGCAGCATTGTCCGACGTTGCGCAAAGGGTTCCAGCAAAGGTATTCGCGTTGCAGCGCACAGCAAAACCGTACGAGGCGGCGCGCAAAAAAATCGATGGTCCCCCCATTTTTGCAACACTGATTTTTGACTAATGGTGG
>JAUHTP010000019.1:44045-65492 GCA_031332935.1 Candidatus Pantoea bathycoeliae | reverse complement strand
TGGATGCATTATGTTCAGTTCAGCGCAGAGGGAAGAGGTAGTCCATACCATTATAAGGCAGCCATGGGCATTGTTAAAATATCTGACTTGATGCATGAGAACTTGCGCATTGCCAGCCAGGCAATGAGCCGTTCTATTAACTCGCAGGCCGAGCACTGGCTCAAACTGGGCATGCTGACGGAGCTTTATCCCAGTTTACCCAGCGGGAGCTGGCGCAGATGCTTATTCGGGTCTAACTGGAAAACGGCAGCGACCTGCGTCAGCTCATTCAGTCGTCCACCCACACGCCACAAGGAGAAGTGCAATGAAACGCAGCGTTAAGATCCATACCCCGGAACAGATCGAACTGGCGCGTGCGGCGGGCCATGCGGCGGCCTAGGTACTGGCGATGATTACCCCACATGTGCAGCCCGGGATCATCACGGAAGAGCTGGATAACATCTGCCACGATTTCATCGTCAATGAGCTTAAGGTCATCCCCGCCAATATTGGCTATCAGGGCTACACCCGTACCACCTGTACCTCGGTGAATCATGTGGTGTGCCACGGTATTCCTTCATCTAAAAAGCTGAAGAAAGGCGACATTATCAATATTGATATCGGCATCATTAAGGATGGCTGGTATGGCAATACCAGCCGTATGAACTTTGTCGGCGAACCTTCAGTACGCGCTCAACGGCTGGTGGATATCACTTACCAGTCGATGGTAGCAGGCATTCACGCCGTCAAACTGGGCGCAACGCTGGGCGACATTGGTGCAGCGATTCAGCGCCTAGCCGAAGGCGCGGGCTTCTCGGTAGTGCGTGAATATTGCGGCCACGGCGTCGGCCATATCTACCACGACCAGCCACAGGTTTTACACTACGGCACGCCAGGCGAGGGGCTGACGAGCCAATGATCAACGCGGGTAAAGCGGGCACCAGCGTGTTGTCTGACGGCTGGACAGTCGTCACCAAAGACCGCTCGCTCTCGGCACAGTGGGAACATACGGTAGCCATAACCGAAAACGGTTTTGACTTGCTGACGCCCTGGCCGGACGGCACGGGTCACTACCCGGACATTTAATCTCAGGCAGAATCGCGCGGGATAATCTCAAAGCAGATATCCGTTACGCGTTCGGGCACAGGATAGCCCGCCAGCCTTGTCAGGAGCGCACGCACCGCCTGCTGCCTATCTCCTGACGACGCTGCGCGGCTCACTCGTCATCGGCCCACAGCAGCGCAGGCTGCGATAGCCTCGCTTGATCAGGAACTCCCCCAGCTCACTGCCAACTTTCTCATGGGAAAACCCCACCAGCATATCTATCGGCGTCGGCGTCATATCCCAGACTTCGACGACAGGGATGGCAGCCTGTAGGATCATCTTTTTTAGAGCGGGCGTGTGGTGGATGCCGGTCAGCACAATCCCGTCTGGACGGCGCGCCAGCAGGGTGGCCACGATTTCCGCTTCACTTTCCATCTCGTAACCGCTGACGCACAGCAGCATGTGATAGCCCTGACGCGTCATCTCATCATTCAGCGCGTGAATGGTGTCTACAAACATGGCGTTGTTGATTTGCGGCACCACGACGGCAATCAGTCGGCTGCGGCGGCTCGCCCGCCAGCGCATTAGGGATATAGCCGGTCGCGCGCACCGCTTCGATCATGCGCGCCACGGTTTGCGGCCGCACCTGCTGTGGAGTATTGAGCGCGCGGTTGACGGTCATGGCAGATAATCCCGGCGTCCTGCGCGTCGCGCACAATCACGCACAGCTCATCACCGCCGAAGCGTGCCGGAATATCCTCCAGCCCAACGCCGTCACGCAGCAGCGCGGAGATCTCTGCCAGCAGAAAATCGCCCGCCTCGTGACCGAAACTGTCGTTGACCGCTTTGAAATGGTCGACGTCGATCTGCATCAGAACTTTCTCCGCGCCGGGTACGCAAAAACTCGCTTTCCAGACGACGTTCGAACAGGCGTCGGTTGGGGCTCTTCAGGCCTGGGTCCATCAACGCAATGCGCTCCAGCTCACGGTTCTTCATGCGCAGGCTCAGCGTCAGGTTATAAGAAACCACGCTAAGCGCCAGCAGGTAGAACGTGGCGAGCGGCAAGGTCAGCCAGCCGCCTGCGGCATAACGATCGGCCACCAGAATCGCCATGATGACAAACGACGGCATTGGGCTGACAGCCATCATCGCCACCCACGCGCCGCCAAATGCCGCGTCAAGCGTCAGGCTGGTGCGCTCGCGTCCGGTGGGATCTTCAGACGCCAGCGCAATTCGCCAGGCCGCATAGGGCCAGATGAAGGCATTAATGAATAACAGCGCGCAGGGGATCAGCCCTCTTACCGACTCCATTAAGACCGACAGAATGGGGTAGAAGCAGAGGAGCTTGCCCAACTGCCGCATAGCGAACATACGTCTGACAAACCGCGTCGAGCGTAACTTTAAGTGACTGTCATAGGAGAATAATCATTCATTAAACCAGTAGAGAGCGGCGATATGGATAGCGCAGTTTATCGGGATTTGAGTTAAGTCGGTGGAATTTTTTAAGAATTTTCACCTTGCATATCACTGAGGCCGCAAAAACTTTTTAGCCATTAGCGCGACTTGTTATTTGACCAGCTGCCCTTATTGTTGCGCTGCATATCCTTTGCCGGATTCGTTATTACCGCTTTTACCGATTGAAACTTAGTCTCTTTTCTTTTTCACCGGGAAATCAGATATGAAAATGTTAGCGTTAACGCTCTGCTTATCGGCATTTGCCACCCGGGCGGCGGAGACAGAACTGGTGGTGGGCGACCAAAAGGGCAACGCGCGCGCTGTGATGGAAGCGGCGGGCCAGCTCAGCAATCTGCCTTACGAGGTGAAATGGTATGAGTTCCCTAACGCCCGCTGCTGGAATCGCTCAACGCCAGCCATCTGGATGCCGGTCTGGTCGGCGACGGCCCGCTGTCGTTTGCAGTGGCCTCCGGCGCAACCATCAAAGCGATTCAGGCTTCGCAGAATCTCGGCAATGCCATCATCGTGAAAAAAGACAGCACAATTAAAAGCGCCGCCGATCTGCAAGGCAAAAAAATCGCCACGGTGAAAGGCTCTTCCGGCCAGAACCTGGTGTTCAACGCCCTGAGAAAAGCGGGCTTGCCCGCTGACAGCGTGCAGTTTGTTTTTACCACTCCGGCTGAGGCAACGCTGGCGCTGGACAACGGCGCGGTGGACGCGGTTGCCACCCGGGAACCCTATGTCTCCTTTGCTATCGCCCAGTCCGGCGCGGTGATTGCGGTCGACGGCGGCGCCTTCCCGGTCTTCAACTATCTGGTTGCCACCGATCGCGCCATTGCAGACAAGCGTGCGGCGCTACAGGATTTCCGCCAGCGGCTGATCCGCGCGCGCGAATGGGGCGTCGCGCATCCACAGGCCTATGCAGAAGGCATCGCGAAATTGCTGCGCCTGCCGGATGCAGTAGCGCTCAGCAAGGTGAAGCGCGAGAACAACGCACCGGTCGGCGACGTGGCGCTGGTACAGCAGCGCCAGCAGGCCGCGATCGATACCTTCACGCAAAGCGGCCTGATCAAGCCTAGGCTGAAGTCCGATAACGTTATCGACGCCAGCTTTTTCGCTCAGCCATAAGGGGATGTTGTGATGATGAACCTCGCGCTTTACCTCGACGCCGGTATCCATCAGGGCGGCTGGCGTCATCCTGATGCGGTTTCCAGCGGCGGCACCAACTGGCCGCTGTTTCGCCGCATCGCACAGCAGGCCGAAGCTGCAAAGCTGGATATGATTTTTGTCGCCGACAAGCTGGCAATTGATGACATTTATGGCGGCGATCTCAGCGCCACAGTGCGAAGCCGCCCGCAGGGCTGGTCGGAGCCGCTGACGCTGCTCGCGGCGCTGGCGGTCGTGACCGATCGCATCGGGCTGAGTGGCCCCGTCTCGTCTTCCTGTTCGCTGCCCTACACCACTGCGCGCCAGCTGGCTAACATTGACCACCTCAGCAATGGCCACGCGGCGTAGAACCTGGTGACGTCAGTCAGCGATGCCGAGGCGCGCAACTTTAGCCGCGACAGCCACTATTTCCATGCCGAGCGCTACGCGCGCGCCGCAGAATTTATCAACCTGATGAAAAAGCTGTGGGACAGTTTTGACGATGACGCCATCGTGATCGACAAAGCCAACGCAGAGTTTGCCCGGCCCGATGCCTTTCACTACCTCAACCATCACGAAACCTTTTTGACGTGCGTGGGCTGCTCAATATCCCGCGGCCACCGCAGGGCTACCCGGTGGTTATCCAGGCGGGCGTATCGGAAGCTTTTATCGATCTGGCCGCGCAGCACGCCGAAGTGATGTTTGTCGTCCAGCCGGACCAGCAGCGCGCTGGTTTTGCCGCCGCGCAGCATCAGGCTAAAGCGCTCGCAGATCTGCTGGTTGCCCCAGCCGAAAGTAACTTCATCAAAAGTAATAGCGGGTCCTTGTGGTGCCTAGCTCATGGCCGGTTCGCCGCGATAATTGCCAGCTGCGCAACACCACGCTGCGCCAGCAGCGTGGCCGCTTTCGCCGCGCGGATACCGCTGGCGCAGACCAGCACTACACGCCGATCGGCGGGCGGCTGCCAGCGTTCAATAGCCTCCGGCAGGATACGCTCGACTACGGGTGCCACGCTGTGCGGCGTCTCTTCGAGGCTGCGCAGTTCCACAATGCAGTCTTCTGCGCGCAGCAGCGCAGGGTCGATAAAGGGAATGGCGGGCTGTGCGGGTTCATCCGCACCATCAAAGCGAAACGCGCGGAAGTGCCACTGTACAAAATCGCAGTTCACCAGGCTGCCGAGCGGCGAGGGTGTGAGTTCCAGCAGCACGCTGAGCGCCATTTGTGCCTGCATCGCGCCCAGCGTTGCTACCGCTGGCCCCATGACGCCAGCGGTATTGCAGTTGGCAGCTGAAGCAGGCAAACGGGGGAACACCGCACGGTAGCTGGGTGCCGGACCGCAGAAGCCGCCAACGTATCCCTGCCGACCAAGTACCGAGGCGCTGATTAGCGGGATGTTGCGCGGCTGGCAGGCATCGGAAAGCGTGTAGATCACGGCAAAGCTGTCCGCCGCGTCAATGGCGAGGTCGATGCCATCCAGCGCTTCGCTGACGGTGCTGGCGCGTAGTGCCTGCTGACGCGCCTCTACCCAACAGTCGCGGTTACGCTCGCCCAATGCGCGTGCGGCGCACAGCGCTTTCGGCTGGCCGATGTCGCCGGTGGTATAAAGCGTCTGGCGATGCAGGTTGTGCACCTCCACCACGTCGTCGTCGAGAATGCGCAGCATGCCAACGCCTGCGCCCGCCAGCAGCGGCAGCAGCGTCGAGCCCAGCCCGCCTGCACCGACCACCAGCACGCGCGCAGCGCTAAGCCGTTGCTGTCCAGCCTCAGCAATTTCTGGCAGCATCTGCTGTCGTTGATAGCGATTCATCTGCTCGTCCCGTTAGCTGAACTGTGCCAGGCCAAACACCGGCGTTGAGGCGGCGGCCATATCGCGCCGCTCCATCAGGCCCGCCTGATGCGCCTCCTGTCCCGCACGGATCGCGCCAGCAAACGCGCTCGCCATCAGCACCGGATCCTGCGCCTTTGCGACGGCGGTATTGAGCAGAATGGCGTCAAACCCCAGTTCCATCGCCTGTGCCGCCTGGCTCGGCGCGCCAATACCGGCGTCGATAATCAGCGGCACGTCTTTGAACCAGGCGCGCAGGCTGCGTAATCCTTCGATATTGCGTAACCCCTGGCCGGAGCCAATCGGCGCGCCCCAAGGCATCAGCACTTCGCATCCCGCTTCCAGCAGCTTTTCGCCGACGATCAGATCCTCGGTGGTATAGGGGAAAACCTGGAAGCCATCCGCGCAGAGGATGCGCGCCGCTTCGACCAGCGCGAAAGGATCGGGTTGCAGCGTGTCGGCATTGCCGATCACCTCCAGTTTGATCCAGCGGGTATCAAAAAGATCACGCGCCATATAGGCCGTCGTCACCGCTTCCTTCACGCTGTGGCATCCGGCCGTGTTAGGCAGCACGCGGCGGTTAAGCTGGCTGAGCAGTTCGCGGAACGCGCCGCCCTGGCTGCCTTCCCGCCGCAGGCTGACGGTGATGATCTCCGCGTCAGCGGCGCAGATTGCCTGTTGCAAAATGTCAGGCGACGGATAACCGGCGGTACCGAGCAGAAAGCGTGAACGGGGAACGAAACCGTAGAGCATGGTCAGCCTCCCTGCATTGGCGAAAGCACTTCCAGACGGCATCCCGCCTCCAGCCGCTGGCTCTCATACTGCGAGCGCGGCAGGAACTGCCCGTTAAAGGCGCTGGCAACGCATGCGGCATCAATTTGCCGCTCGTGTAACAGCGCCGCGACGTTCTGCGCGTCGGTTTCGACTAACTGGCCGTTGAGTTCAATTTGCATGGTGTGGCTCCTGGCTGAGCAGTTGCATTAGCTGTTGCGCCATGGCTGGCGCAAGTAAAAAACCGTGGCGGTACATACCGTTAACGGAAAAGACGCCGTCGCGGTAGCGTACTTCCGGCACGTTATGGCGGTAGGCAGGACGCCGGCCGGTGCCGCTCTCAATGATGCGCGCCTCGGCCAGCGCCGGATGGATGGTCCAAGCAGCGCTAAGCAGCTCCATCATGGCGCGGGCGCTAATCGGGCTGGCATCGTCGCTCTCAACCATGGTTGTACCGAGCATAAAATGGCCCTGGGCGCGCGGCACCAGATAGCAGGGAAAACGGGGGTGCAGTAGGCGAATCGGACGGGAAAAGTGCAGCTCTTCACAATGCAGGATCAGCATTTCACCGCGCACCGCGCGCAGGTCGGGCTGGCGGTCAGCAGCGTGAATGCCGCGGCAGTCGATCAGGGTGCCGCTGGGTTTCCCGGCGTGAAAAGCGACGCCGCGCGCTTCTAGTCTGGCGCGCAGCTGGCGCAGCGCAGCACGCGGGTTCAGGTGCGCCTCGCAGGGAAAGAACAGGCCGCGCGCAAAGCGGCCCGCCAGTTCAGGCTCAGGCAGCCCGGGATCGATCCATTGATGTTCGCGCGTCATGTGGGCGAAGCGCGTCAGTTCTGCGCTGTCGCGCGGTGAAGCCACGACCAGCGTGCCCAGCTGCGCCACGCCGTCGATGCGCTGAAACCACCAGCCCGCGGCGCGCTGTCCCAGTTCAATGACCTGCTCTGGTGCGCTCTCCCCTTCACAGAACGGCGCAAGCATGCCGCCTGCCCAGTGGGAAGCAGGCGTTTCATCGCTGACGATCACTTCCAAGGTTTCGCCCTGTTCCGCCAGCAGCGTGGCGACACATAATCCGGCAACACCGCTGCCGAGCACCGACCAGCGGCTCATCGCGCACGACCGAAATAAAAAACAGATTGAGAGAGAGTGCGTTTCACGTTGGCCTCGACGATAAAGACCCGTGATACGTGAATGGAAAAAGCGTGAGCAGAAGGCGGCAGGCATCTCAAAGCGGATACAGACCAATGAGATGCGCGTCTTCCTACGCCAGTATCATCTGGGTCAGGTTCAAAGGGTCGCTAAACCGCGCGCTGCGCTCTCAGGCGAGACTCCCCCGACGGCCATTAATTGTAGGGTAACTGCCTACCCGACGTCAAGAGAGACGTGTTAATCGGGCGTTAAATCGGCGGTTTCGTTGCGGGTGCTCAGGGCAACGGCGGCGGCCCGTCGCCGCTGACGCCGTTCGCTTAATTAAAATGGAGTAAATACCGGCGAACGCCACCAGACTGACACCGATCAGGGTGATTTTCTCCGGTAATGTGCCAAGGAAGATAACGCCAATAATAACTGACCAGAGCAGCGAGCTGTAATCGAAAGGCGCGAGCAGCGAGGCGTCGGCATAGCGCATACTCAGCGTCAGCAAGATTTGCGTCAGCCCGCCAAACAGACCACAGCCCAGCAGCAGAAGCAGCTGCTCGCCCTGCGGAAGCGCCAGCCCAAAGGCAGCGAGGTCGCACCGGTCATCGCGGTAAACCAGAAGGCGATTGCACCCGGTTTCTCTTTGCCGCTCAGATAGCGGATCTGGATCAGCGCGCCAGCGGTACAGAGTGCGGAGAGCAGTGCCAGCAGAACGCCAACCGAAGAAGCCAGGCTGGCTACGGTGAGCCTGGGCGGGCCGCTGAGTGACAGGTGACCGGAGAGCATAATGACGATGCCAGCGAAACCGGCGACGACCGACAGCCAGCGGTTGAGGCGCACTTTCTCACGCAACACCACGGCCGCGAGCAGCACGGTAAACAGCGGCGCAGCATAGTTGATGGCGGTCGCATCGGTCAGCGAAATGTACATCGGCTACAGGTAGCTAAGATACATACGACAGGTGCCCGTCAGACCACGGCCGATATGTCCTTTTACGTTACGGGTTTTAATGCCTTGCAAAATAGAGCCATGACATTTCAGCCATATCAGCAGCGGCATTACCCCGACCAGCGATTGGAAGAAGATGACTTCACCCACCGGCAAAGCACCGTCTAACCCTTTAACCAAGCGAGCATCAGCGTCGAGCTAAGCGTCGCCATAACTTTCAGTGAAATTCCCGTCGACGCGCTCACGTCACGCTCCTTCTTTGTCCATTTTTAAAATGAGCGTTGAGGTTAACGCAGGCGCGCTGTGCAAGTGGTGGGAAACCAGTGCAAATACAGCGTTTTCTGCCTTTGATGCGCTGAGCATACGGTACAATCAAATTGCCTGTTTTTCCGGTTTGCCATGCTGCAACCACCATAGTGCTTATTTCCCGCTTTGCTTACTGTTAAGTAAATTATTTTTGATGATGGGCAATGATTGATCACATTTTATTTCATCTCATACTCGAGCTAAAAACGGGCCAGTCGCTACGTATATTTAGATATAAATCAAGCCCGCATTAAAATACATAATTAATTGAATAATAATGCTTTTGTTTGGACACACTATTTATCTCACTCCAATGACATCAATTAATAAGAAGATATATAAACTGCCTGTTAAACCAGCACTTAAATAGTACCTGCAAAAAAACATTGCCTGACAGCCTTAATCTTAAAAAAGCAGCTTATTATTAATCCTGAACCTGTTTCAGAAGGTTAAATTACCGCCAGGTTAAATCGAATGTGACAAATTTCACATTTGTGCCAAGCTTAATATCACCCGAAGCGGCCTTCTCATGGCTGTCGCAAACCATCATGCGTCACGGCGTCGAGCTACGTACCTGCTATACGCTGGAAGGTGACATCGTGCCTCCTGAGCGCTATCCACCGCTGCGCGGTTATAAGGATTCGCTGCCGGTGCGCGTCGGCAATAACGCCCGCGACCAGCGTCAGCTAAGCATGTATGGCGATATGCTCGCCACGGCGCAGCTATTCATTGAGACGGGCCACGTGCTGGATTTAGGCACGTCACGCCTGCTGGGACAGCTAGCAAACCACTGCGCCGACCGCTGGCGGCTGAAAGACTCCGGTATCTGGGAGCTGCCCGACCAACAGCACTACACCCACTCGAAAATGGCCTGCTGGCTGGCGCTGGATCGCGCAGTTGCCATGGCGAAAGCTCGCCATATCGAGCCTACCTGGATGGAACGCTGGGAGCACGAACGCGACCGCATCAGCGATTGGGTTGAACAGCATTGCTGGTCGGAGAGAAAACAGGCCTATCGGTTCTATGTCGGCAGCGAAGACCAGCTGGACGCGTCGCTGGCGCTGGTACACCACTACGGCAATACGGTGAACCCAGAGCGCATGCACCTGACCTACGAGGCGATCCAGCGCGAACTGGGCGATGGCCATGCCATGCTTTATCGCTACAGCGGCGTAGAGAAAGAAGAGAGCATCTTTAATTGCCTGTTCGTTCTAGCTGGCGGAAGCCTGGGCCTCGATGGGCGACATTGAAAAAGCAAAAGCCTGCATGGAAGAGATCCTCGAGACGCTGTTTAATCGTGGCAATGTTGAGATCTTTAACGAGATGTTCGACGTTCGCAGCAAGGAGTGGCGCGGTAATTTGCCGCAAGGTCTTAGCCACCTTGCCCTGATCTGCGCCGCGCAGGCAATGACCTGTCATCAATACAATCAGAAAACCAAAGGAGAAGCATGATGGCGATCAGATGCATTGAGCATATCGGCATCACCATCAGCAATATTGAGCAGGCGGAAACCTTTTTTATCAAAGCGCTGGATGCTTCCGTGCTCTACGGCATCGTTCCCTGGCAGGATAGCGAGCAGCAGATCGGCGTGACCAGATGCGGCCGGTAAACGGTTTTCCGCCGCAGCTGAGCGTGGTTGTCCTCTCTATGCTGCGGCTGGGCAACGGCTGTAACGTCTAGCTGTTTCAGCTGGAGCCAAGCATTGCCGACGATCTGGCCAATATTGGTCAGCCTGGCGTTAACCATTTCTCACTCTATGTCGATGACATTAATGCGACAGCAGAGAAGCTGAAGGCGCACGGCGCGCGTTTCTACGATGGCCCGAATGACTGCTTTGCACAGGAAGAAGGCGCTGGCAACCAGACCTGGTTTTGTCTGACACCGTTTGGCGTGCTGATCGAACTGATCACCCTGCCCTCGCCGCTGCACTATGACAGCGAGGCGGTACAGACGCGCTGGCTACCCGCTGAGTAAATGTGAAGATGACCGCGCCTATGCGCGGCCATCTTCTACCACCAGGATTAATCCTAATCATTCGTACCCTGCATAAAATATCTTCTTTTCTGGCGTAGCAAACTTGTACAGCTATATCATTTTGATACAGGTTGAGAGATATTTTCGTTTATTATCACCCGCTTCGATGCGCTATTTTAGTTTAAATATTCTCTTTAATTTTATTAACTCACCGTGCCGCTTGCGCAATTTATATCTGGTTCTAATCTTTAAAGTGTAAGACGCACATAGCAAATCAAACCTACTGTGTTATTTTCAACTCATGAAGAGGACTCATTATGGCTCAACATCGATGCGGATCAGGTAACTTTGCTGAAGATCGTGAAAGAGCGTAAGAAGCTGGCCGTAAAGGCGGACAGAACAGCCGCAGGGACTCCTGACCCTTTACCTGTATACACGCCCTTTAGGATGTAATAAAGCAACGGATAGTGATGATAAAGCTGCCATTGTCTGCACCGGGTTGCGAAGCCCGGCGCACATTTTTTATCTCTATAAAAGATTAATTCTGTTTGCAACGCGTTTTATCCCATTCTCCTTTCACTCTATCAATCATTTACCCAAATAATAAAATAACCGACGCAACTGCACTAACGCAGGTTATGCGCAGCTATTAGAAGGTGGCGTTTACGCTAACATTCCAGCTTAGCTGGTGCGCGTCAATATTACCGCCGACAGCAGACACGCCAGCAAATGCGTTAACCCTCTCACCCAGTGGAACGTTGGCACCGACGGCAACGTCCAGCCAGTTATTGTCCCGCGCGCCGGTGGTACTGCTAAAGGCGGTACGGGTCGATTTCAGCCCAGCGGTAACGATTGCTATCCCTGGTATAACGGCCAAAATATTACCGCCGTCGCTCAGGCTGTCGCCGAATACCGTAAGATTGTCCCACACTATTGCCGAGAGCGGCGTCAGGAGAACACCGAGGAATATCATAGTAGCGAGAGTACGTGCGTTTTTGGAGGTTCTCATCATCGACTCCGGGAATCGCCAGGAACTTTCTGGCTGGCAAGATGGTTTAACGGCGAATGCAGTTGACTACAACCGAGTCAGCAACACGCTTGTAAAGAAAGTGTTAAGAGTAATGATTAAAAACCAGTCAGGGAGGCGCGGTATTGCCAGTAAAATAGCGGGTTATTATCAGGCGAAGCGTCAGGAAGGAATTCAGGGTGCCAGCGTTTACTGTCTGACACCTTTTGTCTTAGGCAGGCGAATCTGGTGAACCTAGGCGGTAACATGCTCGCCGTTTTCAGTGTTCACTGTAACAGGTACGCGATCGTAACCTGCTTCAAATTCATCCAGCATTGGCCAGTGTTGCGACAGGCGGCTCGACTGAAAAATATAGCCCTGAACGGGTGAGCCCTGCGCATCCAGCTGAACAGGCGGAAACCCCATCGCTGCGCCCCAGCCTGATTCATGCAGTACGCCTTTGACCGAACCAGCCAGCCACTCGCCGCCGATGTTCTCCAGCATATGGGCGTTAGAGCGGCCGGGGCATAAGGTGCCGTAAACAAATAGCTTTTCCACTACTATCTCCTGTTAAAAATAAAAGCCGACTTTACCGGTGCCGCTGGCTAATGTCATCCTGTTTCTGGGGTGACAGCTGAGGTAAAACCGGGACAAACAAGCGGCGCTTTACTGATTACAGTGAACGCTGTCGGTGAGGTGTCATGCGCAGAGGGGTTGGAGCTTTAGCTGATTACAGTGAATGTTTAATCTGTTTTCATGTCATCCGAATAGCAGGCCTTGATGAGAGGTTACTGATTACTGTCAATGTTACCCGTGCAGCGCTTTCATCCAGTAAACGGGCCTTTTTGTTGAAAGCCTGAACAATCCCCGCACACAATTTAATCAAGCGTGGTCAAAAACAAACATTCACTGTAATCAGTAATACTGCTTTAGGATAATGAAAAAACCGCGAAGCAGGAAAGTAATACCTACCAGGCAAAGCTGGCGATTTCAGGCTGAAATGCTTTTAAATCAAGGGGCTTATTAATAAGTCCCTAGCAACACTGTTACCAGTGCGTTTTCTACATATCAATAAAGAAGCGGTATTTCACATCGCTTTTCAGCATACGGGCAAAGGCCGTTTCAATTTCCTCACCCGCAATCATTTCGACGGCAGCAGTGATATTGTGCTGACTGCAGAAATCAAGCATATCCTGGGTTTCACGGATGCTGCCGATCAAGGTGCCGCTGATACTCAGTCGACGGAACACCATTGGCGTAACGTTCGGTGACGGATGCAGCTGGCCAGTTTAACCGCCATATGCCCCAGACCGCCCAGACCAATAACGCCCACTTTGTCGCCCGGCTTCACATTATAGTGACGCAGCGGCGACAAGACGGTGACGCCTGCACACAACAGCGGCGCAACGGCTCCGAGATCCAGATTTTGCGGAACCGAAACTACAAAACGCTGATCGGCGATCACATGCTGAGCGTAACCGCCGAAAGTGGTGCCACCGGTGTATTTGTCGGTACCGTTGTAGGTAGGGGTAAAGCCAGCCTCGCAGTACTGCTCTTCATGCTGTTGTCAAAAGTGGCAGTGGCTGCAGGAATCCACCATGACACCAACGCCCACAATATAGCCCGCTTTGAAAGTAGTTACGTTCGTGCCCGTCTCCTCAACACGACCCACAATTTCATGGCCAGGCACCAGCGGATAGCGGCTGACGCCCGACTCGTTGCGCGCCATATGGAGATCGGAATGGCATACGCCACAATACATCATGGCGATTTTGACGTCGTCCGGTTGCAGGTCGCGCAGTTCGACCTAGCCTGCTGCCAGCGGTTGCGTCGCCTGTTGAGCGACCAGTGCATTAATTTTAATCGTGTCCTCCGGATGTCTGCTTTGCGCAGTAAAGAAAGCGGCCCACTATAGACATCTGGAAACCTTATTGGTAGTAGTTACCTTTTGGTTACCATTAAGGAACACCACTTATGCCTGCCTAGATTGACGGAAAGTTGACGTTTTTTGCCGATTCGCCGCCGCGTCGGCTGCTGGACCGGTTTGCCGTGAAGTGGAGCACCATGGTGCTGCACGCGCTCTATCACTGGCCGGAACATCGCGCGCGTACGGGAGAGTTGCAGCGTAGTTTGCAGGGGATTTCGAAAAAAATGTTAGTGCAGACGCTGCGTTAACTGTAGCAGCGCGGGCTGGTATCACGTCAGGTGTTTGAGGGTGGTGCCGCCCAAAGTGGAATATGCGCTGACGCCGCCGCCGGGCAAGACTTTTGCCGAGCCTATTGAGCAGATGTATCACTGGGGCCTAGAAAATCAGGCAGCGCTGGATGAGATGGAGAGCCATCTTCACGCAGCGCGGCAGGTAGAGAGAAATGCAGAAGCGTCCCCGGATGCAGCCCATCCGGGGACAGCAGGCGTTTAGCCGAACGGGAATTCGCGCGAGAGTATGCGGACGATAACGTTTAACGCGCCATCATCGTTACTGCTCTCTGTCCTGTAACGCGCCACGGCACGCACCGACTCAACGGCGTTGGCCATGGCAAAGCTGAAGCAGGCCTGACGCAGCATTTCCAGATCGTTGGCGCTGTCGCCTATTGCCACCACTTCGCAATCGCTGATGCCCCATTTTTCCTGAAGCAGCGCGATACCGTGCACTTTATGGCAGCCGGGAATGATCAGATCGATAAACCCGTAGCCGCTGGAAACCGGGTGCATGATGTTTTCAATTTCTCCCAGCTGGTTATGCAGCAGCGCATCGACGCCTTCATGCCCCAGATTGAGAGAGAATTTAAAAATGGTGTCGTTGATGCTGTAAAGATCGTCACGCTTTTCCAGTCTCGCATAGTGGTTCGAGAGCAAATTTACCACTTCGTCGGACGCGGAAGTGTGGATATAAGCGCCGTTGCGGCCGCCACCACCGTGGTGATCTCCGGCTCTTTCACCAGAATATCCAGCACCTGGTGGACGCGCGCCTGCGCCAGCTCGCCGCAGAAGATATCTTCCATTGCTGTCTGAAACCCAGGCACCATTCTCAGCTACAAAATTCGTCTTTGATGTCGGGGAAGTCACGCTGCAGCTGGTAATAATGATTGCCACTGGCGACCACAAAACGAATGCCCTTCTCTTTTAACAGCGCGTACTGCCGTAAAAAGCGCTGCACATTGTATTCCTTGTTATCATCCAAGAAGGTGCCATCCATATCCACCGCAATCATCTTTACCGCCATTGTCATCTCCTTGCTAAGGCTGTTGTTTCAGTGTTGCCCACTCAATGGGTAAAGCTTACCCGCAGTGTGGATTAATGAGAATTCTAATAATAAGAATGTTCAGGGCTTTCGGATCTTTCCTGACGGACTGTGTGCAGGC
Source organism: Candidatus Pantoea bathycoeliae (assembly GCA_031332935.1). Classification (GTDB taxonomy): domain Bacteria; phylum Pseudomonadota; class Gammaproteobacteria; order Enterobacterales; family Enterobacteriaceae; genus Pantoea; species Pantoea bathycoeliae. The sequence goes on along the minus strand of JAUHTP010000019.1, from coordinate 50,541 downwards.
TCACACAATTCAAAGTTGCGCAGGCGTAGCTCCGCTAATTAAACTTACGAACGAAATGAAATATATTACAAATGAAAAATCTTACCTCATTATCGGAGGCCAGTATGACAAAACAGATGCAAGCTACGCCGCTGCCGACAGATATTAGCGCAGCTGTGGTCAGCTTCAAACAGTAGTTCCGCCAACAAATCGGCGATGTCGAAGCGCTTTTGGCTCAGGTCTGTCAACGTATCGAAGAGGCGATAGCAGAAGCTAAGGCTGATGAACAGCAATACGGCACTGCCTGGCCTGTGGTCGCATATGAAGCTATCCCAGGGTAAGGTTTCGAATGAAACCTTAGCGCGTATCAAGCGACGCAGCTGTATGGTAGTTAAGCAGCAATTTCCACGCGAACAGGCGCTGGCATGGGACCAGTCGCTGCTGGATTACCTCGATTTAAACGACTTTGATGCCCAGTATCGCGGTCCTGGCGATAACTTCTTTGGCAGTCTGGAAGCGTCTCGCCCGGAGATGTTTCCGGTTTACTGGTCGCAGGCCCAAATTCAGGCGCGCCAGAGCGACGCAACGCCCCAAGTACAGTCATTCCTCAACCGTCTGTGGCGCTTCTCATCTGAGGGTAAATAATGGTTTGATCCAGACGTCAGCATTATCTATCCCGACCGCATTCGTTGCCGTCCGCCGGGCACGACGTCAAAAGGACTGGGCGCGCATACCGATTCCGGCGCGCTGGAACGCTGGCTGCTACCGGCTTATCAGCAGCCAGCGTTTTTCACAGCAATATTGATGCTTACGATCCCTGGGATGCGGCATGGCGTACTGAAGTAAACGAATATGATGTGCCGGACACCACGAAATGCTCCGCGTTCCGTACCTTTCAGGGCTGGACTGCGCTGTCAGATATGATGATTGCCGGACAAGGGCTGTTACATGTGGTACCGGCACCTGAAGCGATGGCTTATATCCTGCTGCGACCACTGGACGACGTACCCGATGACGAACTCTGCGGCGCTGGAAGCGGGCGATTCTGTCTGGTGGCACTGCGACGTGATCCATTCAGTCGCCCCGGTGCAAAACCAGCAGGGCTGGGGAAACGTGATGTACATTCTCGCCGCGCCCATGTGTGATAAAAAATCTGGCCTGTGCGCAGCAGGTGGCTGAAGCGCTAGCGCAAGGCCGGTCGCCCGCCGATTTTCCCCCGGAAGATTGCGAAACTGGCTGGCGCGATCGTTTTACGCTCGACGATCTCAACGACAACGGCCGCCGCGCGCTTGGCCTGGCCTGAGCAATTGCCGCGCAGCGTCTACTGCGCGGCCCATCTCTGCTACACTGGCGCAACTCTTTCTCCGTCAACGGCTCGCATGAACGCTCGACACCAACAGATTATTGAACTCGTTAATACGCGCGGCAGCGTCTCGGTTAGCGAGCTGGCGCAGCTAACCGGCGTCTCTGAAGTCACCGTCCGTCAGGATTTGAACCTGCTGGAGCGCAACCACTTTCTGCGTCGCGTCCACGGTTCCGCACTGGCGCTGGATAGCGATAACGTGGGTATGCGTATGCATACCCATTATGATCTCAAGCAGGCGCTGGCGAACCACGCTGCCAGCCTGATTGAAACAGGCGATGCGGTGTTATCGAAGACGGCAGCACTAACGCGCTGCTGGCGCGTCTGCTGAGCGAGCGCACTGACATAACGGTGATTACCGTCAGCGATTTTATCGCCCATTTGCTAAAGGACGCGGCGTGCGAGGTTATCATGCCGGGCGGCCTGTTGCAGAAAAGCAGCCAGTCGATGGTTGGCCCACTGACGCGCTACTTCCCTGTACGACCATCCGTTATTTATAGATTTCAGCGGTCATGTAGACACCGTTGTCGGCGCGTACGCTGGTAATTTTATAGCTGCTTGCGCCCTCAGCCTGTGCTTTCGCCGCGATATGCGCTTCTGCGCTATCCAGCGTGCTGCCGTGTGCGGAGATGCTTTCTGCGGCAAAACTGCCTGAGATCATTGAAAGTGCAGCGACAGCGGCAATAGCCAGCGTTTTTACGTTTTTCATGGTCAAAATCCTTCTTTTGTTAGTACGAGGCAAAATGCCTTCGATGGGACACATAATAACTCTAGTTATTATTATAAGACCAACAAAAGTGCGATTTAGATCACATCAACGCATTTCGTACAGCGCTCTGTGCATGGATCTGGGTGGTATCAAAAAATGGCACGCTGGCATCCTCTGTATTCACCAGCATCGTAATCTCAGTACAGCCGAGGATGATCCCTTCCGCACCCTGCGCGGTAAGCTTTGCCATCACGTTACGAAATTTTAACCGCGATTCAGCATTAACCACGCCCTGACATAGCTCCTGATAGATAACCTGATGCACGAGTTCACGATCGGCCTGATCGGGAGTAATGACCTCCAGACCATATCCGTCTGCCAAGCACCCGCGATAAAACGCCTCTTCCATGGTAAAGCGCGTCGCAAGTAACCCGATTTTTTTCAGCCCGCGATCCCGGATACGTTCCCAGTGGCATCTGCAATATGGAGTAAGGGAATATCGACTGCTTGCTGAATTTGCGGTGCTACCTTATGCATGGTGTTGGTAGCCAGTACCAGAAAGTCTGCGCCCGCGCGTGCCAGAGCCTGTGCAGCCTGCGCCAGCTGAACACCGGCTTCATCCCAGCGCCCAGTGCTTTGCAGCTTTTCTATTTCAGCAAAATCTACGCTATACAGCACCACGCGTGCAGAATGCAGACCACCGAGTGCGCCTTTGACCTCTTCGTTCAGGATCCGGTAGATAGATGCGCGGTGGATTCCCATGACATGCCGCCTAATAAGCCGATTGTTTTCATTATTACACCACACCTGCACATTGTTGTTAGTGGCTATAGCATGCCTGATATTGTCAGCAAAAAAAACCAGCCACTGACGGGCTGGTTTGCTTCGGTTAAGCCTTTATCAAGGGAGTTTCTGGCCAGCGCGCCAGAGGAAACAGCGAAAGCCTGACGTTGAACAGATGAAACAGCGGCATATAAAAGCCAACGTGATGGCGGGTAAGCGCTTCCAGCGACAGGATCAGCTGGTTCAGTTCCTCCAGCAATACCTCATGCGGCTGACTCTGCAATACGCGGATATGGTTCTTGAGAAAGATGCGCAGCTCGCCAAAGAAACGATCGCTGCTAATCCCTTGCTCTGCCAGTAGCGACTGGTGGCGTGCATAAAAATCGAAGCAGTTTGCGCCCAGCCAGTCCTCGGTAATCAAATTACCGCCTGCGGCCAGTTCTGAATCGCTATCGATGCGTTTGCGCGGCAGGATCACATTGACCTTATCCAGCGTGCGCGTAACAAACTGCTGCCGCATGACCAGTGACGCGCTGTTTAGCTCAACAGCAGTGATAAATTGCAGCAAAGAAGGAACAGAGAACAGAGAACAGAGAACAGCGACCATCATCGGTGCGGTCGAACCATCGACCCAGCCGCTGCCGATCCAGAAAAGGAAGGAGACAAAGGTCGCGAGGAAGGCGGTTAAACACGACAACAGAAGCATGCCCTTATCGACGTGTTCATGGCTGCGAGCCACTTTACCCGGACGGGCGCTGGGCGTCAGGTCGCTGACGCGATCGCCAACGGTCTGGTAGGCTTCGGCGATACGAACAAAATTGAGCAGCCTCTCAAGCAGCCCAGTCAGTAAAAGACTCGCTTCAATATTTAACCTGCCGCTTTCCCAGTCTGCTTTTAAATGCTGCTGCGCGGTGTTTAACCGCTCTTTAATCACCAGCGTTTCAGCGCCATGCTCCGTGCTGTTCAGCCACTGCAAAAATTGCTGGAACGCCTGCGCAACCTGTTCAGGGAACGGTATCTGCTGTTCCGCCAGTAAGGTAAGGCGCGCCTCAATAGCCGTCAGGGTGGGAATCAAATAGGAGAGGTGCTGGTACTGGACGCTGACCAGCCTGATTAGCCGCCGCGCAGCTTCGCCCTCATAAACACAGTGCGTGATGAGCGTTTCGACATTGAGCGGATAGTTAGCCATCTGGATCAAAATATCTTCTTGCTCCAGCGACTTCTCTTTTGGCATAACCGTTATCAGTTCTGTGTACAACTTTCTGGCGTTCTGATACCAGAAGTTTACGCTCTGCTCAAGCATGCTGCTCATTGAAACCGGCATGATGAGTCGATGGACCAGGCTGCTACACAGGATCGCAACGCTAATATCTTCAATACGTGAGATGACGGTGTAAGTAATGCTGGCAGGTGCTGTGACGTCAGGGAAGCCCATAATTGCAGCGCTGTATCCTGCCAGCATAAATACATAGCTTTTTGGCGTGCGGTCATGCAATGACAGATACAGACAGAGCGCAACCCACATGGAAATGCACAAGCTAAATAACATCGGATCCTGCACGGTGGCGGGATAAATAAGTAAGACGAACAGTCCGCCCAGTATCATTCCTAAAGATTTGGAGATTGTTGATGCAGAGTAGAGTTGGGATGTGACATAAACGGTGGTCAGCGACCAGGCTGGCTTATCTAAATTAAGTTTTAATGCGATATAGAGAGCTAAAAACGCGGCGAGGCAAGTTTTGCCAGAGAACAGCTGCGCGCTTTTTGAAAACCACTTCATACAGTGAATGAACCTCAGATGGGCATTTTGGGCAGTATCCTGACAGAAGGCTTAGCGAATTGCTGTTTGATTATCACTACAAATTATTAACGTGCTAAGTATTATCTATCTGCCTGTGTTAACCCTGTTTTCTCCCTCTGTTCAGGCATCACGAATGCCGTAACAGTTAAGCGATCTCTATTCTTCCGGAGTATAAGCAAACTTAAATCGTTATTTATTGGTTATATATTCGATTTAATCAGGTTAGCGAAAACACTTGGAGAGAAAATAATGAAAGTTCATGGAATCGCTTTTAGTGCCCTTACGCTCGCATTGAGCTCGCTGGCAACTGTCGCCTACGCCGCACCGAAAAGTGTCAATATTGGCTACCAGAAAGCCAACATCTTTGCGCTGCTAAAGTATCGTGGCACGCTGGAAACAGCCTTTAAGAAAGAGGGGATTAACGTACGCTGAGTTGAATTTCCTGCCGTACCACAGATGCTGGAAGGGTTGAATATTGGCAGTATTGATCTGGCCGCCACAGGCGATGCCCCACCAGCCTTTGCCCAGGCAGCTAAGGTAGAATAAAAAAATCCGGGTAAGCCTTACCCGGATTATTGTCTTACTGTTCTCCAAAATGCTTGCGTAATGTCTCTGCGATAACTCTGTCGAGTTCTTCCTGTAGTTCTTTCGACTGTCGGTTGAACTCATAACTGAACATACGGCCACGAATTTTTTTACGGGCAAAACGATCCTTATCAGCAAAGGCCCAGAGATTATCTGAGACAGGCTTATCTTTTGCTGGGGTCTCAATCAGGGTCTTACTGCCGTATCAGGGTTTTACTGCCGTTGCGGACCAGACGAATAATATGATTTTTTACTTCGTCTTCGGCGAGACCTTCACGCGCGCAAACGCTATCAATGTCCATTGAAACGGTTTCAATTAATCTCTCAACCGGCTGACCGATCTCAGAAAGTTTATCTGCCGCCATTAACCGGGCTTTATAATCGGGATAGGTCAGTTCTGAATGGTTAGGGAAAAGTGAAATTAGCTCTGCGGGAACGCTAGCAGCCTGCAACGCGCGTGTCACTTTTGCCTGGGATAAACCCTGATTTTCCGCAATCTCTTTCTGCGACAGGCCACCATTTTTTAGCGACAGTAAACGCAATCCGACTTCGCGAAGATTATGTTCGCGCGCGGTCTGGATGTCCTGTGCCAGCTTGCGTGCATCTTCAGTTGTAATCGCCGTTTCGGATACCAGAATATCCAGCCCGGTTTTACAGTAGAGCGCGGCAGCACGCCGGCGTGAACCGTCCAGAATCTCAATGCGCCCATCACGCTTCACGCCGATAGCAGGGAAAAACTGCTGAAGTTTAATGGTGCGGATAATGTCGCGCAGGGAATCGGGGGTCAGCCCATCCTGGTCGCGGCCGTTGGTTTCCAGCACTACAAAGGTTTTCTCTTCGATATCTCTCGCTTCAATACGTTCAAGACGGAAAACGGTACGCTTGCCGGTAGAGAGAACAAACGTTTGAGCAACAGCTTCTGATGATTTTTCAGTCTGAACAGGCGTCTGGCTGAACGTTCTGCCGATTGTGATTCTTTTTGCGCTCATAGCGACCTCAGCTCAGGCGAATAAATCCAATACGGTCAAAAACCGCTTTCGCAAAATCCTCAGCAGCTGAACACGCATTTTTTAACGCTTCACTGCTGCCGACATAGTGTTGAAGGGTTTGCTGAGATAACTGTGTCAAAAGACTCACCGCAGCGCTCAAAGCCATCAAGACGCGGCAGAGCAGCATCCAGCATATCACCACCAAAAACGTCTTTTGCCAGGCTGTGACACAGCTTGTGGTCAGCTTTATTGGAGAGCTTTGACATAAAACCAATATTGCCCTGCAA
>JAUHTP010000019.1:42091-43945 GCA_031332935.1 Candidatus Pantoea bathycoeliae | reverse complement strand
GCGGCAAGCGGCAAGCGGCAAGCGGCAAGCGGCAAGCGGCAAGCGGCAAGCGGCAAGCGGCACCGGACTCTTCGATTATATCGATCAGTTCCGGAAGGCGGGTCAAATACTTAAGCGTTGAGTGGAAATCGACCTGTGCTGGCGGTACCGGCGTCATCAGCAAATCTGAGGCGGCAATAGCATTTTTTAAAAAGGCATCAAGATGCGGGCCGCTGTCGATAAAGATAAAGTCGTAATCTTTTTTCAGTTTGGCGATGACATTGTTGTACAGCACGGCATGCACGTTCTGACCCGCCAGATGTTCGGCGCAAAGCTCATCCCAGCGTGATGCGATAAATGCATCGTCAATCGACGCCGGAAGAACATCAACGCCAGGGATAATTGACGGCACAATAAACTCTTCCAGCAACTCTTCACGGCTGACGTCTGCAGCATCGCCTGTGCGGCGGTGGCTTCAACCAGCCCTACTGAACGTTCATGGCTAAGAAACATGGTCGCAGAGGACTGCGGATCAAGATCGATAACCAAGATACGTAAATCTTCAAACAGCAGGTGAGGATGCGCGCGCAAAGCATGGGCGAGGGAGACCGTGGAAACGGTTTTGGACACGCCGCCTTTAAGGTTACCAACGAACATCGTATAGGCTTCTGAATGGCGATCGCGATATTTAGGCACGCCACGATGATGGTAAATATCAATGATATTTTGAATAGACATAGCGTATTTGGTTGAGCTGCCTGCGGCCCGTTTATCAAACGCATATCCGCTCTCTTCCATCTCATTGACAGCATAGTCAACGCTGGCGCGCGTCAGTTTAGGTAGCTTTGCCAGCGCCACTTTTGCATAAACCTGATAAAACGTATTTTCGTGAAGTTCTTCTTTTTGTGCCTAGATTTGTTCAGTCAGGCTCAGAAGCATCCTTTCAGATCGCTGCGCAACCTTAAGTACCTGCTTTTCGTCGTTAGCCATACTTGCTCCACACATGTATGATTTATGACTTTATACAGAAATCCTACATAGTGGGCAAGAAAATATCATTTAATACGAATTTGATGGCCCAAATATAAATGCCGGATCGTGATGTGGATAAGACGAACGTTCACTGTAGTCAGCAGCATGTCGGATATCGGATGGATGAAAGATTCACTGTAATCAGTGATGGAATACCAGCAGCTTTCAGTGCGCTACTACGGATCTCTATAGGCTAAGTGAAGGTGAGGCAGGGTAGTGTCTACAGAACCGGAGAAAGATTCACTGTAATCAGAAAAGCTTGCGGCGTTAACACCAATACAGTGGCCCAACGAAATCGACGAACCTTCGTTTTCAACGTTCACTATAGTCAGTAGAACCCTTGTGACGTTCACTGTAATCAGTAATTCTGGCTGCGTCGCCAGACTGCTATATCAAACATTCACTGTAATCAGTAGCTGCTGAGCGCTTGTTGAGTTAGTCGGCGCGAATTTATGTTCTGGTTAAGTTGATTCACTATAGTCAGTAGAAAATGGCGCATGAATTCCAGCAACGTATCACTGTAATTAGTGATATCTGATGCGCTCAGCAAGCTCTTGTCGTTGAGTTTCGCCTGATAAGGCAGGCATTTCAGGGAAAAAGAGGAGGGTAACAACGTTCACTGTAGTCAGTAAAATGTATCAAAGGCAGAGGGGATGAGGTTTCGCAGACAGGAAAGACGTTCACTAGAAACCGTAGAATCGCTGCATATAGCAGCATAAGCCTCGCTGACACACCTGAACGTTCACTGTAATCAGCAAACCAGTCTACCCTGTCACGTTTTACGGCGGATTAAAGCCTAAAAACATTCACTGTAATCAGTAGGGCAACGGGCAACGGGCAACG
>JAUHTP010000019.1:0-41991 GCA_031332935.1 Candidatus Pantoea bathycoeliae | reverse complement strand
ATTAAAGCCTAAAAACATTCACTGTAATCAGTAGGGCAACGGGCAACGGGCAACGTCACTTTCCATTATTCACTCTTAATTTTCATATAGTTAATTAGTTTTGTTCACTGTAATCTGTGCTTGTTTGGATGAAAACGTTCACTGTAGTCAGTATACCTCAGAAAGGCGACTGCACCTGATAAAATTCACTTTAATCAGTGTAGACCGGGATAAAAGGGAAGCAAGAAAACTGCTAGCATTGTTAGCAAGCGCTAACAAAATTTTAAATACATGTATTATACTATATTTTAAAATAGCCTGACAACATTAATCAGCTTGCAAAATATTATTACTGATTACAGTGAACATGACCGCTCACTCATCAAAATCAATCTCATCAAGGGAATCAATGCTCTCAAGATTGCCGATACCGTCCAGCTTCGGCGTCCGGCTGTGGATTATAAAGAAGACACAACGGCCCCGTTTAACCTCAGAATAGTCGAGATAGCCAATCTCTTTAAGCTGTTCCATTGCACGCCGCACGACATGGTTCTGCGTGGTAGTTTTAGAGCCTAGATTCAAGCGCATACGCAGGCGTGCCAGCGAAATAGGGGCTGGGTTGGTGGGCAGGCTTTCCAGGAAAGTATACAGCGCCTGGGCAGACTCTTTACGCTTAAGCCGGGATATAGCCCTGAGCTGCAACAACACCTTATGATCGAAATTATAGAGTTCGAACAGTTTCGGATCGGCCTGGATCATGACGACATCTTTCTCACGATCGTAATAGGCCGACTGTACAAGGTGGGTATGGTACGCCTTGCCATTGCCTTCAAAAGAGAGCGTATTGGTTGCAATACGGCGCAGGGAAGCGTCCAGCCTTTTGCGCAAGGCTGCTGATGAGTTGGCAGAAGGAATACCACACATCTTCACAAAATCGATAAAGGGCAGCGTAACGGTGTCGCCCCTTGTGGGATAACGTGAAAACGACTGAATGATCCCCGCCCAGGTTTTGAAATCGTTATCCATATCCAGCCGTGCGCCGGTAATGGTAATCTTTTCGTATCCCTCAGCCTTCACCAGCGACAGGTTCTTGAGCTCTTTTGTCGCATCAGTAGACGCCATTGCGCCCGATTTACCACGCGCCGTTGATTTCAGCGTGGGAACAAACAGTCCTAGGCGCATCAAGGCGACCGGCTGGACGGTATTATTCTTGTTGGGATGAAGCTGGATAACTTCACCGCTTTTTTTGGTCACCGACAGAAAAGGTTCTAGTAACTCTTTGTTTTCACTATCTTTATCTGTCATAGCATGAGATCTTCATTCTGGAGATGAAAAGGATCGTTTTCTGACTACAGTGAACACTATCACTGTTTACAGTGAACATTCTACTGTATACAGTGAATAAAGTACTCATTACAGTGAACTCTTTACTGATTATAGTGAACACGATCACCTTCCCAGCCCTTGTGGGGTGACGCATATTCCCGATCCCTGATTGCGAGGCACTATGACTGATTACGCTGTTTCTAAAAACCCTGCGAATGATGAAATTCTGGCGCTTCACCCGATGCAGTCTCTGGCTGAACTGGAGAGCACCCTTGCTGCCAGCGCCGCAGCTTTTAACCAGTGGCGTAACACTGAAATGGCTGCACCCGTTAAGGTTTTTCGTCAGCTTGCCGAACAACTCCGCAAACGCGAACCTGAGTTGTCGCGCATGATCACCCCAGAGATGGGTAAACCCCTTGCTCAGGCGCGTGCTGAGATCCTCAAATATCCCAATCTTAGCGACTGGTACGCGGAGCATGGCCCAGCCATGCAGGAAGATCAGCCAACTCAGGTTCCTGATGCGTAGCAGCGCTTTAAGCCGATCGGCACGATCCTAGCCGTCATACCATGGAACTTCCCTTTCTGGCAGGTGCTGCGCGGCGCGGTAGGCATGTTGCTGGCAGGCAACACCTATGTTCTGAAACACGCTCCGAACATAATGGGCTGTGCGACGCTGCTGGCAGAGTTCTTCAGCGCAACGGATCTGCAGCAGGGAGCTTTTGCTTCCGTAAATATGGACAACAACGGCATCTCAGCAGCCATTAAGGACCCGCGTATTGCCTCTTTAGCGGTCACCGGCAGCGTGCGTGCAGGTTCAGCCATTGCCGCTCATGCGAGTGCAGCCCTGAAAAAAACCGTACTGGAACTAGGCGGTTCAGATCCTTTCATCGTACTGGCTGATGCCGACCTAGATGAAGCCGTAAAATCAGATGTAGCGGGCCGCTATCAGAATACCGGACAGGTGTGTATGGCAGCGAAGCGCTTTATTTTCAAAGCCGCCATCGCGGAAGAATTTGAAGCACGCTTCAGCGCCGCCGTACAGGCGCTGACCATGGGCGATCCGCTGGACGAAAACAATTATCTCGGCCCGATGGCACGCTTTGATCTGCGCGATGAGCTGGATAACCAAGTTAAGCAATCGCTGCGCGAGGGCGCTCGTCTGGTGCTGGGCGGCGTCAAGAAGAGCGGTTACGGCCGTGAACTGTCACATTACGGCATGCACGAATTCTGTAATATTCAGACCGTCTGGAAAAACCGCCGCTAAGGCCTACTGCGCAGCGGGAAGCTAGCCCTCGCTTTTGCCCATAAAGGGCATCAGAAGGCGCTGAGGCGCGAAATCAGCCAGTATTTCAGGCCGCCTTCCGGTCATCACATCTTCTGCCACCAGCTCACCCAGCAAAGGCGCCAGCGTTATGCCGCTATGCGACGCCATCAGATATCAGATAGACGTGCTGGATCCGCATATTCATCCAGATCCAGCGCCTGTAACAGCAATCGCCCGCCACTGTCCGACCTGACATTAAGCTCAAGTGAAATAATATTGCCGTTGATCTGGATCGGCAGAGGATCGGTATGCGCCAGAAAGCTACAGGCAACCTTATCTGGCCGGTTAGCATCGGTCATCGCCAGATCGAGACCCAGCTGCGTCCGCATCGCGATATCTGCGGCCCATTCCCAAGTGCCGGTTTCCAGCAGCCTAGGCTTTTGCCGTTGGCATTCACCCACGCAAAGCTGATCTGGCTGGTGCCCGCGCCCGGCACGCCTTTGTCAAACAGCGTAACCTGTGCGCCCTTCAGGGCAAGCATTCGTGCAACAGACAAGCCCAGTACGCCTGCACCGATAATGGCAATACGCTGCGTCATGGCAGTAAGCTCCCAATAAGTTAAAGTAGTGTTATAGCAAAACAGGCAGGATAACGACCAGCTGGTGGACCACGTACTGGCCGTCAAAATAGAGAGAAGGGAATGCCGTTACTCCGGCAACGAGCTGTCGCCTGCGCCCAGTTAAAGCTGCATAAAATGCGTATCAAGCCAGCGGCCATGCTTGAATCCTACCGCTTTCAACATGCCAGCGTCGCAGAACCCCAGCGCGCGATGCAGCCCCACCGAAGCCAGATTGTCGTTACCGGCGATCACCGCCACAACCTGACGGAAACAGCGCGCCTTGGCGAGGCGAAGGGCTTCCGCCAGCAGTGCACGGCCTGCGCCACGGCCGGTACGCTCAGGATGGAGGTAAATCGAATCTGCCAGCGTAAAGCGGTAGGCTTAACGCGGGCGATAGGGTGCAAGATAGCAGTATCCAATAACCTCGCCCTCATCCAGCGCGACCAGCCAGATTCCCGCCTTTTTCAAGCAGTGCGGTTAAACGCTGCTGCATCTCTTCGGTTTCAGGCGGTTCGGTTTCAAAAGTGGCGCTGCCGTACAGAACATGCCAAGCGTAGATATGCTGGATAGCGGGAATATGCTGGGCTGTAGCGGGCTCCAGCGCGCGGAAGATATGGACTTCGTCACCGGCATAGCATGATGTAGTCGCCAGAATGCAGCTCGACAGGGGAGGTTTCCGGGCTCACCAGCATACGGCCCTGCGTAACAATCAGATGCTCAATGGTGCCGGGTGAGTGCGGCTGTGAGCGGCGTTCGCTGCCGGACTGGGTATTGAGCAGGTAAATATCGCGCGGCGCGCCAAGCGGACAGGTTGCCAGCAGGACGACCTGATAGTCCGCCAGCTCCGCCGTCACGGTTGGGCCTTCACCACGCCGGATAACCTGCATGCGCTTCTCTTCAGTCTCCCAATATCAGGCGGGCAAAAGGAATATTTAGCGCAACGCACAGCGCGTCTTAATGCTGGGATTGCCATTACCTGACTCCAGCTGTGACAACGTTGATTTAGCGATACCGGCGCGGCGAGCGACTTCAGCCAGCGACAGTCCGGTGTGCTGGCGCACTAGGCTACTGGCAATGATTGTGATAGGGGTCACGTTCACTCCTGTTTCTTAAAACAAACAAATTGTTCGCATTGTAAAACGATCTGGCTGCGTTCATTTTAACGATAAATTCGTTCGTTATGATAGGGATTTGTTATGCAGCAGTCCCATTCCCCTCTCAGCCGGGAAGTGGTTAAGGCCATTATTCTGGTCTGCTTGGCTGACGGCATTGTCGGCTTGTCCTATGGCTCGCTGACCAGCGCCAACGGTTTCCCGCTCTGGGTGCCCATCGCGCTGTCGACGCTGGTTCTGGCAGGCGCATCGGAGTTCCTTTTTATCGGCATCGTAGCAGGCGGTGGGAGCCCGTTAACCGCTGCGCTGGCGGGCCTGCTGGTCAATGCCCGCCATCTGCCGTTCGGTATCGCGGTCAAAGATCTGGTTGGTACAGGCGCTCGCGGTCTGTTCGGCTGCCATATCATGAATGAATGAAAGCGTCGTGTTTGGTATCTCTCAGTCTACCTTGACGCCGCGATCGGTCAGTTCATTCTCGATGTTTCCGCTAATCGGCCTTGATGCCGTTTTCCCGGCCATCCTGATTGCGCTGATATTCCCGGCGTTGCGCAAGCGCCGCACGCTAATCCCTGCTTCCGGCGGCGCGCTGTTATCGATTTTGGCGACGCCCTTTGTCCCGGCAGGCATGCCGGTGCTCTTTTCACTGCTGGGGTTGCTGACGTGGAGGATGCGTAAATGAGCCATCAGGCCCTAATTATCGCCAGTATTGCGCTCCCAGCGTCCGGTACTTATGTCATTCGGCTGGCGGGTGTAAAGCTGGGAAACCGTCTGCCTCTCACCGAACGGACGCAAACCCTTCTGTCAGATGCGGCAACGGTGCTGTTACTGGCGGTCGCATCGACCACGACGCTGTTTGAAGGGGAGCATTTTGCAGGGATGGCGCGCGTGCTGGGCGTCGCTTTTGCCATTTTCCTTGCCTGGCGCAAAGCGCCGCTGATTGCCGTTATCATTGGTGCAGCCGTCATGACCGCCGCACTACGCTATTGTGGTGTGCCCTGAGCGGCACGCCACTGCGCTAACGTCATCTGAAACGTCAGGCTGGCAGGAGCATCGGCAACATCGTAAACGTGCCCGTTCACCGATAAACCCGCTTTCTCCAGCACGCGCTATGAGGCGAGATGGTTTTCGCGCACGGCGGCGTCAATCACCTGTAAGCCACAGTCCTCGAAGCCATAGCGCACCATGGTGCGGGCAAACTCGGTCGCCAGGCCTTGTCCCCATGCATGCACCGCCAGACGATAGCCAAGATTATTGACTGGCTTACCGGCAAACTCACGCACGCCCAACCCACCGAAGCCGATAATATCCTGCGGCGCGCTGCGCAGGCTCAGCGTCATATAGCCCAAACCATGCTGCTGCCAGTGCGCTATCGAGTTATCCAGCAGTTGTTCTATTTCTGCTAGGCTGGTGAGCGGTCTGACAGGGGTAAAGGTATTGGTAGTTGGATCGCCATAAATACGGAACAGGGCATCCTTGTCCTGTATGGCGATCGGGCGCATCACTAAACGTTCGCTGGCTAACGGCATCATCTGTTCCTGTTGCGGCGGATCCGGTCTGCTCAGCATAGGCTGTTCTGGGATCAGGACATACTGTTTTCCAGCAGCAGTTTGCCCATAACGCTGTCACGCTGGAGGATATTGAGCCTGCGCACCAGCGGCAGAAAGCGACGGTCGTCGTTGGTAAGCTTAATCAGCTTTGTATGGGTCGCCGGTTCGCGGCTGCACAGCAGGAACAGTGACATCTTCAGGCTGTCCCAGCGGAAAGCATCCTGATAGAAAAAGGCGGAGCTCTCACACTTCTTCAGATAGCAGCTAAAGCCGGGCTGCTCGCGCATCACGATCTGGCAAAGAAAATTGATAATGATATAGCTACCGCGATTGATGCCCTGACGGATATCGGCAAAGTCGCTGCGCTGAGTAATCTGCGCATAATAGTCGTCAATGCTGATGTGCGTGAGTGGCATAATCAGCTCCAGCCAGCGGGCAATAAACGCGTTTCCGGGCGGCGAAGCGAGAAACCAAGCCTCCACCACAGGAAAATCTTTATCCACGGTGGTGCCGTCACTGTAGTAGCTCACCACATCATAGCCGCTGCGCTGATGCACCCATGAAAAGTCCTGATAAACCAGCGTAGAAGATACCACCATAGCGCTGTAGTCACGCCAGCCGAATGACGTCGCTTTTATGCGCCAGCCAATCCCCTGATAGTCAAAGTGCAGCGCAGGCAGATATTTATGCAGGCTATTACGGTCCAGCAAAATTATTTCATGCTGCTGGTTTATCGCCTTCATTTTTTTATGGAAAGCCATAATATGCTCGGGCGGATTAGGACTATCCCAGAACATCCAGATAACTTTCGAGATAGCACTTTTCTGACTGTCATGTCTGGTGAGAATATCTAATGCATCATTTTCATGGGCATCTGAGTAGGCAAGATCGCTAAATTTAAATATTCTCATGCGAAACAGCGCATAAAGACATAAAAAGCGCACAACCCTTATCTGATATTTAAGGCGGTCCATTTCACAACCGCTGATTAATGGCCTTGTTTGTGTCGGAAAAAGTGAGGCGTTATCGTTATCGACCTGACTAAGGTTCGGCATCAAAATAAATAAAAATCTGGCTAAATGCTGAAATTTAACGTTCTGTGAAGTCGATTCGCAATCCCCTAGCGGCCAAATCAGAGTTTAGCATTCGCTTTTATAAGCCGAACAAAGCAATGCCTGCTTGGTTTTTGAGAGAGATTCTCATTATGTGTTGCGATTTGTTAGTATGGCAAATCATTGTCGACAGGTCAGGACGGTATTTTCATGGACAGCACGCTGAAACCCCTCTCCACAGCGCTACTGGCACTCAGCATTCCGTTAATCCCTGCGAGGCAGGTGTACAGCAAACCGCGTATGGAGCCGCTGGGGGATAATATCGCCGACCACGGTTCAGCGTTTTACCGGTTCAGCACACAGACTTTTACCTCGGCCAATGGGCTGCGCCACTACAAGGTGTGGCCTGGCGTGCCAAAACAGGCCAGGCCAGCACAAGGATTTCCCGTGCTCTATATGCTGTATGGCAATGCAGCGATGGCAAGGTTGAGGTCGCGGTGGGATATGAAACCGCGCTGCCGTTCTATGTACAGGCGCGCGCTTTGGGGCCACTCATTTGGCGGGCTCTTTGTGCTGGATACGCTTTATAGCTCCGCCTGGTTCACGCACTACTTCAGCGCGGCACCGTCGCTCGGCTGGCGACACCAGCGGATTGTCGAGCTGGCGAAGCAGGCTCCGAAAAATATTCTGGCGGGCAAAACGCTCTATCTGATTGAAGGTGACGGGCAGAGGGATCGCCGCAAAGCGCTGACGCGACACGATCTGGAACATATGGATGACAGCTGGCTGCGGCGGCACGCGACTACGACATTTTCGCGCGAACCAGCCCGGAACATAAATTGCGCTTGGTAAAAGCGCTGTCAGCCAGCGGTGAAATTGTTGGCATGACTGCCGACGGTGTTAACGACGCACCTGCGCTGAAACAGGCCAACGTCGGCATTGCGATCGGCATCAAAGGCACCGAGGTGACTAAAGAAGCCGCCGATATGATCCTCGCCGACGCCAACTTCGCCACTATCGCCGCAGCGGTAAAAGAGGGGCGCCGCGTCTACGATAAGCTCATAAAAACTATCTTGTTTATTATGCCGACCTGCTTTGCGCAGGGCTGCTGATTATTATCGCGATCCTGATGGGCAATCTGCTGCCGCTGACGCCCGTACAGATCCTGTGGATGAATATGGCTACGTCCGCCACGCTGTCGTTCGGCCTGACGTTTGAAGCTGCAGAAGCGAATGTCATGCGTCGGCCACCGCGTAATGTTGGCGCACCGGTTATGGACCGGTTACGCTATCTGGCGCGTGGTGTTTGTTGGGCTGCTCATTTCCGTCAGCGCCTTTGTGCTTGAAGCCTGGCTACAAGCGCGTGGCTACGCACCGGAATTCATCCGTACCGTCCTGCTACAGACGCTGGTCACGGCACAGTGGGTCTATATGCTGAACTGTCGCAATACCGACAGCGTCTCGCTTGACCGCGGCCTGCTGAAAAACCTTGGCATCTGGCTGGTGACCGGCGTGCTGGTAGTATTGCAGGCACTGATTATCTACGTACCGCTGATGAATACGCTGTTTGGCACCCAGCCGCTGCCGTTTAAATACTGGCTCCTCGCGCTAATGGTGGGTGTGGCGTTTTTTATCATCGTTGAGCTGGAAAAATGGCTAAAGCGCCGCTGGCGTCGCGCCTGATTAACGCCTAACGCCCTGCCAGCAGGGCGTTTGGGGGGCCACCTGGCGAGCCCTGAACGACGCGATTATGCTTGTACCTGCTGATTTCGATCTTTACCGAGGTGAACCTATGCAGGAACAGACATTCCGTGACCAGCTAAAAGCGGAAGGTTTTGCAGAGTTGATGATGGTAGAGCGCGAGCCGAACGGCGCGCTGGAGCAGCATCGTCATCCGTTTGAGGCCAAAGCACTGGTACTCGGCGGCGAGCTTACCATCCGTACTGATGCCGGTGAGCAGCGCTACCAGCGGGGCGATGTGTTTCACCTCGCGCCGAACCAGCCCCATTCAGAAGTGTTCGGCGCGCAGGGCGTACGCTATCTGGTTGGCCGCAAGCCCGTTATCCTCTGATCCTTACAGGCTGCGCGTTACGCCGCCGTCGATACGGATATTTTGCCCGGTAATATAGGCCGCGCCGGGCGAGGCGAGAAAAGCGATGGTGGCAGCCACTTCCTCAGCACTGCCGTACCGCTGTAAAGGGATGGTGACGCGGCGCGCGTCTGTAGCAGGCAAACTGTCAATCCAGCCCGGCAGCACGTTATTGATACGAATGTTGTCACTTGCATAGCGGTTAGCATAGATTTTGGTGAAAGCCGCCAGCCCGGCGCGAAAAACCGCAGAAGTCGGAAACAGGTTGGTCTGCTCAAACGTCCAAGCAGAAGAGATATTGATAACGCTGCCTTGTTTTTGCATAGCGGGTGTAATCAGCCTTAGCGCACGCACCACATTTAAAAAATAGGTTTCCATGCCTTGCTGCCACTGAGCATCGCTCAGCTCAAGAACCGGCGCACGCGGTCCGTGTCCGGCAATGTTGACCAGAACATCAATGCGGCCCCAGCGCTGAAGCGTCGTCTCCACCAGCTGTTGTAAATTCTCTTCCGACTGGTTTGAACCCGTCACGCCAAATCCTCTAAGCGATTCCGCCAGCGCTTGGCCTTTACCCGATGAAGAGAAGATGGCGATACGAAAACCTTCGTCAGCCAGTTTTTTCGCCGCTGCGGCACCCATGCCGCTGCAGCCTGCAATAATGACCGCTACTTTTGCTTCACTTATAAAATTTCTCCCAGCGTCAGGCTGCCCTAAGGTGTAACTTTATTGCAGTATAATTTGCGTACTCACAGGCAGAGAGTCAGGTTCGCTGCTAACTGACAGGAGAAAAACTACAGGATGGATGAGGCATTAAACGATCTGCCGCCGCTCAACGCGCTGCGCGTATTTGAAACGGTATCACGGCATCTTAATTTTCGGCTGGCAGCGGAGGAGCTGGGCGTGACGCAGGGCGCGGTCGCGCAGCAAATTCGCGGACTGGAAGCGAGTCCGGGCATAAAGCTCTTTGAGCGCCATCCGCGTACGCTGGCGCTCACCGAAGCGGGCCGCGAGTATGCGGTCAGCATCCGCTAGGCGCTGATATTAATTAATGAGGCTACGCGGACGCTGCGTCCTGCGCCGCAGCGCGTCACGCTGAGCGTCACACCCACCTTTGCCGCCTGCTGGATACTGCCGCGCCTACCAGATTTTACCGCTGCGCATCCTGATGATGTTGATCTTCGCATCATGGCGTCGGAGCGGCTGGGGCAGTTTTATCAGGACGGCATGGATATCGCGGTTCGCTACGGCCAGCCGCCTTTTGGCGCAGGTCTCAATGCCACACTGCTGTTTCGCTATGAGCTTATCGCGGTCGCATCGCCTTCGTTACTGGTGCAACATGGCGCGCCGCAGTTTGCCAGCGATTCGCTGCCTTATACCCTGCTGCATGATGGACATGACCTCTGGCCGCAATTCCTAGCGCAGGCTTTTCCCGACGGTATGCCCGCCACGCCCGCTAACCTTCTATTTAACCAGACGGCGCTGGCGATTGATGCCGCACTTGGCGGCCAGGGTATTGCACTCACCAGCCCACACTTTGTCAAAAGCGAGCTGGCTACCGGGCGTCTGACGCAGGCGTTTCCTGCGCGGCTAACGGTGAATGCTGGCTGGTTCTGGTTTCTCCTCGCAAACCGCGCCAGCATGCGCCGCTGGACGCTGTTAGGCACTGGTTGCAGCACGAAGCCGAAATTCAGAATGGCATCTGACGCTTTGCAAACGGCGTTTAACACGGCACCATAAGGAAATGATTATTTCCTAATTGTAGGCGCATCCGATCGCTTCGTACGAAAAGGGAAAACCTGAAAGCCAAACCATAACCATTTCGGAAGCAATAATTTCCTAATTAAGGAGGAAGGATAAGTGGTATCCAGCACCATTTCGCGCAGGTTAACGGTTTGCGTTTACACTATCTAACTAAGCGCGGGCGATCCGCAGCAAGAGGCGTTAGTGTTGCTCGCGGGTTTCCCGCAAAGTAGCTATGCATGGCGCGAAATAATCCCGCTGCTGGCGGAACGTTTTTACATTATTCGCCTGATTTGCCAGTCCAGGGCGATTCGGATCTGTCGCTGAACGGCTACGATACCGCCACGCTGGCGCAGCAGACAGAGGCGCTGCTACTGCAGCTAAACGTGAGGGAATTTTATCTGGCTGGTCATGATATCAGGGCATGGGTTGCTTTTGCGCTGGCCGCTCAGTTCCCAAATCGCGTGAAAAAAGTCGCACTGCTTGATGCTGGTATTCCGGGCGTAACCCTGCCTGAGGTGCTACCCGTTACGTCAGAAAGCGCATGGAAAACCTGGCATTTTGCTTTCCATCTCCTTGCCGACCTGCCGGAAACGCTTATTGCTGGACGAGAGGCGATCTATCTCGACTGGTTTCTCCGGCGTAAGGCAGCGAACCCGCAGATCTTTGATATGGCAAAAATGCAGGAGTACCTGCGCATCTTCACGCGGCCGGGCATGCTGCGCGCCGGGCTGGCTTTTTACCGTGCGGTTGAGCTGTCAGCTATGCAGAATCGCGCGGTCCTGCAAAGCAGGACGTTTAACGATGCCGTTGCTGGCTGTCAGCGCCGATCAGGGTTCAATCGCGGATATGGCCGCTCCGCTGCGTCAGTTTGCCGACAATGTCAGCGGCATCAAGATCGAGCGCTGCGGGCACTTCATTCCTGAAGAACAACCTGTGGCGCTGGCTAAACATTTCCACGTTTTTTTCTAATACGGTAACGGTCACAGTTTCACTGTGCGCTTGGCTGCTTGCTGGGCGCGGTACTGGGCAGCCTGCTTTGCTGGATGCAGATTGCCGGTTCACGCTGGCAGCAGCGTCTGGCAGCCGGTTATATCACTGTGGTTCGGCAGCCCGGTCAGGCGATCGGTAAAACCCGACGCATGCCAGGCGGTGAGGAAAGCTGTTATCAGCCCAGCCAGTACGGTTAACGTTGTGATCCTTTCCGTTGAAAAAACATGTGGTTCTGTATCGGTGACGCAAAGTGTCCCTATTGCAGCACCGGCCGACGTTTTAACGGAACACCAGCGTACAAATGGATATAAGGCGAGCCGAGCACAAAAGGATGGCTGACAAACCGCGCGTCGAGGCTGGTGTCAGGGATAACCAGCGCAGCTTCGCTCTCGACTACATAACGACAGATAGAGTCTTCGCGCGATGAGGCTTCGAGGGCAAAACGGTGGGAGGCTTTAATGTATGGTTGTCCTCATCCAGCACCGAGATAAAACCTGCTGGAATATCCGGCACCTGGCTGGCGAGAAGAATAAATTTTTTCAAAACTTGCTCGCGCTCTGCGTCAAAGGCTTTGAGCTGCTTTATTTCATCTTCACCAGATTTACTCCTAGCCATATCCCAAAGGTCGCGCATTTTTTTTGCCAGTCAGAGTAATGAGAAAAAGGACTTTCCGGCTAAGCTAATCCTGAGCCATAAAGTAATTCTGCGTTACCGCCAAAATACGCATCAGATTCGGTGTTGTCATAAATATTTCCTAAAGTCAGGTATTTTTCTGCTAACAGTTGCGCGCTTAAACATCAACGCTGAAAAAACATGACTTATGCTGGTGAAAACAACATCAGCACAGCTTACTTATTAATCTTAACGCGACCCGGCCTTCTTTCAGTCGCACTTATTAACGCGCTGAAATATTTTTTATCTTTACTAGTTAACTGATAAATTTATAAGGTCGGGCTATTTGAAATCAAAGGTTTACATAGCGTTAAACTGGAGGTGGCTAAAAATCCTGTTTCGGCAGCTCGGATTTCTCTTAAATAGAAAGTTCATAGGTAAAATAAAATTTTTTACATTAAGTTCCTGTCTGCGTTGAAGAAATTTAAATTGAACTGTTTTTAAGGTGATTATCGACTGGTTTATTTCTTTTAAGTCTTTTCTCGGTTTTTACCGCTTGGTTTGCAGGATTGGATTTTTGACTCAGACTTAAATCTCATTAGTTGTAAATGCTTTTGATTTGATTATATCAGAGTGTTTATTTCAACCAGGCATTTCATTAAGGGTGAAATATGGCTTCTTCTTCACATAATGACGAACATCCAGATGCAAAAGAGGAAGTTTTGCATCTTGCTGAAGAAAAGCTGACCGTCACGCGGGAAAAGGTTTGGGATGGTGAAGTCACCGTGAGACGCCAGACTTCTACGCACGACGAGCCAGTGAGTCTTATGTTTCGCCGGGAAAACGTAGAAGTTACGCATGTGCTAAAAAACGAGCGCATAGCAGCTATGCCTGAAATCAGGGAAGAGGAAGGCGTTCTGATCGTTCCGGTAGTGGAAGAAGAAGTCGAGATCATTCGCAGGCTGGTTTTAAAGGAGGAGCTGCATATCCGGCGAACTAAAGAACAGGTTCCCTGGGAAGAGACCGTTTCTCTACGCAAACAGCATGTTGAAATTTACCGGAAAAAAGACGACACCTAAGCCATCCCATCACGCAGGAGGAAACCATGGCACACGAAAAGATCGTAACGATGTTCAGTACCCTAGCTCAGGCAGAAGGGGCAAAGCACAGCCTGATCAAAGCGGGTTTTGCCGAGCACGATATTGATGTGATTTCTGGCGAACGTCTGAAATCGGAAGGACACGAAGCTCGCCACCCTGGCTTCTGGCAGCGTCTGTTTGGCAGCACGCTCGATGAAGAGCAGAGCGGTGTCTATGAAGATGCCATCAAATCAGGCAGCGTGGTACTGACGCTACGTGCAGAAGAGGAGCAACTACCGCGCTTATGATGCACATGACACCGGTGAATTACCTGCTGGTAGCGGGTTGTCCCAAGATGATGACTATACCGTTTCCACTGCCCACACTGCAACTGGCGTAAACACGGTTAATGAAGGTGGTTTAAACTAGCCAGTACGCACTTCGCTGACCGGCGATGAGAGCGAAGAAGAGGTGCTGCGCTTGGCGGAAGAACGCCTAGAAGTGGGTAAACGTCTGGTCAGTGAGGGTACCACCGGCGTGCGTCGCTACACGGTGACCGATCAGGTTTCAGAAAATGTTTCGCTGCATGAGCAGCATGCAGATATTTTCCGCCGTTCGACAGGCGATCTGGCCGCAACCGGTGATGTTGACTGGGAAGAGAAAACCATTGAAGTGGCTGAAACGCACGAACAGCCGGTCATTAATAAAACTGCGCACATTAAAGAAGAAGTTGTGGTGTGCAAAGACCAGAGCGAGCGTGTTGAAAACGTCACTGACTCTGTCCGTCGCCAGGAAGTCGATATCGACCATGCAGATAACAGCGTGGTAACCGATGCGCCTTTGGCAGGCAATGCAACCGCTAAGCCAGCTGGAGTCGTGGATGAGACTGATGCTGATGGCCGCGTAGTTGAAAGAAGCGGTGCAGTGGCGGTGCAGGAAGAAGATAAAATCGATCCGCTGTTGAAACGTCCTTAACCTAGTCTTCAGCCTAACCTGCATTAAGGCAGATAAAGCTGCAGCGGGGAAGCTAACCTTTCACCCTGGTGTTGGCTCGCTGTTAACCTCTCCGTCTGCACGCATCAATCTATCGGCCTATCGGCATTGCCGCAATTTTGGGTAGTTTATTATATTGCCAAATGTTACCTGAAACCTGTTACGTCTCAGGTGTATAAACCGTGTCGGGTTAACGCATTGATCGCGCAGCTTTTGCAGGGCGTTAGCAAAGCGACATAAACATCGATATTTCTTTTCTGACGCGGTTGAGCTAAAACACCCGGAATCGAGCCAAACAGAGCTATAGCCCATGCTTCACAGCGCAAAATAAGAGGGGATCATTATGTCAGAACGTCCCGATACGCAACCTTTACCGGATGACGCAGAAATACCTGCTTACGAAAATGACGACACTGAACAGTCACGCTAGTACACCTTCAAATTACACAGTTGAAAGTTAACTCAGGCCAGGCTATCTCTGGCCTGTTTCTTTTATGTTCCGGATCCAGATGGCTTACAAGAGTGCAGCATCACACTGAACTCCCGCTAAAGATTTAACGCGCCTGAATGATGCTTATTATCGTGTTTATTACTGTCCAGTAATGTCCATTCGGAAAACGCTTCCACTGTGATAATTGCATTATGTAAAAGTCGCCGAAAGCCCCGGAAAGCGGCTATAGTTAATGCCGTGTTAACAATTCCTCATGCGCAGGCTAATAGCCTGCGCGGTATCAGGTTATAACAGCTCCAGAGCTGGAAAGCGCTAGAAGAGGTTGATTTGCTTACGAATCTTTACTGGAAGATTATCCACGACGTGATCAATAAAACCATTGAAGAGATGCTGGACGAACAGCAATCCATGGACGTGCTATCGCTGCGCGCGCGGCTAAGGGAGCTGGCTGAAACCGAAACGGATGAAGTCATGGTGCTGTGCTACTGGCAGGCCAGCAAAGTATTGACGCGATTGCCACCTACCGTCACCGCAGCACAGCTGATGACCGCAGCGCGCCACGCTTTCCGTACACCATTGAATCACGATCCCTTATAAAAAGGCTGGGCACGTAGCGGCAAACCCGCGCGGGCAAAAACGCGTAAAGTAAAACGTTTACAGTCATTTATGATGTGCAAAATTGTGCACATCAGGTAATACTTCAGGACGTGAGCGGGATAAATTTGAGGACTACCGTATCCAGGCCATCAGCGGCCCGGAACCTGGCGTGCCGCTGCTGGAGGAGAGCTGCGTCGCTTGGCTGGAATGCCGTCTGCTACCTGCAACCGAAGCGCAGCAAAGTTATGACACGCTTTTTGGTGAAGTGGTGACGGCAGCGGCCGATAGCCGGGTGTTCTATGACGGGCGCTGGCATTTCAGCGCCGAAAATCGCGCGCTACATACTCTGCATCATCTTGGCGGCGGACAGTTCGTGACGGTCGCGAACAGCTTCAGCGCAAACCTGCCTGAAGCGCATCAATAATATCAGCGAGGAAAGCATGAAATTTAAAAGTTACGCGGCAATGCAGGCCTGAGAGGCGCTGCAACCTTATGAGTACTGGCCCGCTGCGGCAGAGGACGTAGAAGTTGAAGTGGATTACTGCGGCGTATGCCATTCCGACCTGTCGATGAGCGATAACGAGTGGGGCGGTTCAACCTATCCGCTGATCCCGGGCCATGAAGTGATTGGCCGCGTCGTGGCGTTGGGCGACAGCGCCAAAAATAAAGGGCTGGAGGTCGGCCAGCGCGTGGGTATTGGCTGGACGGCAAAAAGCTGTCAGCACTGCGACGCCTGTATCAACGGTGAGCAGGTCAACTGCGTAAATAACAAAGTCTCCACCATCAATAACCACGGCGGTTTCGCCAACCGTTTGCGCGCAAACTGGCAATGGGCGATCCCGCTGCCGGAAAGTCTGAATGTTGCCACCGCCGGTCTGCTGCTGTGCGGCGGCATCACCCTCTTTAAGCCGCTGCTGATGCATAACATTACGACGACCAGCCGCGTAGGAGTGATCGGCATCGGCGGTCTGGGCCATATGGCGATTAAACTGCTGCGCGCGCTCGGCGCAGAAGTCACGGCGTTTAGTTCCTCGCCATCAAAAACGGACACCATCAAGCAGATGGGCGCGAATTACGTCGTCAATAGCCGCGATCCGGAAGCGCTGAAAAAGCTTGCGGGACAGTTTGATCTGATTATCAGCACCGTCGCGATCGATCTTGACTGGCAGCCATACTTCCAGGCGCTGGCGACGAACGGCAAATGCCATACCGTCGACGCAGTGATGAAACCCTTTGAAGTGCGGGCGTTTACCCTGATTACTGGCGATCGCGCGGTAACGGGTTCGTCCACTGGCTCGCCGGGTCAGCTGCGCTCGCTGCTTCGTCTGGTGTCGCGCGCCGATATCGCGCCGACAGTGGACGAAAATCAACGACGCGCTCGATCATCTGTGCGCCAGTAAAGCGCACTATCGTATCGTGCTGAAAGCGGACTTCTGATGAGAAAGCGCGCCCGTTGGGCGCGCTTTTGTTTAGATCAGACCTTCTGACTTCATGGCGGCAATCACTGACGGGCGCTGCGCATGGGTTGCGGCAAAGCGCTGTAGTGCTGGCCAGCGGTCTAGGCTGAAGTCCACCACACGGAACCAGCTCAGCACGTTGAACAGGTAGGCATCAGCGATAGTGAAGTGCTGCGCGTTAAGATAGCTGTTGTCACCCAGCGCTTCAGCCAGCCAGTTCAGGCGTTTAGTCAGCGTCGCAGTCGCCGCGGCTTTCCACTCCGGCGTGATGGCCGGGTTGAAGAATGCGCCAATGCCTTTATGCAGCTCAGTCGAAATAAAGTTCATCCACTCCAGCACCGCTAGCGTGCTTCGCCGCTTGCGGCCAGTAGATTGCTTTCTGGCTTCAGATCTGCCATGCACTGGGCAATCACCGCACCTTCAGTCAGCACATGACCATTATCCAGCTGCATCGCAGCCAGTCTGATAAATCTTCAGCAATATGGTTCAGCATTGCCCAGACCCTATGCGGATTCTGTAAAAGGTTCGCAATTCATTAATATGAAAGAGTTGAGAATCCAGCATAGTGGCCGCCCTGTCCGTGCTTTTTATGCATTTGACCCGGTACGCAAAGCCATAATGCTTTATGCTGGCGACAAGACGGGTGATAAGCAGTTTTATGTTCGAATGATAGCCCTGGCTGACAAACTATTCAGTGAACATTTGGATGGTTTAAGAGGAAATTACCATGACCCAACTGAATGATTTCTTGAACGCTGAATTTACAGATGCCGATCTTGCCGAGATTCAGCAGATCGGCCGATGCGATGATCCTCGAAACGGGACTTCAGCTATTACGCGAAGAGCTTGCGCTGTCTCAGAAAAACGTGGCAGATGCGATGGGCGTCAAGCAACCGCGTATAACGCAGATTGAGCAGGCTGGGGCCGATCAGCGATTAATCACCATTAAACGTTACGTTGAGGCGATGGGGGGCAAACTTAGCCTGATGATTGAAATGCCTGATGGAGCGGGAGGCCGTACGCTTCGGGTCTGATTTCTGCCGCAGAGAGAACTCACCCAAATATGAAATAAAACTTCCGTTTAAACCCCACGGCGAATTGCAGGCCATAGCCTAGAATTAAGGTTCGCCTGCGCTGCGCTGCGGAAGATGATAACCAGCCCGAAAAGGCTGATTTGCAGGATGCACCTACGGGAGAAACTATGCTGTGGTTCTGGAATGCTTTGATCGTGTTACTGACAGTTATTGCGATGGAGATCGCCGCTGCACTGTCGCACAAATATATTATGCACGGCTGGGGTTGGGGCTGGCACCGGTCACATCACGAACCGCATTCTGGCTGGTTTGAAGTTAACGATCTTTACGCAGTGGTATTCGCCATACTGGCGATTGTGCTGATCTATGCCGGCAGCCGCGGCATCTGGCCATTGCAGTGGATAGGTGCGGGCATGACGCTCTACGGCGTACTCTATTTTATTGTCCACGATGGCCTGGTGCACCAGCGCTGGCCTTTCAAATACATCCCGCGTCGCGGCTACTTTAAACGGCTCTATATGGCGCATCGCCTGCACCATGCGGTGCGCGGCAAGGAGCACTGCGTCTCCTTTGGCTTCCTGTATGCGCCGCCGCTGTCAAAATTGCAGGCGACGCTGCGCCAGCATCATGGTCGCAAGACTAACGAGGATGCTGCCAAAGCTCAGCCGGACGCGGCGGCGAAGCAGCCGCCCGAGATCTAACCGCCTGCACAGAACCCGCCGCCAGCAGCAGGAGCTTCTCCTGCTTGCTGGTCGACTGGCGGCGGTCCCAGGCGGTTTCGCCCGCCTGATAAACCTTAACGCCAATCCGACGATAAATCTCTTTCGCCGTCGCAATCGCCCAAGCTGAGCGCAGCGGCAGCCCGCCCAGGCCCACTGAGGCCGAAGCATAATATGGCTCCGCCTCGCTCACCAGCCGTCGCGCCAGGCCAGCCAGCGTCGGACGATGCGCGCGGTCGGCAAAGTGAAGCCGATCCAAGCCCGCCTCTTCCAGCCAGCTCTCCGGCAGATAGCAGCGGCCGACTCGCGCATCTTCGACAATATCACGCGCGATGTTGGTCAGCTGGAAAGCGATACCAAGATCGCAGGCGCGGTCCAGCGTTGCCTCGTCGCGCACGCCCATAATCTGCGCCATCATCAGCCCGACCACGCCCGCGACGTGATAGCAGTAGCGCAGCGTATCCTGTAGCGTTTCATAGCGTGCGCCGCGCACGTCCATGGCAAAGCCTTCCAGGTGATCAAAAGCGTATGTTGGCGAAATTTCGTGGGCGAGCGCCACCTTCTGAAAGGCCGCGAAGGCCGGTTCGTACATCTGCGCACCCGCATAGGCCTGCCGGGTTTTACGTTCCAGACCGGCTAGCCGCTGCTGCTGCGTCTCTGCTGAAGGGAAGTCACTGGCAAAACCAAGTTCCTGCTCGTCAATCACGTCATCGCAGTGGCGACACCAGGCATAGAGCATCAGCACACTACGCCGGGTTTTGGCGTCAAACAGCTTAGAGGCGGTGGCGAAGCTCTTTGAACCCACCTCCATGGTCTCAACTGCATGGTGCAACAGCGTCGGGTTATTCATGCAGATCCTCCAGCATCAGGCTCGCGGTTGCTTTGGCAGAGCAGATTACGCCGGGAATGCCTGCGCCTGGATGCGTGCCTGCGCCGACTAGGTAAAGATTGCGGATATGGCTGTCGCGGTTATGCGGCCGGAACCAGGCGCTTTGCCTTAAAATAGGCTCAACCGAGAACGCGGAGCCCTGGTAAGCATTTAGCTCATCGCGAAAATCAAACGGCGTAAACATGCGGTGTGTCACCAGCTGGCTCCGCAAACTAGGCATGTAGTGCTGTTCCAGATAGTCGAAAATGCGGTCGCGCAGATGTGGGCCTTCCACCTTCCAGTCGAGATCGGCGGTGCCAAGATGAGGGACCGGGGCCAGCACGTAGTAGCTGCCGCAGCCCGGCGGGGCCAGCGAAGGATCGGTCACGCAGGGCGCATGGAGATAGAGGGAAAAATCTTCTGCTAGGCCGTCGCGGTTAAAGATCTCGTCAATCAGCTCGCGGTAGCGCGGGCCAAAACAGACGGTATGGTGCGCCAGCTGATCGTGATGGCGGTTCAGGCCGAAATAGAGCACGAACAGCGAGTTGCTCATGCGCTTGCCTTTGAGTTTTTTCGCCTCCGCCGCTGCAGCGTGATGCCGGGCGAGCAGATCGCCATAGGTATGCACCACGTCGGCGTTAGAGGCTACCGCACGCGTCTCAAATACACGGCCATCCTCCAGATGCACCGCTGAAATCCTGTCATCCTTCGCCTCGATCCGGCTGACGCGCGCGTTAAGCTCCAGCGTGCCGCCTAAATCCTGGAACAGCTTCAGCATGCCCTGCACCAGCGCGCCGGTGCCGCCACGTGGAAACCAGACGCCCCATTCACGCTCCAGCGCATGGATCAGCGTATAGATGGACGAGGTGGCAAACGGGTTGCCACCGACCAGTAGCGAATGGAACGAGAACGCTTGGCGCAGCTTGTCATCTTCGATAAAGCTGGCAACTTTGCTGTAGACGCTGCGCCACGCCTGCAGGCGCGCCAGCTGCGGTGCGGCGCGCAACATATCGCGGAACGAGAGAAAGGGCATGGTGCCGAGCTTCAGGTAACCCTCAGCGAAAACGGCGCACGAATAGTCGAGAAAGCGCTGGTAGCCCGCCACATCACGCGGGTTAAACTTGCGTATCTCCTCTTCCAGCTGCGCCTGGTCGTTGTCGTAGCTAAATACCTCGCCAGATTCCCAGCAGAGCCGGTAAAACGGCGTCACCGGCAGCAGCTCGACATAATCACGCATCGATTTGCCCGCCAAGGTAAACAGCTCTTCGATCGCCGTGGGATCGGTGATCACCGTAGGGCCAGCATCAAAGGTAAAGCCCTGATCCTGATAAACATAGGCGCGGCCGCCTGGCTTGTCACGCTGCTCCAGCAGTCGCATAGGAATGCCCGCTGCCTGCAGGCGAATCGCCAGCGCGATTCCGCCAAATCCTGCGCCAATTACCGTGGTGTGCTTCATCGTGATGCTCTTCGTCCAGAAGGGTGAGTGAGAATAGCCTGAAGTGCCGCCAGTACCGGTACCGGCGGCTTGCCGCTGAGAATGCGCGCACGGTCGGCCAGCGTGAGCTGGCCGGCATAGAAACGGGCAATCAGTCCTTGCGGCAGGCCATAAAAGCGCTGCATAACGCGCCAGCGCTGGTCCGCGTCGCCTGCGAGAAACAGCATGCGGTTGAGCATGCGGAAAAAGCCCTGACGCTGCCACGCCGCTTGCGCAAACTGCTGGATACGCGGCGCGATCTTTTCCGGTGAGAAATGCGGTTCTGCTGCCAGCGCATCCGCCAGCGACGCCGCGAGCGGCAGTGAATAGCCGGTGGTGGGATGGAAAAGCCCGGCACGTAGTCCGACGCTCGGCGGACGATGCTGCCAGAAGCGGTCAAAGTCGCCTGCCAGGGTAATCGGCAACGCCCCGTGCTCTTCGCGCACCAGCGTTTCCAGCTGCCAGCCCTGACGGGCCGCATAATCGCAGATGTTCTGCCGCGCGCGTGCCGCGGCCAGCGATGCGTTGTCAATATAGTTGGTATCTTCGATCAGCAGGCGCGTTGGCGAGAGCGGCAGCGTATAGACGAAACGATAGCCGCCTTGTTGATCGACTGTCGCGTCCATCAGGATTGGCGCCTCCAGCTGGTGCGGCTGGCTTAGCGTCCACTCCTGGCCGACAAAAGACTGAAAGCCGATCTGCAGCGCGGCGTCAGGCTGATAGCCGCGACCGTCAATCACTGCGCGTGCGCGCAGCACTTCGCCACTGGCGAGCTGAACGTGATTGGAGCCGCTACAGGCAACGGTCTGGTTGAGCCGCAGCGCGTCGCCCAGCTCAGTGCGCAGGACCTCATCAAAACGCGCCGAGTTGATACAAAAGTAGCCGCTGTCGAGCTGACGCGTCAGCTGGGGAAAACGCACCTCATAGTGCAGCCAGTGGTGCGCCACCAGCGGCGCAATCCAGCGATGCTGCTCTTCACTGAGATCGTCGGCATGAAAACACCAGGTATGGTTGCCACCCGCGTGGGGATCGGCATCAAGCACCAGCACGCGCAGATGCGGCTGGCACTGCTTGAGGCGCAGCGCCAGCAGGCCGTTCGCCAGACCAGCGCCCAAAAGCAGCAGATCATACTGCGATGTCATAGCACTTCTCCGCGCGGACCGGCTGGCGCGTCAGCAGCGCGCGCTCGGTAATATCAACGGCGCGGTCAACGCCACCGCAGGAGGCCAGCTGTGGCTCAAGTAGGGCCATACGCTGCCTGATCGATTCATCCTCCAGCAAATGGCGAAGATGACGCGCAAGCTGATGGCTGGTGGCAAAACGGGAGGCGCGGATGCCTAGGCCATGATGCACCAGACGCGCAGCGATGCCAGGCTGATCAAAGGCGAGCGGGATGGCCAGAATCGGCGTGGCGTGCGCAACGGCATCCAGTACCGTGTTCAGCCCGCCGTGGTTAATGGCAACGTCCGCCTGCGCCAGCGCAGCGCGCTGATCGACAAAATCAGTAACCTGCGCTGCACCGGCGCGCAGCAGCTTGCGGGCTTGAAAATCGCTCAGGCCGCCGCAGTGGGCAATTAACAGCTCACCATCAAGCTCGCGGCAGGCTTTCACTAGGGTTTTGAACAGCCCATAGCGACCGCCTTGCATCGTGCCGAGCGAGGCGAAGATGCGCGGCCGCTGGCCGTCGCTGAATAGCGGTGTGGCAGAAGTGCGCACGGGTTCACGCAGCGGGCCGGTAGCATGAAAGTGCGCAGGCAGCGCCCGGCGCGGGAAGTCGAGCGCCTGCGGCAGCTGGCTAATTTGCGCCAGCGGCGACAGGCACTGATGCGGCTGACGGCTGGCTGGCAGACCAAACGCATGGGCATGGCGTGACAGCACGCGATCGTGGCTGTGCATCAGCCAGTCATAAATTTTCTCGCTTGAGGCGTAACGTTCGCGCGCGGCACCGTCCGTTCCCCACAAAAAAGGCATAACCGGCAGAGGGAAATGCGCCTCGCGGTTGACGGGCTGGGCGCAGGCAACCGAAACAAAGGGCAGACGCAGCGCTTCAGCCACGAGGCCGCCCGCCGGGGCCATTTGATCGACAATCAGGCCATCTACTGCCAGCGAACGCAGCACTAGAGGCAGCTCACGGCACAGCATATCGCTGCTGCTGGCCATATCGCGGATCAGACGCAGGATGCCTAAACCGGCGGGATGCGCGGCCAGTTGCAAAGTATGGTCAAGGCTGCCCGGCGGGTGTGTAGTCATCCCGACAGCATGGAAAGCGATAGCGCTATCGTTGAGCAGCGCAGCGGCATCCGTCTGCTGGATAAAGGTAATGCGATGGCCGCGCGCAATTAGCGTCTGCGCCAAGGTTTGCAAGGCGCGCATATGGCTGTAAAACGGTGGCGCAATGATGGCGAAGTGGCTCATAGCGCCTCTCCCACGCGCTCAAGCGGCGCAAGGCGCAGCTGGCGAAGATTGGCGCTTCCGGTGCAGAAGCAGGCAACGCGTAGCTGTTCAATCAGCGTCTGAAAATGTGCCGTTACCGCCTCGGCAGAGTGCAAGGCGCTGCTCAGCACCGCCGCCGCCTGGCCCACAATATCCGCGCCCAGGCGCAGCGCTTTAGCCGCGTCAATGCCGTCGCGGATGCCGCCAGAGGCGATCAACGGCATACCGGGCAACGCGGTGTGCACACTGCGCAACGCCTCGTCAGTAGGAATTCCCCAGCTGGCAAACGCCATTGCTACCGCGCGCTGTTGGGCATTGCTGGCGCGCTCGCCTTCGACCGCGGCCCAGCTAGTGCCGCCTGCGCCCGCGATATCAATCATGCTGACGCCTGCCTCGGCCAGCCGCTGTGCAACCTGCGGAGAGATGCCTGCGCCAACCTCCTTAATGACCACCGGCACATCAAGCTGCTTAACCAGCTGCGAAATAGCCTCCAGCACGCCGCGCCAGTCACGATCGCCGCCCTGCTGGAGCGCTTCCTGAAGCGGGTTGAGATGTACGATCAGCGCATCGGCCTCGATCATATTTACCGCGTTCATCGCCAGCCTGCGGCCAGATTCACCGACTATTTGCGCCGCGCCAAGATTGGCCAGCAGCGGAACATCGGGCGCAGTGCGGCGCAGATCGCGCGTCAGGCCAAAGTTGTTGTCGCTTTCCAGCGCTACACGCTGCGAACCTACGCCCAGCGCGAGGCCAAGCGTCTGTGCAGCTTCAGCAAGATGATGATTGATGGTCAGCGCGCGCGCCGCGCCACCGGTCATGGAGCTAATCAGAAAAGGCGCTTGCATGGTGCGATGAAACAACCGGGTGCGTAGATCGATCTGGTCGAGATGCAGCTCCGGCAACGCGCAGTGGGTGAAGCGCCAGTGGGCGAAACTGCCTGCCGCTGGCGCACTGTTGCGCAGCACGATATCTAGGTGATCGTTTTTGCGTTTCGTCAGGTCCATGTCCTTCATTGCTGTTCCCTATATTCAAACGGAATTCAGACGGTAAACGCGCGGTCAGCCGACCGTAGAGAGTTTTTTGTCGAACCAGGCCTGCACAAAATGTCGGGTGGAGTAGCCGCTATTGCAGGCCGATGCTAGGTGGCAGTCGGCGCGCTTCAGATGATCGCGCAGCCGTTTTTCGACCACTTTACTGCCCAGCATATTGACCAGCGTCGATTTGCCAGCGTCCTGATACGCATCTTTGCCGGTGTCGCTCAGCCCATCGGTCAGGTCGTCGAGCAGCTGGAATGCCTGGCCAAGATCGAGCGCAAAGCGGTGCAGTTTTTCGCGTGATTCGAGCGGCGCGCCAGCAGCGATAGAGGCCATTTGCATCGCTGCGCTGAACAGCGTGCTGGTTTTGAAGTAGTTAGTGAGCTGAATGGCGTCGGCGCTGCGCGGCTGGCTGCCTTCGGTCAGATCGCGAAACTGTCCTTGCACCAGCCCCTGAATGCCAACCGCGTGTGAAAGCTCTGCCACCGCCTGCGTTTTCGCTTGGCTGCTTATCCCGTCAGCCAGGGCAATCACGCCAAAGGCGCGGCTCAGCAAGGCCACTGCGGCCAGGATGGCCACCGGTTCACCAAACTGACGGTGAATTGTCGGGCGGCCACGCCGCAGTTCGGCGTCATCCATGCATGGGATATCGTCAAGGATCAGCGATGCGGCGTGCACCATCTCAATCGCGCAGGCGAGATCCAGCAGACCGCAATGGTCGTCCCGATAGCCGAGGTCGTGCGCGGTCAGCATCAGCAGTACCGGACGAATGCGTTTACCCGGGGCCAGCGCACCTTCGCGCATGGCAAGCCCAACGCAGTCGCGCTCGCTCTCTACTGGTAACAGCCGATCAAGGCGCTGCTCAATTTCGGTGAGTAGTATCAGGGGATCGCTAGAAGTGAGGGTTGGATCTCTTTCAGCAAAAATGGTCATGATGGCAGTCCTTACATGCAGTTGAGCGCGTCGGCCTGTCGTAATTGCAATGAATAAAGTGGCGCAATGGGAGCCATCTATTTAGAAATAGAGCCTGTTATTTTAATGGCCGCAATGAGCTTAGCTTTATCGTTTTTTTGACGCTGCGGTGAGATAAAGCGTAGTCGACAAGATGACGAAAAGAGAAGTAAGTGACAATAAAACAATAATTTTATTCACGAACTAAGTGCAGCGCCTGGAGTAGCAGCAGTGGACAGCAACTGATTTAGCAGAATAATGGTCTGTTTTACTTCCTGTGGCGTCAGCGCACCGTCTTTAGCGAAGCGCACAATACTTTGCGTATCCAGAATGACGACCGTAGAACCATGCGGCGTCAGCCGCCAGCTATTTTGCGCCACGCCGCTGCTGTCAATAATAAAATGCTGCCACGGTGCATCCAGCTTGCTCGATTTTATGCTGCGTTCCACAACGATGGCGCTGCCCGGTATCGCATCATCAGTGTTGACGATGGTAGTGGTCTGAAAGCGGCTGTGAGGAAAGCTGGCCTGCTGGATGGCGGCGATCAGCAGTGCATTTTGATTTTTTGCAGAGAGACGTCCTGCGACGTGGATCATCAAGCGCACCTTACCCGTCAGCGATTCACTGCTCCAGCGCTGATAGACCAGCTTCTGCTGCTGGATAACCAGTTCTCCCTCATTGGCGATAAATACCCGTGGCAGCGGCTTGCCAGTTTCGAAGGTATGCGCGCTGGCCAAGCTGGAAAACAGCGCGCTGCACAGCAGTATTGGAAGTAATTTCACACATCCTCGCAACAGCAAGCAGCGAAAGAGCCTCAAGCTTGGGCTATAACCTGCCGCTTCTCCAGTTAACATAAGCGTAAATTTTACACTCATCTCATAAATTAATCACTTATTCAATGCTTCAGATCAAAAAATGCATTTAAAAGGGTTTAAAGATACAAGGATTCATTCGCAAAAGGAGACGAACATGAAAAATGAGTAATGACACTGCCAGAAGTTGCACGCTATCTGGAGGTGTCGCCGCCGAGGCTGGTACGTGCTTACTGCAACCGGGGCACGCTGGACGGCATCCCGCTACCGGAACCGCTGGAGAATACCCCTTTCTGGCAGCGCTGCTGGCTGCGTGAAGAGGTACGTCAGTCAGGCAAAGGCTACAGCGTGTGCGGCATCACGCCTAACGTGCAGAATGCCCCTGAAGAATGATGCATTGTTATTGTTAACCTAGGGTGAAACACTGTTTAACTGCCGCTAACGGTTCCGCTCATTACGCCAGAGGCTCCCGCATCCACCAGAAAACAGATGAGCGTTGCGTCGCGCTCGGCGATAACAGGCGGCAAAGCTTCGGTATCGCCCGCAACCTCGCCTTTGTGCAGGCGCTGACCCTCCAGCTAACAACGCCCCAGCCATGGTGCGTAGTCGGGCTTCAAGCGATTTGCCACGTTCGAGACGTGCATCATAAATATGTACCGCCTGACGCAGCGTTAGCGGTGCGTCACTCTCTTCCGGGCCCGCCAGCCACGTCCAGTCATTGCGGGCAATGCCGTCAGCACGCTCCAGCAGTTGGTTTTTCGCTTCGCCACCCGCGCGGGCCAGACGAATAAACTCCTGCAATACCTCAGCCTCAATCAGCGGCGCAGACTCTTCATACTGCAATCCTTCGCCTGCGTTGACCACCATGATGCGTTTTGAGGAGAGCGGCGTGCGTTCACCGCTGATGTCGGTATGCTGCTCGACAATCGCCAGCGGTCCAAAGCGTTCACCCGGGACGCAGGCGCCGAATGGTAAAAGGACCATATTCAAATAGCTGGCCGCGATGGGCACGAACAACGTTCATCTTCTTCTCCTGTTTTGAACTCATATCATAAGGACAGGATAAACCGATTAAAAAAGATGAGAAGGCCGGGGATTTGCTGAGAGATTTCAACTTTTTTGAACAAGCTGCCCGCCTGAAGCGGCGGACAGCTGAGCGGATTATTTACCCTGTTCGTCACTCTCGCCGAGGAAGAAATACCATAGCGGAATCGACATTAGACCGGTAAAGACAGAGGTGTAGAGAATCACCATCAGTTACCAGTCGCTAAAGGCGATTTGGTACTGATCAATCACGCCGCTGATAATGGCTTTGCTCATTACCGTGCAGACAATCAGCCATAAAATCACTATCCTACGCAGGAAATAGCGCATCTCTTTTTGCGTTTCAGCAAAGCGTCCGCGCACGATATCCAACGGCGACTGCTGGTCCAGCGGCGTTTCCGGCTGCGGCAGGCTGGCGCGATGCGCTTTACGCCAGCGCAACGATCAGCGACGCACCCTGCGCGTAGCGTGGCAGCGTCAGCCAAGCAGTTAACAGCGTTTGCGCCGGATTTTGCATTGGCAGCGCCGGACTGCGCATCCACCACATGCGGTAACCCAGCACAATCATGGCGCACAGTCCAAAGCCGAATAAAGCCAGCAGCAGCTGGTTTGGCAGGCCGAACAAGACGCCCATGTGGGCATCAACGCCCCAGCGCGTCAGCTTAGCCACCAGCGGGACGCTGGCAAATTCAACCCGATCGACAATAGCGAAACTGGCAGGATCGACGGAGACGGCGTCGACCTGGCTTGGCCAGATGCGATCGATTTCACTGACCGTCCACGCCTGGCCTTTACCTTTAGGCTGGCGCAGCTCAACCCTGGCGGCACGGATGCCGTTGTCGCGCGGCGTTGAAGCACGCTGTCCCAGTCGGCGTCTGGCGCGTTCACTGCTTTCGCCGCCATTGCGGGCATGGGCCTCGCGCTCATATCCATGCCGTCCATCTGTGGCATGGCGTGGTGATCTGCGTGGAGATCGGCCGTTGCGACGGGTGCGTTAGCATCCAGCGCAGTGCGCACCTGCGGCGTCAGCCAGCCAAAATCGCTACGCATTTTATCGATATTGCCGCCCGCCCATTGCGACTAGGTCAGGCCCGTTACCGAGAAGAACACCAGGCCAAGCGTAACGTGCCAGTGCCGGGTAAAGGCAAACCCAGCGCGCGGCTTTTTAGCCTGTCGGCGCGGCCGTGTGCCCAGCCATAGAACAATACCGCCCAGCGCGGGCACCCATAACCAGGAGGCGGCCAACTCGCTGTAGATACGGCCAACATCGCCCAGCAGCAGGCCGCGATGCAGCTGATCCAGCCACATGCGCAGCGGCAGCACGCCGCTGGTGCCGTAAACCGTTAACCTGTAAGGTATAAGGTATAGGGATCGATAAAGACCGAGCGCGATTCCGACGCGCCAAGGTCGCCCTAGCTGAACTGCACACGCGTGGTGTCCTGCGGGCCAAGTGCCGGACGCACCGCATAGATGCGCGCCACCTGGCCCGTATGCTGACGCGCGGCGGTGATTTGCGCTGAGAGCTGTTTCGCCGCGCCCTGCGGTTCGGCGGTGAGCGGAGAGGTGTAAAGCACATTCTCAATTTGCGGCGTCAGCACATAGAGCGTGCCGGTCAGTGCGGCGATAAAAATAAACAGCCCCATATAAAAGTGCAGGCGACGTAACAAGTTGAACAGCGAGCCACGCGGCCGTGCCGTTTCTTGGATTGATGACATAGCGCATCGATTTTTTATTCAGTTAAAAAACGAACCTGTTCCCGCTGCTTCGTGCAGCGGAAAGGTGGAGCCCGAGGCCGGTAGACGCGGACTTCACGTCGGCGCGGTTGCGCACGCGCGATAATCATCATCAGCCAGATCAGGGGAACCGCCGTCCAGAGCATCAGCGGCACATGTACCAGCAGTTCACAGTAGCCGCAGGCAAAACCCTCGTTGCCCACCAGCGCCGCGACAGGCGCAAGCAGGGCAAACATCACTAACAGAATAAAGTTAAAAAATCCCGCAGCGGCTGCGCTTAAACCAAAGGTATGACGGATATTTTCCAGCACCAGTCCCACGGCGGTAATCGGCGCACGCAGGTTAGCCGTGGTCAGCAGTCAAACCAGCAGGAAAAAACCGGATTGGGTAAGGCGTGATGCGCGTTAGAGCAGAAGTCTGTCGAAGGGTCTATAAGATCCGCATCACAAAGTGCGGCAAAGCTGCTGTGGTGCGTTGGTTGACGTTAACGCTTACGCACCGGGCAGTCTCTCCCGGTGTCTGCGCGCTACTCTAAAGGCTCCTTTCGGGTCTGTAAAGCCGGCATCTGCATTTGTTACCCGTAAGCGCTTATTAGCCGAACGGCAGTTTACACGCTAGGGTTATTCCGCTGTCATGGATTGCAGGTGGCTCTAAATAAGCGAGACGCAGCAGTCTGTCAAATTTTATATTTGCTTTCTCACGCTGCCGTCATTTAAGTGAAGCGGCAGCTTTGGCGAGAATAAGAATATTCTTAATAATCAAACCTATTGTAACTCGCGCTTCGGTTTTATTAAATTTGCGCAATTGTGCTTAGCATCTATCATTAATTGCTGTAGCGTCTTGGCTAGGAAAGCATTCACTTAATAGATTAAGAGGAACCTGTAATGGCGATTAAAACACTGGTGGATCTCTTTATTCACGATCTTTCTCATGTCTATAGTGCAGAAAAACAGATTACTCGTGCGCTGCCTAAAATGGCGCGTGCCGCTACAGACGAATCGCTGAAAGCGGCGTTTGAGGCGCACCTAGAAGAGACGCGTGGACAGATCGAACGTCTGGATCAAATCGTTGAAAAAACGGAAGAACTCCGCATCCGTCGTATGAAATGCCATGCCATGCCTTGGAAGGTCTGGTAGAAGAGGCCCAGGAGATTATCGATTCCGTTGAAGCAGGCCCGGTACGCAACGCTGGATTAATTGGCGCAGCGCAGAAGGTTGAGGATTACGAAATTGCTACCTACGGCACGCTTGCTGCGATGGCAAAAAGACTGGGCTTTGACGAAGCGGCGAAATTACTGGCTGAGACCCTGCAGGAAGAAAAAACCACGGATGAAAAACTGAATGTAATTGCTGAGAAAAGCAGCTAACCATCCGCTGTAACAAAAAATATTTTTTGCTGCATTGTTATTTTTCAAAGAGGTGAATCATGACACACGAAGAGAATTATCTTGCCTGGCTGAAAGATGCTCACGCTATGGAAAAACAGGCAGAAAGCATGCTGGAAAAAATGGCGTCTCGTCTTGAACATTATCCAGATTTAAAAGCCCGCATTCAACAGCATATTGAAGAGACGCGCCAGCAGCAGACCTTACTGCAGTCCGTCATCGATCGTAATGATACCTCTCGTTCCGCCTTTAAAGATGCAATGGGCAAACTTTCTGCGATGGGCGGTATATTAGCTGACGATGAAGTAGTTAAAGGTGCCATCAGCGGCTACGTATTCGAGCAATTTGAAATCGCTAACTACACTTCGCTTATCGCGGCAGCACAGCTAGTGGGCGATCAGGAAGGTGTGCGGATCTTTGAGCAGATCCGTGAGCAGGAAATTGCTATGGCGGAATGGTGTCTGACCCATCTGCCAGATGTAACCCAGCAGTTTATGACGCGTGACGCTGCTGAAGACGTAGAAGCTAAAAAATAACGCCTCGGTCAGGCACTTCGCAGAGAGGGTCAATTCCAACTGGAAAGGAATGAGCGATGTTCAGACACGTAAAACAACTGCAATATACAGTCCGGGTCGAGAAGCCCGATCCCGGACTAGCTAATCTGCTGCTTGAGCAGTTTGGCGGACCGCAGAGTGAACTCGCTGCGGCATGTCGCTACTTCACCTAGGGGCTGGGAGACGATGATCCGGGGCGTAAAGATATGCTGATGGACATCGCCACCCAAGGAGCTGAGCCATCTGGAGATTATCGGTTCGCTGCTAGGGATGCTGAACAAGGGCGCGAAAGGCAAGCTGGCGGAAGGCACTGAGGAAGAGGGCGAAATTTATCGTACCATTACCGGTGCTGGTAACGACAGC
Organism: Candidatus Pantoea bathycoeliae; assembly: GCA_031332935.1. Lineage (GTDB taxonomy): Bacteria > Pseudomonadota > Gammaproteobacteria > Enterobacterales > Enterobacteriaceae > Pantoea > Pantoea bathycoeliae. Next base: position 10,679 of record JAUHTP010000019.1, on the reverse strand, counting down.
CACTTAACGTCGCTCCTGTATGGCGGCGGGCCGCCGTTAATTAACTCTGGTGGCGTGCCCTGGACGGCAGCCTACATCGACACCATCGGTGAAGTGACGGCGGATTCGCGTTCAAATATTGCCGACAAAGCGCGCGCAAAAATCTTCTATGAGCGTCTGATCAATATGACCGACGATGTCGGTGTAAAAGACGCGCTGGGCTTTTTGATGACGCGTAAAGTTGCGCACCAGCTCTCTTTTGAAAAGGCGCTCTACTCAATTTCCCGCCGGGTAAATTGCCGCCAATTTGAGTAGTATTCCAACGTCTACTACAACATGTCGGCAGGCGAAAGTGATATTCGCGGCAGCTGGAACTCAGATGAAAACTTTGAGTATGTAGCCGATCCGTCACCGGCCGTTGACGGTGGAAATGGTGGCGCGACCGTCAATTTACCGTCGGACCAGCAAACAGACTTGGCAAATATGGCCGCCCGCACGGCGTCCGACCGCAGCCTGAACCCCACCACAGGTACTGAATTAGGCTCAACGCTTGGTGAAGCAAACCAGATCAAATTTGACAAACCTCGCTCGTAAAATCCCTCGCGTCAGCCTGTTTCAGCTTCGCTTAATGAAATTCAGGTTCAGGAAAATGGCCGCAGTCGTTCTGGCTGGTCGTCGTACTTGGCTGGCAGGCGCAAAGCAGAGTAACAAACAGGGCTAAGGTAACAAAACGCATATCCGCTCCTTGTGATGGCATGAAGTAAGCAAACAAACGTCGGTGGTCTGAGGCGCGACCAGAAGCGTACACTAAGTGTAGCTGGCGGCCAGAAAGTGTCGAAAAATCAGCATGAAGCCGCAGGGCGGCTCACAAAATCAGAACAGGGCAAACATCAACGCCACAGGGAAACTCATCGGCCAGGTTGCACCAACCAAAAAGGCACTTAAGGCTCGGATCGACAATCTGTCTTTGGCGATAAAGAAGGTTATTAGCGTGGCAATAGCAGCCATAACGGCATAGAACACCAGCATATGTTGATAGAGACTCATTAATACTCCGCATCGTTATAGTGGTTTTGCTGCGCACTATGCGAAAAATTGTGATCCAGATCAAGCAAAAGCCACGTCTGATTTTAAAGAAATTAATGACGCAGCCGTAAGCTGTGTAGAGCGAGCGATTTCAGGCTGAAATTTGGCGTGAAAAACGCGCCTAGTCCTTCAGGCCTAGGGATTGCACGCGCTAAAGCGCGTGGCGAATATTTAGCAGATTAAAGGAAGCGGCGCTCAATATCGCACCAGTTTTCTACGCGGTAGTAACCCGTTTCCTGTTGGTTTTGTGCCGTGGTGAATAAAATGCTCTCACCGGCGAACTGGGCAAAATGTTTCGCATCGGCATCAATTAGATAGTCAGTGTTAAGAATGCCCTTGCTGCCGCAGCAGATGATATTCATTGGGCTGATATACGGAAAGTTTGCTTTGAGCCACTCCAGTTTCGGGGTCAGCGAACGCGGAAATTCCACGGCGGCCGTAGTGATAAATATTTCATACTGCTGCGACAGGTGCTCAATAACGCGCTGTGCGTCCGGCAGGGCTGTTAACCCGGCGTAAAAGTCTCTTCCCCAATGATGTCTTCTATTTCTTCAAACAGCGCTGCACGCGGCGGTTGGGCTACCGGCTGCAAAGCCAGTGGGGCGGTTAACTTGTGGTTCAAGTCAATAATGACTTCATCCATCTCAATGGCGATACGTTTCATGGTTTCCCTCGTCAATCATCAAACCAAGGCCGCAAGGATATCAGCCGCGCGGCTTCGCTTGTAGCATTATTATCAACCACGGTAGAACGGGTTAATAAATAAACCAGTGAGCGACAGCACAAGCAGAAGAAAAAGGCGGGAAAAAATGCTGCCACAAAGGGCGGCAGGGTGGTTTAGCTTTGCAGGTAAAGCGCTTTATCTCTTCCAGCGGGCTTCGCGTGGATTGCCACGGGTGCAAACATCATCCAGCGCAGCCTGCGCCAGCGCCGGGATATATTCAGCCTTTAGCCCTACATCGCGCAGCGAGGCTGGAATGCCGACATCGCGACACAGCTGCTTCACCGCATCATGGCGCGCCTGCGAAAGTGACATGCTTTCAACGCCTTTAACCCCCATCGCGCGTGCAATATCCCGGTACTTTTCACCCGTATAGTCGGCGTTCCAGGCCATAATCGTGGGCAGCAGAATGGCGTCAGTAACGCCGTGCGGCACGTTATAAAAAGCGCCCAGCGGATGCGCCATACCGTGGACCAGGCCTAGGTCAACGTTGGAAAATCCCATCCCGGCGACATACTGGCCGAGCGCCATCTGCTCGACCGCCTGCATATCCCCTTTTACCGATTGCCGCAGCGACTGGCTGATAACCTCAATCGCGTTCAGGTGCAGCATATCGGTTAGCTTCTAAGCTCCGCGCGTGGTATAGCCTTCAATGGCGTGCGTCAGCGCGTCGATGCCGGTCGCCGCTTTCAGCGCAGGCGGCATGCTGGCCATAATTTCTGCATCGATAATAGCCACTTCAGGAAAGTAGTGTGAATCAACGCAGACAAACTTACGCCGCTTCTCTTCATCGGTGATGACGTAATTGATGGTGACCTCTGCGGCCGTGCCCGCCGTAGTTGGAATTGCAATTAGCGTCACGCTCGGATTACGCGTCGGCGCAACACCTTCGAGGCTGCGCACATTTTCAAATTCCGGGTTATTGATGATGATGCCAATGGCTTTACTGGTGTCCTGCGGCGAGCCGCCGCCGATAGCAATCAGGTAATCCGCTTCGGCACGCTTAAACACCTCAACGCCGCGCTGGACCACCGCAATGGTCGGGTTGGGCACTACCTCATCATAAAGCGCCCAGCGGCGCTGTTGCGCATCCAGCAGATCGGTTACACGTTTCACCGCGCCTGCCGCTACCAGAGCTTTATCCATAACAAGAAGCGTCTTGGTCAGGTCACGCAGCTGGACTTCCTCTGGCAGGTTACGGATTGCACCCGCGCCCAAAAAAGCTGTCTCATTCAAAATCATACGCTGTGTCATTTTCACATCCTTGATTAGCAAAATTCCCACTACCTTCCCGCGTATTGCCGCTGCGTTTCTGTTGGGCCGATCACATTCTTGGATGACCACAATTGATGAAAATCAAGGGATTATCTTTTTTGTCTGGCGAGATTAAATAAAACGATTTTGCCTGTTTGCCAATAAAGCCATTCCTGCCAGGCAACTTTCTGATCCTCTGTTAGCCTCAAGGGAAGCTTTAGGTTTTAACCAACGGAGGAAATGATGGCGAAACTGCAAAATCACGGCTGGACACTGGCCGCACGTCAAACCGGTGCAGGAGAACTTTGACTTTGGCGAACTGCCGTTGCCGTCGCTGGAAGAGGGCAACCTGTTACTACGCACCGTTTATCTGTCGCTGGATCCCTACATGCGTGGCCGTATGAGCGATGCAAAATCCTATGCCGAGCCGTTGAAGCTGGGTGATGTGATGGTCGGTGGAACGGTTAGTCCCGTGGTGGAGTCGCGTCACGCTGACTTCCAGCCAGGCGACTGGGTGCTGTCAAGCGTCGGCTGGCAGGCTTACTCTGTTGCGCCCGCGTCGGCCGTCAGGAAACTGGGCAACGATCTGGCGAATCCCTCTTGGGTACTGGGTGTCCTGAGCATGCCGGGTTTTACCGCTTATATGGGCCTGCTGGATATCGGTGAGCCACAGCCAAGCGAAACGCTGGTGGTTGCTGCTGCGACCGGGCCAGTTGGCGCGACGGTTGGGCAGGTTGGAAAGGCTGCCGCGTGGTAGGTATTGCGGGCGGCGAGGAGAAGTGCCGTCATGCGGTAGAGGTACTGGGCTTTGATGTTTGCCTGGATCACTACCAGCCCGATCTGGCGGAGCAGCTGGAGAAAGCCTGCCCGGACGGTATCGACATCTATTATGAAAATGTCGGCGGTAAAGTTTTCGACGCTGTACTGCCGCAGTTAAATACCAAAGCGCGTATTCCTGTTTGTGGCCTGCTCTCCGGCTACAGCGCGACCGATCTGCCGGAAGGCACGGATCGGTTGTCGCTGCTGATGGGGACCATTCTGAAAAAACGGCTGCGGGTGCAGGGCTTTATCATTTTCGATGATTATGGCCATCGCTACGGCGAGTTTTTGGATGTGATGGAGTCTTGGGTAGAGAAAGGTGAAATTCATTATCGCGAGCATATCGTCAATGGGCTGCAAAATGCGCCGGAAGCGTTCTTCGCTATGCTGGAAGGAAAAAACTTCGGCAAAACCGTAGTGCGTGTGGCGCAGGACGACGAGTAAGGGTTGAGCTGTCCCGCCCGCAGGCGGGACAGGTTTTTTACGCTGGGATCAGCTTCTCCTGCTTCAGGCGATCAAACAGCGCGAAGAGGTCGTCGCGCGTACTATGATAGCCAGTGAAGCCCGCTTTGCTGCTCTTGCTCATATCCGTAAATACTCCCATCGGGCGGCCGAGATCGGCATCGGTATGCCACCAGGAAGCCAGCCGATGGATATCAGGCTCGCTTAACTGGTAGTGCTCCGCCACGGCTCGCCATTGCGCCTCGGCATCGACCATGCGCTGCTCCAGCGGCTGGGTCTCCTCCGGCAGCGGCTGCGGCAATCTGGTGGACAAACCAGGCACCACGTTCATCCAGCAGGGCCAGAATCGCGTCATGAAGCGGCGTCAGGCGCAACGTGTTCTCGTCCTGAAGAGGCGGTAGCAGCGTTTCAGCGGCGAACTCCCGCAAATGCAGCGAGACCAGGCCATCGTTGTGGCCCAGCGGGCGTTCGCCAGCCCAGATTGCCTCACCGGAAGAGAGAGACCGGCAAGCTGTTCAATCACGCGCGCCACGCCGTTGACGCCTTCATAGCTTCCCTGCGCGGCCTCACCGAGCAAGCCCTGTCCCTCAAGCAGCAGCGAGACCCAGGCTTCCGGCCGCACTGGACGCGTCGCCTCACGCGCAGCCGTTTAAACACCTCGGCAACCCACTGTTCGTGCAAGGCCGTCTCATTTTCAGCAACCGGCAGGCCAAAATCGCCCTTTAACAGTTTGCCCTGTTCGCGCAGGCGCTCCAGCGTGGCACTGACCACTGCCGGGCACAGCCCGAAATGGCGCGCTAGCTGGTCGGTAGTAAAAGGCGCGCGCGTAGCGGCTCAGCAGATCGCGCAGCGGATCGGCGACCGACTGTAAAAAGGCGGCAGGAATGTCTTTGGATAAGGTAATGCCGAGTGCGTCGCACAGGCGCGCGGCGTCTTCAATCGCTGCCCAGCGCGGTTCACCAGCAATGGTCACGCGAATGGCGCGGTGCACCAGTAACAGCTCCTGCACTGCTGCTTGCGCATCGCCGTGAAAGCGCGCCGCCAGCGCTTCTGTGCTCAGCGGCTCAAGCTCGCACAACAGATCGGCGACGCCTTCTTTATCTGTCGCCTGATAGCGGGCAACGAGGCGTTGCAGCTCCTCGCCGACCGATCTACCACATTCGCGTCGAGCAGCTCACGCATATTGACTTGGCCGAGCAGTTCGCCCAGCAAAGGTGCCGCGAAAGGAGAGGGCACTTCAGTGGTGATCTCGGCGAACGCTACGCTGCCGTTCTGTATGCCAGCCATTAACTGATGCAGCGCAGGCAGAGCGTCGACGTCCTGCAAACATTCGCGTGCAGTCTCAATCAGGATCGGGAAGTCAGCATATTCGCGTGCTACCGCCAGCAGTTCTCCGGCGCGCAGCCGCTGCTGCCACAGCGGCGAACGTTTGCCGGGATTGCGGCGCGGCAGGAGCAGCGCGCACGCCGCGCATTCACGAAAGCGTGCGGCAAACAGCGCTGAGTAACCGATGGCTTCGGTGACGACACGCTGCAGCGTATCGGCGTCGAACTGGAACAGCTCAGCGCCAGGCACGCGGCCATCCGTATCGGGAAAGCGCGCAACAATACCGTCGTCGCTTGCCACAATCGACGGTTCCAGCCCCATGCGGTGGCGAACGCGATCTGCCACGGCCAGCGCCCAAGGTGCATACACGCGCTGGCCCCACGGCGAATGCAGTATGACGCGCCAGTCACCCGTCTCATCGCGGCAGCGCTCAACCAGTAGCGGTCGGTCGGCACCAGATCGGTAGCCTCGCGCTGTTCCGCCAGCAAGGTGTGGATATTGTGCTGTGCGCTGTGGTCCATCCAGCGCATCCCCTGCATGTTTTCCGGCTCAGTTTCACGTAGAAAGCGGCCAATATGCTCGCCCAGCAGCGCCGATCTGCCCAGCCCGTCGCCGCGCCAGAAAGGCAGCCGGGCCGAGCGGCCAGGCGCGGGCACGACCACGACTTGATCGTGGGTAATTTGCTGGATGCGCCATGAGGTCGCGCCAAGGGTAATGATGTCGTTTACCCGCGATTCATACACCATCTCTTCATCCAGCTTCCCGACGCGGCGCGAGCCGGCCTGCTCTTTACCTTCCGGCAGCATTACGCTGAATGAACCGCGATCGGGAATAGTGCCGCCGCTGGTGACGGCGAGATGCTGCGCGCCGGGACGCGGGGTGATCAGGCTAGAGTCGCGATCCCAGATCAGGCGCGGGCGAAACTGGGCGAACGCATCGGAAGGGTATTTGCCCGCCAGCATATCCAGCGTCGCGTCGAACAGGCTGCGCGGCAGCGTGCGGAAGGGATCGGCACGGCGCACGGTAGCGAACCACTCATCTGCTGAGAGCGTATCCATTGCGACGGCGGCCACGGTTTGCTGTGCCAGCACGTCCAGCGGGCGTGCGTGGAAAGACGATGCCGCTGGAGGTGCCGCCGACCTAGTGGCTAGCACGACCGACGGGCAGCACCGTGGCGGAAAGCCCAATGCGCTGTGCCGGTTGCGGCAGCAGATTATCGAGCTTTTCAAGGCTGAGCGCCAGCTGTGAGCCGCGTTTACTGCCCGCCACCGCATGCACCTCATCCAGAATCAGCGTAGTCACGCCGCGCAATGCCTCGCGGGCGCGCGATGTCAGCATCAAAAACAGCGATTCAGGCGTGGTGATCAGGATGTCTGGCGGCGTACGCTGTAAATTTGCCCGTTCGGCGCTGGAGGTGTCACCGGAGCGCATGCCGACCGTCAACGCAATGTTTTTCTCGCCGCGCTGGTGACGCTGCTGATAAACCCGCTTCCAGCGGTAGCTGCAAATTGCGCTGTACATCTGCCGCCAGCGCTTTCACCGGCGAAATATAGAGGATACGTGTGCGGGTCGCTTTATCGGGCGCTTCCTGCTGCTCACGCTCGCGGAACAGCACGTCGATAGCGTGTAGAAATGCCGCTAGGGTTTTGCCCGAACTGGTTGGCGCTATCACCAGCGCAGATTTGCCACTGGCGATGGCGTCCTAGGCCGCCGACTGTACCGGCGTGGGCGCAGTGAGAGTGGTTTGAAACCAGAATTGGGTGGCAAGGGCGAAGCGTGAGAGTGAGACATCCGTGGCGGACATAGGGAAATAAGAGCACCGTGTTTGCAATCAATGCCTAAGCGTAGCCTCTTATACGGCAAAGTCAGGCAAACGGGCTCAGGATCTGCCGGAATTGATCATTGGTTTATTGCAATGTATCTGAAATATTTAAGCGAAACGATTAAAGTACATCGTTATTAACCCCCGCTTTTGGCCGTTTTTTGTTCTAAAAATCACTATTTTTATAGAGCATGCTGTGACGCAGATCTGCTTTATCGCTTTTACCGGGAGAAAAATCGTCCGAAGTGAGAATCATCACGTTTTCCTGTGAGGGGGAATGACTACTCTTGGCTGACTTTAGCTAAATCAATTCAGTAATGGGATGCGAAAATGAATAAATCAGTTTTAGCGGGCATGGTTATGGTAGCAATCAGTGGTCAGGCTGTGGCACAAAGGTGGGTGCTGACGGATGCTGAAGCGGGCAGAGACAAGGGTAACTGGCAAATTGGCAGTAAAGAGCTGAAGCTTGCTGGCGAGTCGTTCAGCATTCAGCAGAAAGTCCTTGATGGGGGAAAGCAGGAAGGCTCAAAGGTGCTGACCATCAGCAGCTAGAATGGCCTGACCATCGCCCTTAGCCCGACTCGCGGCATGGATCTGCTTCATGTGAACGGTTTTGGCGTGCGGCTGGGCTAGGATTCACCGGTTAAAGAGGTCGTTAATCCCGCCTATATCAATCTCGACAGCCGCAATGGTTTAGGCTGGCTGGACGGTTTCAACGAAATGATGGTGCGCTGCGGTTATTAGTGGACCGGTCATCCCATTGTAAAAGATGGCAAGGTTTATAGCCTGCACGGCAAGGTGGGTAACACGCCTGCATCCAGAGTGGAAGTCACAGTGGATGACAAAGCACCGCATGAAATTCGCGTTCGCGGCCTGTTGCGTGAAACCACTTTCAAAAAATCAAACCTGGAGACCTAGACTGAGCTGCGTTACGTGCCGGGTGCAGTGCAAATTCCTTTACCCTGCACGATGTACTAACCAACCGATTACCAGATCATCTACCACAGTAATTTTGGCACGCAGATCCTGGAAAAAGATGCGCGTTTTATTGCGCCGCTGAAGTCTGTTTCACCCTTTAATGATTATGCAAAAAAAGCCTGAATGAGTGGAATGTCTACGGCGCGCCGACCAACTACGCTTATCCCGTTACCGTTGAAAAAGAGCTGGGCAAAGTAAAACAGCCGCAACCCGGACAGAGCATCACCTTTGAGGTGACCTATACGCTGTTAAAAGATGCCAGTGCCGTGAGCAAAACGGAGCAGCGCATCAGCCAGATTCAGGGCGATGAGAAAACTGCCGTGGACGAAAAGCCGATTGCTGTAGAGTAATGCCAACGGGCAGGCGGGCCATCGCTGCTCAGGACGGCCCGCCTGCTACCTGTCACGCTTTGGCTGGTTATCCCTGCGCACGCCCGATCTTTTCGCAAGCTGGGTGGCCAGATAAGACGACGTCAGGCTGTGTGTCGAGGTGCTGATTTCCTCCGGTGTAACTGCCGCAACTATGCTGGCCCCTTGCTCGCCCGAACCGGGGCCGAGATCGATAACACAGTCAGCTTCAGCAACAATGCGCATGTTGTGCTCTGCCATAATGACCGTATGTCCCTGGCGGACAAGCCGATCAAGCACGATAAGCCGCTTATCCATGTCCGAGGGATGGAGTCCTGAAGAGTGCTCATCAAGCAGATAGAGGGTGTGAGCGCGCTGCACGCGCTGTAGCTCCGAGGCCAGTTTTATCCGCTGACACTCGCCGCCAGAAAGCTCAGTGGCGGGCTGACCCAGCCTGAGATAGCCGAGGCCCAGCGCCATCAGCGCAGAGAGCGAGCGCTGAATCACCTCGTTATCCCGGAACACTGAGGCAGCCTGATCCACGGTCAATTCAAGAATATCCGCGATTGTCCGGTTATCCCATCTCAAGCGTTTCAGCATTGTAGCGGCTGCCGCCACAGGTTGAGCAGGTTGCGCTTGCGCCGGGCATAAACAGCAGCTCAATGGTAATGAGCCCCTGGCCTTCACAGGCCGGGCAGCGGCCAGCAGGCAGGTCAAAAGAGAACCGGCTGGCATCGAACCCTCTTGCTCTGGCCGCCTCCGTCTCTGCAAACAGTTTGCGGATGGTGTCGAATAAAGCCTGGTGTAAGTGGCGAGATTCGAGCGCGGCGTTCGACCGATGGGCCGCTGATCGATCTTGATGAGTCTGCTGATTGAATCACTGATGGAAACGACGCTTCCCTGCACATCCACTATCCGATCCTCGTCCTCCTCGTCGCTGTCAGGGGTTTTATCCAGGTCAGCCACGAGTTGGGGAAGCACGCGCGACAGCAGGGTTGACTTGCCTGAACCTGAAACGCCGGTGATGGCCGTCAGTCTTTCAAGAGGGATAGCCATATCGAGCCCAGAAATATTATTACAGGCAATCTGCTCCAGCCGGAGCCATTTATCCACAGGCTGCCGCTGACGTAAGCCAGTATATTTTTGACAAAAAAGGTAGTCTGAGGTCGCCGAGGCGCTGAAGCCCTCAAGCCCGGCCGATTCACCGTTATAGACAATCTCACCGCCGTAAGCGCCTGGCACTGGGCCAATCTCTGTGAGCCAGTCCGCCTCGGCCATAACATCCAGGTTGTGTTCGACTATAACCAGAGAGTTTCCGGCGCTGCCGAGGTGTTTCAGTGAGGCCAGCAGCGCCTTAACATCCTCGGGATGCAGACCAGCAGAGGGTTCGTCCAGCACATAAAGCACACCAAAAAGTCGTGAAATAAGCTGTGTTGCTAGGCGAACCCGCTGAAGCTCGCCGGAGGAGAGCATTGTCATGCGTCGTCCCGGCGTGAGATGTCCCAGACCGAGCTTTTCAAGCTGATCCAGCCGCGCGCAAATATCCGAAGCCATGCTGATCACCGCCAGCCGCAGCGCATTTTCCACGGGCAGATGCTGGCATAAGGCGTTAGCAACGCTGTCTGCTGGGTGACGGAGAGATCGTTCTGGCTGGCAATATCATGCCCGCAAAGGTAACGGAGAGTGCGTTGCGGTTAAGCCTTTTTCCGTGACATTCCGCGCAAGGCGTTATCGTCACGAAGCGCGAAAGCCTTTTCTTTGCGGTCTCTTTGCCGCACGTTTCTTCTTGCGCTGGTATAGGTGCCGGTGTAAGCGGGCTCTTCTCCCGCGGCCGTGGCTAATGAGATGGTCCCCCCCGCTCAGTGAGCGGTACGCCGGCAGGGTG
>JAUHTP010000018.1:0-70093 GCA_031332935.1 Candidatus Pantoea bathycoeliae | reverse complement strand
GCATTATGTTCAGTTCAGCGCAGAGGGAAGAGGTAGTCCATACCATTACATGGAGAGACGCTGAACAACAGCGATAGCGGAAAGGCCGGAATTCTCAGCGGCGACGTCAATAACCGCAGCGGCTTTATTGCTGCGGCTGCGACTACGCAAATAACCAGCGGCAACCTGACAAATGCCGGCGGTACTATCCTGGCGGATAAAGCGCTTTTGCTGTCGACTCACTCTGTGGACAACCAGCGCGGGTTATTACAGGCGGGCAATCAGCTTTCTCTGGGTACCCAGGGCGCAGAGATAACCAATACCGAAAGCGGCGCCAGCGGCGGAATTATTGCCTTCAACGATCTGGATTTGCATAGCGGCGCGATCAACAACCAGTCCGGCTTTATCGCAGCCGGAAAACAGGCGACGCTGACGGCAGGTGAGTTAAATATTGTCAGGGTCAGGTGGCGGGCAACGGCGGCCTGAAAGTTAACGGGCTGGCGATACCCGCATCGACAGCGGCCTGCTCGACAACCAGAATGGCCAGATTCAGGGCGGCGAAGCGTTGACGCTGAACCCTGGACAAAATGCGCTGCTCAATCAGGGCGGTAAGATTTTCTCTGCGGGTACGCTGTCGCTGACGGCGGATCAATTCAACAATCAGTCCGGCCAGCAGCAAAGTCTGGGCTCAGCAGAGTTGCTGCTCGCGCAGCTGCTGGATAATAACAGCGACCTGATAAAATCCGATCGAGAGCTGGATCTCAGCGCATCCGAGGTGATCAACCGGGATATGCGACAGGACGGCAAAGGCATCCAGGCCAACACCCTAACGCTGCAAACCAATACGCTGGATAACAGCCAAGGCGCGCTGCGTGCCATCACCAGTCTGGCGCTGACCGTAAAACAGACGCTGGAAAACATCTCCGGGCTTCTCTCTTCATCAGGCATGCTGACCATGACTGATGGCGCGCAGAGGCTGGCTTTAACCATCAATAACCAGCAGGGCATGATAATCGCCGATAACGCGGCAGAAATTAGCGCGGCCTCTCTTAGCGGCGATGGTCAGGTGCTGTCGCAGGGTAGCCTGGACATTGCGCTGGCCGGAGATTTTGACAACCGTAGTGAGGTAAAAGCTAACAGCACGCTGCATCTGACGACGGGTGGCAACCTGACCAAAAGCGGTGCTATCACCAGTCAGCAGGCGCTCTGGCTGGCCGTGCAAAACGTAACGAATCAGGCCGCAGGCGAAATCAGCGCGCAGGCGACGCACATCACGGCGGCGGATGCGCTGAACAAGATCGGGCTGATTGACGGCAGATTAACCCATCTTATCGCGAACACACTGAACAATACCGGCACTGGTCGCATCTATGGCGACAATACCGCTATTTCGGCAGGGACGCTGAACAACCTCAGCGACTGAAGCAGCGCCGCAGTTATCGCAGCGCGCAATCGCCTCGACGCAGGTGCAGGCATCCTTCATAACCGCGATCACGTGCTGATTTACAGCGTCGGCGATCTGCATATCGGTGGTTATCTGGATGAGAACAATCAGGACGCAGGCCAGGGAAGCCAGCTTAACAACCACGGCGCTACTATCGAAGCCGGGCATGATGCCAGCATCGCGATGGCGGAAATTAATAACACGAACCGATCTCATCACCGAAACCGTCATTACGGAAAACAGCGACCATCACAAAGCTGTGCTTGCGGGTGAAACCACACGTTACGACTGGGCTGACGTCGATACCAGCTACAAGAATAAATACGGCGTAAAAGACGCCATCATGCCTGACGGCAGCCGCAGTAATGAATTTTATGAGTACCAGTATCAGCGTGTGGTAGAAGAAACCAAGATCAAGGAGAGCGATCCGGGCAAAATTCTCTCTGGCAGTAATATGACCTTTACCGGGGATCGCCTACTGAACAGCGACAGCCAGATTGTTGCTGGCGCTGCGTTAAACGCTACGGTAGGTGAGCTGACGAACTAGGCAACCACCGGAACGCGGGTTACCATCGACAGCGGTACGGTCACGCGCTGGTATGCAAAGAAAAAGCATCATCATGCTGGCGGAACTAAGACGTCCCAGGGCGATGATACCAGCGATTATCAGCCGGACCCCATCACTGAAACCATCGATCTGCACGCGATGGCCTGGTAGGAAAACAACGCGCCGCAGGGCAGCGGTTACCAGACCAGCGATTGGCAACAGCAGGCGGTTACCTCTCAGGCAGAAGCGGCTGGCGCGATAAACAGCGGACAGGTCGCGACAGCGGTTGAGCTGGGCGCTCACCGTGATTACAACGCGTTAAACGTCAAAAATCGGCCGCTGGTGCTGCCTGTCGGACAGTAGTACTCTCTGACGCTGCCCTCAACCGTCATTGACGGTCAGAACATCACCCCGGTGATTCGGGTCGTTGCGCCGGATACTCGCCTGCCAGATAACAGCCTGTTCAGAATACAACCGGCCAGCGACAGCCACTATCTTGTTGAAACCGATTCGCAGTTCGTTAATCAGAAACAGTGGCTGAGCAGTGACTACATGCAAAATGCCCTGTCAGCCGACGGCAGCCAGTTGCTGAAGCGGCTGGGCTATGGATATTTTAAAATATATGGATGGCAATCAAATAATAAAACGTGATGGTAGTGGAAAATATTGGAATCATATGAAAGAAATGCAAGATACTCTTAACGGGTTGAGAAATTATGCAAATAAATCGAAAAATGTAAACAACCCTGAAGCACAGGCTGCTTATGGAAGAGCAACTGATGCTATTAATAAACTCGAATCAGTAATAGAGGGGTACGGGATATGACAACATTTAGAGAGCTGTTATTAATTAATAACAGTAATTATGAACCAAGTGATCGTTCATCTTTATGTGAGTGGTTTAGCGGTGTTTTGGATGTTTCTCTTGATAAATTAGACGTTGGTGATGTTGCCCGAACAATAAGACAGGAACTATTTTGGGGCAGAAGTTTTGCTAAGAGCTGAAATTATTTTAAGGCAAGACCCGTTGGCTGGAGAGGACTATAATGGACAATTAATATCATCTGTAGCTTCTTTAAATAGTAATGAGGCAAAATCTATATTGCCTAATCTCCGGAGTATTAGTTCTTTTTAAAATCAGTTAGATAAAACTGTTTTTGATAATCAGAATATTACTAATATAGAAAAATTATCCCATTCTTGAATAATGAATCCGAGCAAAATGGCTGGGATTTAAATTTTAAAATCAGCTTGTTACCTTAAAGCGGCAGCTACTCCATCGTTCCTTCCGGGAGCTTCCGTGGCCGCTTCTGCGGCGTGGCAATCACCTGGATAAACTCCGCAATCTGCCGCTGCTTGCGGGCAGAGAGTTTTTCTTACTGGCTATACGCAGCGTGGTCACCACCACCGCAGGTCGCAACCTGAGCGTGACCACAGCAGGTGAGTCGCACAGTGAGACCCACCAGCGCGAAGAGAAAAAATCGGGACTGATGGGCAGCAGCGGTATTTGCTTCACCGTAGGTAAGGCAGAGCTGAAAAGCACCACCGACACGTCCGATACGCAGAGTAGAGGCAGCACCCTCGGCGGCGGGGCTCATCGGTGAGATTAGTGGACAGGCACAGGACGTTGCGCACCTTAGCCGGGACATAGAGAATGCGAATTCGGGGTTTATACCAACCTTTGTCACGGCGAGAGAGCAGAAGCAGCTAAAAACGGCGTAGCTCATTACCGAAACCGGTATTAAAGCTGCAAATATTACCCGGGCAACAGAACAGAGAATGATATTGTGTTGAATAGTAAGTATTCAAACTGGTAAGAAAAAATTAACGATTGCACTGTCAGCCAAAATTAAATTAAATATAGCTATTGTTCAGCCTGAAGAATCCCTAGTTGATCAAATATCCTTCCAGAAAAGGATGCTCAGTTATCAGGATGTAGCGGAATGACATTAGATTTAACACGTGTTCTTAATAGAATAAAAAGGACTTATATGAGATATCTATCTGCGACAATCCTTGCTCTCGTTTTAGGAGCGACAGGTGTAACGTATTACCTAAACTTGGAGTGCTTCCGGTAAAGAAGTAGTAGAGACAGAACGTAGTATTATCGATGGTAAAACGACAGTTGCTGAGTTAGTTTCTCTTTATGGTGAAAAATATACATTAGATAAAACCGCGCAGAGAAAAAACATCCTTAACTGGAAGCAAAGCTGGAGTTCCGGCTTGACCGCCAATACGACAGTGCTTAGTGTTCTGGCTGAAAACAATAAGGTTATCAGACACGCTGTGCTGAGGTACAAGTCAAATCCCGATCTCAGCTTTCTGAAAAACCTTACTGATGCTGAGCTGGCTTCGGTCATCATATTAGGAAAAACAACGCGCAAAGACGTTGAGCATAAATATGGCCTGCCAAACAGCAACGCATTTGATGACGATGGTCATCCAGTGATGGTGTATATCTATGTCATGTCGATGCGAGCAAAAGCCATTATGGCTGGATAGCGAACGTCGGCGGATTTGTGTAAGCCTTAGCCGGAACGGCTGATGCAAAAGTAACAATGTTACAAGTGTCCCTTGATCAGCATGACGTGGTGAAATCTTATCAAAAAGGAACAACAAATTACCATCAAGGCACTGGATTGTTAAATGCCTCACAATTAAAAGAAGTGAAATAACATCTCAATTTTTTATGCTGATATTTTGCTATACATAGCGAGCTTTTTTTCAGTAAGGATTCCTGTTATAGAACACAAGTAGCATTGCCAGAGGTATTTGTTATGCCGTGTTTATAAGCAGGTAGTTAAGCCCTGCATAGACGTGGCGGAAGTTAATTTTAAAATTAAAAGGGGCGAGTAAATGATGAAAGCCAAAATCGCCACATTAGCACTATTTTGTGCAGGTACCTTAGCCAGCGCTAGTGCACTAGCCGATAACCACACCGTGTCAATGGGTTATGCCCAGAGTAAAGTTGAAGGCTTTAAAAATATTCGCGGGGTTAATGTTCAGTATCGCTATGAGTGGGATTTTCCATTTAGCATTATTGGATCTTTCAGCTATATGCAGGGAGATGACAGTTATTCATATCGAACTAAATCTTTTGGCGAGACTACCGGTTATGACACAAAAATAAAATTGAAATATTATTCCTTGTTGGCTGGTCCTGCGTATCGCATTAATGATTCTGTCAGCTTGTATGCGCTTGCCGGTCTGGCTCATACAAGAGTAAAAGAGAGAACCGTCTATTCATCACAATATGCTGAAGACTTTAACGACAAGAAAAATTCTTATGCCTACGGTGCAGGGGTAATCATCAACCGGACAGAGTCTCTGTCCGTATCCGTCGGATACGAAGGCACACGTGCAAAATATTATGAAACCGTGGCAATAAACGGCTTTAACATTGGGGTTGGTTACCGCTTCTGATTTTGTTTAAAATAACGCCTTTCCGGCAATCTGGCAGGGATTTTTTATGCGCCGAAATCCCGTTACGACAGGGCAAGCCCACGTACTCGTTTCAGCACCCTAAAACCGTAACGCCATTCAGACAGCACTAAAAACACAAGGACAAGCACTATGAACTGGACGCATTCCTGGCTGGCTACGCAGGAGCCATTATTACTGTGGCTGTCGCGTGCCGATATGGACGAACGCGTACAGTGTGCGCTGAGCAAAGCCGCGCTGTGGAATGAAACCAAAGACAAGCTGCATCAGAGCGGTTACAGTCTCTCCGGCGGCCAGCAGCAGCGCCTGTGTATCGCGCGCTGCATTGCGATCCGTCCGGAAGTCCTGCTGCTGGACGAGCCCTGTTCGGCGCTCGATCCCATCTCTACCGGCCGTATTGAAGAGCTGATCACCGAGCTTAAGCAGGACTATACCGTGGTGATCGTCACGCAAAATATGCAGCAGGCGGCGCGCTGTTCTGACCATACCGCCTTTATGTATCTGGGCGAGCTGATTGAGTTCAGCGATACGGACAGACTTTTCACTAAACCTGCGCAGAAGCAGACTGAAGACTATATTACTGGTCGCTACTGCTGATTTCAGGAGATAACGATGGATAACCTCAATCTGAACAAGCATATCTCCGGTCAGTTAAATGCGGAGCTGGAACATATTCGCACCTAGGTGATGATTATGGGCGGCATGGTCGAGCAGCAGCTCACCGACGCCATCACCGCGATGCACAATCTTGACGGCGAACTGGCGCAGCGCGTGATCGACGGCGACAAGAAGGTCAACATGATGGAAGTGGTGATTGATGAAGCCTGCGTGCGCATCTTTGCCAAGCGTCAGCCTGCCGCCAGCGACCTGCGTCTGGTGATGGCGATCATCAAAACCATCTCTGAGCTGGAGCGCATTGGCGACGTGGCGGAGAAAATCAGCAGCACCGTGCTGGAGAAATTTGGCCAGCAGCACATGCCGCTGCTGGTCAGCCTCGAGTCGCTGGGTCGCCATACCGTAGAGATGCTGCACGACGTGCTGGATATCTTCGCCACGCTTTGGGCGCGATTGATTGATGGCTCAGCCTACCAGCTGCCAGCCGCGCGCCTGCCATAGCGCAGGCAGCTGTGCCATATCGGTAAAGCGCGTAACAAGTGGATGGTCGATGTCAGGGTTATGCGCATCCGTGCAGTAGTAGAACACCGGGATGCACGCCGCAATGCCTGCGCGGGCGCCCGCTTCAGAATCATCGACCAGAATGCAGCGCTCAACAGGCACCTGCATCTGTTCAGCAGCGTGGTACATCAGTTCAGGGGCGGGCTTCCAGCTTGAAATGTCGTAACCGCTGTAGAGACGGTCGGTAAACTAGGGCAGCATCCCGGTCAGGCCCAGCGAGTGCTGCATTTTCTTGACCGTGCCGTTAGAGACAACGCACATCGGGACGGTGATTTTCTCAATTAACGCTTTTGCGCCCGCAATCGGCGTCAGCGACTGGTCAAACAGGCGTGCTACTTCGGCGCGGTAGTCAGTTTCAAAGGTAGCCTGCGGCAGCGTGGTCTGATGCGTGGCCGCCACGTCGCTGATAATGTCATAGAGTTGCACCCCTTTGTACTTCTCAAATACCTCCTGCAACGAGCAGGTAATGCCATAGCGGGCAAAAGTATTTACGTACGCCTGGGTACAGAGCAGCTTGCTGTCCACCAGCGTGCCATCGCAGTCAAAAAACACACACTCTACTGACATTTGTCGGGATCCTTCTGTTGCGGGATAGTCCACACTTTAACCTAATCGCCACAGATTGCGATCCCGGAAACGGTTGCGAAAAATCATTGTATTGGTGCAGCAAAGCGGTCAGGATACTCGCCGAGTTCTTTTCATCAGGATCGTTGGAATGAGTAAACAAGGCCTTTTGCAGCGCGTATTCAAGCTGCAGGAACACGGCACCATGGTGCGTACCGAGGTTATCGCCGGTATCATCACTTTCCTGACGATGGTTTACATCGTCTTTGTTAACCCGCAGAGCCTTAGCGTGGCGGGCATGGATACGCAGGCAGTCTTTGTCACCACCTGCCTGATCGCCGCATTCGGCAGCATCCTGATGGGATTGTTTGCTAACCTGACGGTGGCACTCGCTCCGGCGATGGGGCTAAACGCCTTTTTCGCCTTTGTGGTTGTCGGGGCGATGGGCTATTCTTGGCATGTATAGGGCGCTATTTTCTGGGGCGCGCTGGGACTGCTGATCCTGACGCTGCTGCGCGTGCGCTACTGGATGATTGCTAATATTCCGCTGAGCCTGCGCGTTGGCATTACGGTGGGTATCGGCCTGTTTATCGCCATGATGGGGTTGAAAAACGCCGGTATCATTGTAGCGAATCCCGATACCATCGCCGCCGTAGGTAATCTGACTTCGCACAGCGTCCTGCTCGGTGCGCTCGGCTTCTTTATTATCGCTATTCTGGCGTCGCGCAGCGCATGACATTGATGCGACGCATCGACTTCCCACAAATGCAGGCGCTGTGTGGCAGCATGACCAGACTAGCGTCGGTTCAGCATCGCACACGGCCTGAATATCGGGGTAGCTCATCGAGCGCAGAGCCCGGCCGCAGGTTGCAGCCGCAGCGACGCCATATGATCGCTGCCCTCGCCGGTTAGCTTGAGAATGCTCTGGCGCAGCGTCCAGATTTGCGTCACAGCTTCCATAAAATCCTGCTGCACGTTAATCTAGGTACGCTCGCCCGACGTCAGCGCCTGCATTAGCTGCTCCTGCATTAGCTGCTCCTGCGGCTGTGGGCGCGCACGATCTCCATATCCAGCCCGGCGCGACCACCTTCTTCCGCCAGCAGTACGCCACCATTTTTCCAGCATAAGCAATGCTAAAGTCAGGAAGATCGCTGATCGGCAAAGGCCGGACGGCCATTGCTAATTGCTATGGGTAATGAGTGCAGGAAGCGTATGAATGCCATAGACGCGCAGCATTAGCTGAGCCAGCATTAGGCGGGCAATCAGGAAGCGTCCACGACGTTTATCAGGAAGCTGGCGCGCCTGATCGAGAACATCCTGCGGCATGCGCATGGCGTCGGCAACAATGCCGTGATCGCCCATCCAACGTATAAAATGACCCGCCATCTGTCGCTCCGTGAAAATGGTCACTTAATCATCAGAGGCGCATTGTAAGAATTTTCTGAGCACATTGCATCCGGCATGAAACAGAATGATGCAATATTCAGAATTGACTGATAAGGGACGAAAATAAGGGGCCGCTGCATTAGGGCACAGCGGCTTTTCGCCGTCAGGCGAATTTACACGCCTGTTCAAAGCTCAGGCGCGGATGCAGCTTTTCATGATTACCGTAACCGAGATTGACCAGCATGTTCACTTGCCTGCTGCTACCAGCAAAAAATGCCTCATTGATTTTTGATGGATCAAAACCGGACATTGGGCCAGCGTCTAGGCCGAGCGAGTGGCCAGAATCAGATAGCCTGCCTGCAGGCTGCTCGGATGAGAGCGCAGGCTTC
The DNA here is from genome assembly GCA_031332935.1 of Candidatus Pantoea bathycoeliae. Lineage (GTDB taxonomy): Bacteria > Pseudomonadota > Gammaproteobacteria > Enterobacterales > Enterobacteriaceae > Pantoea > Pantoea bathycoeliae. The sequence goes on along the minus strand of JAUHTP010000018.1, from coordinate 61,167 downwards.
AGCTTCTCTTTGCCTTCCTGTGAGGTAACAAACACAAAGCGGCCCGGCGAGCAGTTGGCCGACGTTGGGCCCAGCGCTGTCAGCGCATAGAGCTGCTCCAGTACCCCATCTTCCAGCGGTTTATCTTGCCAGTAGCTGTGGGTGCGTGCTTCGTTAAACCGCTGATTCAGCGCATTTTTATCGAGCGGTGTATGCATTCTACTCTCCTTTGTCAGGCGGAAGCGGCCGCCTAATGCTTACCATAGTGAAGGCGCAGCCGGGAAACCCGGTGCGGTTTCTTGCCTTGCTTGTTATACCCCAATGGTTTACCACCGCCAAATGACAAATGTGCAAATGACGGGGCGCTGTCTGTTTCGCTGTGCGCCTGTACTCAGTGTGCTGAAAGCCTGACTGCAACGCGGCGGCTTTTGCGTGAGCTATTTTTAAAAAGATCTATGGGATGTGCAGCACAGGACATTTGCGGAAAAAACCGCGCATGTCCGGAGGCTGGTAGTGAAAGGCGTGCGCGTGTAAGCGCTTATTTCCCGATACAGAAGCTGGAGAATATCCGTCCCAGCAAGTCATCCGAGGTAAACTCGCCGGTGATCTCGCTCAGCGCCTGCTGCGCTAGGCGCAGCTCTTCTGCCAGCAGTTCGCCCGCACATGCACCCAGCAGCTGTGCCTTGCCCTGCTGTAAGTGAGTAGCCGCCAGCTCCAGCGCCTGAAGATGACGACGGCGTGCAAGGAAGCCGCCTTCCATATTGCCGGAAAAGCCCATCGACTGTTTCAGGTGATCGCGCAGCACATCGACACCTTCGCCAGTCCGTGCCGAAAGGCGAATCAGTGAGTGGCTGTTTACTTCCGTCAGGCCCAGCGTTTCGCCAGTGACGTCTGCTTTATTGCGCACCACGGTAATCGGCAACGCCGCAGGCAGGCGCGAGACAAAATCGGGCCAGATCTGCGCCGCTTCCGTGGCGTTGGTAGTGGTGCCGTCAACCATAAACAGCACGCGATCGGCCTGCTCGATCTCCTGCCAGGCGCGCTCAATACCGATGCGCTCGACTTCGTCGCTGGCCTCGCGTAATCCGGCGGTATCAATAATGTGCAGCGGCATGCCGTCGATATGGATATGCTCGCGTAGCACGTCGCGCGTGGTGCCAGCAATATCGGTTACGATTGCCGCTTCGCGCCCGGCCAGCACATTGAGCAGGCTCGATTTTCCGGCGTTAGGGCGACCGGCGATCACGACTTTCATCCCTTCGCGCAGCAGGCTGCCCTGACGCGCTTCGGCGCGCACGCCGTCCAGATCGTTAATCACTTCATCAAGCTGCGCTTCGAGCTTGCCGTCAGAGAGAAAATCGATCTCCTCATCGGGGAAGTCGATAGCGGCTTCAACGTAGATACGCAGGTGCGTCAGCGCTTCGACCAGCTGGTTGATGCGCAGTGAAAAAGCGCCCTGTAGCGAGTTAACTGCCGAACGGGCCGCCTGCTCAGAGCTGGCGTTAATCACATCGGCAATCGCCTCGGCCTGCGCCAGATCGAGCTTGTCGTTAAGAAAGGCACGCTCAGAAAACTCGCCTGGCTGGGCGATACGCACGCCTGACAGCGCAACGATGCGTTTCAGCAGCAGATCGAGGATCACCGGGCCGCCGTGGCCCTGTAGCTCCAGCACATCTTCGCCGGTAAAGGAGTTCGGGCCGGGAAACCACAGCGCGATGCCCTGATCCAGCACGCTGCCGTCGGCATCCTTGAACGGCAGATAGTCGGCGTAGCGCGCCTTTGGTAGCTTGTCGAGCACCTGCTGCGCCACCTCAGCGGCGCGCGCGCCGGAGATACGCAAAATACCGACGCCGCCGCGTCCGGGAGGCGTCGCCCGGGCGACGATAGTATCACTGTGGCTCATGGGTTTTTCTCTCGCTAAAAAATAAGGCGGTCTTAATGACCGCCTCAGGGTAAACCAGATTGTCAGACGGGCGTAAGTGCGTTACGCCTTCTTCTTATCGCTGCTGTGCAGACCACGTTTTTCCAGCCCGCGATAAATCAGCTGCTGCTGGAGAATGGTCACCAGGTTGCTGACGATGTAGTACAGCACCAGACCTGACGGGAACCACAGGAAGAACACGGTAAAGATAACCGGCATGTAGGTCATGATCTTCTGCTGCATCGGATCGGTCACGGTGGTCGGTGACATCTTCTGGATGAAGAACATGGTGATGCCCATCAGAATCGGCAGGATGTAGTACGGGTCCTGCGCCGACAGGTCATGGATCCAGAGGATAAACGGCGCATGGCGTAGTTCAACCGAACCAGACAGCATGTAGTAGAGCGCAAGGAAGATCGGCATCTGGATAACCAGCGGCAGACAGCCACCCAGCGGGTTAACCTTCTCTGCTTTATACAGCGCCATCATCTCCTGGCTCTGCTTCTGCTTGTCGTCACCCAAGCGCTCACGCATTGCCTGAATCTTCGGCTGCAGCATGCGCATTTTCGCCATCGAGGTGTACTGCGCTTTGGTCAGCGGGTACATGATGCCGCGCACGATGAAGGTGATGACGATAATGGATAAGCCCCAGTTACCGATAAAGCTGTGAATAAATTTCAGCAGCTTAAACAGCGGCTGAGAGATAAACCACAGCCAGCCGTAGTCAACGGTCAGGTCGAGATGCGGTGCCACGGCAGCCATCTTGTCCTGAATTTCCGGTCCGACCCACAGCGTTGCGCCCAGCTCCTGCTGTTGGCCCGCTGCCACGGTAACCGGCACAGATTTGTAGCCGATCGCCGCAATGCCGTTGCCTAGGTTGCTGGTGTAGAGCGAGTTATTACCCGCAGTGCGCGGCACCCATGCGGTGGCAAAGTACTGCTGCAACATCGCTACCCAGCCATTGCTGGTGGTCGCACTCAGGTTTTCGTTGTCCGCGATGGTATCGAACTTGTACTTTTCGTACTTCTCTTCGCTGGTGGAGTAGGCGGCACCGCGGAAAGTATGCAAAGCAAAGTTGTTGCTGCCGGTATCACGGTGCTTCGGCAGATCGATCGTCTGCTTGAGCTGACCGAACAGCGACACTTCCAGCGGCTGCTGGGTGGTGTTGTTAACGTTATAGTTTACGTCCACCGCAAATTCGCCGCGCTTGAAGACTAAAGTCTTGGTGTAGACCACGCCATTTTCAGCGGTATAGGTCATCGGCACGCGCAGTTCGGTCTGGCCATCAACCATTTCGAAGTGATCCTGCGCCGCAGTGAACAGCGGACGCGCGCCGTTGTTCGGGTTATCTGGACCGTTACGGCCAGTCAGCCCGCTCTGTGCCTGATAAACGAAGGATGGCGTGGTTTCCAGCAGCTGGAACGGCTGATCGGAACCCAGTTTATCCGGGTAGGTCAGCAGCTGTGCTTGCTCGACATCGCCACCGCGGGTGTTGATATTCAATGACAGGACATCAGTCTTAACGGTGATCGTTTTGCCTTGGCCGCTGGCCGGTACGCCCTGGCTGGCGGCATCACCTGCTGCGCTGTTGGTGTTCTGCGTGGTCTGGGTCTGCTGCGGCTGCGGAGCGTGGTCCGTCTGCCAGGCTTGCCAGATCATGAAAGACACGAACAGAAAAGCGATGAGAAAGAGATTGCGTTGCGAATCCATCGTTAATATTCTCTGGTATCAATGGTTTTTTGGCGGCACAGGATCGTCGCCACCCGGGTTCAAAGGGTGGCATTTTAATACGCGTTTGAGTGTCAACCAACTGCCTTTTATCAGGCCAAAACTGCGTAATGCCTCAATTCCATAATGAGAGCAGGTTGGCTTAAACCGGCAGTGCGGCCCCAGCAAAGGGCTGATGCCGCGCTGGTAGACGCGTATCAGGACGATTAGGAGCCGCGCGCCATGCGACAGTGACGACGCCATAACTTCTCCAACGCTTCCGCCAACGTACGGTTGTCGAGATCGGCAATCCCCTTTTTAGCCACAACGACAAAATCCATCGCTGGCAATTCATGCTGACGCAGACGAAAGCTTTCCCGGGTCAGACGTTTGATCCGGTTGCGTTCATGCGCGCGCTTGACGTGCTTTTTAGCAACGGTAAGACCGATGCGGGGATGCCCCAGCGAATTAAGGCGGCCGAGGATGGTGATTTGCGGCGTGCCAGCCCGTTGTGGCTGCTGGAAGACGAAAGTGAAATGAGTGGGAGTTAACAAACGTAACTCCCTGGGAAATGCGAGCTTACCCACCAGGGTTAGCTTTTATTACTTAGAAACGGTCAGACGAGAACGGCCTTTAGCACGACGACGTGCCAGAACCTGACGACCATTTTTAGTTGCCATACGAGCACGGAAGCCGTGAGAACGGTTGCGCTTCAGTACGGACGGTTGAAAAGTGCGTTTCATGGCGATTTCTACCTAAACTTGAAAAATTTCACTGGGTGACGCGTTTTGTGGGCCAGTAAAACGACCGACGCCTTGAACTCAATGTGTCTTTAATTAAAGAGGCGGGATTGTAATAATTGTACAGTCCGGAGTCAATTTACTTCGCTGGTCGCGGTACTTGGAAACCCGGATACAGCCCGCTGAGTCCGGGCATTGGGCATAGCGCGACAACGCCGGGGGAAGAATTATACGGTCTCCGCTTTAAAGCGCAAGGATCGTTCGGGATCTTATTGCGATCGCCTGTGCTTTGTTCACAGGCAAAACGAGAGGTCGCCTGAAAAATCACCCTTTTCCCCTTCGATCCCCGCATCTTTTTTCGCCAGCAGGCGTAAACTGTTTTACCTGTCCACGGCCTGTGGATAAAAAGGATCAAAACTGTGTAGAAAGTGAAGATCTCTGCCTCGCTTTGCGCTATGATCCGCCCTTCCGCTGACGATCCGGTCGCGATCGTAAGGACGGAAACCGCTGATAGCGGTCGCAGGCGCTTTCTACCGTCTGTGTCAAAAATGAACGTTTCTTTAATTAGCATTAGCAGCGCCTACTATTTCTTATCGATTTTGTACAAGTGGAGTCCGCCGTGTCACTTACGCTCTGGCAACAGTGTCTTGCCCGTTTGCAGGATGAGCTTCCTGCCACCGAATTCAGCATGTGGATTCGACCGCTGCAAGCGGAGTTAAACGACAATACGCTGGCCTTGTATGCTCCGAATCGGTTTGTGCTCGACTGGGTACGAGATAAATACATTAACAATATTAACGGCCTGCTGAACGAGTTCTGCGGGGTGGATGTGCCTTTACTGCGTTTTGAAGTAGGCACGCGTCCCGCTCAGCAGCAGCCAGTGGTGATGAGCCAGCCGGCGATGGCGAGCTTTAACGCGCCCGCGCCGGTCGAGAGCCGTCCTGCGCCCGCGCAGCCTTTGCGTCCAAGCTGGGACAACGTTCCGGCGCCGGCAGATGTGACCTACCGCTCTAATGTAAATAACCGCCATAACTTCGATAACTTCGTTGAAGGTAAGTCTAACCAGCTGGCGCGCGCGGCGGCGCGTCAGGTGGCAGATAATCCTGGCGGCGCGTACAACCCGCTCTTCCTTTATGGCGGCACCGGCCTGGGTAAAACGCACCTGCTGCATGCGGTCGGCAACGGCATCATTGCGCGCAAGCCCAATGCCAAAGTGGTCTACATGCACTCCGAGCGTTTTGTGCAGGACATGGTGAAGGCGCTGCAAAATAATGCCATTGAAGAGTTCAAACGTTACTACCGTTCGGTTGATTCGCTACTGATCGATGACATTCAGTTTTTTGCCAATAAAGAGCGCTCACAGGAGGAGTTCTTCCACACCTTCAACGCGCTGCTTGAAGGCAATCAGCAAATAATCCTGACGTCAGACCGCTATCCCAAAGAGATCAACGGCGTTGAAGATCGCCTGAAATCCCGCTTCGGCTGGGGGCTGACGGTAGCCATTGAGCCGCCAGAGCTGGAAACGCGCGTGGCGATCCTGATGAAAAAGGCGGATGAGAACGATATTCGCCTGCCGGGCGAAGTGGCCTTTTTCATTGCCAAGCGCCTGCGCTCCAACGTGCGCGAACTGGAAGGGGCGCTGAACCGCGTTATCGCTAACGCAAACTTTACCGGCCGCGCGATTACCATCGATTTCGTGCGCGAAGCGCTGCGCGATCTGCTGGCGCTGCAGGAAAAGCTGGTCACCATCGACAATATTCAAAAGACGGTAGCCGAGTACTACAAAATTAAGGTCGCGGATCTGCTTTCCAAGCGCCGTTCGCGTTCGGTCGCACGTCCGCGCCAGATGGCGATGGCGATGGCGAAAGAGCTGACGAACCACAGCCTGCCGGAAATTGGCGATGCCTTCGGCGGCCGCGACCACACCACGGTGCTTCACGCCTGCCGTAAGATTGAGCAGCTGCGCGAAGAGAGCCACGACATAAAAGAAGATTTCTCTAATCTCATCCGAACTTTATCCTCCTGACGCTATGAAATTTATTGTTGAACGTGAACAGTTGCTCAAGCCGCTGCAGCAAGTCAGCGGCCCGCTAGGCGGTCGCCCGACGCTGCCGATCCTAGGAAATCTGCTGATGCAGGTCAACGACGGTACGCTGTTGCTGACCGGCACCGATCTGGAAATGGAGATGGTGGCGCGCGTGGCGCTGACCCAGCCGCATGAGCCGGGCGCAACCACCGTACCGGCGCGTAAATTCCTCGACATCTGTCGCGGGCTGCCGGAAGGTGCCGAGATCAACGTGACGCTGGAAGGCGAGCGGATGCTGGTGCGCTCCGGGCGCAGCCGCTTCTCGCTCTCTACGCTGCCAGCCAGCGACTTCCCGAACCTGGATGACTGGCAGAACGAGGTCGAATTTACGCTGCCGCAGGCAACGCTGAAACGTCTGATCGAGGCGACGCAGTTTTCCATGGCGCATCAGGATGTGCGTTACTACCTCAACGGCATGCTGTTTGAAACCGAAGGCGAAGAGCTGCGCACAGTCGCGACCGACGGCCATCGTCTGGCAGTCTGCTCGATGCCAGTTGGTCAGGCGCTGCCGAACCATTCGGTGATCGTACCGCGTAAAGGCGTGATTGAGCTGCTTCGCATGCTGGACGGCGGCGAAACGCCGTTGCAGGTGCAGATCGGCAGTAGCAATATCCGTGCGCACGTCGGCGACTTTATCTTTACCTCGAAGCTGGTGGATGGCCGCTTCCCCGACTATCGCCGCGTATTGCCGAAAAATCCCGATAAGGTTCTGGAAGCGGGCTGCGATATTCTAAAACAGGCGTTTGCGCGTGCGGCCATTCTGTCGAATGAGAAATTCCGCGGCGTTCGCCTCTATATCACCGAAAATCAGCTGAAAATCACCGCCAATAACCCGGAACAGGAAGAGGCGGAAGAGATGCTGGATGTCACCTACGGCTGCACTGAGCTGGAGATCGGTTTCAACGTCAGCTATGTGCTGGACGTGCTGAATGCGCTGAAGTGCGAGAACGTGCGTCTGCTGCTGACGGATTCGGTGTCGAGCGTGCAGATTGAAGATCTGGCGAGTCCGGCTGCGGCCTATGTCGTAATGCCCATGCGCTTGTAGAGTATATCGGGCTAACTTACCTTGCTATTTTGCGCCCGGGCAGTGCTCGTCCCTGGTAACATACTCCAGTATGCTCCCAGGACCTGCGCGCTGGCCGGGCGCAAAATAGCTTCGCCGTTGACGCCCTGGATCGTAGGGGCCGGCGGAAAAAACTCTTTTTGCCCTTCACGCTGGATTGATTCATGGCTTTAATCCGCCTCCTTATCAAAGACTTTCGTAATATCGAGCAGGCCGATCTGGCGCTGTCACCAGGATTCAACTTCCTGGTGGGGGCAAACGGCAGCGGCAAAACCAGCGTGCTGGAGGCGATCTATACGCTGGGCCACGGCCGCGCGTTTCGCAGTTTGCAGGCCGGGCGCGTGATCCGCCATGATGAGGCCGCCTTTGTCCTGCATGGTCGTATCGAGGGCAACGAACGTGAAATCTCGGTGGGCCTGACGAAAAACCGCGCGGGCGACAGCAAGGTGCGCATCGACGGCAGCGACGGCCATAAAGTGGCTGAACTGGCGCAGCTGCTGCCGATGCAGTTAATTACGCCCGAGGGGTTTACTTTGCTCAACGGCGGCCCCAAATACCGTAGAGCCTATGTTGACTGGGGCTGCTTTCATAACACGCCTGGCTTCTTTAATGCCTGGAGCAATTTGCGGCGGCTGCTGAAGCAGCGTAACGCTGCGCTGCGCCAGGTCTCGCGCTACAGCCAGATCCGCGCATGGGACCAGGAGCTGGTGCCGTTAGCGGAACAGATCAGCCAGTGGCGCGCGGAATACAGCGAAGCCATTTCAGCGGAGATCGTCGCTACCTGCGGGCAGTTTTTGCCAGAGTTTGGGCTCAACTTCTCTTTCCAGCGCGGCTGGGACAAAGAGAGCGCCTATGCCGAACTGCTGGAGCGCAATTTCGAGCGCGATCGCGCGTTAACCTACACCGCCAGTGGCCCGCACAAAGCGGATTTTCGTATTCGTGCCGACGGCACGCCGGTCGAAGATTTGCTGTCGCGCGGCCAGTTAAAACTATTGATGTGTGCATTGCGTCTGGCGCAAGGTGAATTCCTGACGCGCCAGAGCGGACGCCGCTGTCTTTACCTGATTGATGACTTAGCCTCTGAGCTGGATGACAGCCGTCGACGCCTGCTGGCGCAACGACTGAAAGCCACGCAGGCTCAGGTGTTTGTCAGCGCCATTGCTGTAGATCATGTCATCGATATGAGCGACGAAAAGGGCAAGATGTTCCGCGTGGAACAGGGTAAAATAGCGGTTCAACCTGAAGATTAAATGAGCGAGAAACGTTTATGTCGAATTCTTATGACTCCTCAAGTATCAAAGTTTTAAAAGGGCTGGATGCGGTACGCAAACGCCCGGGTATGTATATCGGCGATACGGATGACGGCACCGGTCTGCACCACATGGTATTCGAGGTCGTGGATAACGCAATCGACGAAGCGCTCGCCGGTCACTGTAGTGATATTGTCGTGACCATTCATGCCGATAATTCCGTTTCTGTTCAGGATGATGGCCGTGGTATTCCCACCGGCATTCACGAAGAAGAGGGTGTTTCCGCCGCGGAAGTGATCATGACGGTGCTGCACGCAGGCGGTAAGTTCGATGACAACTCCTATAAAGTATCGGGCGGCCTGCACGGCGTTGGCGTCTCGGTGGTTAACGCACTGTCGCAGAAGTTAGAGCTGACCATTCGCCGCAAAGGTAAAGTGCACCAGCAGACCTATGTGCACGGCGCGCCGCAGGCACCGCTGAATGTGACGGGTGAAACCGAGCTGACCGGTACTCGCGTGCGTTTCTGGCCAAGCCACAACACCTTCACCAACGTTGTTGAATTTGAGTACGAGATCCTGGCGAAGCGCCTGCGCGAACTGTCGTTCCTCAACTCAGGCGTGTCGATTCGTCTGGAAGACAAGCGTGACGATAAAGCTGACCATTTCCACTACGAAGGAGGCATTAAGGCGTTTGTTGAGTACCTGAACAAGAACAAAACCCCAATCCATCCGAATGTGTTCTATTTCTCTACCGAGAAAGACGGCATTGGCGTGGAAGTGGCGTTGCAGTGGAATGATGGCTTCCAGGAGAACATCTACTGCTTCACCAACAACATTCCGCAGCGCGATGGCGGCACGCACCTGGCAGGTTTCCGTGCGGCAATGACGCGTACGCTGAATGCCTATATGGATAAAGAAGGTTACAGCAAGAAGGCGAAAGTCAGCGCGACTGGCGATGACGCGCGTGAAGGCCTGGTGGCGGTGGTCTCGGTGAAAGTGCCGGACCCGAAATTCTCGTCGCAGACCAAAGACAAGCTGGTCTCTTCTGAGGTCAAATCAGCGGTAGAACAGCAGATGAACGAGCTGCTGAGCGAGTATCTGCTGGAAAACCCGAGCGACGCGAAAATCGTGGTTGGCAAGATCATCGACGCGGCGCGCGCGCGTGAAGCTGCGCGTCGCGCGCGTGAAATGACACGCCGTAAAGGTGCGCTCGATCTGGCGGGTCTGCCGGGCAAGCTGGCGGACTGTCAGGAGCGCGATCCGGCGCTTTCTGAAATCTACTTGGTGGAGGGTGACTCCGCAGGCGGTTCAGCGAAGCAGGGCCGTAACCGTAAGAATCAGGCGATCCTGCCGCTGAAGGGTAAAATCCTTAACGTGGAGAAGGCGCGCTTCGACAAGATGCTCTCTTCGCAGGAAGTAGCCACGCTGATCACTGCGCTGGGCTGCGGCATCGGCCGTGACGAATATAACCCGGATAAGCTGCGCTATCACAGTATCATCATCATGACCGATGCGGACGTCGACGGCTCGCACATCCGTACGCTGCTGTTGACCTTCTTCTATCGTCAGATGCCGGAAATCATCGAGCGCGGCCACGTTTATATAGCACAGCCGCCGTTGTATAAGGTGAAGAAAGGCAAGCTGGAGCAGTACATCAAAGACGATGAGGCGATGGATCAGTATCAAATCGCTATCGCGCTGGATGGCGCGACGCTGCACACTAATGCCAGCGCACCTGCGCTGGGCGGCGAGCCGCTGGAAAACCTGGTAGCGGAGTTCAACAGCACGCAGAAGATGATTAAGCGTATGGAGCGCCGCTATCCGGTCGCGCTGCTGCGCGGGCTCATTTACCATCCGACGCTGAGTGGTCTGGGCGACGAAGCGGAAGTGAAAGGCTGGCTGAATGGGCTGGTGGCTTATCTGAGCGAGCGCGAAGCGCACGGCAGCAGCTATGTTGCACAGGTGCGCGCCAACCGCGAAGAGAATATCTTTGAACCGGTGCTGCGCGTACGCACGCACGGTGTTGATACCGATTACGTGCTAGACGCTGATTTCATTCAGGGGCCGGAGTATCGCAAAATCAACACGCTGGGCGAGAATCTGCGCGGCCTGATTGAAGAAGATGCCTATATCGAGCGCGGCGAGCGCCGTCAGCCGGTGGCCAGCTTTGAGCAGGCTATTGAATGGCTGGTGAAAGAGTCGCGTCGCGGTCTGTCGGTTCAGCGCTACAAAGGTCTGGGCGAGATGAACGCCGAGCAGCTGTGGGAAACGACTATGGATCCAGACAGCCGTCGTATGTTGCGCGTGACCATCAAAGATGCGATCGCAGCTGATCAGCTGTTCACGACGCTGATGGGCGATGCGGTTGAGCCGCGCCGCGCTTTTATCGAAGAGAACGCGCTGAAAGCCGCGAATATCGATATTTAAGCCTACAAACGGCAGCTAAAGCGGGGGCTGCAACCGAAGAGCAAAGCGTCCCGCGACAGGGATGCGGGATGCCTTAGAGCGACTTTGCGATCGGTTGCTGCCATCCACGCCGGTTCAGGCTTTCAGACCCTTTCCATCCGGAAGGTTTTTTTTATGCCTGAAGCACCGGGAAACTGGTCATTGTGAGCGAGATCGCGCTAGCATTTAAGCCAAACCCTGACTCAACAAGGAAGCTATGGCGATAAAACTGGTAGCAATTGATATGGACGGCACGCTGCTTAACCCGCAGCACGAAATCACCGCTGGCGTAAAATCGGCTATCGATCGGGCACATAAAAAAGGTGTTGCCGTGGTGCTGGCAACCGGTCGGCCATACGTAGGGATCCAGCGCTACCTGATGAAGCTTGGCATGGTCGACGACGGGCAGTACTGCATCAGCTACAACGGCGCGCATGTTGGCTTGGTGACCGTCAGCCCCGATCTGCCGCCGCGCTATCTGTGCATTCACGGGCCGGAGCATCCCGACGAGATTAACCGTGCTTACGAAGAGGGCTGGATCGGCACGCGCGACTATCAAAAACCGGATGGCAGCTGGCAGCGCTGGGCCATCGCCTTTATCGGCGACACGCTCTCCGCCACCGGTGAAAAACAGCTTGAGGTATTTATTGTTGATTTGCCCGATGCGCTGGAGGATTACGCTAGGCCAGGCAACGCTCCGCTGGAAGGCACGGAAAGCCGTCTGCCTGCGCCGCCAGCTTGCGTGCAGCAGCGCCGGTTAACCTTTACGCGCGGCCTCGCTCAGCAGCCGCGCCACTGGTTGCGCAGCGCGCCAGACGGTAGCGCCCAACGGCGGCGCGCTGCGACAAGTGACGCAGCTGGCGCACTCCGTGCAGTCGGCGTTTAGCTGGCATCCGCAGGGCGAAACGGTCGCCTTTATTAGCGACGGCCGGGTAATGCTTTGCGATATAGACAGCGGCGCGTGCCAGCCACAGAGCGGCGATGCGGTGGTCTGGTCGCCGGATGGCGAGCAGATTGCCTTTATGCGTGACGTTGACGGCTGGCGGCAGCTGTTTACTGTGGCGGCGTAGACGCCGGATAAGGCGCGGCCTGCGCCAGATTCTCCTGCGTGTGGTTCAGCTTCTCGCTCTGGAGAATGCGCTCACGCGGGGAATCAATCGACTTGTCGTCATCGCTGCGCGCGTAATCCCACGGCAGCAGCAGCGTATCCAGCACGGCGGAAAAGGGCAGATCGATTAATGCCAGCGGCTTGAGCGCCCAGCTGCTGTGCTCGTCGACCAGTATATCGGCGCTGGCGCTTGTGCCGGGATAATAGCCCTGACTGGGACCGGTATGCGACATGACGCTGGAACACCCTGAGGTCATAAAGGTGCAGCAAGCCAGCGTGCCTGCCAGAGGAAATGCCTTTAATAATTTCATCTTCATCATCCCTTCAGCTGTAGCGTTTGCCCCGGCTGAGTTAGCTCGTCCGTTAACGTCCTTACTCTGTGGCGAGGTGAGCTATGCCAGACGAAAGGTCCCTGAGTGTATGCCATTTCAGCAGATTGGCGAAAAAAATTGCGTTTCACCTCTTGAAAGCGAAACAGGCATACCCATTTTTAAGCTACGGACGCATCCGCTGTCGCCGACAGGGACATCGGGGCGCCGCACAGCCTGTCCATAGTCGAAGGTTGCCAAAACTTGCTGAATATCAGGAGTCATTCCATGCGTAATTTTGATCTTGCTCCACTTTATCGCTCTGCTATCGGTTTTGATCGCTTGTTCAACCTGCTGGAGTCTAACCAGAACCAGAGCAATGGCGGTTATCCTCCGTACAACGTTGAACTGGTCAGCGAAAACCACTACCGCATCACCATTGCGGTGGCGGGTTTTGCCCAGAGCGAACTGGATATCACCGCTCACGAAAACGTATTGATCGTACGCGGCGCCCATCCCGAAGAGCAGACCGAACGTAAATATCTCTATCAGGGCATTGCCGAACGCAACTTTGAGCGTAAATTCCAGCTGGCGGATCACATTGTGGTGCGCGATGCGAAACTGGAAAATGGCCTGTTGAGCATCGATCTGGAGCGTATCGTCCCCGAAGAGGCAAAACCACGTCGGATCGAGATTCTGAACTAATCAGAATCAACGAGAAAAAACGCCGCATAAGCGGCGTTTTTTTTGCAGGTCATATGGCAATCGCCAGCACGCATGCGCACTCAGGAGTAGATGCGCATCATCAGGGGCTGCCCAATCAGTCCACCGAACACATTGACCAGCAAACCGAAAATGCTCACTGCCGCACCCAGCATCTGCTGGAGTGACAGCCGTTCGTCCAGCACCAGCGCGGCGCTAAGGATGCCGACGACCGGTACCAGCAACGACAGCGGAGCTACGCGCCAGGTCTCATAACGGCTGAGAAGATTGCCCCAGATGCCGTAGCCGACAATGGTGGCGAAGAAGGCGAGATAGATCAGCGCCAGCACGGTTTGCAGCGAGATATGCGTCAGGCTGAAAATAAGGGTGTCTGCGCCGTCGAACAGACAGGAGCAGGCGAAAAAAGGCAGCACCGGCACCAGCGCGCTCCACACCACCAGCGACATCACCGGCACCTTGCGGTTACGCAGAATAAGTTTATTGGTGATATTGCCTAATCCCCACGAGAGCGCGGCGGCCAGCATCAGCATCATGGTTGTGAGCGTAATGCCCGCCGCCGACAGGCCTTTCATGCCTGCCGTTGCCAGCATAAACATGCCGAGCGTCGCGATCAGCACGGCTGCAATATGGTTCCAGCGTAGCTTTTCCGCCAGCAGCAGCGCGCCCAGCAGTCAGGGTAAAAAACGCCTGCGCCTGTAGCACCAGTGACGCCAGCCCCGCTGGCATACCAAGCTTAATGGCGAGGAACAGAAAGGCGAACTGGCCAAAACTGATGGTCATGGCATACACCACCAGCCAGCGCAGCGGAATCGCGGGACGGCGTACAAAAAGGATCGCCGGGAACGCCATCAGCGCAAAGCGCAATCCCGCCAGCAGGAAAGGTGGCATGCCCTGTAAACCGGGCTTGATGACCACAAATTAACGCCCCAGGCAACCACGACGCACAACGCTAGCAACATATCTTTGACTGACATACATTTCCCCGGTGTCAGACACAATTAACAGCTGCACCCTAAACAAAGTCCGGCTTCTTTGTTGCGACGCGTCTTGTCCAGCCGCGCCTGGTCGCACCGCTGGATGAGCAGACGGAGATGCATCTGGCGATCCTCGGCTCGGAGTGCCGTGTACGCCTCGATCTGGCGAACGGTGACAGCTCGCTTTACCCGGTAAAAAAGGTCGGGCTGCTGATGCGGCAGATGGGTTACAGCAAACCGCACTGCTGGGCACCACCGTTAAAGGCATCGGCTACCTGCCGCTGAAACATGAAATCGCGCGGCGCGCGGTAGAGTACGGCTGCAATATCCGCGCCGACGATATTCTGATCACTAACGGCTGTATTGAGGCCGTGTCGCTGTCGCCACGCGCCACGCTTCAGCCCGGCGAGGTGGTGGCAGTCATCGCCCTGCTACTTTGTGCTGTTACAGATGCTGCACAACCTCAACCTGCGCGTGATTGAGGTGGAGGCCGGGCCAGAAGGCTATGTCGACGTCGAAAAACTCACCGCGCTGTTTCGCCGCAGAGCAGTCCAGGCATTCCTCACCATGAGCAACGTTAACAATCCGCTTGGCAAATCGATCCCCAATGAGCAAAAGGCTCACATCGCCCGGCGGCAGGCTGATGAAAATGACGTGGTGATTATTGAGAATGACATTTTTGGTGATACCGCCTTTGGCGAACGCCGTCCTTTCCCCATGCGCGCTTTCAGACCCAACGCCATTTTATGCAGCGGCTTTTCCAAAACCGTCGCGCCCGGTATCCGCATCGGCTGGGTGCACAGCATTAACTTCATGCGCAAAATCGCTTCGCTCAAATATACCTCGACGATGGGCACCTCAATGCTGTCACAGGCAGCGGTCGCCGAGCTGCTGCGCAGCGGCGGCTACGACGCTCACCTGCGAAAGCTGCGCCGCGAACTGGCAGGCCAGATCCAGCACATGAGCCAGGCGCTACTGCGTGAATTCCCGGCAGGCACGCGCGTCTCGGAGCCGGAAGGCGGCTATGTGTTATGGATAGAGATGCCGAAACGGGCGCTTAACGTGCGTGAACTGTTTTTAAAAGCGCGCAATGCCGGGATCGGCATCGCGCCGGGCCATATCTTTGCGACCGATCACCGTTACAGCCTAGCTGGAGCCTGTTCAGCAAACTATAACGCCTGCTCCGCAAACGCCTTTTCCACCTCTTCCGCCAGAATCTGCACCACGCGCTCAATATTCTCCGCATCCGGCACATAGTTCATGCGCATGCATTGATGGGTGTGTGGCCACGCCTGCTCCAGACCCGGGAAAAAAAAGTAGCCCGGCACCATCAGCACGCCGCGCGCCTTGAGGCGTTGATAAGGCGCTCTGGCTGCCGGTTGGTCAGGGCGATATTTTTCGCGGTCACCGGCCAGCCTAATTCGCTGCTGAGCAGCGTCGCCAGCGCGTTAAGCCGCGTGGCTTTGCCGCGCGGGCCGTCATAGTTGCAGAGCGCTCCGCTCAGCTTGCCCTCGTTGTGCATCTGTTGCAGCAGCTGCTGGAAATGGTCATTCATCGCCGGGATCTGCGCCGGGTTGTTGCCGCCGAGCATAATGGTGCCGGGCGTGCGCAGGCCTGAGCCCATATCTTCCATCAGGCGTGAGATGCCGGTGTGCTGGGTAAACTTGTCGCCGAACTGAGAAAAAGACATATAACATATAAGAAGTTAAAAACATGTGACGAATGGGGGATCAACGATAACGCCCGCCAGCGGCGGGCGCAATGGGAAGGGCGGATTACTTAAGAATGTCCGGGTTAACGCAGTTCTTCTCTACCTTGCCGGTCAGCGCGGCAATCAGGTTCTCTACTGCATCCTGCGCCATGCCGTAGCGAGTTTCATGGGTGCAGAACCGATATGTGGCAGCGCCACCACGTTCGGCAGTGAGAACAGCGGCGACTCAGTCAGCGGCTCCTGCTCAAAAACATCCAAGCCAGCCGCGTGGATGGTGCCCTCTTTCAGCGCTGCAATCAGCGCCTCTTCATCCACCACCGGGCCGCCTCCTGCGTTGATCAGGATGGCGCTAGGCTTCATCAGCTTAAGCTGCGCCGCGCCGATCAGATGGTGCTTCTGCTCGGTGAGCGGCAGGCAGATACAGACAAAATCGCTCTCTTTCAGCAGCGTCTCCAGATCGCAGCGCTGTGCGCCAAAGCGCGACTGCGCCTCTTCATGTTCACGGCGCGCGTTATAGAGCACCTTCATGCCGAAGCAAAAGTGCGCACGCTGCGCCAGCGCCATACCGATGCGGCCCATGCCGAGAATACCCAGCGTTTTATGGTGCACATCGATGCCAAATTTATCCGGCCCAATACTCTTGTTCCACTGGCCCGCTTTGACCCAGGCGTCCAGCTCGGTCACGCGGCGCGCGCTGCTCAGCACCAGCGCCATCATGGTATCCGCCACCGTTTCGGTCAGCACCGTCTTCGTATGCATCAGCAGCACATGACGCTGGTTAAGCGCATCGACGTCAAAGTTGTCGTAACCCACCGACACGGTAGAGCTGGCGCGCAGCTTTGGCATCTTCGCCAGCAGCTCGCCGTCGACCTTGCCGCCAGAACCGATCAGCCCTTCGGCCTGCGCCAGCGCAGCAGCGTGCTGCTGCTGGCTCCCGGAGAAGAGGGTCAGCGCTTACGCTTTCAGGCGTGTTTCGCGCCGTGCAGCGGCGGCGTTTTGTTCTCGGCGGGCTTGACGATCAACGTCAGCCACACCGATACCAGCAGCGCTGCACCCATAAAAATATAGGAAGCCGCCGGACTGCCCGTCGCTCCATTAAGATAGCGACAATCCACGAACCGACGAACGAACCCAGCGCGCCCATGCTGTTGATCAGCGCCATCGCACCATCAGAAACGTTGCGCGGCAGCATTTCCGGGATGATGGCGAAGAAGGGGCAGTAAGGCGCATACATCGCACCGCCAGCGATCACCAGCAGCCCATAGGAGAGCCAGAAGTTGTCGGAACGGACTAAGTACGAACCGAGGAAGGCCAGCGCGCCGATTAGCAGCAGCTGCCAGACAAACAGCTTATGGTTCTGCATCTTGTCCGACGCCCAGGAGACCACGATCATCGCAATGGTCGCCACCAGGTAGGGCACGGCTGACAGCCAGCCAGCCCGCTTCCACCATGCCCATCTGCGGCCGTTACGCAGAATTGACGGCAGCCACAGTACGAAGCCGTAGACACCGATGCTCCAGGCAAAATATTGCATGCACAGCAGGATCACGTTGCGGTTGCGGAAGGCTTCGCTGTAGTTGCGTACCGCCTTGATGTTCTCCTGCTCTTTTTTCAGCTGGGCGGCCAGGGCGGATTTCTCTTCGTCGCTCATCCAGCGCGATTGTTCCGGCTTGTCCTGCACCATAAACCACCAAGCGACGGCCCAGATCACCGCTGGAATCCCTTCGATGATGAACATTTCGCGCCAGCCAAAGGAGTCGATCAGATAGCCTGACACCACCGACATCTACAGCACCGTCACCGGGTTACCGAGGATTAAAAAGATATTGGCGCGTGAGCGTTCCGATTTGGTGAACCAGTTACTGGTGTAGATTAGCATCGCCGGCATTACCGCCGCTTCCACCACGCCGGTCAATGACGCGCAGACGCCCCATAAAATCAGGCACCAGAAAATCAGTTTTTTCACGCTGCGGCGTTCGGCTTAGACCGTGCCGGGGATCTGGAAAAAGAAATAAGCCGAGAAAGAAGAACGCGCCTAGCAGCGAGGACATGCCTTTGGTAATACCCAGATCGTCGTTTATGCCCGCGGCAGAGGCGAAGCTAAAGTTCGCGCGGTCCAGATACGCCAGACTGTAGGTGATAAACACGATGGGCATGATATACCACCAGCGTTTCGGCGCGATTGTCTGCGTTTTCATCGTGTTCTCCTCTGATATTGCGGTTCGGATGCAGGCTAAAAGTCGCCTAACTCGCTGCGCGTGGGCAGCCCTTCGCTGTCGCCGATCACCTGAATCGCCAGCGGCAGCGTTTTTCCTTCCAGCAGGGCGCTGATGACGCCGACAGAGAGGCAGTCGCCTGCGCCTACGGTATCCACCACGTTCCCCACGTGGATCGCCTCGACTTGGCCCTGTTCGCCCTGCGCAGTTTTATACTAGGCACCGTCGCAGCCGGTCTTAATCACTACCGCTTTCACTCCTTTATCGAGGTAGAAATCGGCAATGGCTTCCGGCTGGCGGTAGCAGGTCAGGATATAACCCTATTTACTCGCCCGGCAGCACCCAGTCGGCGCACTCCGCCAGATGGTTAAGCTGCTGGCGCATCTCCTCTTCGCTGTGCCACAGCACCGGCCGCAGATTGGGATCGAAGGAGATATCAAAGTCCTCAACGGAAAGGTGGCTGGCGGCAGAACCTTTACGGAAATATTCCACCAGCGGATCGGAACCGTCGTAGACTTTACATTTCAGCTGAAAGCCGGTGGGATAGCGCGCATCCTTTGTGACGCGCTGGTGATCGACGCCTTCGCTCTCCAGCATCTGGCAGATAAAGCGGCCAAAGCTGTCGTCCCCGACGCGGCTCACCCAGCCTACCTTGAGGCCGAGGCGCGCCAGGCCAATCGCGACGTTAAGCTCTGCGCCTGCGGCGCGTTTGATAAAACTTTCAGCGGCGGCGAGATTGCCGGTTTCACGCGCGACAAACATCGCCATCGCTTCGCCGATGGTAACGACGTCCAGCGTGCCATTGTCCAGAGTAGTCATCTCTTCTCCACAGATTGCGCAGCAGCGTCACATAGTGGCGCGTTACCGCCAGCAGATCCTCGCCATCCAGCGGGAATTCGATGCCGCGCGGTGCGTCAGCAGGCAGGTGGTGGTGCAGCTGAAGCCAGTCATTACTGGCTTCATCCAGAGCGATGGCGCGGAAGCTGTCGCCATGCGGCACGGCGGCTTTGACGTGGATATAACGCACAAAGCGGCCCAGCTGTGATGCTACATCCAGCGCGTTCTCCTGCGTCCAGAGCCAGTTACTCATGTCGAATGTCATCACTATCGGCAGGTTCTTCTGCTCCACAGCATAGAAAAATTTTGCAGCGAAGGCGCGAGCTCACCGTTAGCGTCTGATCGTTCTCTACCGCCAGCTCAGCCGGGTAGCGTTCACAGAGCGCACGCAGCGCAGCGCAGCTCGCCGTCAAAATCCACTCAGGCGAGTTTCAGGCGCTGCGCATTGAGCTGCTGGGCTTCTTTAAGGTAGTTCTCCAGCTGTGGATTTAGCGCGCCGTCGTCACAAAACAGCGTGTCGGGCACCGAGTAGCTGGCGTGCAGCTGATGCTGCTGGATCGCCTGCGCCAGCGCGGGCAGGTTGGCGAGGGTAGCAGCGTCAAAGAGTTCACGGCGGATTTCGACACCGTTGGCACCCGCCTGCTGGATCAGCGGCAGCAGCGCCTGGTGGCCACCCAGCGCCTCGACCTGTTGCTGTCCATAAGCGGCGGTCACTACAATAATTTCAGCGTTCATCGTCCCTCCTGAAAGGCGCATTAAGCAAAATTCACAGGGAAAACGTTAATTAGAACCGGTTCCAAAGTAAAAGAGCAGACGCTGAAATTATGATCGTGCTCACGAAGAAGTGAGCACGAGAGAGAGGAAAGAGAAGAAGATTCAGAGAAGAGGCTGGCTGGAGCCGCGCACCACCAGTTCGCCGGAAAAGACCTGCTCGCCGACCGCACCGGCGTTGCCTTCAATGCGGGCGATCAGCCGTTCCAGCGCGGCATAGCCGATTTGCCAGGTAGGCTGTCGCAGCGTGGTAATGCCGACGCCCGCCAGCGCTGCCCACTCCAGCTCATCAAAGCCGAGCAGGCCGATATTTTCGCCCCAGCGCATACCGACGCGCTGCATAGCACGCGCGACCTGTAAGGTCATGGCACCGTTCGTCACCATCACCGCCGTACGCTTACCCGCATGGCGTCGCGCGTAGTCGAGCAGAAGTGCATCCAGCGCCGCAGGCTGATGCAGCGGCACTTCGGCGTTTTCATGGGCAATCTGCGGCCAGTCGGCCAGCCGCTGGCGGAACGCCTGCAAACGCTCGCGGCGCGTGTTGACGCTGCCCAGCGGCTCGCTCAGGAACAGCAGCGCTTCATAGCCATTGTCCAGCAGGTGCTGCGTGGCGATCTCCGTGGCTTCGGAATTGTTCAGGCCGACCACATCGCAGGCAAAATCAGGGATTTTGCGGTCGATCAGCACCATCGGCAGCAGTGACTGTTGCAGACGGCTCAATGCCTCCTCGCGCATCCCGACGGCGTTCACCACCACGCCCTCAACTTGGTAACTGCTCAGCAGCTGCAAATAATGCTGCTCCAGGTCTACTTCATTATTGGTATTGCACATCAGCAGCGTAAAGCCGCGCTCGCGGCAGGCAGCTTCGATACCGCACATCACATCGACCGAATAGGGATTTGTGATATCCGCGATTATCAGACCGATCAGGCGCGTACGGCCGCGCTTCAGCCCGCGCGCCATCTGGCTGGGACGGTAATCAAGCTCGGCAATGGCCTGTTCGATACGCGCTTTTAAATCAGCGGAAAGAAGATGATGCTCGCCGTTGAGATAGCGAGACACGCTGGTTTTACCAGTTCGCGCGCTGCGAGCAACATCGCTGATGGTGGCGCGAGGCGGTCTGTTCTTCATGTCGATACCTGTAAAAAGAGAAACAGGCAGAGACTAGCACAGCCGCAGGCCGTCGCAAAAAAGGACGTGCATCACTGCGGCGTCGGTTCCAGCCAGGGATGACGAAGCAGCTGTAGCTTTTCCTGCGGGGCACCGTTCAGCAGTTGCACCAGCATATCAGCCAGCTGATCGCCGGTTTCGCGCTGTGACGCCTGGCAAATAGTCGTGACCGGCGCATCGACGATCGCTTCACGCGGTAGCCCTTCCCAGGCATACAGGTGCACCGCCTGCGAGCCATAAAGGCGCTTTGCCTGCTGTATTGCCAGCGCGGCACCTTCTGCCAGTGCGCTACTGTCGGTGATGATCGCCTGAGGTGGCATATCCTGCGCCAGCCACGCTGGCGCTCTGCTGATAGCCAGCGCGACGCGACGGCGGCCATCGCATCGAGGAAACCCTGGCGGCGATCGCGGACAAAAGTGGTGGCCTCATCGCTGCCCAGCCAGGCAATGCGTGTCATCCCCTGTTGCAGGCAGGCCTCTACCGCCAGACGGGAACCCTGCTGATGGTCGACGTCAAGCCAAGCGTAGGGCTGCGGCAAATCGCTGCGTCCAAGGGTGATAAAGCGGAAGTTTTTTTGCTGCAAACAGAGCAGGCGATCGTCCTGCGGTGCGGTATGGGTAACGATCAGCGCATCCAGCACCCGGCTGCGCATCAGGCGCGTTAAGGTCCGCTGGTTATCGTGGAGCTTATCGGTAAGTAACAGTAGATCAATATCTTGCTGAGCAAGACGCTGATCGAGCGTCAGCAGCATTTCGCTAAAGCGGCAGTCGCTGATGGGTGATGTACTGGCAGGAAAAACTAATCCGACCGCATTAGCACGACCGGTTTTCAGACGGCGCGCGGCGGCATTCGGGCGGTAGCCGCGACGCTCTGCTTCGGCCTCGACGCGTTTGCGGGTCTCTTGCGACACATATTCATAGCCGTTTAACGCCCGGCTAACCGTGGTGACGGACAACCCTAATACGCTGGCAATGGCTTTAAGTGACATGCTGGATGGCTCGCTGAACACGTTTTTTTCACGCTAACATAAATCCTGTTTTGGCACTACAGATTGCGCGGCGTCCGGCCATTTTTGTCAAAATAAGCGCGTAAAGATGACAAAAAAACAACACTGGGACGAAAAACGCCCCGTTATGGGGCGTTGTCCGGTCAACTTATCGGGCTGAGCGTGATCTCTATGCGGCGGTTTTGCGCTTCTCTTTCAGCACCATCGCCACGCCAGTGAGCGTATTGGCACCTTCGGCTTTCAGGCTGCTGCTGGAATCGAACGTGACATTATTCGGCATATTCAGCACGATATTGTCGCCCTGACGCGTTACGCTAACGCCGGTGCCGCGCATCTTTTCGCGCAGTTTCGCTTCCTGCACATCACATGTAGTAGCAAATGCCGCCGCCCAATGCTGCGCCAGACGCCGCGCCAATCAGCGCGCCTTTACCGCGATCTTTTGTCGAGGAGGAAAGGACGCCAACGCCCGCGCCGATACCAGATTTACCTGCCTAGGATTCGTTGGTGTATGGGTTAACGGTACAACCTGACAGCGCAAGGCTGCCGCTCAGTAACAGGCAAATCGTAAGTGTTTTTTTATACATGCTCATTCCCAAAATCAAATAAAGAGGTTAAGTCTGAAAAGCGGCGAAATTATGCCGCTTAAAACAAGAGAAAGGGTGAGGGAAACTCTTATTTTTCAGAAATTGAGCGTACAAAGGTTGTCAGGATGGCAAAAACAACTGGTCTGATGATCGCTGATTAGCCCGCAGGCCTGCATAAACGAATAGCAAATTGTCGGGCCGACGAATTTAAAACCACGCTGCTTTAAAGCCTTCGACAGTGCTATAGCCTGCTCTGATGTGGTCGGTGCCTCATTTATAATGAGCAAAGTGATGCACAACCGGTTAGTTATTGACAAAACTCCAGACGAAGCGGGCAAAATCTTCACCTTTCGCTTCCATCGCCAGATAAGCATGCGCGTTGGTCATAATTGCGGTGAGCTTACCCGCATGGCGTATCAGGCCACTATCCTGCATCAGGCGCGCCAGATCCTGCTCATCCATTAACCCTACCGCCTGGGGATCGAAATTGTGAAAGGCGCGGCGGTAGTTTTCACGCTTTTTCAGCACGGTGATCCATGAGAGTCTTGCCTGCTGGCCTTCGAGGCAGAGCATCTCAAACAGCGCTTGCTTAATCCGTTTGCGCAAGTCCCCACTCGTGGTCGTGGTACGCCAGGTAAAGCGGGTCCTGAGTGACCCAGCCACATCGTTCCATGAGCAATATCCTTATATTGAGAAAATTCAGCGGTATCGCTTGATATTACGTACAGTCGGTTAATAGTTAAACAGCAGGCATGATAAAGCACCATATTAATAACGCCGATCGTCTCCTTCACATCGTCTGGAGTTCTTCATATTGCGGAAAAGTCAGTGTGCCAGCCAGCGCCTAACAGTGCTGGGGCTGAGTAGTGCGTTGCTTTTTTGGCGATCCCCGGCGCTAAAAAAGGTACAATAAAGGCTTGTGCGCCGACGCTCTGTCGGCGCAACGCGCAGGCCAACGTCAGGTTTCATCATGTCAGTCAAAATTCTTACTTCTACGCTTATTGGCCTAGAGGCCTTCAGTCAGGATCCGCGCCAGGCGCTGCAACAGGCGGAAAACGGCACGCTGGCAGTACTGGATAATTATGCCCCGGTGCTCTATGCCGTGACGCCCGAGCGGATGGCGCATCTGCTGGCGCTGGAGGCGGCGCAGCCCAGCGACGTAACGCTGGACGACAGTTTATATGACGACCTGCCCGCGACCCTGCCGACGCCGGTAGGTAAGTTCGCCATGTATTCAGGCTGGCAGCCCGATGCCGATTTTCAGCGTCAGGCCGCAATCTGGGGTGTGGCGCTGAGCGAGCCGGTCACACCCGCTGAGCTGGCTTCCTTTACGGCCTACTGGCAGGCGGAAAGCCGCCTGTTCCACCATGTGCAGTGGCAGCAGAAGCTGGCACGTAGCGTGCAGATGAACCGCGTCGCCAACGGCGGTCAGCCGAAACGCGATATGATGCAAATCAGCAATACTGATTACAACATTCCCGATGGGTTTCGAGGTGAGTAATGAAAACGCCAACCGATCTGTTTAGCCGTTTGAAAAAAATGATGCCCGCCAACGTGGAGCCGAAATTCACTAGCGGTGAAGAACTGCTGGCGTGGAATCAGGAGCAGGGCCGCCTGCGTTCGGAATCTATTGTGCGGGAAAACCGCGCCATGAAGATGCAGCGCGTAATGGGACGTTCCGGCATTCGTGAACTGCATATGAACTGCTCGTTCGACAACTATCGCGTTCAGAATGAAGGCCAGCGCCGGGCGCTGACTATGGCGCGCCAGTATGCAAATGACTTTGGCGGCAGCATCGCCAGCTTTGTTTTCTCTGGTCGTCCGGGTACCGGTAAGAACCACTTGGCGGCGGCCATCGGCAACGATCTGATCCTGCGCGGTAAAAGCGTGCTGATCATCACCGCGGCCGATCTGATGTCCAGCATGAAGGGCACCTTTAGCGGCGGCAGCGACATTACCGAAGAGCGGTTGTTGCAGGAGCTCAGCACCGTCGATCTGCTGGTGATTGATGAGATCGGCATGCAGAGCGAATCGCGCTACGAGAAGGTGATCATCAACCAGATTGTCGATCGCCGTTCGTCGTCAAAACGCCCGACCGGTATGCTGTCGAACCTCGATCCGGCAGGCATGAACACGCTGCTGGGCGAGCGCGTGATGGACCGTATGCGCCTTGGCAACAGCATGTGGGTACGCTTCGACTGGGAAAGCTACCGCAGCCGCGTGCGCGGTGATGAGTACTAACGCTTTCGCGAGTGACAAACCGGGCTTGGCCCGGTTTTTTTTCGCCTTCGCTGCCCTCTCTTTGTTTGTGTGAAACAGCGCGCAAAAGTGCCGGATGCAGGGCGTCCGGGCGCTATTACACTGAAAGACGTACTCTCTGTCAGGTAAGCGCCATGAAGAATATGGGTAAAGGTCTTGCACTACTTAGACTTAACAACCAGAAGAGCGTGATGACACAGCTACGTCGGTTGCGCGTCACCTCGCGTCAGGATTTTAGCCCGCATATTGTCGCTGAGCAAAAATACGGTTTCGCTGATTGTCGATGAGCTGCTGGAACAGGCGCTGGTTCAGGAGCTGGGGCCAGTCAGCGTAGCCGCCGCCGGACGGCCGAAAATTGAGATCGCGCTGCTGCCGGAAAAGCTGAAAAGCGCAGGTGTGATGGTAGAGCGCAACGCGATTTACTGGCGCGTTTGCGACTATTTTTCACAGGTCATGGTCGAGCAGACGTGGCGCACCGACACCTCCAACCCTAAAGCGCTGCTGGAAGAGGTCGCAACCCTGCGCAACGAGCTGGCGGAGAAGCATCTGCATCTGCTGGGCATCGGGCTCGGCTTCCCTGGCATCGTCGATTCGCAGCGCGGCTGCATGCACCTTTCGACGCATCTCGGCTGGCAGGATGTCGATCTGCTAACGGCCATCATGCAAAAAGTGAAGCTGCCGCTGCGCGTGATGAACAATGTTAAGGCATCGGCGCTGCTGGCAGTACAGCAGCTGGGGCTGAATACGGAAAGCAGCAACTTCAACCTGCTATTTACGTATTGCGGAAGGGGTGGGCGGCGCGCTGGTGCAGCAGGGCGAAGTGGTCACCTGCAACAGCTGGACCGCGCTGTCACAGTGGGCGTCAGGGATGCCTTGAGGCGCTGGTCAGCAAACCGGCGATAGAGCAGCAACTGGCGCAGCGTCGTCCCGGTTTAAGCTGGCAGACGAGTGATGAAGCGCCGAAGGTGGTGGATGAGGTGATGCTGCATGCCGGGGGATTTCTTGCAAAAGCGATTGGGCAGATCATTCTGCTGCTTAATCCTGCCCGATCATTATCGACGCGCCCTGGAACCTGCACGCACTGTTCTGCGATACGGTACGCAAGCGGATCGAATCCGGCACGCTAGCCTTCACGTTCCAGAACACGGCGCTGCATTTTTTGCAGACGCGCCTCGATCCGGCGGTAGGGCTGTCGCTGGCGGTAATAGAGCAGTTTGAACAGCGTCAGGGATAGAAGGCAGGGCGAACGCCCTGCCTGTATACAGGAGACATCTATTTACATCACATTTTCCCCCATGATGCTGGCGATACTCCTTTGGCGTAGTGGCATAGCTTTTCTTAAACACCGAATAAAAATATTGCAGTGAAGGGTAGCCGCACATCTGGGAAATTTCGTTAATGTTCAGGGAGGAAGAGGCCAGTAGCTCGCGCGCCTTCTCAAGCTTTTCGCGATGGATCATGGCGTGAATGGTATCGCCGGTTTCGTCGCGAAAGCGCTTCTCCAGATTAGAGCGCGACATGCCGATAGCGTCTGCTCGACTTTAATGCCCTTACAGGCGTTGAAGCGAATATAGTGCACCGGCGGATAATCCTGCTGGCGGTGGTAAGAGCCGCCGACGCCGACAATCGGCACGTCGACGTTCGCCAGCAGTTGCTCGATGGAGCTGTCGTCGTAGTCACCGATGACGGCGTCGCCCAGCCATTCGTGGATATTATCGATGCGGCAGCGGAAATCCTCTTCGATAAAAATATCCCAGTCGGTCTGCGACGCCTGTAGATACTCGCCGACACCCTCAACCACCTGGCGGTCATACACCTTATTGGCATTGAACAGCAACGTAATGCGATAGCGTTTCTCATGCATAGTGGCGCGCTCCCCTGAATCCCAGCGCAATGCATAGCACGGCCAGATGAACAGCAGAAATTGTTTGCGCCACGTTGATGCCCGACAGTCGCGCGGCGTCGAGGTTGCCGCCAATCGCATAGATACGGCGGCCAAAGGCAGTGCGCGTCGCTATAAACATGCCGCCCAGCAGCAGTAATGCCAGCAGCAGCACCGGCGTCGGCACGCCGCGATAGTCGTTCAGCAGCCAGATCGCGCCCAGCACCAGAACGGCGGTAATCGCTTGGCGCGCCACAGTGCTGCTGGCGGCGGACTGGGTTAGCCCAAGCTGCTGACGACGCAGGCGCAGGGGCCACTGCCACAGCATAAACAGTGCCAGGCCAGCGATGCCAAAGCCAAAACCGACGCCGTCAGAGAGATAGCTCTGCCCAATCTGCGACATCGCCGGCGTGGTCGGCGCGACCGTGGTGCCGTTGGTGATCCCAACCAGAATGCCGCGAAACGCCAGCATCCCGGTAATGGCGGTCTGGCGCAGCAGGTTAGAGACGTTACGCGCGCTAAGCCACGCGCCGTCGGTCGTCTAGGTGAAAAACAGGGCGATAAGCAGGATGGCGCCCAGCATTACCAGCACTTGTAGATTCGGCAGCGAGAATTTCCTCGGCGACGGCGCGCCCGGCAGCGTGCCCTGACGACTTTCGGTTTTAAGCATAATGTTCACTCCGCAGGGCCGCTTCCATCACTTGCTCCTGAGTCAGGTTGTCGTTAATCAGATCGGCTTTGATCCGCCCTTCGTGCATCACCAGCACGCGATTGCTCAGGCCCAACACTTCAGGCAGTTCAGACGAGATGACGATCACGGCGATCCCTTGCTGCACCAGGCTGTTGATCAGCAGATAGATCTCCTGGCGCGCACCCACGTCGATGCAGCGCGTCGGTTCGTCGAGGATTAAAATTTTTGGGTTAAGCAGCAGGCATTTAGCGAGAATCGCCTTTTGCTGGTTACAGCCGCTCAGGCGGCCAATCGCCAGCTCCGGCGAAGAGGTTTTGACCCGCAGCCGCGCGATTGACGCATCAATGGTGTGCTGCTCGCGCGTCTCATCCAGCGGGGCAAAGCGGTGGCTGAACTGGTCCAGCGCCGCCAGAGTGATATTTTTGCCAACGCTCATCAGCGGCACGATGCCATCTTTCTTGCGGTCCTCCGGCACCATTGCGATACCTTGGGCAATCGCCTGCTGGCAGTCGCGGATTTGCACCTTTTTGTCGTTGATCCAGATATCGCCCTGTCAGCGGCTAGGCCAGACGCCCAACAGGCTCTGAACCGTTTCGGTGCGGCCCGCGCCGACCAGCCCGGCGATGCCGAGGATCTTGCCGCGCTTCAGGCTAAAGGAGACGTCGTTGACGCGCCGCACATGGCGGTTAACAGGATGCCAGGCGGTGAGGTTTTCGACGCGCAGCACCGTTTCGCGGATGGCGTGCCGCTGATGCGGATAGAGCGCCGTCAGCTCGCGGCCAACCATCATGGTAATGATGTCGTCCTCAGTGACCCCAGCAGCCGGGCGGGTAGCGATATGTTTGCCGTCGCGGATCACGCAGATGGTATCGGAGATCGCCTTCACCTTGTTCAGCTTGTGCGAGATATTGTTGATAATGCTCAGCAGCACCTCAGTTTCGCGCTCGGTCAGCGATGATGTTGGCTCGTCGAGGATTAACAGCCGCACCTGCTTGTTCAGCGCGCGCGATCTCGACCAGCTGCTGCCCTAGGCCGAGATCGCCAACGCGCGTATCGGGCGAAACATCGAGTTTCACCCGCCCCAGCAGTTGCTAGCAGCGCAGCGTCATGGTTTCGTCATCGACGATGCCAAAGCGGCCCAGTTCTGCACCGAGAAAAATGTTCTCCATCACCGTCAGCTGCCGCACCAGCGCCAGCTCCTGATGAATGATCACAATCCCTTTGCGTTCGGTATCGCGGATGGTCTGCGCCTGAATCTTGTCACCGGCGAAATGAATCTGGCCGTCAAAGTCGCCGTGCGGGTAGAGCCCGCACAGTATCTTCATCAGCGTCGATTTGCCTGAGCCATTCTTACCGCTCAGCGACATCACTTCGCCGCTATCCAGCTGCAGGCTGACGTTATCCAGCGCTTTCACCGCGCCGAAACGCTTGGTGATATTGTTCATTTCCAGCAGCATCGCTCTCTCCTCTTCACGGCGCGCGCGCTCAGAGCTCGCTCTGTTTATGGAAACCGTCTTTCACCACGGTGCTTTCAATGTTCTCTTTATTCACCTGAATCGGCGTCAGCAGGCGCGAGTGCACCTTTTTCAGGCCATTATTCAGCTTGCCGTTGCTGGCGGGCGTTTTGTCGTTGCCCAGCTCAATGGCGATGTTGGCGGCTTCAGTGGCTAGCTGGGTGATGGGGTTGTAAACCGTCATGGTCTGCGTGCCATTCATGATGCGCTTGATCGCGGCGCGCATGGTCGAGGCGGGCGAGCTGGACCAGCGCTTGGCGCAGCGCTACAGCTGCTGGAATCGTGAGTTCGGCCAGCAAATCCTGAAAGGAGAGTTTTCCCTCGCCTCGCTGCCGGCGCATGCTCAGCAACAGCAGTTTAATCTGCAGCATCTTCAGCAGCGAGCGCCCTTCGCTGATGGGCGTCAACCAGGTGATGTAGGCCAGTGCCACCGCGCTGTAGAACAGCAGGCACAGCACCAGCCGCGCGACGCTGAATTCAGTAGGTTATCAATGTCCCACCAGTACCCCGTCACCGCAATTGGGCCGGTGATATACCAAGTGGTGGTATGGATCACGATCACCATCAGGCAGGTGACCGCACGTAAATTATCGATCCAGCAAATCTTTTGTGACATTGGGTCCTCTTCGCATTACGTTGGTGCGAAGAAGGGTAGACAGCCGCGTCGGCTACAACAACCTTTCGCGCCAGGTTTAGGAGCCGTCTGGCGGCAGGATTTCCGGCTGCACATCGCGCGGTCAAAGGGTATACTGTCGCACTCTTTTTTCATCTACCCGACTCGCGTGCGAAATCATCATGCAAAAGTTTGATACCAAAACCTTTCAGGGCTTAATCCTGACATTGCAGGATTACTGGGCGCGTCAGGGCTGCACCATCGTTCAGCCGCTGGACATGGAAGTGGGCGCTGGCACTTCACACCCTATGACCTGCCTGCGCGCACCTGGCCCTGAGCCGATTGCCGCAGCCTATGTACAACCGTCTCGCCGACCGACCGACGGGCGCTACGGCGAAAACCCGAACCGCTTACAGTACTACTACCAGTTCCAGGTGATCATCAAGCCATCGCCAGACAACATTCAGGAGCTGTATCTCGGATCGCTGAAAGAGCTGGGCATCGATCCCAACGTGCATGATATTCGCTTCGTGGAAGATAACTGGGAAAACCCGACGCTGGGCGCCTGGGGTCTCGGCTGGGAAGTGTGGCTCAACGGCATGGAAGTGACGCAGTTCACCTACTTCCAGCAGGTGGGCGGCCTAGAGTGTAAGCCGGTGACCGGCGAGATCACCTATGGTCTTGAGCGCCTGGCGATGTATATCCAGGGCGTCGACAGTGTTTACGATCTGGTCTGGAGCGACGGCCCGCTGGGTAAAACCACCTACGGCGACGTGTTCCACCAGAACGAAGTCGAGCAGTCGACCTACAACTTCGAATACGCCGACGTTGATTTCCTCTTTACCTGCTTTGAGCAGTACGAGAAAGAGGCGCAGCAGCTGCTGGCGCTGGAAAAACCGCTGCCGCTGCCGGCCTACGAGCGTATCCTAAAAGCCGCGCACAGCTTTAACCTGCTGGATGCGCGCAAGGCGATCTCGGTGACCGAGCGTCAGCGCTATATTCTGCGCATCCGCACCCTGACCAAAGCCGTGGCTGAAGCCTACTACGCCTCCCGTGAGGCGCTGGGCTTCCCGATGTGCAATAACAACAAGTAAGAGGCAGCCATGACTGAAAAAACGTTTCTGGTGGAAATCGGCACCGAAG
Organism: Candidatus Pantoea bathycoeliae; assembly: GCA_031332935.1. GTDB lineage: Bacteria > Pseudomonadota > Gammaproteobacteria > Enterobacterales > Enterobacteriaceae > Pantoea > Pantoea bathycoeliae. The sequence continues at coordinate 30,467 of JAUHTP010000018.1, read as the reverse complement.
AGCTGCCGCCGAAAGCCCTGCGCAGCCTGGCCGAAGCCTTTGCTGCACAAGTTACTGCTGAACTGGATGGCGCAGGTCTGGCACACGGGGAAGTGCGCTGGTACGCCGCGCCGCGCCGCCTGGCACTGAAAGTCGCTGCGCTGAGTGCCGCGCAGGCCGACCGCGAAGTCGAAAAACGAGGCCCGGCTGTTGCGGCTGCCTTCGACGCCGACGGCAATCCGACCAAAGCGGCGGAAGGCTGGGCGCGCGGCAACGGTATTACCGTCGATCAGGCTGAGCGACTGAGCACCGACAAAGGCGAATGGCTGGTTTACCGCGTGCAGGTGAAAGGCGAATCTGCCCAGTCGCTGCTGCCTGGCATGATGGCCACCGCGCTCAGCAAGTTGCCGATTCCAAAACTGATGCGCTGGGGCGCGAACGACGTGCAGTTTGTCCGTCCGGTGCACACCGTGACGCTGCTGCTGGGCGACGAGCTGATTCCGGCGACCATTCTCGGCATTGAATCAGGTCGCACCATTCGCGGCCACCGCTTTATGGGCGAGCCTGAGTTCACCATCGACAACGCCGATCAGTACCCCGATCTTCTGGAAACGCGCGGCAAGGTTATCGCCGATTACGCCGTACGTAAGGCGCAGATCAAGGCCGATGCCGAAGCGGCCGCACGCCAGCTGGGCGGCAACGCCGATCTGAGCGACAGCCTGCTGGAAGAGGTCATCTCGCTGGTCGAGTGGCCGGTGGTGCTGACCGCAACCTTCGAAGATAAATTCCTCGAGGTGCCTGCTGAAGCGCTGGTTTACACCATGAAGGGCGACCAGAAATATTTCCCGGTTTACGACGATGCGGGCAAGCTGCTGCCGAACTTCATCTTCGTCACCAATATCGAATCGAGCGATCCGCAGCAGATTATCTCTGGTAATGAGAAGGTCGTGCGCCCGCGTCTGGCGGATGCGGAGTTCTTCTTTAACACCGACCGCAAGAAGCGTCTGGAAGATCATCTGCCGCGCCTCGAAACCGTGCTGTTCCAGAAAGAGCTCGGCACGCTGCGCGACAAGACCGATCGCATTCAGGCGCTGGCGGGCTGGATCGCGGCGCAAATCGGTGCGGACGTCAACCACGCCACGCGCGCCGGTCTGCTCTCTAAGTGCGATCTGATGACCAACATGGTGTTTGAGTTTACCGACACTCAGGGCGTGATGGGCATGCACTACGCGCGTCACGACGGCGAAGCCGAAGATGTGGCGGTAGCGCTCAATGAGCAGTACCAGCCACGCTACGCCGGTGACGATCTGCCGTCTAACCCGGTTGCCTGCGCGCTGGCTATCGCTGACAAGATGGATACCCTCGCGGGCATCTTCGGCATCGGCCAGCATCCGAAAGGCGACAAAGACCCGTTTGCGCTGCGTCGTGCCGCGCTGGGCGTGCTGCGCATTATCGTTGAGAAAAACCTGCCGCTCGATCTGCAAACCCTGACCGAAGAGGCGGTGCGTCTCTACGTCAGCAAGCTGAGCAACGGCAATGTGGTCGATGATGTCATCGACTTTATGCTGGGCCGTTTCCGCAGCTGGTATCAGGAAGAGGGCAACAGCATCGATACGCTGCAGGCCGTGCTGGCGCGCCGTCCGACCCGTCCGGCTGACTTTGACGCGCGTATGAAGGCGGTGTCGCACTTCCGTACGCTCGACGAAGCGGCGGCGCTGGCGGCCGCCAACAAGCGCGTCTCTAACATTCTGGCGAAATCGACCGAAACGCTGAACGACAGCGTGCAGGCATCGCTGCTGAAAGAGAACGAAGAGATCCAGCTGGCGACCTTCGTGACCGCGCTGGGCGATAAGCTGCAACCTTACTTCGCTGAAGGCCGCTATCAGGATGCGCTGATCGAGCTGGCGCAGCTGCGTACTGCCGTGGATAACTTCTTCGATAAAGTGATGGTAAACGCTGATGACGCTGAAGTGCGCGTTAACCGTTTGACGCTGCTGGCAAAACTGCGCGAGCTGTTCCTGCAGGTGGCGGATATTTCGCTGTTGCAGTAATCACAGATGTGAAATGAAAAAGTGCGGCTTTGTATCGCCCTTTTTGTTTGTATTGATCGTGTTTTTTAATGACGGTGAGCATCTTTATTTCTTTATTGAAGCCCCAATTAAAGCGGCTGATATTCCTTAAGTACGTCAGATGACCGGCGATGAAATCAGGGAAGTTCGTCAACGCTGGCATTTATCCCAGTTGGCACTTGCACGAACAACCGGGATGTCTGTTGAAAGCGTTACTCAATGGGAACGTGGAGAAAGTAAGGCAAATCAGGCGGTACTGCGCATTATTAATATGATTTCAGACAAGGGACCTGAAATATTTATTCGTTGAGGCTGCTCAGGCCTCACTTATCAAAAGCTATTAATAGCGAGCTGGCGAAGAGCTATCCAGCTCATTTTCTTACTGTCAAGGCATGGCATTCAGCCAGCCGGTGGCGCTGTTCGCGCAAAACTTTCCCGCTGAAACAGACTCTCCGCCAGCTTCACCAGCGCCGGGCGATCGACGCACCAGTTCGACACCACATGGCGGAAATTGATATAGCCAATCATGCAGCCCGCTCTGATGTCGGCAAGATTAAGCGTGCCGTTGTTCAGCAGTTTGCCCTCTGCGGCAATGGCTTCCAGCTTATCCAGTCCGCGCAAAATCTTCTCACGGTGGCGCGTCAGCACTTCAGCGGACTACTGCTCCGGCGCGCGCAGTTTCTCGCGCACAATGATGCTGGCGCAGTCGCTAACACCATCGGCCAGCCGTTCAACCTGGCGAATATGCAGCGCCTGCAAGGGATAGTCCGGCAGTAGCGCGGGCGCATCGCCGCGCAGCTCAAGTAACTGCGCGATGATGGAAGAGTCGAACCAAGCCTAGTCCTCATCATCAATCAGTGTCGGCACTTTGTCCAGCGGATTGTAGTGTGAGACATGACTGTCGGGGCTGTAAGGCGCATCGTTAACAAATTCGAAGACGATGCCTTTTTCCAGCAGGATAACCGAGATTTTCCGTACAAAAGGGCTGGTGTAGCTGCCAATCAGTTTCATCGCCTTCTCCGCCATCAAAGGGTTAATCAGCTTTCATCGGGAAACAGGAAGGGGTTCAGGCTGCTGCGCGAGAAACTTTTCTGCTCCATGCGGGCATCCAGCACGAGCAACGCGAGATCGTCCGCCACAGGCGCCGGATCCTTCTCCTGATACAGCATCTTCAGATAGGTGCCGCAGTCGCCGCAGCTCTCTGCTTTCATCGACGCATGTTCGCTGTCCAGCGACCAGTAGTGCAGATCGCGGGTTTGTTCGCAGTTGCTGCACTTGCTGCGCGCCTCATACCATTCGCTCTCACACAAATTGCAGTGCAGGTAGCGCAGCCTTGCTGCGAACCCAAATGCACCACGCTTGCAACCGGCATGCTGGCGCAAACCGGGCAGAACTGGCGCTGCTCACCGTACTCGGCGCGTGCTTTGCCGGGGATCAGTGCCGCCATCTGCGCCCAGTACACCGAACTCGCCTGCCAGCAGCGCGCGCTGGCCAGCGTCTCCAGCTCGCCAGCGCCTAGCCGGTCATCTCTGGCTTAAGCTCGGCGGTGAGCTAGTGCAGCAGGAGCTGCCAGTGCGCGTCGCGTGATAGCGGATGATGCGATCGCCTTTTTCATTCCTTGTCTTCCTTATGTTCTTCTTCGATGCGGTTTGGGCCAACGCCAACATAGTGAAACACCGAGGCGGCAAAGGTGGCAGCAAAGCCAATCGCCGCCAGCGGTTTCCAGATCCCTTTCCAGAACGTCACGGTCGGGCTGATGCCGGGATTTCCTGCAGCCCGTGATAGAGCTGCGGCTTATTGGCATGGTGCAGTACATACATCACATGGGTGCCGCCGACGCCGGGTGGATCGTAAAGCCCGGCATTTTCAAAGCCGCGCGTTTTGAGTTCGGCGACGTGCTCTGCCGCCAGCTGGTGCATCTCTTCACTGCCGAATTGGATTGCGCCGGTTGGACAAGTTTTGACGCAGGCTGGCTCCTGGAAGACGTTAACGCGATCGACGCAGAGCGTGCACTTATAGGCGCGGTTGTCCTTTTTGTTGATGCGCGGCACGTTGAACGGGCAGCCCGCGATGCAGTAGCCGCAGCAGATACAATGCTTGGACTGGAAGTCGACGATACCGTTGGCGTACTGCACAATCGCGCCCGCTGACTGACAGGCTTTCAGGCAGCCGGGATCGGCGCAGTGCATACAGTCGTCTTTGCGGATCAGCCACTACAGACGGCCGTGCTCTTCGACTTCTGAGAAGCGCATCACCGTCCAGGCTTTGGCATCAACGCCGCGTCACTACTGCTTTCGCTTTGATATAGCCGCGTCGGGAAGAGACTTTGACGCTGTCGGACGTCTTGATACCTTTTTCAGCCGCCAGCTCAGCGCCGATCTCGACAAACTGTTCTGGCTGCGCGATGGCATTCAGCAGGGCGTGCTTGGTCCAGTGGCGGAAAAGCTCGGTGATGGAGTAAGTGGTGGCCACACAGGGATAGTCGGCCGCCTCGCCAAGTTGTGCGGCGTCACGCGGAAACAGGCGTGCTACTGGGCTGTGGCTCTGCTGCGGATGCAGCGGGTTAGCATCAAGCGGGCTTTCCATCGGCTCGTAGTGCTCTGGGAAAGGACTGTCGGCCATTTTGTCGAGTGCGAAAAGGTGGCCCAGGCCGTCCGGCTGCATAATGAAGGGGACGGCCTGCTGCTGCGGCGCAAGGGGCAGCGGATATTCCGGCACGTCGATGCCCTGCCAGCGCTGGCCGTCCCACTCAATCAGGCGGCGATTTGCATCCCAGGCTTTACACTGTTCATCGGCGGAGGCGCGGTTATAGAGAATGCGGCGGTTGGCAGGCCACGCCCAGGCCCAGCCAGAGACCGCGCCTAGCCCTGACGGATCGGCATTGTCACGGCGCGCCATGTGGTTGCCCTGCGGCGTCCAGCTACCGGCATAAATCCAGCAGCCGCTGGCGGTGCTACCGTCGTTGCGCAGCTCGGCGAAGGAGTTAAGCTGCTGGCCTTTTTTCAGCAGCAGTTTGCCGCTAGCGTCATAAACGTCCTGCAATGCGCGGCCGTTGCTCTCCTGCGCCACCTCTTCCGGTGAAGGATCGGCGGGATTGCTGTAGTCCAAGCGCATTGCCATCAGCGGCTCGGGCGCGACGCCGCCTTCCTGCCGATAGAGTTAGCGCAGGCGTAAAAAGGGGTTGCCGAGGATTTTGCCGTCGTGCAGCGCTTCGCCCGGCGCTCGGCCGCGGCCCAGTGCCACTGCAACCAGCGCGAGGAGTTGGCAACCGATCCATCTTCTTCGGCGAAACAGGAAGAAGGCAAGCGGAACACTTCTGTGGCGATCTGCGACGGGTCGACATCGTTGAACTCGCCGTGAGATTGCCTGAAGCTGGCGATTTCGGTGCTGAGTGGATCGATCACCACCATATATTTCAGGCGAGAGCGCGCGGAACGCTTTGTTTTTGTCCGGGAAGGCGGCGGCCAGCAGGTTAAAGCCCTGGATAAGCGCGCCGTTTATCGCGCCCTGTTCCATCATCTCCGCCTGCGCCATGCAGTCGTAGCTTTTGTCCCATTTGGGCAGCCAGTCATAGCACCACTGGTTTTCCGCAGTGGCGTTATCGCCGTAAAAACTTTTCATCAGGCTGACAAGAACTTATCGGTGTTCTCCCAGTAGTTGACCTGGCCCGCCAGCGGCGCGGTGGGTGTCGCTTTTTGCAGATAATCCGCCAGCGTGGTTATTTTTTCTAACGGCAGCGGCAGGTAGCCCGGCAGGCTTTGCGCCAGCAGACCGAGATCGGTGTAACCCTGCACGTTGGAGTGTCCACGCAGCGCGTTGATGCCGCCGCCAGGCATACCGATATTGCCGAGCAGCAGCTGGATCATTGCGGCGGTACGGATAATCTGCGAGCCGTTGGTGTGGTGTGCCAGGCCAGCGCATAGAGAATGGTGGCGGTGTGATTGGGGGCGCTGGTGGCGGCGAGCTGCTGGCATGCGCCTTCAGCAGATTCAGCACGCAGCGCGGGTGGCTAAAGCTATCGTCACGGCGCGCGTGGCCATTTTCATCCAGCTCATACTGCCAGCTGCCGCGATCGTACTGGCGCGTTTTGGGGTCGTAGCCGCTAAACAGCCCGTCTTTAAAGCTGTAGCAGTCGCTGACGATCAGAGCGGCATTGGTAAAGGCGCGCACGTACTGCTGCTGGATTTGGTTATGCTGCAGCAGATAGTTAATCACGCCCATCAGGAAGGTAACGTCGCTGCCCGCACGCAGCGGCGCATAGAGATCGGCCACCGACGCCGAGCGGTTAAAGCGCGGGTCGACCACAATCACCTGCGCATTATTGTGCGTTTTTGCCTCGTTCACCCATTTAAAGCCAACCGGATGCGCTTCGGCTGGGTTGCCACCCATGATCAGCACCACATTGGCGTTTTTGATGTCGTTCCAGTTGTTGGTCATCGCGCCGCGGCCGAAGCTCGGTGCAAGGGCGGCAAGAGTTGGGCCGTGGCACAGCATGGCCTAGTTCTCCAGCGCGACGATACACAGTGCGCGGGCAAATTTATGGTCGAGCAGCCCGGTTTCATTGCTGGCGGCTGACGAGCAGAACATGGAGGTGGTCGGCCAGCGGTTAACCGTAACGCCTGCGGCGTTGGTCTGCTGGAAGTGCGCGTTACGATCCTGTTTCATCAAGCGGGCAATGCGTTCGAATGCATCCTGCCAGCTGATGCGCTGCCATTTGTCGCTGCCTGGCGCACGATATTCCGGATATTTCAGCCGCTGGTCGCTGTGAATAATAGTCGAGCACGCCCGCGCCTTTCGGGCAGAGCGAGCCACGGCTGACCGGGATCGCCTTCAATATGGTAAATGGCTGCGCTGGCATTTTGGGCACCGTCGCCGAGGCTATAGATCAGCATGCCGCAGCCAACAGAACAATAGGTGCAGTTGTTGCGCGTTTCTCTGGCGCGAACAAGCTTATATTCCCGAATGCCCGCCAGGGCGTTTTCCGGGGCAAAACCTAACAGCGCCGCACTGGTCCCTGCCATGCCTCCAGCGCAGATTTAAAAAAAACTTCGTCTGGTAATTTGCATTTATCTTTCTTCTTTCATTAGCTCCATTGCGAGGCTATGCAAAATAGCAGCCCTATCTGCTGCTTATTTGATGGAGGTCAATAAGACAGGCTTTAGTAATGCTTTTTTTAATTCTGTTTAACACTTTTTAGGTAGAGGCAAGATGGGTGCCGTTTTTTTGTACAAATGAGATCTAACATTTTCCGGTATAAAACTGATGTTAATTCCTGATGAAAATCATTCGCTGCTGAGCACAGTCACAGCAGGAATGTCACGCCGCAGGCAGTATAGCGTTTTTTTTGCGCTTGTCGACGCAAGAGCGCAAAATTGAGCCACACAGCGCCTGATACACGGCAGCGCGCTATTTAATTTTTTGTTAAATACAGGTCCTACTCCTTGAAATCCTCCCCGCAACCTTCCGGCGAAAATTTAACATCTCAAATCGGTGCCAGCGAAGCGCTGGTATGGCAGCGTGCTGACTTAACTCTGGCTAAGCCAGACTCGCTGGCGGACGAAGTGCCAGTAGCGCTGATCTATAACGGTATTTCGCATGTGGTAATGATGACGACACCGAAAGATCTCGAAGCATTTGCTATCGGCTTCTCGTTATCGGAAGGCATCATTGATGCGCCGGGTGATATTTTGGGTCTGGATGTTGTGCCGGGCTGTAATGGCATTGAAGTGCAAATCGAGCTCTCCAGCCGCCGCTTTATGGCGCTGAAAGAGCAGCGCCGCGCGCTGGCTGGACGCACCGGCTGCGGCGTTTGCGGCGTCGAACAGCTTGAGCAGATCGGCAAACCGGTGCAGCCGCTGCCTTTTACCCAGACTTTCGATCTGGCACAGCTGGATAGTGGCTTAAGCCAGTTAAAAAACTTTCAGCCGGTGGGCCAGCAGACCGGCTGCACGCATGCGGCCGCCTGGATACGTCCGGATGGCGAGCTGGCAGACGGCTGCGAAGATGTGGGCCGTCATGTCGCGCTAGACAAGCTACTCGGCTATCGCAGCCGCGCCGACTGGGGCAACGGTGCAGTGCTGGTCTCCAGCCGCGCCAGCTATGAGATGGTGCAAAAATCGGCCATGTGTGGTGTCGAGATCCTGTTTGCGGTTTCTGCGGCGACCCGTCTCGCCGTTGAGGTAGCAGAGCGCTGTAATCTGACGCTGGTGGGCTTCAGCAAGCCGGGACGCGCCACGCTCTACACCCATCCTCAGCGTCTGCGCTAATGCGCCTTCAGTAACGCTGGGCTGTAAAAACAACGGTTTGCTTATTCCGGATTTGTAAATTCCTTATGTTTAATAGGGCATTGATTACCCTTTTCCGGATCATGAATTTAACTATAATGGTTCGACTGCTTACGCGGCATGCCCTCAGCGTTGCCGCCCAAATATGATATGGAGAGGAAGAACATGAGTTATTCACTGCCATCCCTGCCTTACGCCTACGACGCACTGGAACCGCATTTCGACAAGCAGACGATGGAAATCCATCACACCAAACACCACCAGACCTACGTTAACAACGCTAACGCTGCGCTAGAAGGGACCGAATTCGCTGACCTGCCGGTTGACGAGCTGATAACCAAACTGGATCAGGTTCCGGCAGACAAAAAAACCGTGCTGCGCAACAACGCAGGCGGCCACGCTAACCACAGCCTGTTCTGGAAAGGTCTGAAAACCGGCACCACGCTGCAGGGCGACCTGAAAGCCGCTATCGAAAAAGATTTCGGCAGCGTTGAGAAATTCCAGGAAGAGTTTGAGAAAGCCGCTGCAACCCGCTTCGGCTCTGGCTGGGCTTGGCTGGTGAAGAAAGGCGACAAACTGGCTGTGGTTTCTACCGCTAACCAGGACAACCCGCTGATGGGCGAAGCCATTTCTGGCGCTTCAGGCTTCCCGATTCTGGGCCTGGACGTTTGGGAACACGCTTACTACCTGAAGTTCCAGAACAAACGTCCTGACTACATCAAGGCGTTCTGGAATGTGGTGAACTGGGACGAAGCTGCTGCGCGTTTCGTTTCAGCAAAATAAGCTTGTTCAGCTGTAAAATAAAAAACCGGCGCATCGCTTCGCCGGTTTTTTTATGCGTGCCTTCTGCCTTATTAAACCGCAGTTAAACATCAATTTAGTTGTCTTTTAACTTTTCGGCACATTAACCTGCTGTTGAGTTTCAACCCGGTATGCTCAATAACATTCCACCAGAGAATGTTACATCCCACCAGAGAATGTTACATCATGTCCATTATAACAACGCACGTGCCGATCAATGAGTCGTCGGCTTCGCTGTTTTTTAAGTTAATCAGCGGCAAATATATCCCTAATAAACTGTGGTTGAGCAAAAACTTTCGCCTGAAGTTCGCTCTCAGAACGCTGGCCTTTCCTGTGACGACGATGAGTTATTTACGTCAGCTGTCATGCTTGCCCGATCTGCCCCAGGTGATGAGCGTACAGGGATTATTACCGGCCAGGCTGCATCGTCCCTATCTGCGCGCCGGGATCGGCGTGGCGGCGCGCGCGCAGGCGATTCTCGATCACTATCAGCTGATCGGCTCATTGCAGAATGCAAAGCTGCGCCAGCTGCTGCAAAGCCTAGGCGACAACTTGCTGGCAACGCTGCACGGTAAAAATAGTGAGTGTTTTACGCTTTTTTCCTGCCCAGGACGTTTCGATCGTGAGGGCGAAATCACGCTGGTGTTGCGCTATCACAATGAGGTGATTGCCTCGCTCTCTTTCTCGCTCATTTATGAAAATAAACAGCGCACGCTATTAATTGGCGGGCTGCAGGGACCGCGTAAGCATATTTCGAACGAGGTGATCCGCGAGGCGACCAAAGCGGCGCACGGCCTGTTTCCTAAACGCATAGTGATGGAAGTGGTGATGATGCTGGCACAGCAGTGCGCAGCAGAAAGCATTGTGGCGGTAGGGGATACCACGCATGTGTTTCGCAGCCTGCGCTATCGCCACAGCAAGAGCGACCATTTCTTTGCCAGCTACAGTGAATTTTGGGAATCGCTTGGCGGCGTGGCGCGCCAGGATGCGCTGTTCCAGCTGCCGCTTAACTTGCCGCGCAAAGCGCTAGAGGATATTGCCAGCAAGAAACGCGCAGAGTATCGCCGACGCTATGAACTGCTGGACGCGCTGGCAACGCAGGTTTTAACTGCCGCTGGCCAGCGCGCAGAGGATCAGGCGGCTGCCTGATCCTGGGCTCAGAACCGCTTCTTCGCGAAGCCAGTCATCACTTTCAGGCCCATCTCACGACCCAGCGCGGTCATCGGATGCACCCCGATTAGGCCGCGCACCCTTTTCTTCAGCGTGCCTATATCGGCCTGCTCTTTTTTGGTGATTTCGCGGCTGAACGGCAGATCTTGCAGCTTCTGCGCCTCTTTGCTCAGCTTGTCGTCGATCTTGTCGCGCAGACGTTCGATCTCAGTGACCAGCGTCTCTTTCTCTTTCAGCAGCGCTCCCAGTTTCTCGGCGTCGCCCGCTTCCAGCAGCTGCGGCTCTTTACAGTTCAGGGCGTCCAGCTGATCGCTCAGATGTTTAATCTCGGCTTTTTCTTACTCTTTCATGGCGAAAACTCGTACTGGAAAACAGGCAAAGGATACACGAAAAGCGACGCAGATTCGCGCGCGACGATGGAGCAGGGCGCTTCGGGCGTCAGGTGCCGGGACGTTTGAACGCCTGCTTGAGGCTGATACGCGAGATAAGCTCAGTCAGCGAGATCACCATCATTGAACGCACCATTTGTAAATAGCGCTGTTGCTGCATGGCGCGCAGTTCGGCGTCGTCAGCATGGAATTCCGGTTTCGGCGGTCAGGCGGCCACGCAGTGCGGCTCGCTGAACGGGCCGAGGATCTCATCATAGGTGAAGCGATAGTCACCCTGATCGTGGTTAAGCTCTTCGCGTAGCGCCAGCAGCAGTTCGCAATATTCGTACTCGTGGCGGCTGATAACGCCCAGGCCATAAATTGGTTTGAGCGTACCGGCAGTTCACCGAGCGGGCCATCGCCCAGCAACAGCGGCTCAACCGCATATTTCACCGCGTAGTCGTCCTTGCGAAATACCTGTAACACAAGCAGATTGACCGCTTCGGCCAACAGCTCAACGGCGGCGATCAGAAAGCTTCTCACCAAGCGACCGGCGTTCAGGCGCTCAAGCATCCGGTTTTCAAAAGCCTGCTTTTCTTCCATTGTCGCCTGCAACATTCCACTACCGTCAACGGGCGCAGCCTCGCTGCGCCCGTACCGCTTGTGCGTGACTAACACGCGTTTCTAAGGCCATTGCGTTATACGCGCTAACCGCAGCGGCCACTACGTCACTGTTGGCATCCAGACCGGATACCTGCGCCAGCGTCGCCTGCGGGCTTTTCTCAGCCAGCAGCGCTTCCAGCTCCTGCGCCTGCGGGTCCTGCGATAGTGCATCGCCGCCGCGATGCCCTGCACTAAGTTTGCGTTCGGCAGCTGATACTCCAGCGTGCCCAGCGTCGGTTTGATCAGACGATCGCCCGCGCTCAGCTTACGCAGCGGCTGGCGGCCAACGCGCTCAACATCATCTTTCAGGTAGGGGTTCTCAAAGCGGCCGAGGATTTTCTCGATATAGGCAGCGTGCTTGTCGGCATCAAAGCCGTAGCGCTTGATCAGCACCGCACCGCTCTCTTCCATTGCGCCTTTCACTACCGCGCGGATTTTCTCATCCAGAATGGCGTCGCTGATGGTCTGGTGTCCGGCGAGCTGGCCAAGGTAAGCGGTAATCGCGTGGCCGGTATTGAGGGTAAACAGCTTACGCTCAACAAAGGCCATCAGGTTATCGGTCAGTTCCATGCCAGCAATGTTGGGCAGCTCCCCTTTAAACTGGGTTTTATCGACGATCCACTCGCTGAAGGTTTCTACCGTCACTTCCAGCGGATCGTTGCTGCCCGCTTCGGATGGCGGCACGATGCGGTCCACCGCCGAGTCAACAAAGCCGACATGCTGCTCAAACCACGCGTGGTACTGCTCCGGCAGCGCTTTCTGCACATGCTGCTTCAGCTGGCTAGTGCCGGGCACCATATTTTCACAGGCGATAATATTCAGCGGCTGGGTATTGCCGTCGTCATGGCGCTTCGCCAGGCCCTTCACCACGCTGCCCGCGATGCGTTCAAGAATTTGTGGGCCTACAGCGGTGGTCACCAGATCGACTTCCGCCACCAGCGCGATGATGTCGTCACTGGTGCTGTTGACGGCGCTCACGCCCTTAACGATTTCCACTTTTGCCTGCTTGCCAACCACATGTTCTAGATACTCATGACGCGCGTTCAGTGCATCCAGCACCACCTGATTGATATCGGCAAATACCAGTTCAATGCCTGCATCCGCCAGCAGCTTGCCGATGAAACCACGACCGATATTACCTGCTCTAAAGTGTAACGCTTTCATAATATTGACCCATATCAAATGACGATGGGGCGGGCATACCCGCCCTAGGGAAAATCATGCAGGACGTTTAAGCGGTAGCCGGGCTGCCTGACAGCAGATCCAAGACTTCCTGCACGCTGGTGGTGTGCGCTAGCTTCTCAATTACGCTTTCATCGTCCAGCGTGTTGGTCAGGCTGGTGATCACCTGGATGTGCTCGTTGTTACGCGCGGCGATACCAATAACTAGGCGCGCCACGTCATCCGCATCTTCACCAAACAGTACGCCCTGCGGATACTGACAGAACACCACGCCGGTTTTCAATACGCGATCTTTCGCTTCCACCGTGCCGTGCGGCACCGCGATAGATTCGCCGAGATAAGTTGGTGTAAACTGTTCGCGTGCTAGCATTGCTTCTACATATTCCGGCTGAACGTAGCCGTCTTTTACCAGCTCTCACCGGCAAAGCGGATCGCCTGCTCTTTATTGCTGGCGCTCAGGCCGAGGAAGACGTTGTCTGCGCCCAGCTTAAACAGGTGTGAGCCGCTGTTGTCGTAGCTGTCTGCCAGCACGGTCTGTACGGTTTCACGATGCGTTTCGCTACGGTTTGCCGCGACCATACGATCGGTCAGGTTGGTGTAGAGCGCGCTGTCGAGGAAGTTGTTCAGAGATATATGCTGCGCCTGCGGAGCCTGACGCATCGCGCGCTCGGTGAGGTCGCGGTGAGTGATCACCAGATCGACATCGCCCGGCAGCGAGTTGATCGCGCTGTTGGTGATAGAGATGTTGCTCAGACCAGCATCCTGCACTTTCTTACGCAGTACGCCTGCGCCCATTGCGCTGGAAACCATACCGGCGTCGCAGGCCACGATGATTTTACGCACGTGGCTGACATCAACGCTGTTGGCGTCGGCAACCACTGGTGCACCCGCAACGGCCTGACCTTTTGACTGCGCTTTCATGTCGTGCATGCGTTTGGTGGCGGCTTCGATGTCATCATCTTCTTTCACTTTGCTGGTTTTCAGCAGGACAGAAGAGACCACGAAGGAGACTGCAAAGGCCGCAACGATAGCGGCGATATTCGCGAAGTAGGCACCTTTCGGCGTCATCGCCAGTACCGCCAGGATGGAACCCGGAGAAGCCGGGGAAACCAGGCCGCCATTCAGCAGCGTCAGAGTAAACACGCCGGTCATACCGCCTAGGATTACCGCCAGCAGCAGGCGCGGTGCCATCAGCACGTACGGGAAGTAAATTTCGTGGATACCACCAAGGAAGTTGATGATCGCTGCACCGCCCGCAGACTGTTTCGCGCTGCAGCGGCCAAAGATCATATAGGCTACCAGTACGCCCATGCCGGGGCCTGGGTTTGCTTCAATCAGGAAGAAGATGGACTTGCACGCTTCGCTCGCCTGCTGGATGCCCAGCGGTGAGAAGATGCCGTGGTTGATGGCGTTATTGAGGAACAAGATTTTCGCCGGTTCAACAAAGATTGAGGTCAGCGGCAGCAGGTTATTCTGCACCATCAGGTTAACGCCTGCGGCGAGGATATGCGACAGACCTTCTACCAGCGGGCCGATAGCCATGAATGCGATCAGCGCCAGTACCATGCCGATAATGCCGGCAGAGAAGTTGTTGACCAGCATTTCGAAGCCGCTTTTGATTTTGCCATCAACAGCGCGGTCGAAAGATTTAATTGCCCAGCCGGCCAGCCGCCCAGCAATCATGGAGCCGAGGAACATCGGCATATCCGCACCGACGATCACGCCCATAGTGGTGATGGCACCGACCACGCCGCCGCGATCGCCGCCAACCAGACGTCCGCCAGTGAAACCGATTAGCAGCGGCAGCAGGTAGGTAATCATCGGGCCGACCAGTTTGGCCAGCGTTTCGTTTGGAATCCATCCGGTTGGGATGAACAGCGCAGTGATGATACCCCATGCGATAAACGCACCGATGTTAGGCATAACCATATTACTCAGAAAGCGGCCAAAGCTTTGAACCTTGACCTTGACTGATGAGGACATAAACCCACCCCTTATCGAGACGCGTTGCAATAAGAGAGCGCGTTTGTTTTTATTAGGCCAGCGAGGCAGCAAGCCGTCGCTATTAGTGTATGCACGCGGACTCTATCACGCGAATATGACGCTGCGTAGGGTCGAGGTAACTGCGATGCAGATCACTGATCTTTGGTGTGGGCAGGGCTGTTTTTAGTGAAGCAGATAACAAAATGGCAGTATAAAAAAGATTCAGTGCACATTTATTCAGCAGAAAAGCAGGCTAAATGTGATGAGTATCACTTTTTGCCTTGTTCGGCTTGTTTCATGTATGTGATTAAGATCACACAGTGTTTTTGGTTGAAAATGCGCCAGATCACAATCTATTAGCGTCTAAGGAGAAACTGAAAGGAGGTAAGGAAAGGGGCAGAGGCAAGCGCGTAACTTGCCTCTGTAGAATATTACTGCAAACCGTTCTGAACGGCAGCCTGCGCCTAGCTCAACGCCTGCGTATTCGCAGAAAGCGTACTCATCAGCGCATTGTATTGCGTGACCTGAGCTTGCGTCGGGAACTAAACAGCATCATTATTGAATCTGACACGCAGCCCCTGCTGTTGCAGGAAATCGCACGCCTGCACCGCAACCCTGGCTCAGTGCCTGAAGCTTCGGCAGCAGCGGCACTAACTGGTTCGCTGGCTGAGTGACGACTTTATCGTAAGCAGTGTGTAGACCTTCTTCAAATCCTCTTCCTGCTTGAGCGCGGCTTTGCTGCTGTCCGCCTGCATTATGGCGCTTTCCAGCTGCTGCGTAACATCACCAGCGCGCCGTTTGCCTGGCGCAGCACACGTCACGGCGGGTCAGATAGTCCTGCGGCACGCGAATCGCCGACAGCTCATCGACAATCGGGCGCATACCCTGATCGACCGCTTTATTCACCTGCTGAGAAAAGCCGTAAATAATCGCGTAGTCACCGGCGAATTTACCAAAATTCTGCTTCTGGCTTTCACTCAGGCTCGGCAGGTGCTCGCCGCTGCGCATCACCGTATTTTGCAAGAAATCGATAAAGGCTTTGCGCTGATCGCCCTCTTTGTCACCGCACGCGGTGAGGTTAAGCACCAGCAACGCGGCACCGAGCAACATGCCAGTACGCATCCAGATGCGAGAAATTCCTGATGCCATAAGGGCAACTCCTGTAAATGAGAATGTAGATAACCGGGGAATGGTCCTAAAGAATAGAGCAAAGTAGCGGCCAGACACAACGCTTGCAGATTTGAAACGCGCAGTGGCGTAAGAGGTGTCCGAGCAGGAACCTGCCCGGATTGCAGAACTCAGTTAACCGGTATTGCGCATTCCCGCCGCCACACCCGCAATCGTTACCATCAGCGCCTGCTCGACGCGTGGATCGACCTCTTCACCACGCGCTTCCTGTGCGCGTGAACGCTGCAGCAGCTCAGCCTGCAAAACGTTAAGTGGATCGGTATAGACGTTGCGTAGCGCAATGGATTCAGCGATCCACGGCTGGTCTGCCATCAGGTGCGCGTCGTTGGCGATGGTCAGTACCGCTTTAATATCAGCATCAAGCTGGTCGTGCAGCTGTTTGCCCAGCGCCCAGAGATCTTTATCTACCAGGCGGTGATCGTAATATTCCGCCAGCCACAGGTCAGCTTTTGCAAATACCATCTCCAGCATGCCGAGACGCGTGGAGAAGAACGGCCAGTCGCGGCACATCGCTTCCAGCTGATCCTGATGCCCATTCTCCATCGCCTTTTGCAGTGCCGTGCCCGCGCCAAGCCAGGCTGGCAGCATGAGACGGTTTTGCGTCCAGGCGAAAATCCATGGGATAGCGCGCAGCGACTCGACGCCGCCGGTCGGACGGCGTTTTGCCGGACGCGATCCGAGCGGCAGTTTGCCCAGCTCCTGCTCCGGCGTGGCGGAACGGAAGTAGGGCACGAAATCGGGGTTTTCGCGCACGTAGCCACGATACATAGTGCAGGAGTGCGCGGATAGCTGATCCATAATGCTGTGCCACTCTTGCTTCGGCTCCGGCGGCGGCAGCAGATTCGCCTCCAGAATCGCACCGGTATAGAGCGACAGGCTGGCGATAGTGACTTCCGGCAGACCGTATTTAAAGCGGATCATTTCGCCCTGTTCTGTGACACGCAGGCCGCCTTTCAGGCTGCCCGGCGGCTGTGACAGCAGCGCCGCGTGCGCTGGTGCACCGCCACGGCCGATACTGCCGCCGCGTCCGTGGAACAGCGTCAGTGCGATGCCCGCTTTTTCACAGGTTTTGATCAGTGCATCCTGCGCCTGATACTGTGCCCAGCTGGCGGCCATCACGCCGGCATCTTTCGCCGAGTCGGAATAGCCGATCATCACCATCTGCTTGCCCTGAATGAAGCCGCGATACCAGTCGATGCTCAGCAGCTGGCTCATCACGTCGTTGGCGTTGTTGAGATCGTTGAGGGTTTCAAACAGCGGCGCAACCGGCATCGCGAAGGTGATGCCCGCTTCTTTCAGCAGCAGGTGCACAGCCAGCACATCAGACGGCGTTTTCGCCATCGAAATAACATAGGCAGCAATCGAGCCTTGCGGCGCTTCGGCGGCGACGCGGCAGGTTTCCAGCACTTCGCGCGTCTCGTCGCTCGGCTCCCAGTGGCGCGGCAGCAGCGGACGTTTGGAGTTCAGCTCGCGTATCAGGAAGGCTTGTTTGTCAGCTTCTGACCAGCTTTCGTAGTCGCCAAGGCCAAGATAACGGGTGACTTCGGCAATGGCTTCGGTGTGGCGTGTGCTCTCCTGGCGCAGATCGATGCGTACCAGCGGCACGCCAAAGCACTTCACGCGGCGCAGCGTATCCAGCAGCTGGCCGTTGGCGATAATGCCCATATCGCACTGTTGCAGCGACTGATAGATCGCGTAGAGCGGCGTCCACAGCTGGTCGTTGGAAACCAGCAGATCGGCCGGGCGCGGCAGACGCTCGCCTTTCAGGCGGCGTTCAAGGTAAGCCTGGGTTGTCAGTAGCTGGCTGCGCATACGTTTCAGAATGACGCGGTACGGCTCGATAGCGTCGGGATCGCCGCACAGTTCGCGCACTTCTTCGCTGCACTCGGACATAGAGAGCTCAGAGATCAGCACGCCGACATCGCGCAGCAACAGATCGGCAGCTTTCCAGCGGCTAAGCTGCATCGCGTGGCGCGTTACTGTCGCGGTGACATTCGGGTTGCCGTCGCGGTCGCCTCCCATCCAGGAGGTAAATTTCACCGGGACAAAGTCTACTGGTAGTTTGACGCCGAACGCCTCTTCTACCTGCTCGTTCAGTTCGCGCAGAAAGGCGGGCACGCCTTCCCACAGGCTGTTTTCCACCACGGCGAAGCCCCATTTGGCCTCATCGACTGGCGTCGGGCGGTATTTACGGATCTCATCCGTATGCCACGCCTGCGCCACCAGCTGACGCAGACGGCGCATAATCTGGTTGCGTTCGTAGTCAGAAATATCGCTGTGATCGAGCTGCTTCAGGCAGCTGTTAACCTCAACCAGCTTATGGATCAGGGTGCGGCGCGTGATTTCGGTCGGGTGTGCGGTCAGTACCAGCTCCAGCGATAGCGATTCGATGGCTGCACGGATAGCGCTCTCGCTGACATCAGGCTGCTGTTTAAGACGATCAAAGGTCGTTTTCAGCAGCTCAGGATGATTCGCGCCGTCGCCGCTGCGCGAAATGGTCTGGTACTGCTCGGCAACGTTAGTCAGATTAAGAAACTGGCTGAAGGCGCGCGCCACCGGCAGGAGCTCGTCGTTTGACAGGTTTTGCAGCGTATTGAGCAGTTCCTTGCGATGAGTGTCATTTCCCGCACGGGATGACTTTGAGAGTTTGCGGATGGTCTCCACCCGGTCGAGGATGTTCTCTCCCAGTGCATCCTTGATGGTATCCCCTAGCAGTTTGCCGAGCATACTGACATTAATTCGCATTGCTGAATATTGTTCGTTCATGTGACCCTGACACCCTTATCGTCTTTGTAAACTTCTACACCCACCGTCTGCGTTAACCCGAAAACGGCATGAGTAATCACCCACTGGGCATAACATCGTCTTTTATCTAGCCACGTAAACCCTGCGGCGTCAATGTGCTTGAGCACCCGGTAACATGCAGCTAACTGACGGGAATTCAAAGATTTTAATTTGAGAGGAGCTAGATAAGTTATTCTTATCAACAAATCCCGCGTAGAGATAAGGAAATTTACTTTCTTAACAGTCAATTGCCCTGTTTATTGCATATCAGTGGCAAAAATGCTGCACCACCTGAGCGATTAAGGCGCGCGTCGGCTTTATAAATGCAGTATCGATAAATTCGTCCGGCTGATGTGCTTGGTTGATCGATCCTGGTCCCAGAACCAGCGTCGGGCACAGCTCCTGGATAAAGGGCGCTTCGGTGCAGTAGTTCACCACTTCAGTGGGCGTACCCAGCAATTTTTCCACCACTGCGACCAGTTCATTGTTCGCCGGACATTCGTAGCCAGGGATCGGCGGATGCAGCTCGCCCACGGTCAGACGGCCAGGCCAGCGCGCGCTGACCGGTGCCAGCGATTCGTTCAGTAATCCTTCCAGATCGTTTAGCGTTAGGCCCGGCAGCGGGCGAATATCCATATGTAATTCACAGCAGGCGCAGATGCGGTTCGCTGCGTCGCCGCCGTGAATGTGGCCAAAGTTCATGGTGGGATAGGGGATCGCGAAGCCATCGTGGTTATAGCGCTCCTTCAGCGTATTGCGTAGCTGCATCAAATGGCCGATAGCATCATGCATCAGCTCAATGGCGTTAACGCCGCGCGACGGATCGCTGGAATGGCCCGACTGGCCCTGCACGCTGATCACGTGCGACAGGTGGCCTTTGTGCGCACGCACCGGCTTCAGAGAGGTTGGCTCGCCGATAATCGCGCAGTCCGGACGGATGTTGGCCGTTTCAGAGAAATACTTCGCGCCCGCCATTGTCGTATCTTCATCGGCAGTCGCAAGGATGTAAAGCGGCTTGCTGAGTTTGCTGACATCGACATCGCGCAGCGTGTCGAGAATAAAGGCGAAGAAGCCTTTCATATCGGCGGTGCCTAGGCCGTAGAGCTTGTTGTCGTGCTCGGTCAGGGTAAAGGGATCGCGCGTCCAGCGCCCATCGTCAAACGGCACGGTATCGGTATGACCGGCCAGCAGCAGGCCGCCCGCGCCGCTGCCGGTGCGCGCCAGCATGTTGAATTTATGGCGCGTGCCCGGCACGGGCTGCACTTCGACGCTGAAGCCGAGATCGCGAAACCAGCACGCCAGCAAATTGATTAAAGTTTCATTACTCTGATCCAGTGCCGCATTGGTTGCGCTGATGGTCGGAGTGGCAATCAGCTGGCGGTAGAGTTCGATAAAAGGCGGTAATTTTGTCTTCACTGTTGACAGTCCTTGAGTTAGGATGCACGAATATTCATTCGTTAATAGTGAATAAAGATACATTAACGCTGGTTGGCTGGGAAGCGAAAATCCCCTCAAACGGCATCGTGGGTAACGGGACAAGGCCGTGACCCCGAATGTGTGACTGTAAAAAGGATTACAGCCTGATGTTGAATACGCTGATCGTTGGTGCCAGTGGTTACGCTGGCGTAGAGCTCGCCACTTTCCTCAATAGCCATCCACATATGAACATAACCGCTTTGGCGGTTTCAGCGCAAAGCCCGGATGCAGGAAAGCGATTGTCGGATCTGCATCCACAGCTGAAAGGCGTGGTGGATTTACCGTTGCAGCCGCTGAGCAGCGCAGCTGAGTGGGCGGACAAGGTGGATGTGGTGTTCCTCGCGACAGCCCACGAAGTGAGCCACGATCTGGCACCGGAATTCCTCAAAGCCGGCTGCGTAGTGTTCGATCTCTCCGGCGCGTTCCGCGTTAACGACGGCGAATTTTATCAGCAGTTTTACGGTTTCACCCACCAGCACGGCGAGTGGCTCGACAAAGCGGTCTACGGCTTGGCCGAGTGGAACCAGGCAAAAATTAAAGAAGCGCAGCTGGTGGCGGTGCCGGGATGTTATCCCACCGCCGCGCAGCTGGCGCTGAAGCCGCTGATTGATGGCGAACTGCTGAACCTTGAGCAGTGGCCGGTGATCAACGCCACCAGCGGCGTCAGCGGCGCAGGCCGTAAACCCAGCGTCACCACCAGCTTGTGCGAAGTGAGCTTGTCGGCGTACGGCCTGTTTAATCATCGCCATCACCCGGAAATCGTGGCACACTTGGGCGCACCGGTGATTTTCACGCCGCATCTTGGCAACTTCCCGCGCGGCATTCTGGCGACCATTACCTGCCGCCTGAAACCAGGCGTCAGCCACGATGATGTGGCAGCCGCGTTCCACAGCGCTTATCACGACAAGCAACTGGTGCGCGTCTATGAGCAGGGCGTGCCGGCGCTCAAAGCAGTTATTGGACAGCCGTTCTGTGATATTGGTTTTGCCGTGCAGGGCGAGCATCTGATTGTGGTAGCGGCAGAAGATAACCTGCTGAAAGGTGCCGCGTCGCAGGCGGTGCAGTGTATGAATATTCGCTTCGGTTTCCCTAAAACGCAGTCACTGATTTAACGGACAAGGATGCATATGACAACTCCATTAATTATCAAACTGGGCGGCGTACTGCTCGACATTGAAGAAGCGCTGGCGCGGTTGTTTGATGCACTGCTGGCTTATCGCAGCGCGCACCAGCGTCCGCTGATGATCGTTCACGGTGGCGGCTGTGTGGTTGACGAGCTGATGAAAAAGCTGTCGCTGCCGGTGAAAAAGAAAAACGGCCTGCGCGTCACGCCAGCCGATCAGATTGACATTATTACCGGCGCGCTGGCGGGAACCGCCAATAAAACCCTGCTGGCTTGGGCGAAAAAGCACGGCATCAAAGCGGTCGGCCTGAGCCTTGGCGACGCAGACCTGGTGAAAGTGGCGCAGTTCGATGAAGAGCTGGGACACGTTGGCCACGCCGAGCCGGGCGATCCGGCGCTGATTAACACGCTGCTGGCTGCAGGCTATATGCCGATCGTCAGCTCTATCGGCATCACCGACGCGGGCGAGCTGATGAACGTCAATGCTGACCAGGCCGCGACCGCGCTGGCGACGACGCTGGGCGCCGATCTGGTGCTGCTCTCCGACGTGAGTGGCATTCTCGACGGTAAAGGCCAGCGCATTGCTGAGATGACTGCCGCAAAAGCGGAACAGCTAATTGCGCAGGGCATCATTACTGATGGCATGATTGTAAAAGTGCACGCGGCGCTCGACGCGGCGCGTACGCTGGGCCGCCCGGTGGATATCGCCAGCTGGCGTCACGCGGAGCAGCTGCCCGACCTGTTTAACGGTGTGTCGATTGGCACCCGCATTCTCGCTTAACGACTTAGATTTCAGGATGACGACAATGAGCACGCAAAACATCAAAAAAATCGTACTGGCTTACTCCGGTGGTCTGGACACGTCTGCCATCATTCCATGGCTGAAAGAGAACTACGGCGGCTGTGAAGTGGTCGCGTTCGTCGCCGACATCGGCCAGGAGCGTAGCGATCTGGAAGGCGTTGAGAAAAAAGCGCTGCAGTCTGGCGCATCGGAGTGTCACGTTGTCGATCTGCGTGAAGAGTTCATCAGCGATTACGTCTACCCGGTATTGCAGACCGGCGCGCTGTATGAAGGCACCTATCTGCTCGGCACCTCCATGGCGCGCCCGATTATCGCCAAAGCGCAGGTTGAGCTGGCGCTGAAAGTAGACGCAGATGCCCTGTGCCACGGCGCAACGGGCAAGGGCAACGATCAGGTGCGTTTCGAAACTACCTATACCGCGCTGGCACCGCAGCTGAACGTGGTCGCGCCATGGCGTGAGTGGAACCTGCGTTCCCGTGAAGCGCTGCTGGACTACCTGAAAGAGCGCAACATCCCGACCACCGCGTCGCTGGAAAAAATTTACAGCCGTGACGAGAATGCGTGGCATATCTCGACTGAAGGCGGTGTGCTGGAAAGCCCGTCTAACGCACCGAACAAAGATTACTGGGTGTGGACTGTCGATCCGCTGGAAGCACCTGATCAGCCAGAAAATGTCACTGTGACCGTGAAAAAAGGGCGCGTGGTGGCGGTAAACGGCGAGAAGCTGAGCCCGTTCCAGTGCCTGGAAGTGCTAAACGCCATCGGTGCCAAACATGGTGTTGGCCGTATCGACATCGTGGAAAACCGTCTGGTCGGCATCAAGTCACGCGGCTGCTACGAAACCCCTGGCGGCACTATTATGGTCAATGCGCTGCGCGCGGTTGAACAGCTGGTTCTGGATCGTGACAGCTTCAAATGGCGCGAGCAGCTGGGCCATGAGATGTCTTACGTGGTTTACGACGGCCGCTGGTTCGCCCCGCTGCGTAAATCTATCCAAGCCGCTGCTGAGTCGCTGGCCGAAGAGGTTAACGGCGAAGTGGTGCTGCAACTCTACAAAGGTCAGGCAACGGCGATCGAGAAACGTTCGTCCAATAGCCTCTACTCGGAAGAGTTCGCGACCTTTGGCGAGGATGAGGTTTACGATCACCGTCACGCAGGCGGCTTTATCCGTCTGTTCTCGCTCTCCTCGCGCATTCGCGCCCTGAACGAGCAGAAGAAGTAATCTCCGGCGAGCCGCGTGCCTCGCACACATCCAGATTTCGCAGAGGCGGCTTCGGGCCGCCTTTGGTTTAAAGATTTAAAGGAGTTTCACATGGCACTTTGGGGCGGGCGTTTTACCCAGGCAACAGATCAACGTTTCAAACAGTTCAACGACTCGCTGCGCTTTGACTATCGTCTGGCGGAGCAGGACATCATCGGCTCCATCGCCTGGTCCAAAGCGCTGGTGACGGTCAACGTGCTGAGTGGTGACGAGCAGCAGCAGCTGGAGCAGGTGTTGAATGCGCTGCTGGCCGACGTGCAGGTGAATCCGGAGCAGATTCTGCAAGGCGATGCCGAAGATATTCACAGCTGGGTCGAAGGTCAGCTGATCGAGAAGGTTGGTGCGCTGGGCAAAAAGCTGCACACCGGCCGTAGCCGTAATGATCAGGTCGCCACCGATCTGAAACTCTGGTGCAAAGTGCAGGTGGAAGCGCTGCTGGGTGAGACGCGTGAATTACAGCAGGCGCTGGTGGTGACTGCCGAAGCGAATCAGGATGCAGTGATGCTTGGCTATACCCACCTGCAACGCGCGCAGCCGGTGACGTTTGCGCACTGGTGTCTGGCCTATGTTGAAATGCTGGCGCGCGATGAGAGCCGCCTGCAGGATACGCTGAAACGCCTCGACGTGAGCCCGCTTGGCTGCGGCGCGCTGGCGGGCACTGCCTATGAGATCGACCGTGAGCAGCTGGCGGACTGGCTCGGCTTCGCCTCTGCGACCCGCAACAGCATCGACACCGTATCCGATCGCGACTATGTGCTGGAACTGCTGGCAGACGCGTCAATTGGCATGGTGCACCTGTCGCGTTTCGCCGAAGATTTGATTTTCTTCAACACTGGCGAAGCGGGCTTCGTCGAGCTCGCCGACAAGGTGACATCGGGCTCGTCGCTGATGCCACAGAAGAAAAACCCGGATGCGCTGGAGCTGATCCGCGGCAAGTGTGGCCGCGTGCAGGGCGCGCTGACCGGCATGATGATGACGCTGAAAGGATTGCCGCTGGCCTACAACAAAGATATGCAGGAAGACAAAGAGGGACTGTTCGACGCGCTCGACACCTGGCTGGACTGCCTGCATATGTCGGCGCTGGTGCTGGATGGCATTCAGGTGAAACGTCCGCGCTGCCAGGAAGCGGCAGAGCAGGGCTATGCTAATTCAACAGAGCTGGCTGACTATCTGGTGGCGAAGGGCGTGCCTTTCCGCGAAGCGCACCATATCGTTGGTGAAGCCGTCGTCGAAGCCATCAAACAGGGTGTGGCACTGGAAGCGCTGTCGCTGGCGCAGTTAAAGCAGTTTAGTGCGACGATTGAAGAGGATGTCTATCCCATTCTGGCGCTGCAATCCTGTCTGGAAAAACGTAATGCAAAAGGCGGCGCCGCGCCGCAGCAGGTAGCTTTTGCAATTGCGGAAGCGAAAACGCGTCTCAGCTGATCGGCAGGGAAAAAAGGCGGGCAATAATTGCCCGCTAACCTCTAGCTTCGGAATTTAATTACTATTTTATAGGGACATCATCAGAGGGCCAGCGCTCCGGCTGACACAGTGATTCTTTTTACGCTGACAGCAGGTACTGTTCCAGATCGTCGCTGCCGCCAATATGACGACCGCCGATGAACACCTGTGGCACCGTGACGCGGCCCGATACGGCGCGCAGGCTGACGGTGGTTGCGTCCTGACCAAAACAATCTCTTCAAACTGCATGTTGTTATCGATCAGCATCTGTTTGGCTTTGGTGCAGAACGGGCAGCCCGGCTTGGTAAACAGCGAAACGGACTCCAGCACTTTAAATTCCAGTGCCAGATAGCGCAGCAGGGTGTCGGCGTCAGAAACCTCAAAGGGATCTCCAAGCTTGTTCGGTTCTACAAACATCTTTTCAATCACGCCGTCGCGCACCAGCATTGAGTAACGCCAGGAACATGGGCCAAAGCCGACATCAGCTTTTTCGACAAGCATCTCCATACCACGCGTAAACTCGCCGTTGCCGTCCGGTATAAAGGTAATATTTTCTGCGCGCTGTTCAGCTTTCCAGGCATTCATAACAAAGGTGTCGTTGACCGACACGCAGAGAATGCTGTCCACAGCAGTGCTGTGCAAAGACGCTAAAAAGCTCGTTGTAGCGCGGCAGATGACTTGAGGAACAGGTGGGTGTAAACGCGCCCGGCAGTGAAAAGACGATAACCGTCTTGTCTTTAAACAGTTCATCAGTAGTGATGTCTACCCAGCGATCGCCCTGACGGGTGTGAAACACAACCTGCGGAACGGGCTTACCTTCCTGAGTTGCCAACATATTTTCTCCTTGAGAGCGAATCGCCTGAATTTGTTGCGTGCATTATTCTTATCATTGCTTGATAGGGCTAATCGTTCATTGCTATCTTCGCGATCTTGAATACTTGGTTTCTCTTGCAGAGCATCGCCATTTCCGCCGCGCGGCGGATACGTGCCACGTTAGCCAGCTAACGCTGAGCGGACAGATCCGCAAGCTGGAAGATGAGCTGGGCGTTATGCTGCTGGAGCGTACCAGCTGTAAAGTGTTGTTCACCTAGGCAGGTATGCTGCTGGTCGATCAGGCGCGCACCATACTGCGAAGTAAAAGTATTAAAAGAGATGGCCAGCCAGCAGGGCGAAGCCATGTCGGGTCCGCTGCATATTGGACTGATTCCCACTACCGGCCCCTATCTGCTGCCGTAGATTATTCCCATGCTGCACCAGACCTTCCCCAAACTCGAAATGTATCTGCACGAGGCGCAGACGCAGCAGCTGCTGGCGCAGCTCGACAGCGGCAAGCTCGACTGTGCAATCTTGGCGCTGGTATAAAGAGAGCGAGGCCTTTATTGAGGTTCCGCTGTTTGATGAGCCGATGAAGCTGGCAATCTATCAGGATCATCCGTGGCACGATCGCGATCGTGTACCTATGTCCGATCTGGCAGGTGAAAAGCTGCTAATGCTGGAAGATGGCCACTGTCTGCGCGATCAGGCGATGGGCTTCTGCTTTGAAGCAGGCGCTGATGAGGATACGCATTTCCGTGCTACCAGTATTGAGACGCTGTGTAATATGGTTCAGCCGGAAGCGGCATCACGCTGCTGCCTGCGCTGGCTGTGCCGCAGGAGCGCGTGCACGACGGCGTTTGCTATCTGCCGTGCTATAAGCCTGTGCCGCAGCGCACCATTGCGCTGGTTTATCGTCCCGGTTCGCCTCTGCGAAGCCGTTATTAGCAGCTGGCAGAAGCGATTCGCACGCGCACATGCAGGGCTATCTCAACACCACGTTAAAACAGGCGGTTTAAGCCGTTCAGCGCGGCCACGCGATAGGCTTCGGCCATGGTGGGGTAGTTAAAGGTGGTATTGACGAAATACTCAATCGTATTGCCACCGTTTTTCTGCTCCATAATCGCCTGGCCGATGTGAATGATCTCGGCCGCGCGCTCGCCAAAGCAGTGAATGCCCAGGATCTCTTTGGTTTCGCGGTGGAACAGAATCTTCAGGTTGCCCACGTTCATGCCAACAATCTGCGCGCGCGCCAGATGCTTAAACTGCGCGCGGCCCACCTCATAAGGCACCTTCATCGCCGTCAGCTGCTGCTCGGTTTTGCCCACCGAACTGATTTCCGGGATGGTATAGATTCCGGTCGGGATATCTTCCACCAGATGCGCGCTGGCTTCGCTTTAATAATCGCCTGCGCGGCGATGCGGCCCTGGTCGTAGGCGGCTGACGCTAGACTCGGATAGCAGATTACATCGCCCACCGCATAGATGTGCGGCTGCGCGGTCTGGTACATGCTGTTCACTTTCAGCAGGCCGCGTCCATCCGCCTCCAGCCCGACATTCTCCAGCGCCAGCGAATCGGTGTTACCGGTTCTGCCGTTAGCGTAGAGCAGACAGTCAGCTTTCACCTTTTTACCCGACTTCAGGTGCATGATGACTCCGTCGTCAACACCCTCAATCTTCTCAAACTCCTCGTTGTGGCGAATTACCACGCCGCTGTTCCAGAAGTGATAAGAGAGCGAATCAGACATCTCCTGATCGAGAAACGCCAGCAGGCGGTCACGGGTGTTAATCAGATCGACCTTGACGTTCAGCCCACGGAAAATCGACGCGTACTCGCAGCCGATGACGTCTGGGCCATAGATAATGACGTGGCCCGGTTCATGATGCAGGTTAAGGATAGAATCGGAGTCATAGATGCGCGGATTGGTAAAGTCGACCTCCGCCGGATGATAGGGACGCGATCCGCAGGCGATAACGAATTTTTCCGCCGTCAGCTGCTCGCGCGTGCCATCATAGTGTTCAACTTCAATAGTGTTGGCATCAACAAAATGCGCGTTGCCCTGAAACAGCTTACAGCGGTTGCGCTCGTAGAAGCCTTGGCGCATCGCGGTCTGCTGGCTGATAACGTTTTCCGTGTGGTTAAGAATATCAGCGAACGAAGAGCGCAGCAGGCGAGTGTGATCGCTGTAAAGCGGATTTTGGTTGAATTCGATGATGCGACTGACTGCATGGCGAAGTGCTTTGGAGGGAATGGTGCCCCAGTGTGTACAACCGCCGCCGATGTTATGGTAGCAGTTCGATCACTGCGATGCGCGCTCCCTGCTTCACCAGGCCCATGGCTGCACCTTCACATCTAGGACCGGAGCAAATCACGATGGCATCGTAATCGTAAGACTTTTGCATACCAGTACGTCCTATGTTTCTATACATTTTTACAACGATATTCTAACATCTCGCCGCGCACATCTGAATTCTAACAGCGAAATTCCTGCCGGTTTGACAAAGCGTGAGGTTCACTGGCAGTCACAAACTTTGCACCTGTGTACGCTGAAAAGTTTGTTATAGTGCCCTCTCAACTCGTCACAAGGCAGAGAGAATTGGCGTCAGAGCGCAACAGAAGGAACGTACAAGAGGTATGCTGATCGAAGCGGCATTTAGCCAGCTCAGCGCTGAACGCAGTTTCGCCAGTTTGAGTTTACGTTAGGTCGCCAGGGAAGCCGGTATCGCGCCCACCTCTTTTTACCGTCATTTTAAAGATGTTGATGAGCTCGGTCTGACCATGGTCGACGAGAGTTGATCGATGCTGCGCCAGCGCATCGCCAAAGGCGGCAGCATTATCAAAACGTCGGTTTCCACCTTTATGGAGTTTATCGGCAACAACCCCAACGCCTTTCGGCTGCTGTTGCGGGAGCGCTCCGGTACCTCTGCCACGTTTCGCGCCGCCGTGGCGCGTAAAATCCAGCATTTTATTGCCGAGCTGGCGGATTATCTTGAAGTCGAAAATCGTATGCCACGCAGCTTTACCGAGGCGTAGGCGATGGTCACTATTGTATTCAGCGCCGGTGCAGAAGCGCTGGATGTCGATATTGAGCAACGCCGCAAGCTGGAAGATCGTCTGGTGCTTCAGCTGCGTATGATTGCGAAAGGTGCTTATTACTGGTATCGCCGCGAGCAGGAACGTCTGGCGGTCACCTTAGAAAAACCCGAAAAGTAAACGATAAGGATAAT
Organism: Candidatus Pantoea bathycoeliae; assembly: GCA_031332935.1. Lineage (GTDB taxonomy): Bacteria > Pseudomonadota > Gammaproteobacteria > Enterobacterales > Enterobacteriaceae > Pantoea > Pantoea bathycoeliae. The sequence goes on along the minus strand of JAUHTP010000018.1, from coordinate 1,851 downwards.
GCGGATAATGCTATGACACAACAGACTTCCCGCGATAAGGGCACGCTGCTGCTGGCTTTTATTACTGGCTTAGCGATTAACGGCTCGTTTTCAGTGCTGTTCAGCACCTTTGTTCCTTTTCAATCTTCCCGCTGATTGCGCTGGGGCTGGCGGTCTGGAGCCTGCATCAGCGTTATCTGAACCGCAATATGCCGGATGGTATGCCGGGGTTAGCCGCCGCATTTTTCCTGCTGGGGATCTTGGTGTATAGCGCGCTGGTGCGTGCCTAGTACCCAGATATCGGCTCTAACTTTATCCCGACGCTGCTGATGGTGGCGCTGGTGTTCTGGATCGGCGTGAAGATGAAGCGTCGTAAGAACAACGACTGACAGTGAAACGGGAACCTGAGGTTCCCGTTTATGTTGGCTAAGCGTGTCGAGACGGGTGTCCTGCTACGCTTTACGCGTCAGCCACACGCCGCACTCCATATGGTGCGTGTAGGGGAACTGATCAAACAGCGCCAGACGGGAACTCATGCGTCTGCGCCAGCGTTTGCAGGTTGTCACACAGCGTCTCAGGATTACAGGAGATATAAAGGATGCGCGGATAGGCCTGCACCATTTTCACCGTCTCATCATCCAGCCCGCTGCGCGGCGGATTGACAAAAATAGTCTCATACTCGTAACTCTTCAGATCGATGCCCTGTAAGCGGTTGAAGCTACGTACGCCGTTCATCGCTTGGGTAAACTCTTCCGCTGCCATGTGGATAATCTGCTCGTTATCGATCTGGTTAGCCTCGATATTGAACTGGGCGGCGTGAGCCTGTGGGATCTCGCGGTGTCGTATCCGGTCACATCTCAGCTGACGGCTCGTGGTAGAATTGCCAACCTGTTTGATAAAGACTACGAGACAGTGTATGGCTATCAAACTCCAGGAACGGAGTGTTACCTCAGCGCCAGCTACAGCTTCTAATCTGCGTCCCACCGTGCTGGTGTTTGATTCCGGCGTGGGTGGGCTCTCTGTCTATGATGAGGTCCGGCAGCAGCTGCCGGATCTGCATTATCTGTATGCTTTCGATAATGCGGGCTTTCCCTACGGGGAAAAGACGGAAGACTATATTGTGGAGCGCGTCGTCTATATTGTCGGCGCGATTGCCAGCCGTCATCCGCTCTCGCTTTGCATTATCGCCTGCAATACCGCCAGCACGGTTTCCCTGCCAGCGCTGCGCGCGCGCTTCGATTTCCCGGTGGTGGGTGTTGTGCCTGCGATCAAGCCTGCGGCGCGCATGACGCGTAACGGCGTGGTGGGATTACTGGCAACGCGTGCCACGGTGCGTCGTCCTTATACGCATGAGCTGGTGGCGCAATTTGCCACCTCTTGCCGCATCGCTATGCTGGGGTCGGCAGAGTTAGTGGAACTGGCCGAACAGAAGCTGCATGGTCAGGAAATTGCATTAGAAGAGGTAAGGCGCATTGTGCAGCCGTGGCTGCGTATGGCCGAGCCGCCAGATACGGTTGTGCTGGGCTGCACGCACTTTCCTTTACTGCGTGAAGAGTTACAACAGGTATTACCTGAGGGAACACGTTTAATCGATTCGGGCGCGGCAATAGCACGTCGGACAGCCTGGCTGCTTGAGCATGAAGCGCCTGGCGTACAATCTTCTCAGGCTAACTGCGCGTTTTGCACCGAGCTAAACAGCGAAGCGCTGCAATTATCGACTGTTTTACAGCGTTATGGCTTCCCGGCGCTGGAAAAAGTAGCGGTTTAGGGTGTTTTTGCTGAAAAAAACGGCACTCAGAAATTAATTTGAAATTAGGACTTGTCACCTGAGAAGAACTCCCTATAATGCGCCTCCACTGACACGGCACAACG
>JAUHTP010000017.1:41433-70298 GCA_031332935.1 Candidatus Pantoea bathycoeliae | reverse complement strand
GACTGGGGATAGTACTCAGATACTGCAAAAACCGAGTTTTTACACAGCCTGGGCAGCCAGCGGAGCCGGTCAAAGCGGGCAGCGAATTTAGCTTCTCCTACAAACTCTACTGGAGCGGCCTGCGACCGGTTCGCAGCGGCTTGGCGCGCGTGGATGCTACGCGCACGGGTATTGGCGGTTTCCCTGAGGGCTGGGCGCCGGGCGAACATTTCCCTGAGCAGTGGTGCCGCCGTTTCGCCATCGACTTTGTGGGTGGCGATTTGAAAGCTGCCGCATCGAAGGGCATTGAGCCTGTGATTATCCTCTCCTCAGGCACCTTTAAGCAGATTGAGATCCTCTACGTTGAGCCGATGAATGGCTACCGTATTCTGTTCGACTGGTATCCCAACAGTGACGCCACGACGCCGGTAGAGATGCGCCTGTTTCTGCGTACTAAAGAGGAAACCCTGAGCGAAACTTGGCTCTATCAGTATTTCCCGCCGCCGCCGGATCAGCGGAAATATGTCGATGATCGGCAGATGACGCCGGGCTAAAAGAGAAACGGCGATCCAGAAGACTCGTCGTTGCAAACCGCTACCTAAGTCCAGGAGCGGGTGACATGGGCCGAAGAGCAAAGCGTCCTGCGCCATGGACAAAAACGCAAGGAGCGTTTTTAAACAACGCAGCGCGTTGGCCCGTTATACGGGCGCACCTCAGGGATGAGGTGCGTAATCGCGCATGTCGATATGGGGAATATTGTCTTCCAGGTAGATATAGCCACAGGCCTTGAAACCAAGACGACTGTAAAAGCTCTGCAAATGCGCCTGCGCAGAAAGATAGATGCTGTGCTGCGGCCAGTGCTGTTCTCAGCTGAGCAACGCCTGCTCCATCAGCCGGTTGCCAAGATTCAGGCCGCGCGCGCTGGCGGAAACGATCACCCGCCCGATTGCCACCGGTGCAGCCGCATCTGCTGGCGTCAGAATTCGCGCATAGGCCACCAGCTCATCGCCACGCATCCCAAGAATATGCCGGTTCTCCGCCACTAAATCCTGCCCGTCAACGTCCTGATAGGGACATGTTTGCTCAACAACAAACACGGCACAGCGCAGCGCCAGTACGGCATAAAGCTGCTGTGTGCTGAGTTCACGGTGATGCATATCGTGCCAGCTGATCTCCATACGCTCTCCTGAAGGCAAAAAAAAATCAGGCCCGAGGGCCTGATTTCATAAGAGGTAAAAGCAGTTTACATCAGCGGCTGGGCCATCTGCACCAGTGAAATCAGCGGCTGCGGATAGACGCCAAGCACCAGCACCAGAATTGCCGAGATCAGCACCACCACACCGCCTGCGGTAAACGCCCAGTTAGCTGGCGTGTCACGCGTATGCAGCTCTGGCGGGCTGAGGTAAAGACTGACCGTCACGCGCAGATAGTAATAAAGACCGATGGCACTGCCGACCACTACCGCTGCGGTCAGCCACCACAGCTGCGCATTGACGCCTGAGGCAATCACGTAAAACTTGCCCATAAAGCCAAGCGTGGCCGGGATGCCCGCCAGCGACAGCATCATCACCGTCATTACCGCCGACAGGATTGGACGGTGCCAGAACAGGCCGCGATAGGAGTAGAGCGAATCGGCATCCGGGCCGCGATACGGGCTGGACATCAGGCTCACCACACCGAACGCGCCGAGGCTGCTGAACAGGTAACCCGCCAGATAAACGCCTGCGGTCTCCAGCGACAGCTGATGAGTTTTCACCGCAATCAGCGCCACCAGCAGATAGCCCAGATGGGCAATCGACGAATACCCCAGCAGACGCTTGATATTACTCTGCGAAATCGCCATCAGGTTGCCGAACAGGATTGATACGAAAGCAATCAGGCCCAGCACGCTACGCACGGCCTCGCTGTCGGTCAGCGGCGCGTACATAAACAGACGCATGATCACGCCGAAGATAGCGATCTTACTGGCGGTCGCAAGGAAAGTGGATACCGGCGCGGGCGCGCCCTGATAGACATCCGGCGTCCAGAGATGAAACGGCACCAGCGACAGCTTAAAGCCGAGACCGATAATCATCATCCCCAGGCCCACCAGCAACAACGGCTCCTGGATCATGGTGTCGTTGAGGCTCTGGCCCAGCTTCACAAAGCTCAGGCTGCCGGAATCTGCATAAACCAGCGCAATACCGAACAGCAGGAACGATGAGGCGGCCGCAGAGAGAATGGTGTACTTCAGTGCCGCTTCCAGTGAACGCTTCTGACGGAAGGCATAACCGATCATGCCAAACAGCGGCAGTGACAGCAGCTCAACGCCAATAAACAGCGACGCCAGATGGTTAGCGCTGGCCAGTACAATTCCGCCGAGCGCCGCAATCAGCACCAGCAGATAGAACTCATCCTTGTTATCCGGAAAGCCAGAGAGCCAGGGATAGGCAAAGGTACAGGTTGCCAGACTCGCTAGGATCACCAACGCGGTGTAGAACACGGCGTAAGGATCGACGCGCAACAGCTGCGTCACGCCCATAGCTCCCGCATGCGCGACAAACCAGAGCGAAACCAGTGACACATTCAGACCGATGACCGTCAGCGTGGCGTTAACAAAGTGGTTGCGTCGCCAAGCAATGGACAGCATCACCACCACCACTGTCAATCCGACGATCAACAGCGGCAGTAACGCAATCAATTGTTGAAGAGTTATTGTCATGGCGAATTACGGCCTTGTAGTTGAAATTGAAGCGTTAAACCACTGCTGAATATTGCTCATGGTAGCATGGGAGGTATCCAGAATCGGCTGCGGATAGACGCCCAGCAGCACCAGCAGAAACACCAGCACCATGATGATCGTGAACTCACGCGGCGACATGCCCGGCAACGGATCTTTTGACTTCGCTTCGCCATAGTAGGCGCGCTGCATCATGATCAGCGAGTAAACCGAGGCGAACACTAGGCCAAAGGTCGCAATCACAATAATCACCGGTACCACCTGGAAGCTGCCCGTCAGGATCATGAACTCGCCAGCGAAGTTACCGGTACCTGGCATCCCCAGATTGGCGACCGCAAAGAACAGCGACAGGCCTGGGATCCACTTGATGCGTGACCAGAGTCCGCCCATCTGACGCATATCGCGCGTATGCAGGCGCTCATACAGCTGGCCACACAGGATGAACAGTGCAGCAGCCGACAGACCGTGTGCAATCATCTGCACCACCGCGCCCTGGAAGGCGAGCTGGCTGCCGGTGTAGATGGCGATCAGCACGAAGCCCATGTGCGAAACTGAGGTATAGGCGATCAGACGCTTAATGTCGGTCTGCGAGAACGCCATCCATGCACCGTAGAAGATACCAATTACGCCAAGCCACATCGCGATGGGTGCAAACTCCGCGGACGCGTTGGGGAACAGCGGCAGGCTGAAGCGGAGCAGGCCGTACGCCGCGGTTTTCAGCAGGATCCCGGCGAGGTCTACCGAACCAGCGGTCGGCGCCTGGCTGTGGGCATCCGGCAGCCAGCCGTGCAGCGGCACCACCGGCATTTTGACCGCGAAGGCGATAAAGAAGCAGAGCATCAGCAGATATTCCACCGTGTGCGACATTGGCGTTTTCAGCAGCTGTTCGTAGTTGAACGTCCAGACGCCGGTAGCGTTGTAGTGCACAAACACCAGCACCAGAATCGCAATCAACATCACCAGACCTGAAGCCTGGGTATAGATGAAGAATTTGGTCGCGGCAGTGATACGGGTTTTGCCGTCGGAAGCCTTATGACCCCAGAGTGCGATGAGGAAGTACATCGGCACCAGCATCATTTCCCAGAAGAAGAAGAACAGGAACATGTCGATGGCAAGGAACACGCCGATAACGCCACCGAGGATCCACATCAGGTTTAGGTGGAAAAAGCCCTGATACTTCTCAATTTCATCCCAAGAGCATAGCACGGCCATCAGGCCAAGCAGGCCGGTCAGCACCACCATCAGCAGCGACAGACCGTCGAGCGCCAGATGGAAATTGATGCCGAAACGCGGGATCCATGACACGGCGAACTCTAACTGCCACTGCGGCATACCGGCCGCCTGCGTCAATGAATAACCACCCTGCAACCAGAGCTGCATGGAGAGTGCCAGCGTCAGGCCCATCGTAATCAGGGCTATCCAGCGCGGCGTTTTTGCGTCGAGGCGCTCAGCCAGCCAGCAGAGCAAACCGCCCACAAATGGAATGATTATTAGCCAAGGTAGTAGCACTGAGGTCTTTCCCTTTTTTCTGCCTGTTTTCGGGCTATCTTGCTTGTCATTTTGGCCCCCGGCAGTGCTCGCAATCCTCACGTACTTCAGTACGCTCCGGTTGCTGCGCGCTGGCGGTCCCAAAACTGACTGCGCCGATAACACCCTCATATTGAGCAATATTTAACATTCTTGAACTGGGGCGCCTCGCCGAGTCGCCCCGCTCATCAACCTTAAACCACCAGCATCAGCGCCAGTACCACGACGGCACCGATGCTCATTGAGGCGACATACCAGCGCAGATAGCCGCTTTCGCTGACCACCAGACCTTTGTTACCAATACGCGAGATCAGCGCAGGCAGGTTCATCAGCGCATTCAACGGATCGCGCTGCAACAGCCAAGCAATGCCAAGATAGGGTTTAACGAAAACCTTGTCATACAGCCAGTCGAAGCCCCAAGCCGCGAACCACCAGGTGCCGAAGAAGCGGCCCGGCGCGCTGTTGGCCACGCGGCCAACCAGCTCGCGTTTGCCCAGCCAAAGCGCCGCAGCGATCAGAATACCGATCACGGCGACGACGCTAGAGGCGATCTCCAGCCCAACTTTGCCCGCTTTACCGGCTTCACCCTGCGGCAGTACGCCCGCCAGCGGCAGCGTAATCAGCGCGCTAACAAAGGTCGACAGCACCAGCAGCACAATCAGCGGCAGATGATGAGTAATCCCTTTACCCGCATGGGCATGAATCTGCTCTTTACCGTGGAAGACGATAAAGATCATGCGGAAGGTATAGATTGAAGTCAGGAAAGCACCGACCAGGCCCGCCACCATCAGGTTGATGTTGCCGTTCGCCAGCGCGCCGAACAGAATTTCATCTTTACTATAGAAACCTGCTGTAATCAGCGGCAGCGCGGCCAGCGCGGCACCGCCCACCAGGAAGCAGGCATAGACCAGCGGAATGCTCTTACGCAGGCCGCCCATTTTAAAGATGTTCTGCTCGTGGTGGCAGACGAGGATCACTGAACCCGAGGAGAGGAACAGCAGCGCTTTAAAGAACGCATGCGTCATCAGGTGGAAGATGGCCGCATCCCATGCCTGCACGCCCAGCGCCAGGAACATATAGCCAATCTGGCTCATGGTCGAGTAGGCCAGCACGCGTTTGATGTCGGTCTGAACCAGAGCGGCGAAACCTGCCAGCACCAGCGTAATGGCACCCACAATCCCCACCAAGTGCAGCACGTCCGGTGTCAGCAGGAACAGGCCGTGGCTGCGAGCGATCAGATAGACGCCCGCCGTCACCATGGTTGCGGCATGGATCAGCGCGGAGACCGGCGTTGGGCCAGCCATCGCGTCCGCCAGCCAAGTCTGCAGCGGCAGCTGGGCAGACTTACCGACCGCACCACCTAACAGCATCAGCGTGGCCCACTGCAGCATATGGTTGCCTGCGGCAAAGTGCTGCGGTGCCAGTTCCATCATCTCGCGGAAATTCAGCGTGCCCAGCTCGTTGTAGAGAATGAACAGCGCAAAAGCGAGAAACACGTCGCCGACGCGGGTGATGATAAAAGCCTTCATCGCCGCTTTGCCGTTTTCCGAATTGCTGTAGTAGAAGCCAATCAGCAGGTAAGAACAGAGCCCTACCCCTTCCCAGCCGAGGTACATCAGCATCAGATTATCGGCCAGCACCAGTACCACCATGCTGGCGATAAACAGGTTGGTATAGGCGAAGAAGCGTGAGTAGCCCTCTTCGCCGCGCATATACCAGGAGGCGAACATATGGATCAGAAAGCCGACGCCGGTAACCACCGACAGCATGGTGAGCGACAGGCCATCCAGCGTCAGATTCACTTTAATGTCGAAATTACCGACCTGCATCCAGGCCCAGAGCGCCTGGTTAAACGGCTGCTCTCCCTGAGCAAAGAAGTCGATCCCGGCATAGAGTGTCATCAGCGCCGCCAGACCCACCGAGCCCATCCCAATCGCGGCAGACAGGTTCTCCGACCAGCGGCCGCGGGAAAATGCCAACAGCAGAAAGCCGATTAGCGGAAACAAGATTGTTAAGTAGAGAAGATTCATCCGCGCATCTCGCTCACAGTATCAATGTTCAGCGTCTGACGACGACAGAGCAGCAGCAGCAGCGCCAGGCCGATGCTGGCTTCCGCCGCGGCAAGGCTCATTGCCAGGATATACATCACCTGCCCATCTGCCTGTCCCCAGTAGCTGCCCGCTACGACCAGCGCCAGCGCGGCCGCATTGATCATGATTTCGAGACCAATCAGCATAAACAGCAGGTTGCGGCGTAACACCAGTGAGGTAAGTCCAAGGACAAACAGCACGGCGGCAAGAATTAAGCCGTGTTGTAACGGGATCATGCGTGCTCCTCCTTATTGGCGTCGCGATTGCTCAGCACTTCGCCCTGACGCTCTTCACGTCCGACGTGGAACGCTACCACCAGACCGGCCAGCAGCAGCATGGAAGCCAGTTCCACCGCCAGTACGTAAGGACCGAATAGGCTGATGCCCACTGCTTTCGCATCGATTACCGTACCGTCGATACCCTGGTCGTTGGCGGTCAGGATGGCATAAACCATCACTACCAGCAGCAGCAGCGAAACGATGCCTGGCCCAATCCACAGCGACGGCTGTAGCCAGTCGCGCTCCTGCTTCACGGTAGCGTTGCCCAGGTTAAGCATCATCACCACAAAGACGAACAGCACCATGATGGCACCGGCGTAAACGATGATCTCCAGCGCACCCGCGAAGTAAGCGCCAAGCGAGAAGAAGACACCCGCGACCGAGAGCAGCGACACGATCAGGTACAGCAGCGCGTGTACAGGATTGGTATGAGTGATCACGCGCAGTGTCGTCAGCACCGCCACCAGTCCGCAAATATAAAACGCAATTTCCATGCCGGGCTCCTTAAGGTAACAAGCCTTTGACGTCGATAGGCTTGGCTTCGTTTTCCGCTTCGCCCTTCTCTTTCCCTTCGATCGCCATACCTGCCATGCGGTAGAAGTTGTACTCAGGGTATTTGCCCGGACCGGAGATCAGCAGATCTTCTTTCTCATACACCAGATCCTGACGCTTGAACTCGCCCAGCTCGAAATCTGGCGTGAGCTGAATAGCGGTGGTCGGACAGGCTTCTTCGCACATGCCGCAGAAGATGCAGCGCGAGAAGTTGATGCGGAAAAATTCCGGATACCAGCGGCCATCTTTGGTTTCTGCTTTTTGCAGCGAGATACAGCTTACCGGACAGGCGACTGCGCACAGGTTACAGGCGACGCAGCGCTCTTCACCGTCGGGATCGCGGGTTAACACGATGCGTCCACGGTAGCGCGGCGGCAGATAAACCGGCTCTTCCGGGTACATCTGGGTTTCGCGTTTGGCGAAGGCATGCATGCCTATCATCCAGATACTACGCACTGTCGTGCCGAAGCCAACTACAATATCTTTTAAAGTCATCTCAAAACCCCTTACTGCGCGTTGTACAGAATCACTGCGACGGTCGCCAGCAGGTTCAACAGCGTCAACGGCAGACAGACTTTCCAGCCGAACGACAGCACCTGGTCATAGCGTGGACGCGGAAGCGCAGCACGAATCAGGATAAACATCACCATAAAGAACGCCGTTTTCAGGGCGAACCAGATGAAAGGCGGCAGGAACGGACCTTGCCAGCCACCGAAGAACAGCGTGACGATCAGCGCTGACACGGTGGTGATAGCCACGTACTCGCCCACGAAGAACAGGCCGAACTTCATCCCGGCGTATTCGATGTGGTAGCCGTCTGCCAGCTCCTGTTCCGCTTCCGGCTGGTCAAAAGGGTGGCGGTGACACACCGCAACGCCCGCAATACAGAAGGTCAGGAAGCCAAAGAACTGCGGGATGATGTTCCACAGATGCGCCTGGCTCTCAACGATAGCGGTCATGTTGAATGAACCCGCCTGCGCCACCACGCCCATCAGCGACAGGCCAAGAAACACCTCGTAACTCAGCGTCTGGGCAGACGCACGCATCGCGCCCAGCAGCGAGTATTTGTTGTTACTTGACCAGCCCGCGAACAGCACCGCATAGACCGCCAGACCGGCCATCATCAGGAAAAACAGCAGCCCGATGTTGAGATCGGTCACCATCCAGCTCGGTGACACCGGCACGATGGCAAAGGCGAGCAGCAGCGAGACAAAGGCGATAACCGGTGCAAGGGTAAAGATAAAGCGATCGGTAAACGACGGAACCCAGTCCTCTTTAAAGAACATTTTGATCATGTCCGCCGCCAGCTGGAGCGAACCACCCCAGCCCACGCGGTTCGGTCCGTAGCGGTTCTGCCACAGACCGAGCAAACGACGCTCAGCGAAGCTCATAAAGGCACCGCAGGCCACCACCACCAGCAGGATAACGATCGCCTTTACCACGGTCAGAATGATGTCGATAACATCCGGTGTTAACCAGCTCATTGCGCCGCCTCCTGCAGTTTGTCAATGCTTGCACCCGCCAGGAATGGCGGCACGCCCGGCATACCCAGCGGCAGGCCAATCTGGCCCGGCTGTAGGGCGCTGGAGAAGCGCACCGGCAGGCGCAGGGTTTCACCCGAGCAGGTTAACTCAACGGCCGCGCCTTCATTCACGTCCAGCTTCGCCGCATCCTGCTGGTTAATTACCAGCATCGGCTGCGCCATGCGCTTCTGGAATACCGCAGAACGCTGCGACATCTCTTCGCTACCAAACAGCTGGTAGTAAGGCGCAGCGCGCCACTGCTCGCCACTAACGAAAGCGGTCGGAACCTCAGTGAACCATGGCAGTGACGCCGCGCCCGCGTCGAACAGACGCACGCCCGGATCGCCATTGCGCAGCTTGCCGCCCACTTCGGCCTGGAACTTGTCCCACGCCTGCGGGGAGTTCCAGCCTGGAGCCCAGGCAAAGGGGATCTGCGAACGCGGCGCACTCGGCTGGTTGTTACCTTCCATTGAGAAGGCGAACATGCTGTCCTTATCCTGCGGCTGACGCGGCTCGTGCACGCTGATATTGGCACGGGCGGCGGTACGTCCGCTGGAGCGGTTCGGTGAACGCGCCAGTTTTTGCCCGCGAATACGGAAGCTGGCGTCAGGTGCCGCCTCTTTAATGCCTTTCAGCTGCGGCAGCTTCGCCACCACGGCATCAATGACATGGTCGAGTTGCGTCCAGTCGCTATGACGGCTTTCAACCGTGCTGTGCAGCGAGTGCAGCCAGCGCCAGCTCTCCAGCATCACAATGCTGTTGTCGTAATAGGCAGGATCGTAAACTTGGAAGAAACGCTGCGCGCGGCCTTCATGGTTGATCGAGGTGCCGTCACTTTCCGCAAAGCTGGCGGTAGAGAGCACCAGCCCCGCTTTTTCCAGCGTGGCGGTGCGTTGATGATCGACCACGATAACGTTTGAGACGTTTGCCAGCGCAGCATCAACCAGCGCTTTCGGCGCGTGGCGATAGAGATCGTTCTCCAGCACCACTAACGCATCGCCTTCGCCGCCGCGCAGCTGTTCCAGCGCGCTGTCGAGCGTGTTGCCGCCCATCAGGCCTAGACCCATGCTGTTTGCGGCTCCGGCCAGCAGCGTAATGCCGACATCGATACCGCGTGCTTTCAGCGCTTTCGCGACGTTAGCCGCCGCTTCGATCATCGCCGTGCTGCCCGAATGGGTGCCGGAGATAATCAGCGGTTTTTTCGCGCCAGCCAGCGCCTGTACTACCACGTCCAGCTTGCCGTTCAGGCTGCGGTCAAAATCGCTTACCACCGGCGCGCTCTGATCCAGCGCACTGGCGATAGCGAAGCCGAGACGCGCCTGATCTTCTACCGGCGCGCGATAGCTCCACGCGGCGATATCATCAAGACGGGTTTCATCAACGTTGGTCACAAACAACGGATGCTTAGCGTGCTGGCCGATATTCATGATCGCAGCAATCTGCCAGTCGGCAACCTTCTGTGCCGCTGCCATGTCGCGCGCTTTGCCTTTTACCGCCTGACGCACGGAGAGCGCCACGCGTGCGCCGACCTGGGTCAGATCTTCACCCAGCACCAGCACCGCGTCGTAGCTTTCCATTTCACGCAGCGACGGCGTATAAATGCCGCTTTCACGCAGCACCTTGAGCATCAGCTCAAGGCGCGCCTGCTCGTCCGCAGGCATACCGGTCGAGAAGTTCTCTGCACCCACCAGCTCACGCAGCGCGAAGTTGCTTTCGATGCTGGCGCGCGGCGAGCCGATACCGATCACGCGCTTCGCCTGACGCAGGACGTCAGCCGCCGCGTTGACCGCCTGCTCCGCATTCAGCTGGACCCAGTCATTGCCGCGCAGCAGCATTGGATGGCGTGGGCGATCTTTGCGGTTTACGTAGCCGTAGCCAAAACGGCCGCGGTCGCAGAGGAAATAGTGGTTTACCGTGCCGTTGTAGCGGTTTTCGATACGACGCAGCTCGCCATAGCGCTCACCTGGGCTGGTGTTACAGCCGACGCTGCACTGCTGGCAAATGCTTGGCGCAAACTGCATATCCCACTTACGGTTGTAACGCTCGGAGTGGGTTTTGTCAGTGAAGACGCCGGTCGGGCAGATTTCGAGCAGGTTGCCGGAGAACTCGCTCTCCAGCGTGCCGTCTTCCGGGCGGCCGAAGTAGACGTTGTCGTGTGCGCCGTAGACGCCCAGATCTTTACCGTCAGCATAGTCTTTGTAGTAACGCACACAGCGATAGCAAGCGATGCAGCGGTTCATCTCATGGGAAATGAACGGGCCGAGATCCTGATTCTGGTGGGTACGTTTAGTAAAGCGGTAGCGACGGAAGCTGTGGCCAGTCATCACCGTCATATCTTGCAGGTGACAGTTGCCGCCCTCTTCACAGACCGGGCAGTCGTGTGGGTGGTTGGTCATCAGCCACTCCACCACGCTTTCACGAAACTCTTTCGCTTCGCCGTCGTCGATAGAGATAAAGGTGCAGTCGGAGGCCGGCGTCATGCAGGACATGACGAGGCGGCCGCGGGTATCTTCGGCATTCTGGAATTGCTTCACCGCGCACTGGCGGCAAGCCCCAACGCTTCCCAGCGCCGGATGCCAGCAAAAATAAGGAATATCAAGGCCTAGAGAGAGACACGCCTGCAGCAGGTTGTCCGCTCCGTTCACATCATATTCTTTACCGTCTACATGGATTGTAGCCATAGTGAACATGCTTCCGTAAGGCTCGTCGGGGACGAGCGTTAATCATATTTTTGCCCTAGTTTCCGGTCAGCGGCGCAGAGCCGTTTCCGTATGCTGCGGTGAATTACCAGCGTGCCTTCAGCAGGTTAGGCTGAATACCGCCAATCGCGCGCGTATTGCCAAACACCTGCGGTGCCATACCGGCTTCAAACTCTTCACGGAAATATTTAATGGCGCTTTGCAGCGGCTCTACCGCACCGGGTGCGTGGGCGCAGAAGGTTTTACCTGGGCCAAGCTGGCGGCAAAGCTGCAACAGGGTTTCGATATCGCCCGGCTGACCTTTGCCCTGCTCCAGCACGCGCAGGATTTTGACGCTCCACGACAGGCCGTCGCGGCACGGTGTACACCAGCCGCAGGATTCGCGCGCGAAGAACTCTTCCAGGTTGCGCACTAGCGACACCATATTGATCTCGTGGTCCACCGCCATTGCCAGCGCCGTACCGAGACGGCTGCCGGCTTTACCAATGCTGGCAAACTCCATCGGCAGATCGAGATGCTGATCGTTCAGGAAGTCAGTGCCTGCACCGCCCGGCTGCCACGCTTTAAAGCGCAGACCGTCGCGCATGCCGCCAGCGTAATCTTCCAGAATCTCACGCGCGGTAATGCCAAACGGCAGCTCCCAGACGCCTGGATTTTTCACACGGCCAGAGAAGCCCATCATCTTGGTGCCAGCATCTTCGCTTTTTGACAGCCCTTTGTACCATTCGACGCCGTTCGCCAGGATCGCTGGAACGTTCGAGAGCGTCTCTACGTTATTGACGCAGGTTGGCTTGCCCCACGCGCCCGCGCTTGCCGGGAACGGCGGCTTGGAACGTGGGTTAGCGCGACGGCCTTCCAGCGAGTTGATCAGCGCCGTCTCTTCGCCGCAGATATAACGGCCAGCGCCGGTGTGGACAATCAGCCCAAAGTCAAAGCCGGTGCCGAGGATATTCTTGCCGATGAATCCCGCTTCGGTCGCTTCTGCAATGGCGCGACGCAGGTTTACCGCTGCCTCGATATATTCGCCACGCAGGAATATATAGCCGCGATAGGCTTTCAGGGCAAAGGCGCTGATCAGCATGCCTTCCACCAGCTGGTGCGGCATCTGCTCCATCAGCAGGCGGTCTTTATAGGTGCCCGGCTCCATCTCATCGGCGTTACATAGCAGGTAACGGATGTTCATGGATTCGTCTTTCGGCATCAGGCTCCACTTCAGACCTGTGGAGAAGCCCGCGCCGCCGCGCCCTTTCAGGCCAGAGTCTTTCACCAGCGAGACGATCTCGTCCGGTGCCATGCCGTTCAGCGCTTTCTCTGCGCCAGCGTAGCCGTTTTTACTGCGATACTCTTCGAACCACACCGGCTGCTGGTCTTCACGCATACGCCAGGTCAGCGGATGGGTTTCCGCAGTACGAATGATCTGTTTGATGGTCATTGATACTGCTCCAGTAACGAGGCGATGCCTTCCGGCGTCAGATGAACGTGGGTATCTTCATCCACCATCATGGTCGGCCCTTTGTCGCAGTTACCCAGACAGCAGGTCGGCAGCAGCGTAAAGCGACCGTCTGCCGTGGTCTGACCGGGTTTAATGTTCAGATTTTGCTCTAGCGCCGCCTGAATCCCCTGATAGCCAGTGATGTGGCATACCACGCTGTCGCAGTAGCGAATAACGTGGCGGCCCACCGGCTGACGGAAAATCTGGCTGTAGAAGGTGGCAACACCTTCAACGTCGCTGGCCGGAATGCCCAGCATGTCGGCAATGGCATTAATGGCGCCATCTGGCACCCAGCCGCGCTGCTTCTGCACGATCTTCAGCGCTTCAATTGACGCCGCGCGCGCATCTTCATAGTGGTGTTTCTCGTGTTCGATAGCGTGATGCTCTTCCGCGCTCAGCACGAAGAACTCAGTTGGGTCGATCGTATGAATGGCAATTTTTTGATCGTGCATAATTAGCGGTCCACGTCTGACATAACAAAATCGATACTACCGAGGTAAACGATCAGGTCGGATACCAGGCTGCCGCGGATCACTGACGGGATCTGCTGCAGGTGCGGGAAGCTCGGCGCACGCACGCGGGTGCGGTAGCTCATGGTGCTGCCGTCGCTGGTCAGGTAGTAGCTGTTGATCCCTTTGGTCGCCTCAATCATCTGGAAGGATTCGTTGGCCGGCATGACCGGACCCCATGAAACCTGCAGGAAGTGCGTGATCAGGGTTTCAATGTGCTGCAACGTGCGTTCTTTCGGCGGCGGCGTGGTCAGCGGATGATCTGCCTTGAACGGGCCTTCCGGCATGTTGTTCAGGCACTGCTCCAAAATGCGCAGCGACTGCCACATCTCTTCCATCTTCAGCTGTACGCGCGTGTAGGCGTCGCTGATGCCTGCGCCGACCGGAATTTCAAAGTCGAAGTTTTCATAGCCGGAATAAGGACGCCATTTACGCACGTCGAAGTCGAGGCCGGTGGCGCGCAGCGCTGCACCAGTAGTGCCCCACGCCAGCGCTTCTTCCATGTTATAGGCCGCAACGGCTTTAGAACGACCGACCAGCACGCTGTTGCGCAATGCCGCCTTGTCATACTCTTTCAGGCGTTTCGGTATCCAGTCGAGGAATTCACGCAGCAGTCGCTCCCAGCCTTTCGGCAGGTCATGCGCCACGCCGCCAATGCGGAACCAGGCCGGGTGCATACGGAAGCCGGTAATAGCCTCTACAACGTCATAAATTTTCTGGCGATCGGTAAAGGCAAAGAACACCGGCGTCATGGCACCGACGTCCTGAATAAAGGTCGAGATATAGAGCAGATGGCTGTTGATGCGGAACAGCTCAGAGAGCATCACACGGATTACATTCACGCGATCCGGCACGACAATGCCTGCCAGCTTTTCTACCGCCAGCACGTAAGGCATTTCATTGACGCAGCCGCCCAGATACTCGACGCGGTCGGTATACGGGATATAGCTGTGCCAGGACTGGCGCTCGCCCATCTTCTCTGTACCACGGTGGTGGTAGCCGATGTCCGGTACGCAGTCGACAATCTCTTCGCCGTCGAGCTGCAGGATGATGCGGAAAGCACCGTGCGCCGACGGGTGGTTCGGACCCAAGTTGAGGAACATAAAGTCCTCGCTGGTGCTGCTGCGCTTCATGCCCCAGTCTTCGGGTTTGAAGGTCAGCGCTTCCATCTCCAGGTCTTCTTTCTGCTTGGTCAGCGTAAAGGGATCGAACTCGGTGGCGCGCGCCGGATAATCTTTACGCAGCGGGTGCCCTTCCCAGGTTTGCGGCATCATGATGCGCGTCAGATGCGGGTGCCCGTCAAACGTCACGCCAAACATCTCCCAGGTTTCACGCTCATACCAGTTGGCGTTCTGGAAGATCTTTGTCAGCGTCGGCAGATGCAGATCGTTTTCTGACAGCGCCACTTTGAGCATGATGTCGCGGTTACGCTCGATCGACAGGAAATGGTAGAAAACGGAAAAATCCGCGGCGGGCAGACCGGCGCGGTGGGTACGTAAACGCTCGTCCATACCATGCAGGTCATACAGCATGATGTACGGCTTCGGCAGCTTACGCAGGAAGGTCACAATCTCCAGCAGCTGTTCGCGCTTCACCCAAACTACAGGAATACCCGTGCGGGTTGGCTGAACGGTAAAGGAATCCGGCCCAAAACGGTTACGCAGCTCGCCGATCACCGGGTCATCCAGGTGAGCCCGGGTTTGCCATGCAGGCTGAGCGAGATCTTGCGTGGTTAAATCTGTCATACGTTACTCACCATTCCGGCCTGTCGCCAGGCACTCAAAAGAAGGCGTCAGGATGGGGCCAAGCATTAAATTGTGATGTTTTGCTGCGGGCCTGGAGTCCATCCATGTACAGTGTTCTTACACTTCGTCAGGCGTGCGAAGATTGGTAATGGCGATGCGCTCGCCGCGTTTCCTTTCGCGTTCCGACTGCATATTGGCGCGGTAAACGCCCTGATCGCCAACGACCCACGACAGCGGGCGACGCTCTTTGCCAATCGACTCACGCAGCAGCAGCAGCGCCTGTATATAGGCTTCCGGGCGCGGTGGGCAGCCAGGAATATAGACATCGACCGGCAGGAATTTATCGACGCCCTGCACGACGGAGTAGATGTCATACATGCCGCCAGAGTTGGCACAGGCACCCATAGAGATAACCCATTTGGGTTCCAGCATCTGGTCATACAGACGCTGAATGACCGGAGCCATTTTGGTAAACGGCGTGCCAGCGATCACCATAAAGTCCGCCTGACGCGGCGAGGCGCGCATAACTTCCGCACCAAAGCGCGCCACATCGTGCACGGCGGTGAATGAGGTGGTCATCTCTACGTAGCAGCAGGACAAACCAAAGTTATAGGGCCAGAGGGAGTTCTTACGGCCCCAGTTCACCATGTCATGCAGGGCATGCTCGAGCTTGCCCATGTAGACGCTGCGATGAACGTGCTGCTCAAGGGGATCGGCGACGACCTCCTGTTTTTGCAGAGGGTAACGGTCGTTCTCACCACCGTTCGGGTCAATGCAGGTGAGCGTATAGTCCATCAGATTGCCTCGCTTTTACTGCTTATGAGGGTTGGTGTGACCGATCGGGCTGGATTTGACCACCACGCGACGGCGTGCGGGTGCCCAGTCCAGCGCGCCGATACGTACCAGATAGACCAGCCCCGCCAGTAGCAACAAAATGAAAATTGCGGCTTCCACAAAGCCGCCCCAGCCGCTTTCGCGGATTGAGGTCGCCCATGCGTATAAAAAGAGTGCTTCTACGTCGAAGATGACGAAGAACATGGCAACGAGATAGAACTTCACTGATAAACGGATATGGGTGTCGCCAACGGATTCAATACCTGATTCAAACGGCGTCTCTTTATGACGGGCGCGGGCGCGGCCGCCTAAAAGCCATCCTCCGGTGAGCATAAAGGCACAAAGGCCGAAAGCGATAATGACAAATATGATAAACGCCCAGTGATGAGCGACGACTTCGGTGGCTGTTGACATACTCTTTGCTTACTCATCAAAAGTGGCGATGGCATCCTGCGCGGGTCACTTGCAGCAAACGCACCACATCGATTCAAGGGAAGGATAAAAACCTTATAAATTATGCCGTTATTATCAATTAGGCAGCAGTTTTATGGGGTTTTTACTCCTTTCTATAACATTTTGTCAACGTTGACAAAAGTATCCAAACATTATTTTACACGCGCATCAAGATTTTAACATATGGTGCGCGCGATGCCAGCTAAATCGCTTCAGTCTGTAAGGTCTTTTGAATATAGCGAGAATTCAAATGCATGGATCGTGCATTTATCCAACATATTTTGGCAGGGTTTAGCGGGTTTTCCTTCCCCTTATCAGGGGTATTTTTTTGACCCAGTACACAAAACCAGGCTTTTTGTCCTTTTTTCAGCATACAGAGCCTGAATACGGAACAGAGCTTTCACCTGTGCAGGTAAATAATTTCATCTGATGAAAAAAAGGAAATGGTGTTTTAGTTTTTTGTTTTTGAGGCAAAGATTTTGCTCTGAGACGCTGTAAAAGGATGTTTTTTAGCCGTAAAAAAAGCCCTTCGATGCAAAAGCATAGCAAAGGGCTTTTTTATAACAGTTTTAACAAATGAAACGCGGTTTACAGTGAGACCTTGATTGTTGTCTCTGAATTACTCTTCGTCATCCAGTAGCAGCGTCCCGTCTGGGTTCGCGCTCAGATTATAGGGATCGTTGGTGGACTGCATGGCGTTAAATATGGCCAGTGCAAGTTCATTATCGCTGTCAGGATTGCGGCACAGCAGATACTGCGTGTCTGGCAGCACTAGCAGGCCTTCCGCTGCACCCATGACGCGCAGTTCAGGACTCATCATCTCAACCGGACGTGCGGTGACACCCAGCCCTGCTTTCACCGCAGCGCGCACGGCAGCCAGCGTGCAAGCAACATAAGAGATGCGCCACGGGATGCCCGCTTCATTGAGGTGATCGATAGCCATATCGCGGTATGGGCTCGGTTCGTCCAGCAGTACCAATGGAATCGCTTCGCCGCGCTGGAAAATATAATCCGCCGCGCAATACCATAGCGTCGGAGAAGTACGCAGCACCTGATGGGTAAAGCTGCCCGGACTTGACGTTGTCACAACCAGATCGACTTCGCCCTGGTTTAGCATCTCCATCATAAAGGGGTTTCGCTTCACGCGGACATCGATTGCCAGCTTCGGATAGACTGAGGTCACGTGGTTAAGCAAAAACGGCAGGATGGTGTCTGATGTATCATCCGACGCACCAATAGTCAGGACACCCTGAATATTGCTGTACATCAGAGAGGTGCAGGCCTCATCGTTAAAACGCAGGATTTTTCTGGCGTAGCCTAAAAGCTGGATACCGTGCTCGGTTAATAATTTATTACGTCCATGTCTGGCAAACAGCTCTTTACCTACCAATTGCTCCAGACGCTGCATCTGTTGGCTGACTGCAGACTGGGTTCGGCACACGGCGGCGGCGGCAGCCGCAAAAGTATTCAGGTCCGCAACAGCAACAAATGTTCTCAGCAGATCGAGGTCGAGATTCAGGATCGGACGATTTGCATTAGTCATGTTTTCTTCACTTATAATGTTTTTAAAATACTACTAACTTGGTGTTATTACGCGCTTTATCAAAGAGATAAGCGGTAATGATGCTCATTGCCGGCCCTGTGTGAGAGCGTCAAAGAAATTCGTGTCAGGCGAATACCGACAAACGCGCGTCCCGACATAACAATAAAGCAACGTTGAGTAGACAGAAACAACTTCTGGGCTGACAGCGCGGGAGCGCAAATGCAGGAAGCTGCGTTGTTGTCTAAAGTCCCCGTATTTTCAACGGACGGGAAGAAAGCCAGCTACAACTTATGAAGTGAGTAGCAATAAAAGGCGACAAATAATAAATTATACTTAATCATTTTTAACTTCAAAATGGAAATGATTTTGTGAAAACCATCGTAATTTTTGACTAAATCGCATTTCCTAGCCATATTGGCTTATCTCTGCTCACTTTTTAACCTCCGGCTAATGAAAGCCGAGATAAAGTGAGAAGATACGCCTTAAATACCTTTTCTGCGCAGAATGGACCTTCCAGACAGGGAACTTTTCTGGTTCCTGATTGCTATACAGGTGGCTATAGCAGGCTCATTGCCTCCGGGTTGGCTTACTGCCTATACAGCACCGCTTGTTTTTTGACCATTCATGTAAAATTCCTTAACTATTTCGAAATTGATCTATCTGCGTTATCCCGTTTACACCAGTTAAAAATTGGTTGATTGACGCTTTATGCAACGGACAGCGTTCTTTACAGCCCAAACGCCGCATAGTGGTGAAAAATATTGCATATTAACTATAAATTGTTTTTTTAAGCCAGCTAATCACAAAGAAATTACCATTTACGCCACTAGCAAGACAAAAAGATCACAAACCTGCCGCTGCCCTTCTTTTGTCGCAATGAGGAGAGTACATTGTGCTGGTTTGATTTCTGCGGCAGTAAAAGGATTCTGCCCATAAAGGCGATAAAAAATGACTTTTCAAATTAATAAATCCGGCAAGCTAGAAAATGTCTGTTATGACATTCGCGGTCCGGTACTTAAAGAGGCTAAACGTCTCGAAGAAGAAGGTAACAAAGTTATTAAGCTCAACATCGGAAACCCCGCGCCTTTCGGTTTTGAAGCGCCCGATGAGATTCTGCTCGATGTGATTCGCAACCTGCCCAGCGCGCAGGGTTACTGCGATTCAAAGGGTCTCTATACCGCGCGTAAAGCCATTATGCAGCACTATCAGGCGCGGGATATACGCGATGTAACGGTTGAGACATCTATATTGGCAACGGCGTGTCCGAACTGATTGTGCAGGCGATGCAAGCCCTGCTCAACAGCGGTGATGAGATGCTGGTGCCTGCGCCTGACTATCCGCTCTGGACGGCAGCGGTATCGCTTTCCAGCGGCAAGGCCGTGCACTATCTGTGTGAAGAATCCTCAGACTGGTTCCCGGACTTGGACAATATCCGCAGCAAGATTACGCCGCGCACGCGCGGTATCGTGATCATTAACCCGAACAACCCAACGGGCGCGGTCTATAGCAAAGAGCTGCTGCTGGAGATAGTTGAGATCGCGCGCTAGCATAATCTGATCATTTTCGCCGACGAAATTTACGACAAGATCCTCTACGACGCCGCACAGCACCACTCGATCTCCGCCCTGGCTCCCGATCTGTTAACCGTTACCTTTAATGGCCTGTCTAAAACTTACCGCGTTGCCGGTTTCCGTCAGGGCTGGATGGTCCTCAATGGACCGAAAAAACACGCTAAAGGCTACATCGAAGGGCTGGAGATGCTGGCGTCGATGCGCCTGTGCGCCAACGTACCGGCGCAGCATGCTATCCAGACCGCGCTGGGCGGCTATCAAAGCATCAGTGAATTTATCGCGCCGGGCGGGCGGCTGTATGAACAGCTTCAGCGTGCCTAGGAACTGATCAATGATATTCTTAGCGTCAGCTGCGTGAAGCCGAAGGGTGCGCTCTATAATGTTCCCGCGCATTGACGCGAAGAAGTTTAATATCCACGACGACCAGAAAATGGTGCTGGATTTCCTGCTACAGGAGAAAGTACTGCTGGTTCAGGGCTCCGCCTTTAACTGGCCGTGGCCGGATCATGTGCGCATTGTCACCCTGCCCCGCGTTGACGATCTGGAAATGGCGATCGGTAAGTTCGACCGTTTCCTGCAAGGCTATCGCCAGTAAAACCTGCCGCGTATACTGACAGCATTTGGGGAAGCGTAATGCTTCCCCGCTTGCTAACAGGATAATGCATGACCCGAAGCCACTTTTTCGCCTATCTCTCCCGCCTCAAACTGATCAACCGCTGGCCGCTAATGCGCAACGTGCGCACCGAGAACGTTTCGGAGCATAGCCTGCAGGTTGCGATGGTGGCGCATGCGCTTGCCGCCATTAAAAACAAAAAGTTCAACGGTAACCTTAACGCCGATCGTATCGCGATGCTGGCGCTCTACCATGACGCCAGCGAAGTGCTGACCGGCGATTTGCCCACGCCGGTAAAGTATTACAACGCGCAGATTGCGCATGAATATAAAAAGATAGAGAAAATTGCCCAGCACAAGCTGATTGAGATGCTGCCGGAGGAATTGCAGGATATTTACCGTCCGCTGCTGGATGAGCATCAGCACAGCCAAGCAGAGCAGTCAGTCGTGAAGCAGGCAGACGCGCTGTGCGCCTACCTGAAGTGTCTGGAAGAGCTGTCGGCGGGCAATAATGAGTTCCTGCTGGCGAAAGCGCGGCTGGAGAAAACGCTACAGCAGCGGCGTTCGCCAGAAATGGACTATTTCGTCGAGGTATTTATCCCCAGCTTTAGCCTGTCCTTGGATGAAATCTCGCAGGATTCGCCGCTCTCGCTCAGCCTTTCAGGCTGAGCGTGAAGCCGCCTTGCGCCTGCGGCGTCACTACCAGCGATTCCAGCGTAGTAAGCTGCAGCAGCGTTTCCTTCAGGCGCGGCGTATCTGCCGGCGCGTTGATGGCGATAACGGCACAGCGCGCATTCAGTCCTGAGAGGATTCCGGCAGGCGCATCCTCTACCACTACGCATTTTTCCGTCTGCAGTCCCAGCTTTTCTGCGCCGAGTAGATAGGGATCGGGTTCAGGCTTGCCTTTTGCCACCTGCTCCGCCGTTATAAAAACTGAAGGCAGCGGTAATCCGGCGGCTTTGTGGCGGGCATGTGCTACCGGCACCGATCCAGAGGTAACGATAGCCCAGGGAATCTGCAGCCTGTCCAGAGTAGTAAGAAGCGCATGTGCGCCCGGCAGTGCGCGTACACCAGCGGTATCCTGCGCTTCGTTTTGCTCCAGCAGACGAAATTCAGCCTGGATAGCGGCTTCTGTCTGACCCGCCATAAAGTAGCGCAGCGACGTAATGGCCTGCTTGCCGTGAATAAAACTCAGGATCTCATCCGCTGCAATGCCGTGACGCGCTCCCCAGTTGCTCCATGCGCGCTCAACCGCAGGAAGTGAATCGACCAGCGTGCCATCCAGATCAAACAAAAAACCGCTATACGTCACAGGTTGCTCCCGTCAGGCGTTAATAATCTGCGCGATTTCAGTCGCGCACAGGTGATATTGCCGCGGACAAGTGTGCCATATTGCCAGCATACGTTGGTACTTTTCCCACATTGGGGTTTGCGCATTGAATCCATGCGTACCGGAATCAAAGTGGGTGTAGCGCCCTTCCGTATTAACCATAAACCGCACGTAGCCCAGAAAACGCGCTTCTGTCGCCGCATCAAACCCCATAAGGCCAGACGACGCTCGTCCAGCTGAGATGTGTTACTCAGGTTCGACCAGGAGACGTGCAGCGCGTGGTGCATCTCTATCACGTCAATAATCGTGCGGCAGGTCTCTTCCGAAAGTTCGCCAAACTCTTTATCTAGTTCGCGCATCTGCAGCCCGTAGCCGCGCTCAATAATGGTTTGGTAACGGCGGTAGCGCTCAGCATTGTCCGGCTCCAGCATGGCCATCATTTTGTACTGGATTAGAGAGAATCAGACGCTGCGCGTGGTTCATTTCCATCATGTGCTCCTGGCCGACTGGCCGCTCAAGAATTAGACGGAAAATGATGTCATAAGGCGAGTGATGCGGGTACGCCCGCATCACTATTCTTTGATTTGAAACGGGTAGAGAGAAGAATTCTCCCAGAGAGAAGCTAGCTTAAGATCAAAGATCGTCGAGGAAGGTACGGTCCAGCTGCTTAAAGGCGCGCTTGAGCAGATCGGCCAGCGCCTGATAAGTCGGTTTTCCTTCTACCGGTGCAATCGCCTGTCCCACTTCTTCAAGGCGAGCGCGGACTTCATGGAACCAGCGCAGTAGAGTAGGCGGCAATGGCGTTACCGAACGTTTACCCAGCCACCATAACCCCTGCATCGGCAGGCTGCAGGCAAAGAGCGCGGTCGCCACCGCTGGGCCCAGCTGTCCGCCCAGCGCAATCTGCCAGGTCAGCGTAAACACTGTCAGCGGCGGCATAAAGCGAATAGCAAAACGCGTTACGCTCGATACGCGGTTTTCAGGAAAGATTGGCGCGAGGTGTTTATCATTCGGCCAGGTCTTCATATAGTGCTGGGCGTTTTGAACAATACTGAACCAGCCAGTATTGCCAGAATCATTCGCCATTGCGGACCTCAACTAAAACTGCAAAAAATAAAATAACTTATAACTACACAGCTTTACGTGACATCCTTCAATTTTTTTTGTCTTTAAAGGGGACACTCGCTATCCTGACCAGCGCTAATACCGTACTGGAAGCGGGTTAAACCGTAAATAACAAACGTAGCGACTCGCTTTTGCTGAGTAAGTTTAAAATTTTTGCGTAAAATTACCGTTTTTTTTGCGGAGAAGCAACATTTTGACTACTGAAGTTATGATTAATCACCCCGCTTTCATAGGCTACGCTGATAGTCTGATTGCCTTATTTTTAGCCACTTTTAACAAATAGGTACTTCTATGTCGAGTAAGTTAGTACTGGTTCTGAACTGCGGCAGTTCTTCACTAAAGTTCGCCAGCGTAAAGGCCGCCAGCGGAGAGGAATATCTGTCCGGCCTGGCTGAATGCTTCCACCTGCCTGAAGCACGTATTAAATGGAAACTGGATGGAGAAAAACATCAAGCTCCTCTTGGCGCTGGTGCCGCACACAGCGAAGCCTTAAATTTCATTGTTAAAACTATTCTAGCACAAAAACCAGAGCTTTCGGCACAAATTGCTGCAATTGGTCATCGTATCGTGCACGGTGGCGAGCAACTGACTGAATCTGTGGTGATCACCGACGCGGTCGTTCAGGGAATCAAAGATAACGCCT
The DNA here is from genome assembly GCA_031332935.1 of Candidatus Pantoea bathycoeliae. Lineage (GTDB taxonomy): Bacteria > Pseudomonadota > Gammaproteobacteria > Enterobacterales > Enterobacteriaceae > Pantoea > Pantoea bathycoeliae. Next base: position 47,074 of record JAUHTP010000017.1, on the reverse strand, counting down.
CGTTCGCGCCGCTGCACAACCCGGCGCATCTGATCGGAATCGAAGAGGCAATGAAAAACTTCCCGCATCTTTCCGATAAAAATGTGGCGGTTTTCGATACGGCTTTCCATCAGACAATGCCGGAAGAGTCTTATCTCTATGCCTTGCCCTATAAACTCTATAAAGAGCATGGTGTCCGCCGCTATGGTGCGCACGGCACCAGCCACTATTATGTGACGCATGAAGCGGCAAAAATGCTTAACAAGCCAGTCAACGAGCTCAACATCATTACCTGCCATCTGGGCAATGGCGCATCCGTCGCGGCAGTGCGTAACGGCAAATGCGTCGATACCTCAATGGGTCTGACGCCGCTGGAAGGTCTGGTGATGGGTACCCGCAGCGGTGACATCGATCCGGCCATCATATTCTATCTGCATGACACTCTCGGCATGAGCGTTGACGCGATCAACAAGCTGCTGACCAACGAGTCAGGGCTGCTGGGCCTGACCGACGTCACCAGCGACTGCCGCTACGTTGAAGACAACTACGAAACCAAAGAAGATGCGAAGCGCGCGATGGATGTCTTCTGCCATCGTCTGGCGAAGTACATCGGCAGCTACAGCGCCATGATGGAAGGCCGTCTGGATGCAGTGATCTTCACCGGCGGTATCGGCGAAAATGCGGCGATGGTGCGCGAACTCTCGCTGAAAAAACTGGGCCTGCTCGGTTTCGAGGTGGACCACGGGCGCAACTTGGCGGCGCGCTTCGGCAAGGCCGGCTTTATTAATAAGGAAGGCACCCGCCCGGCGATTGTTATTCCGACCAATGAAGAGCTGGTTATCGCCCAGGACGCGGCGCGTCTCACCGCCTGATATTTCCCTCACCGTCAGCCCAGGCTGACGGTGTCGTTTTTGACACTACCTAAAGCGAGGTTCAAACGTGTCACGTACAATCATGCTTATTCCGACCGGCACCAGCGTCGGCCTGACCAGCGTCAGCCTCGGCGTTATTCGTGCGATGGAGCGTAAAGGCGTTCGTCTCAGCGTCTTCAAACCTATCGCGCAGCCGCGCGCTGGCAGCGATACGCCGGACCAGACCACCATGATCATCCGTAAGAACTCATCTATCCCCGCTGCAGACCCGTTGAAAATGTCGCGCGTGGAGTCACTGCTGGGCGCTAACCAGCAGGACGTTCTGATGGAAGAGATCATCGCCCGCTACCACGAAAACACCAAAGATGCAGAAGTGGTGCTGGTGGAAGGCCTAGTGCCGACGCGTAAATACCAGTTCGCCAACGCGCTCAACTACGAAATTGCTAAAACGCTTAACGCCGAAATCGTATTTGTTATGGCGCTGGGCAATGACTCACCTGCCCAGCTGAAAGAGCGTATCGAACTGACGCAAAGCAGCTTCGGCGGCAGCAAGAACAAAAACATTACCGGCGTCATCATCAACAAACTGAACGCGCCGGTAGATGAGCAAGGCCGCACGCGCCCGGATCTGTCGGAGATTTTTGACGACTCCACCAAAGCCAGCGTGGCGAATATTGATCCGAAACAGCTGTTCGCCGACAGCCCGCTGCCGGTGCTGGGCTGTGTGCCCTGGAGCTTTGAGCTGATCGCCACGCGCGCCATCGATATGTGCCATCACCTGAATGTAGAGGTGATCAACGAAGGCGAGCTTGCTACGCGCCGCGTGAAATCAGTGACCTTCTGCGCGCGCAGCCTGCCGCATATGCTGGAGCATTTCCGCCCTGGCTCGCTGCTGGTAACCTCAGCGGACCGCCCAGAAGTACTGGTAGCCGCCTGTCTCGCCGTGATGAACGGCGTTGAGATCGGTGCCATCCTGCTGACCGGTGGCTATGAGATTGACAGCAGTATCGCCAAACTGTGCGAGCGCGCCTTCCAGACCGGCCTGCCGGTATTTATGGTAAAGACCAATACCTGGCAAACATCGCTCAGCCTCCAAAGTTTCAACCTGGAAGTACCGAGCGACGATACCCAGCGCATCGAAAAAGTGCAGGAGTATGTGGCGAACTACATCAACGCCGACTGGGTTGAATCGCTGACGGCCGCGTCCGAGCGCAGCCGTCGCCTGTCGCCGCCAGCCTTCCGCTACCAGCTGACCGAGCTGGCGCGCAAAGCGGGCAAACGCATCGTGCTGCCGGAAGGCGACGAGCCGCGTACCGTTAAAGCCGCCGCGATCTGCGCTGAACGCGGCATCGCCACCTGTGTGCTGCTGGGCAACCCGGATGAGATCCAGCGCGTCGCTGCGGCTCAGGGCGTCAAGCTGGGCAAAGGCATTGAGATCGTCGACCCAGAAGTGGTACGCAACAACTATGTGCCGCGCCTGGTTGAGCTGCGCAAAAATAAAGGCATGACCCAAGTGGTAGCACAGGAGCAGCTGGAAGATAACGTGGTGCTCGGCACCATGATGCTGGAAAGCGGTGAAGTCGACGGACTGGTATCCGGCGCGGTGCACACCACTGCCAACACCATTCGTCCGCCGCTGCAGCTGATTAAAACCGCGCCGAACAGCTCGCTGGTCTCTTCGGTATTCTTTATGCTACTGCCGGAACAGGTTCTGGTCTATGGCGATTGCGCCATCAACCCGGACCCGACGTCAGAGCAGCTGGCAGAGATCGCCATTCAGTCTGCGGATTCCGCGCAGGCCTTCGGCATCGAACCGCGCGTTGCGATGATCTCCTACTCGACCGGTAACTCCGGCGCAGGCAGCGAGGTAGAGAAAGTACGTGAAGCGACGCGTATCGCCCAAGAGAAACGCCCGGATCTGGTTATCGACGGCCCGTTGCAGTATGACGCAGCGATTATGGAAGATGTCGCGAAGTCGAAAGCACCGAACTCAGCAGTTGCAGGTCGCGCCACGGTCTTTATCTTCCCGGATCTCAATACCGGCAACACCACTTACAAAGCGGTGCAGCGCTCAGCCGACCTGATCTCTATCGGTCCGATGTTGCAAGGTATGCGCAAGCCGGTTAACGATCTGTCGCGCGGCGCGCTGGTTGACGACATCGTATATACCATGGCCCTGACTGCCATCCAGTCACAGCAGGCCGAAGGCTAACAGGCAACAGTTGGCGCCCTGACTAATAAGAGCATGCCCACGCGCATGCTCTTTTTTTTACCTCATCGGCTACTGGCGAATCTCGCCCGCCACGCTAACACTGAAATGATGCACTTTCGGTGAAATCAGCGAGGCCCCGCCATGAATAACAGCGATCTGCATACCCGTCGCCTGAACGCCGCGCCGCGCGGTGTTCGTCATGTGCGATTTCTTTGTCGTTAAAGCGGAAAACGCGACCCTCAGAGACAATAACGGACGCGAATATACCGACTTTGGCGCGGGCATCGCGGTGCTCAACACTCCATCCCAAAGTCATTGAGGCGGTTAAAGCGCAGCTTGACTGCTTTACGCATACTGCCTTCCAGATCGTCCCCTATGAAAATTACCTGACGCTGGCGGAGCGGCTGAACCAGCGCGTCCCAATTAATGGCCCGGCGAAAACTACCGTCTTCTCGACCGGTGCCGAAGCTGTAGAAAACGCAGTGAAAATCGCGCGCGCCGCCACCGGACGGCCTAGCATTATTGCCTTTACCTGTGCCTTTCATGGCTGGACGCTGATGACGCTGTCGCTCACAGGCAAAGTGACACCCTATAAAACCTGCTTTGGCCCGTTCGCCAGCCCGGTGTACCATGCCCGCTACCCGGATGCGCTGCACGGCGTTAGCGTTGACGATGCGCTGGAGAGTCTGGCAGCGCTGTTCCGCAGCGACATCAGCCCGCAGCAGGTCGCCGCTATAATTTATGAACCCATTCAGGGTGAAGGCGGCTTTTACGTCGCGCCGCCCGCGTTTGTGCAGGCGCTGCGCCAGCTTTGTGACCAGCACGGTATCCTGCTGATTACCGATGAGATCCAGAGTGGTTTTGCGCGCAGCGGCAGGCTGTTTGCCAGCGATTACATTCCCGAAGCGAAGCCCGATATCGTGACGATGGCGAAAAGCCTGGCGGGCGGTATGGTGCTGTCGGCGGTGTCGGGTCGGGCAGAGATCATGGATGCGCCGCAGCCCGGCGGGCTCGGTGAGCAGCTGCGCGAAACCCTGCTCGGCGCGGGCTGCCGCGCGCTGGCAGAAGTGCGTGGACGTGGTTCCATGCTGCGGCGGAATTCCATACCGAAGAAGGCCAGTCCTGCGCTGCCACAGCAAGCCTATTCAGCGTAAGGCGCTTGAACAGGGCCTGCTGATCACCTGCGGCGTTCACGGCAACGTTATCCGCTTCCTCATCCACTCACCATACCGGACGAGCAGTTCAGCGCCGCGCTAAGCCTGCTGGCGACTATTCTGGCTGAGCACTAAAAGGTTCGTATTTTAACCACCAGCCGCACTCAGTTCTATAACGGTGCGGGTGACGGCCGGTGAAGTAAAGCGTCCACCGCAGGGAAGCGGCGGCCGAGGCTACACTGATGTGTTCACGCCGACTTTACGTAACCAGCCGTCACCCGCACCTGAAAAGCACGATTACTACAGGCTGCAAAAACAAAAAAACGCCCGATTGGGCGTTTTTTAAAATCAATAAAATCAGGCTTCGCCGTTGCGCGTCAGCCACAGCGACAGCGCCTTCAGCGAATCATCGGTAAACTCATCGCAGCGCGCGGTAATCTCCTCCGGGGTCATCCAGAACACCTCATCCACCTCTTCTTCCTGCATGGCGAACGGGCCGTGGTAAACGCAGCTAAACAGACCGCCCCAGACGCGGACATGTTCATCTTCAAAATAGAACTTACCTTGCTCGGCAAAAGGGACATCCGCGATGCCCAACTCCTCTTCTGCCTCGCGGTGCGCCGACTCCAGCAGATCTTCCCCGCTCTGCACCACGCCGCCTGCGGTGGCATCCAGCATGCCGGGCATGAAGTCTTTCGTCTCGGTGCGACGCTGCACCAGAATTTTGCCTGCGCCGTCATGCACCACGATATAGGTCGCGCGATGGCGCATCCGCTGCGCACGCATCTGCGCACGGGTAGCCTGCGCGATCACTTCATTCTCTTCATTGATGATATCGACCCACTCGATACCGTCGCCCGCGGTTTGATCCACCATCCGGAAACCCTTATCGGTTCTGGCGTGCCGTGAGACACGCACCTGATTGCCACGTCGTTGTTATAGTGTGTTGTAAGTTAATAACTTCCGCTCGCCTGAGCAAGCGGCACTACCTATCGTTGTTTGCCGCTTTCCGCCAGCCAAAGCTGTACTGAGGCGCGCTGCCACCGAAATTCAGCATAATCCGGCAGCTTAGCGGGTAGCGCATCACCATGCAGCGCCAGACGGTTGAGCATTACCGTCAAATCTGTATCGGCGACAGACCACTCACCAAAGAGGTTCTGTTGATTATCCGGCAGCAGACGCAGCGTTGCCGCAATCAGCTTATCCACCGCCTGAACTGCCGCTGGAGCCAACGGCGGAAACCGCTCGCCAGCAAACAACACCTCGGTCGGCCGCTCCTAGCGGATCGGCAGCAAATCGCTGCGTAGCCACGCCTGGACCTCACGCGCCCGGGCTCGCTTCTCACGATTGCGCGGATAGAGGCGCTCAAATTCTGGTGCCGGAAAACGCTCCTCAAGATACTCAGCAATAGCCGAAGATTCGTT
>JAUHTP010000017.1:3578-41333 GCA_031332935.1 Candidatus Pantoea bathycoeliae | reverse complement strand
ATTCTGGTGCCGGAAAACGCTCCTCAAGATACTCAGCAATAGCCGAAGATTCGTTTCTCGGTAAGGGCAACGTAAACCGACATGGCGTAAGGACTAAAAAACGATGAATCTGACCACAGCGTGATGGAGGAGTAATTCATCTGCTACCTCAACTGGCTTATCCGGTTTGCCTAATTTTTACCGATTTCTTTTCAGCAAAGCAACGGCAGGCTGGTCCGATGTTCTCAAACCGCGACGCAGCCCATCGGCGCGTGGACGCTCTAGCTAAATCAGTGCGTAGCAAAAAAATGATAAGCAGACGCAACATGCACATTCTCGTGACCGGCGGCACCGGGCTTATCGGCCGCCACCTTATTCTTCGCCTGCTGTTGCTCGGGCAACAGGTCAGCGTCGTGACGCGCGATGTCGCCGCCGCGCGCGTCGCACTCTGGTCAGGTCTGGCACAGCAGCAGAATCTCGACGGCATTGACGCAGTTATCAACCTAGCAGGCGAACCCATCGCTGATAAACGCTGGACTGAACAGCAGAAGCAGCGGCTGTGCGAAAGCCGCTGGCAGATCACCGAATGCATCGCTGACTAACGCCAACCAGCATCCGCCGCCAGTGCTGATCTCCGGCTCGGCTACCGGCTATTACGGCGACACTGGCGATCTGGTACTGACGGAAGAGGATAAGGGTCAGGATGAGAGTTCACCCATCAGCTTTGTGCACGCTGGGAACAGCTGGCAATGAGCGCCCAAAGCGATCGTTCCCGCGTTTGCGTGCTGCGCACCGGCGTGGTGCTGGCAAGCGAAGGCGGTGCGCTAGGTAAAATGAAGCTGCCGTTTAAGCTCGGTGTCGGTAGCCCTATCGGCAGCGGCAAGCAGTATCTGCGGTGGATCCATATCGACGATATGGTCAACGCCATTCTCTGGCTGCTGGACAATGAAGCATTGAGCGGCCCGTTCAATATGGTATCGCCCTATGCCGTGCGCAATGAGCAGTTCGCCGCCACGCTCGGACACGTCATGCACCGTCCGGCCTTTATGCGCACGCCCACCAGCGCCATCAAAATGATGATGGGCTAATCGGCGGTGCTGGTGCTGGGCGGACAGCATGTGCTGCCGAAACGGCTGGAGGCGTCCGGCTTTGGTTTTCACTGGTATGACTTGCAGGAGGCACTGCTGGATGTGGTCAGGAAACCCGCAGGTAAAGGCGCGGCTTAACAGCAAAATGTCTCCTCCGCAAAGCGGAGGAGACCGCTTTTATTTCAGCGAGCCTTTGAGGAACTGCTGTAAACGCGGGCTTTTCGGGGTGCCAAACAACTCATCCGGCGGCCCTTCCTCTTCAATCTTGCCCTGGTGCAGAAAGATTACGTGGCTGGAAACGTGGCGCGCAAACTCCATTTCATGCGTTACCACCAGCATAGTTTTACCCTCTTCCGCCAGCTTCTGCATGATGCGCAGAACTTCGCCCACCAGTTCGGGATCGAGCGCCGAGGTCGGTTCGTCGAACAGCAACACTTCCGGCTCCATCGCAAGCGCACGCGCAATAGAAACGCGCTGCTGCTGACCGCCAGAAAGATGCACCGGATATTTCGCCTGCGCGCGCTCGTCGATACCCACTTTATTCAGATAATTAACGGCGCGGGCGCGCGCTTCACCCTTGCTCAGCCCCAGCACCTGAATCGGCGCTTCCATCACGTTCTCCAGCACCGTCATATGGCTCCACAGGTTGAAGTGCTGAAATACCATGGTCAGACGGGTGCGCAGCGAACGCAGTTGCTCTTTGTTGGAGACTTTTAGCTGACCATCAGTATCGCGTACCATATTGATCGGCTCGTTGGTGACGGAGATCGTGCCTTCGCTCGGCTTCTCAAGAAAGTTAATGCAGCGCAGGAAGGTACTCTTACCCGAACCCGACGAGCCAATGATGCTAATCACGTCACCCGCATCGGCCTGCAAAGAAACGCCGTTTAATACTTCATGGTCACCGTAACGCTTATGCAGTTCGGTCACGCTTAATTTATTTTCAGCCATAGTTCTACTCAATGCGATGACGAAGGTTTGATGTGTGCGAGGAAGCGGCGCTCCGCCAGACGGAACAGGCTAATCAACACATAAGAGATAATCAGATAGAGCACCGCCGCAATCCCGAACGCGGTAAACGGCTTGTAGGTCGCCGAGTTAATGTCGCGCGCGATCTTCAGCAGGTCTGGCACCGTGGCGGTAAAGGCCAGCGCCGTGGAGTGCAGCATCAGAATCACTTCGTTGCTGTAGGCGGGCAGCGCGGTACGCAGCGCAGACGGCAGAATAATGCAGCGATAGAGCTTAAAGGTAGAGAATCCATAGGCGCGTGCCGCCTCGATCTCACAGTGCGGTACAGCGCGAATCGCCCCGGCGAAAATCTCGGTGGTATAGGCGCAGGTATTCAGCGTGAACGTCAGCAGCGTACAGTTCAGCCCGCTGCGGAAAAAGGCGTTAAGCAGCTGCGATCCTTTCACCACTTCCAGTGTATACATGCCGGAGTAAAACACCAGCAGCTGCACGTAGAGCGGCGTGCCGCGAAACACGTAGGTAAACAGCCAGACGGGCATACTGACAAAGCGGTTCGGTGATACGCGCGAAATCGCTAGCACGACCGCCAGACAGCCGCCTATCACCACAGACAAAATCAGCAGCCATAAGGTAATGGCAACGCCCGTAAAGCGGTAGCCGTCGGTCCAGAGCAGGGATTTCCAGTACTCATGAATAATATCGATCATAGCTCTGCCCTTTTTACACCTACTGAGTAGCGGCGGTTGAGCCACCACAGCACGCCGTTAGACAGCGTGGTAAAGATTAAATAGATTGCGCCGGCAACAATCGCGAAGTAGAACAGCTGCCACGTACTTTTACCCGCCAGCTGTGTGGCCTTAACCACATCTTCCAGCCCGAGCAGCGAGACCAGCGCCGTGGCTTTCAGCACCACCAGCCAGTTATTGCCGATGCCGGGCAGCGCGTAGCGCATCATGCCGGGAAACAGAATGCGGCGAAATACCTGCGAGCCGGTAAAACCAAACGCCGTGGCGGTTTCGATTTGGCCCCTCGGCACGGCGAGAAACGCCCCGCGAAAGGTTTCGGTAAAGTAAGCGCCGTAGATAAAACCAAACGTGATAATACCGGCCACCATCGGGTCGATATCAAACTGGGGAAAACCCATTGCGTCGGTCAGCGCGTTAAGGGCGATCTGCAAACCGTAAAAGATCAGCAGCATCAGCACCAGATCGGGCACGCCGCGAATCAGCGTGGTGTAGCCTTCAGCCACCATCGCCAGCGGGCGGTTGCGAGAGAGTTTTGCGCCCGCGCCAATCAGGCCGAGCACCACCGCCAGTAATACTGAGCTGAGCGCCAGCTCCAGCGTTACCAGGGTGCCTTTGAGAATAACCTCAAAATAGCCGTACAACATTTAATCGATCCTGTCGTGGAAAAAAAAATCAATGTCCTGCCCGCTGGCGTACCAGCGAGCAGTCCTGATCGGTTCAAGCAGTAACCATCAGGTAAAGGTCGACAGGGTTAGTCACCGTACACATTGAAATCAAAATACTTTTTCGCAATCTTATCGTAAGTTCCATCTTTGCGCATCGCTTCAAACGCCTTATCAATAGCGGCTTTCAGCTCGCTGTCGTCTTTACGCAAACCCATGCCAGTGCCGACACCAAAAATTTTGTCATCTTTCACTGCCGGGCCTGCGAAGGCGTAGTTCTTGCCGATCGGCTGTTTCAGGAAGCCCTCGCTTGCCTGGATCTCATCCTGGAACGCAGCGTCGATACGGCCCGCATTCAGGTCCTGATAGACCAGATCCTGGTTAGCGTAAGGCGTGACGTTAACGCCTTTTGGAAGCCAGTTCTGGTTGGCGTAGGTTTCCTGCGTGGTGCCCTGCAGCAGGCCGATGTTCTTGCCCTTCAGCGACTCAATGGTCGGCTGAATCGGCGAGCCTTTGGCTGCTACCAAGCGCGCGTTGGCTGCATAGAGCTTATCGGAGAAAGCGATCTCTTCCTGACGTTTTTCCGTGATGGAGAGTGAGGAGATAATGGTGTCGATCTTCTTCGCCTTCAGCGACGGGATCAGCGCATCAAAGTCGCTTTCGACATAGGTGCACTTCGCGTTAATGCGTTTACAGATTTCGTTGGCAAAGTCGATATCGAAGCCGACTAACTGTCCTTGCGCGTTTTTCGATTCGAACGGCGGGTAAGTCGGGTCAGTCCCAATGCGAATTGATGACGGCACCGCGGCGAACAGGCTGACGGCGGTGGTCAGGCCTAGCATAAGAGAAAGAGCCAGAACTCGCTTTTTCATAGATTACCCTCAGTGAAATGCTTTTTGTTATGGGTGCGTGATGTGTTTGCGCTTGTTAAGCCACATATTTCTTGCTTGCATATTTCATGCCAGCAATGCAAGCCATTCGCGCACCCGGCGCACCGCTATTAGAGCGGTTCAACTAGGTTTGTGAGGGGAATATATCAGCAAAGTAAAAGAGAAAAAGCGACCTTGTTAACTTTTAGTGCATTAAATACACAAAGAGTGATCACCAGCGCGCATTTGCACTCAATAAGTGCAAAAAGTGGCATTATGCACCATTCCAGCGTGTAAAAAGATCCTGCGGTAAGGTGATATCGAACTGATCGACTACGCGGTTTACCGTTTGTTCCACCAGTTCCATGATCGACTGTGGACGATGATAGAACGCAGGCACGGGCGGCATAATCACCGCACCCAGCTCCGCCGCCGTGGTCATCATGCGTAAATGACCAATGTGTAGCGGGGTTTCGCGCACGCCAAGCACCAGCTTGCGCTGCTCTTTCAGCACCACATCGGCAGCGCGTGTCAGCAGGCTATCGCTGTAGCTGTGCACAATACCGGAAAGGGTTTTCATGGAGCACGGCAGAATCGCCATGCCGAGGGTTTTAAACGAGCCCGACGAGATGCTGGCTGCAATATCCCGCACGTCGTGCACCACATCGGCCAGCGCCTGCACTTCACGCAGCGTGTAGTCGGTTTCCAGACTCAGCGTCTGCCGCGCCGCCGGACTAATCACCAGATGGGTTTCCACCTCGCTGACCTGTTGCAGCACCTGTAGCAGCCGTACGCCATAAATTGCGCCGCTTGCGCCCGAGATGCCAATGATGAGTCGTTTCATACCTCTTCCTTGCCTGTTCAGTGGGGCGCTATGATAACCCGTTGCCGATTATGAAAACAAACGGAGCGGATTTATCCGCCCCGTTGCACATCTCATCATAGCTGAGAGCGCGCTTAGCCTTCGTTATGCAGCTCGAGATTCTCGACTTCGTTCTGCCGCTGAAGGGCTTTAGCGTCGTCGTTGCGCAGCGACTGGAGATACTCCAGATACTGCTGATCGACATCTTTCGTCACGTAAACGCCGTTAAACACCGAACATTCGAACTGGGCAATATCCGGGTTCTCTTCGCGCACCGCTTCGATCAGGTCGTTGAGATCCTGGAAGATCAGCGCGTCAGCTTTAATCAGCTGGCAGATCTCATCCACTTCGCGGCCGTGGGCGATCAGCTCGGTGGCGCTCGGCATATCGATGCCGTAGACGTTCGGGAAGCGAATTTCCGACGCGGCGGAGGCCAGGTAAACGCGTTTTGCACCCGCTTCGCGCGCAATTTCGATAATCTGCTCAGAAGTGGTGCCGCGCACGATGGAGTCATCCACCAGCAGCACGTTCTTGTCGCGGAACTCGGCGCGGTTAGCGTTAAGCTTGCGGCGCACGGCATTACGGCGCAGCTGCTGGCCCGGCATAATAAAAGTGCGGCCAACGTAGCGGTTTTTCACAAAGCCCTGGCGATAGGGTTTGTTGAGAATGCGGGCAATCTCCAGCGCGATATCGGTAGAGGTTTCCGGAATCGGGATCACCACATCGATATCGAGATCTTCCCATTCGCGGGCAATTTTTTCGCCCAGCTTGGTGCCCATACGCACACGCGCGCTGTAGACGGAAATCTTGTCGAGATATGAGTCCGGACGCGCAAAGTAGACGTATTCGAATAGGCACGGGTTGCTTTTCGGGTTCTCCGCACACTGACGGGTAAACAGCTGGCCCTGCTCGGTAATGTAGACGCCCTCGCCCGGTGCGACGTCGCGCAGGAACTCAAAGCCCAGCGTATCCAGTGCCACGCTCTCGGAGGCGACCATATACTCGACGCGGCTGTCTGGCAGCACGCGCTTGCCCAGCACCAGCGGACGGATACCGTTAGGATCGCGGAAGGCGACCATGCCGTGGCCGATGATCATCGCGACAACGGCGTACGCGCCGCGCACATGCTGATGCACCGCCACCACCGCAGCAAAGATGTTGTCCGCTTCCAGCGGGTCGTTCTGAAAACGGTCCAGCTCCTGCGCAAAAATGTTCAGCAGGATCTCAGAATCGGAAGAGGTGTTAACGTGACGACGGCCCTTTTCGAACAGGTGTTTGCGCAGCTCGTGCGCATTGGTCAGGTTACCGTTATGGGCCAGCGTAATACCGTACGGTGAGTTCACGTAGAACGGCTGCGCTTCAGAGGCGCTGGAGCTGCCTGCGGTTGGGTAACGAACGTGGCCGATCCCTATATTGCCCTGCAGACGCTGCATGTGGCGAGCTTCAAAGACATCGCTGACGAGACCGTTTGCCTTACGCAGGCGGAAACACTTCAGCGCATCGATAGTACAAATGCCTGCGGCATCCTGCCCGCGGTGCTGGAGCACCGTTAACGCATCATAGATCGACTGGTTGACCGGCATAAACCCGGTGATACCAACAATACCGCACATGTTGTCGTTTCCTCATTAGCCGCACTCCCGATGGTGTCACCGGGGTAAAAACTCGACGTGCTTTTCAGGTAGTCAAAAAACCATCTGATTATATAATTGAACTGGGGAATGAGCTGGGACTGCTGCCAGTCCGGGCTTTTGGAAAAGCCGGTGAATGTGTCGAGGAAGAAAAGCATCGCACTTACGATCAGCACGCCACGCAACGCCCCGAAACAGACCCCCAACACCCTGTCGGTTCCCGACAGGCCGGTCTTTTCAACCAGCGAGCCAATTACATAGTTGACTATCGCGCCGACAATCAGCGTCGCGACGAACAGCACCCCAATGGAGATACTGTTCCGCACCAGTTCGTCGTCAAAACCGGTAAACCAGACTGCAAGGTAAGCGTAGTAGTGACTGGCGACAAAAAACGCACATCCCCAAGTAACGAGAGATAAGGCTTCACGGACAAACCCTCGAATCAGGCTGACCAGAGCCGAAAAACCAACTACCGCAATAATGACGTAATCAATCCAGATCATGAACTCTTCCAGCGCCAGTTCGTCTGCACCCCTGCATCCAGTTCGGGGCGCATTCTAACAGAAAAAGAAAACGTTTGCGTAGCGGTTTTCCTTTTCAGTTTCCATAAAAAGGGCGATGAAAAAAACTTTCCTTGCCCGACGAGGATCCAACCGAAGAACCCATTGAATTTAAAACAATTAGATTTACTGCCGTCGCTTTAACTCTGCGTGCGGTGCCGCCTTTTTATGCAATTGGCGGCACCAATCCGTGAATTAACGCGCGCTAGTATGGCTTCACGACGCCGCCCAGTCCAGAGACACTTTGCAACTCTGAAAGGGAGCTTTGCAGTTTCGCTTTTGAGGCATCCGGGCCGACATAAAGGCGGGTGATCTGCCCCTGAACCGGCGTAGAGGGCACGGTAAAGGCGCGATAGCCTGACAAGCGCAGTTTGGCCACGATCTCGTTGACCTTCGCCGCGTTCTTCAGCGCACCGAGCTGCACCACGTACGCCTGACCGGACGGTGCGCTCTGCTCAGCAGGCTTCGGCGTTTCTGCCGCTTTAGCGGGCTCGCTCTGCTGGGTTTCAACCGGTTTTGTTTCAGCCGGCTTCGCCTGCTCGACCGGTTTCGCTTTTGGCTGCTTGACCGGCTTAGGCTTAGGTTGCTCAACCTGGCGCAGCTTAGTCGTTTCGCTCTGATGCACCGGCGGCGGCGTCACGACGCTCGGCTCGCTGTTACTCTGCGGCGCGGCGTTGCCCTGCTCAGCGACGGGATTGCTGGCAGCGTTGTTGCCATTGCTGACCGCACTGCCCGCGCCCTGCGGTGGCTGTGAAGGCAGCGGCTGCGTAACCGGCGGCACCATTTCGCTGTCCTGCTGATCGTCCGGTTTCGGTACCAGCGGGATGGCCGCAAACTCTTCCTTATAGTGCTTCTTTTTGCCGTCCAGCAGGCCCGGCAGCACAATCACGCCGACCGCCACCAGGATAATGGTGCCGACCAGACGGTTCTGAAACTTACTCGCCACGACCTTTCTCCGCTTCTGTCGATTCCATGACCTGCGCCACGGTGTGGAACGATCCACACACCAGCACAATGTCCTGCACCTCAGCCTGCTGGCGCGCCGCCTGCCAGGCGTGCTCTACGTCGGCAAAAGCCGTCGCCACGTCTGCGGGCAGATGCGCCATCAGCTCATCGGCACTCGCCCCGCGCGGGCCGTCAAGCGGTGCGCAATACCAGCGATCAATTTGCGGTACCAGCGCCGCCAGCGTACCGGCAATATCCTTGTCGTGCAGCATGCCTACGACCGCATGAACGCGGCCGGCTTTCGCCAGCTGCGCCAGACGCGACGCCAGATAGGCGGCGGCATGCGGGTTATGCGCCACATCGAGAATGACGCGCGGGGATTCGCTTACCGTCTGAAAACGGCCAGGCAGGATCGCCAGCGGCAGATATTTCCGCACGATCGCTTCGCTAACGTTCAGGCCGGACGCACGCAGCGCCGCCAGCGCGGTTGCGGCGTTCGGCAGCGGGACCTGCGGCAGCTGTAGATCGTTTAGCTCGCCCTGCGCATCGCGGAACGCCCAGCTTTCCGCCTGCTGGCTGTAGCGCCAGTCGCGGTCGAGCTGCAGCAGCTGCGCACCGTTTTCCGCTGCGACAGCGGCAATGCTGGCGGGCATCTCCGGCTCGCCGACCACGGCGGGCTTGCCGCCGCGAAACACGCCCGCTTTCTCGCGGCCGATGCTTTCACGATCCGGGCCAAGCCAGTCGGTATGGTCCAGCGCGATGCTGGTGACAACCGCGACGTCAGCGTCAACGATATTGGTGGCATCCAGGCGGCCGCCCAGCCCGACTTCAAGGATCACAACGTCCAGCTGCGCCTGCTGAAACAGGTTGAGGGCTGAAAGCGTACCGAATTCAAAGTAGGTCAGGGAAACGTCGCAGCGCCCGGCTTCAATTTTCGCGAAGCTGGCGCTGTGCAGCGACTCGTCGAGCTCCTTGCCCTGCACGCGCACGCGCTCGGTATAGCGCACCAGATGCGGCGAGCTATAGACGCCAACGCGGTAGCCAGCCGCCATCAGTAACGTTTCCAGCGTACGGCAGGTGGTGCCTTTGCCGTTGGTACCGGCAACGGTGAAAACGAAAGGCGCAGGTTTTAGCAGGTCGAGGCGCTGCGCGACGCAGCGAATGCGATCAAGCCCCAGTTCGATGGTCTGCGAATGCAGATGCCCAAGATAATAAAGCCACGTGGCCAAAGGAGACGTGGCTTGAGGAAGGTGAAGAGTATCCATATGTCCTGTTTAACAGATTTTGACCCGGTTCAGCAGGTTCGATGGTGAAAGGCGCGGCGCGCGCGCCTCTCTCTCCTGTCAGGCCTCGTTGCTTTCCGGCTCGTCCGCAGGCACGGTCGGTTCGCCATCGTGCAGCCGTGCGGGAAGATTCATCATCTTCGACAGCAGGCTTGCCAGTTTATAACGCATCTCCGGGCGACGAATAATCAGATCGATTGCGCCCTTCTCAATCAGGAACTCGCTGCGCTGGAAGCCCGGCGGCAGTTTTTCGCGCACGGTCTGCTCAATAACGCGCGGGCCAGCAAAGCCGATCAGCGCTTTAGGTTCAGCGATGTTCAGGTCGCCGAGCATCGCGAAGCTGGCGGAAACGCCGCCCATGGTCGGATCGGTCAGCACGGAAATATAAGGCAGACCACGCTCCTGCATTTTAGCCAGCGCTGCGCTGGTTTTCGCCATCTGCATCAGCGACATTAGCGCTTCCTGCATACGTGCACCGCCGCTGGCGGAGAAGCAGATCAGCGGGCAGTTATCTTCCAGCGCCTGCTCGACCGCACGCACGAAGCGCGCACCAACCACAGAACCCATGGAACCGCCCATAAAAGCGAACTCAAACGCGGCCGCCACGACCGGCATGCCGTGCAGCTGGCCTTTCATCACGATCAGCGCATCTTTCTCGCAGGTTGCTTTCTGCGCAGCAACGAGGCGATCTTTATACTTCTTGGAGTCGCGGAACTTCAGGATATCCTTCGGCTCCAGATCGCTGCCCAGCTCGGTCTGCGTACCTTGATCGAGCAGGCTGTTGAGGCGCTCGCGGGCGTGCATGCGCATGTGATGGTCGCACTTCGGGCAGACCTCAAGATTACGCTCCAGCTCTGCGCGGTACAGAACCTGACCGCAGCTGTCGCACTTGGTCCAGACCCCTTCCGGAATACTGGCACGGCGTGTAGGCGTAACGTTGCTTTTATTAAGAATGCGTTCAATCCAGCTCATTGAAGACCTTTTGATTTAAAACTGACCTGGTCCAGTCATCTTATTTGCCGCTGAAAACCGCTTCAGCCGACATGACATGAAAT
Organism: Candidatus Pantoea bathycoeliae; assembly: GCA_031332935.1. Taxonomy (GTDB): domain Bacteria; phylum Pseudomonadota; class Gammaproteobacteria; order Enterobacterales; family Enterobacteriaceae; genus Pantoea; species Pantoea bathycoeliae. Next base: position 30,684 of record JAUHTP010000017.1, on the reverse strand, counting down.
GTCGCTCATTAAACCACAACCACTTCAGACTGTGGATAAAATCTGGTCTAACCGCGACGCGACCGAACCCGTTACGGCGGTTTTTGCTGCTTCGCTTGGCGGCGGTGACGCCAGACCTCAATTACGCCGGGCAGTATCGAGACCATGATAATACCGACGATCAGCAGCTTGAGATTTTCCTGCACTACCGGCAGGTCGCCAAACAGATAGCCCGCGTACGAGAACAGCAGCACCCACGCCAGCGCCGTTGAATAGCGCAAAATGGCGATAGGACATATGTCCCATCCCGGCGACGAAAGGCGCAAAGGTGCGCACAATCGGCACGAAACGCGCCAGAATAATGGTTTTTCCGCCGTGGCGATCGTAAAACGCATGGGTCTTATCGAGATAGCTGCGGCGGAAGATGCGCGAGTTCGGATTGCTGAAGAACCGCTCTCCGAACAGGCGGCCAATAGTGTAGTTCACCGCGTCACCCAGCACCGCCGCGACGATCAGCAGCGCCGCCATCAGATGGATATTGAGATCGTTGCCCGCCAGCGCACCCGCGACAAACAGCAGCGAATCGCCCGGCAGAAAAGGCGTCACCACCAGGCCAGTTCACAAAACAGGATCAGGAACAGAATAGCGTAAATCCAGATGCCGTACTGCGCAACCAGCTCGGCCAGATGCACATCAATATGCAGAATAAAATCAACCCCAAAATGGACGAACTCCATAAAGCCTCTCTGACAATGACCTGCTAAATTAATCCACTAGGAACAACGGTCCCATTGGCGGTTCTGGTAGTGCAAAATGCGACGGGTAATCCACCGCCACTAAATAGAGTCCTTGCGCTCTGGCTGTCGCCGCCGCCAGCGTGCGATCTTTCGCCGCCAGCAGTGTCGCCATCCACTCTTCCGGCTGATTGCCGCAGCCGATCTCCATCAAACTGCCGACGATATTGCGCACCATGTAGTGCACAAAGGCGTTGGCCTTAATATCGACAATGACAAATGCTCCCTGCCGCGTGACGTTAAGGTGCATCACGTTGCGCCACGGCGTGCGTGACTGGCACTGCACGGCGCGAAACGAGGTGAAGTCGTTTTCGCCCAGCAGGCACTGTCCGGCGCGGTGCATCTTCTCCGCATCCAGCGGATGATAAAAATGCGTCACGCCCCGTCCGAGGATCGCCGGACGCAGCCGCTGATTGTAAATCAGGTAGCGGTAGCGGCGGGCCGTCGCGCTAAAGCGCGCATGGAAATCATTCGGCACCGCTTTCACCCAGCGCACCGCAATGTCTTCCGGCAGGTTAGCATTGACGCCCAGCGTCCAGGCACCGTCGGCACGCTGCGAGGTGGTTTCAAAATGCACCACCTGGCCGATGCCGTGCACGCCCGCATCGGTGCGCCCGGCGCAGAAGACACTTACCGGATGGTTCGCCACTTTCAACAGCGCTTTTTCCAGCTTCTCCTGCACGCTGCGGACTTCCTGCTGGCACTGCCAGCCGTAATAACGGCTGCCGTCATACTCAATACCGAGCGCCAGTTTATGCGTTTGACCTTCAGGCAACATTAATAGAGATACTCCTGCACCAGCTTCTCAGCAGTTTTCACCGCCATCAGCGCGCCGCCGAAGCGGATGTTGTCTGCTACTGACCAGAACTGCAGCAGTTCAGGAATACCGTAATCGTTGCGCACGCAGCCAATGCCCAGCTGTTCATTGCCAGAGGTATCGCCGACCTGCGTCGGGTAATCATCGTCGTCGCTCAGATTGATGTCAGCGGCCTGCGCCAGTTCGGCGCGCGCCTCCTCCTCCGACAGCGGACGTAGGCTTTCCAGGTGCACAATCTGCGCGTTGCCGTAAAACACCGGCGCCTGCACGCTGCTGACCGCAATCGGCAGCCCTTCATCCTGCAACACTTTACGCACCTGCTCTACCAGGCGGCGCTCGCTGGCCACGCTGCCTTCCGCATCCGCCAGCTGCGGCAGCAGGTTAAACGCCAGCTGACGGCCAAAGTAGTGCTCGTACGCCGGTATACCGTTGAGCAGACTCGCGCTCTCGCCCGCTAGGCCATCCACCGCGCTCTTACCGTGGCTGGAAGCAGAGATCAGATTGGTCACCTGCAAACGGCCTAAACCGGCCGCGTCCACCAGCGGTTTAATCGCACTCAGCAGCTGGCTGGTGAGGCTATCAGCGACGCTCACCAGATTGCGGTTGCGATAGTCCGCCAGCACATGCGGGTTGACGTCCGGCACTACCAGCGGCACATCCGGCGACAGCGCAAACAGATCGCTGCTGTCGATCACCAGGCAACCGGCGTTGGCGGCATCGTCGGCATAGCGCGCCGAGGCGTCGCGTCCGGCAACAAAGAAGGCCAGCTGCGCCTGCGACCAGTTGAAATCGGCCGCATTGTCGACGCGCACCGAGCGCCCCTCGAAACGCAGGATTTCACCGGCGCTGTTTTCGCTCGCCAGCAGATACAATTCACCAACCGGGAACTGGCGTTCCGCTAGCAGTTCCAGTACAGCGTTCCCTACTGCGCCTGTCGCGCCCAGTAGCGCAATATTCCAGCCGTCAGACATGTTGGTTTACTCCAGACAATGACATAAAAACAGAAGGCGGTGATATTCACCGCCCAGGATTCGGAATTATCCCCCGCCATGCGCTGCATGGTGAGGAGATAAATTTAGCTGTTGTTGAGACGCGCGCAAAAACCGAGAGCATCGAGCAGGCTGGCGGTCCCGGCATCGTTGCAGATAACCTCCAGCGATGACCACTCGCGGCGCTCTTCATACTCTTTGCGCAGGCGGTAAAACTCGCCCGGTTTTGCCGCGCCTTTACGCAGTGGCGCGTCGTCGCGGCGCACATCATGCACCAGATGCGCCAGACGTTTCAACGTTGGCTGATCGAGCGGGCCATTCAGCGTCACGCTGCTAAACTCCGGCGTCGGCAGCAGCTCGCTGAGCGGCACCTGCTGCGGCTGGCCGAGGAAGTCGCACCAGGCTTCAAACACCTGGATAGTGCCGCGCGCCTTGCCTTCCAGCGTGTAGCCCGCAATATGCGCAGTGGCAATATCGACCTTATCCAGCAGATCGAGCGACAGCGCAGGTTCCGGCTCCCAGACGTCCAGCACCACGCTGAGATCGTGGCGCATTTTCAGCACCTCCAGCAGCGCCGCGTTGTCGACAACCGGGCCGCGGCAGGCGTTAATCAGAATGGTATTCTGCTTGAGCGCCATCAGCAGCGCCGCATCGGCCAGATGCCAGCTTTTATAAGGACCGTCTTTAAACAGTGGCGTATGGAAGGTCAGGATATCCGCCTTCGCCACCAGCTGGTCAAGGGAGTGGAAATCGCCCGTGTCGCCGCGATCGGCACGCGGCGGATCGCACAGCAGGGTTTTCACGCCCCAGGCTTCCAGCCGCTTTTGCAGCCGTCCGCCGACGTTGCCCACGCCGACGATGCCAACAGTGCGGTCGCGCAGGTCAAAGCTGTCGCGCTCCGCTAGCAGCAGTAAGGCGGAGAAAACGTACTCCACCACGGCGATGGCGTTGCAGCCCGGCGCGGCAGAAAAAGCGATACCTGCCTGTTGCAGCCAGGCTTCATCAATATGGTCGGTGCCCGCCGTGGCCGTGCCGACAAATTTCACCGGCTTACCGGCGAGCAGCGCTTCATTGATCTGGGTTACCGAGCGCACCATCAGGCCATCGGCGTCATCCAGCTCCTGCTGCTGCGGACGACCCGGCACCGCCAGCACACTGCCGGTACGACTGAACAGCTCTTGCGCATAAGGCATATTTTCATCGACAAGAATCTTCACCACGACTTTCCTCCTGGTTGCGTTATTGAGGCCGCTATTCTGGCACAAACGGGAAAATTAGCCCAGGCGCGCGCGGTAGCGATTCGGTGTGGTGCCAGCTTGCTGCTGGAACATGACAATCAGCGCAGAAGCGGAGCTGTAGCCAATATCGTGGGCAATCGCCTGCACGCTTTTGCCCTGCCCCAGCTGCGCGATGGCGTGCAGAAAACGCAGCCGCTGCCGCCATTCGCTGAAGGACATATGCAGATCCTGGCGGGCGTTAACAGGCGCCGCCCTCTACAATTTATCTCGAGTACGTGACGCGTCACAAAGATCACTTGGCCCCACTCGTGCGCATGGGGAAGGTATTCTGTTTTCGCGTTGGTCTGTTCGTAGCGCAGAAAGTAGCGGAGCTGCTGTGCAGCTTCGGGCGGCTGATATTCAATCTGTAAATTCATTCTGTCTGGTCAATAAAGAATTTTGTCTGAATTTAACTATCTCCTTAAAACCCGTCAAACGTAAACTGGGCGCACTATTTTTCAGGAGTCCATAATGAATTTACTGTTTCCGCTGCTGGCGGTGCTGATCTGGTCGGTGAATAACATTGTCAGCAAACTTTCTGCTGGCAGCATCGATCCCGCCGCCATCTCGTTTTATCGCTGGCTGCTGGCGCTGATCGTGTTAACGCCTTTTGCGCTGCCGGGCATCTGGCGGCATCGCCATACCATTCGCGCGAATCTGTGGCGTCTGCTGATCCTGGGCATGCTTGGGATGGTGCTCTATCAGAGCCTCGCCTACTACGCGGCGCACAGCGTATCGGCGGTTATGATGGGTATCCTTGGCGCGACCATTCCGCTGCTCACGATCCTGCTCAGCCTGCTGGTGCTGCGGCTGGCACAGACGCGAGGCATTCTGGTTGGCGGCGTACTGTCGTTTGTTGGGCTGGTATGGCTGGTGAGTGAAGGACATCCTGCACAGCTGCTGGACCAGCGTCTCGGCAGAGGCGAACTAATGATGCTGGCCGCTTCCACCTCCTACGCGCTGTATGGCGTGCTGACCAAACGCTGGGCGATTCCCTTGCCCAACTGGCAGAGCCTCTATGTGCAGATCTGCTTTGGCGTCCTGCTGTTGCTGCCTGGCTTTCTGCATGCGCCCGACGTGACGCTTAACGCGCGTAATATTCCGCTGGTGCTGTTTGCCGGCCTGTTTGCCTCTATTATTGCGCCCTTTATGTGGATCCTGGGCGTGCAGCGTCTGGGTGCCAGCACCACCAGCATTTTCATGAATTTTGTGCCCGCCTTTACCGCCGTGATTGCCGTGCTGTTCCTGCACGAGCAGCTGCACGCTTATCACTGGACTGGCGGTGGCATGACGCTGGCAGGCGTGATCCTTGCCCAGCGGCTAAAAACCCCGCTGAGAAGGGTAACGCGGTGCTAGCACGCAGCTGAATAAACACTAGCCCCCGTGGGATTTCACGGGGGGCTTTTGCTATCATGGCGCATCTTTTTTCCGGCGCACCCCACGCTGTTCTGTTTTCAAGGATTCCGCCATGCAACCTCTTAGCGGCCCCGGTGCGCCGATGGGCGATCGTTCTGCTGTCACTCCGTCAACCGGCGCGCCCCGTCCCGGCGAACAGCCTCTTTCCCCGGCCCAGCGCACCACGCTGGAACGCCTGATTGTGCGCATTATGTCGTTCAGCACGTTAAAAGCGCCTGAACTCTGGGCCGGCGTGCAGCGCGAAGTGGGCTTAAAAAGCGAGGCGGAGTTGCAGTCGCGCCACTTTCCTGCGGCGGAGCAGTATCTGAATAGCCGCCTGACCCAGGCGAAAAATGGACGCGCCACGCGCCAGCTGCTGACCCAACTCACCGATCTGCTGCCGCAAGGCAATAACCGCCAGGCGGTGAGCGATTTTATCCGCCAGCAGTTCGGCCAGACGGTATTGAGCTCGCTGTCGCAGGATCAACTGCGCCAGGTGCTGACCATGCTGCAAAATGGCCAGATGGCGATCCCGCAGCCGCAGCAGTCGCGCGTAACCGACCGCACGCTGCTGCCCGCTGAACATCAGACGCTGAATCAGCAAATTGCCCTGCTGGCCGCCGCAACCGGCGAACCGACAGGGAAAATTTGGGCTTCAGCGCTTAACCTGACCAACCTGACCAGCGGCGATCCTATCCCTTCGCGCCATTTCCCGCTACTGACGCAGTATTTACAGGTGCGTCAGACGCTGAGCCAGCACAGCGCGCCAACGTTGCAGGTGCTGGAAGCCTCGCTAAAACAGCCGCTGGCACAGCGTCCGGTACTGGGTGCCGTTGTACTGCTCGCCGTTATCTTTTTCCTGCTGTGGCTGTTTCTTCTGAATGAGCAGCCGGGTGCGCGGCGTCAGGCGGTTCGCCCGGCGTATCGCACAAGAATGAATTAACGTTGCCGCGTTCTTGCCAGCAGGCCTTAGATAGGCCTGCACGGGCGGGCTGTATCCTAGGATGTTCGGCATTAAGCCTGGAAAAATCTCCACGAGGTGCGAGAAGCTGACAAGATTAGTTAAGGATAACAGAAGGGCATTGCGTCGACCTATAGCGCTCTTTCACTGTCATGCTGGTATAAATATTCAGTTAAGTCAAATAAAAAAATATTCAGGCCTCTAACAGACTTATATTTTTTAGATTATCCCCATCCCGCACCAGGTTCTTCTCGCGTAAATTGAGATGTTGTATTATTACGGCTTAATTCAATGGAGATGAATATCTTGAAAAACTATTTTATTCCTGCAATTTTACTTTCTGCTGCGACATTATGCTCCTGCACGACCTTTGATTAGTATGCCAACGCACGTGTTTATGACATATATCAAAGCGATTGCCTTTCTGCCTGTAATTACAAACCCAAATTTACCGACTGCGCAGAAAAAATGGACTTCGACATTAAAATATCTGATGAAAACAATAAAATTGCGCTATCAAAATATATTAACCATAACGACTAGGTCAGCTACATCGGTTTCACCCGCGATAACTACATGGAACAAACCAAACCCATACGTGACTTTTTAGACTGGGCAAAGAGTGACGCCACCCAGAGCAAAAGTATCGTCATGAATCGTCCGGCAGGAAATATTGCTGGCTATTTGTTTGAAAATAACCAGGTTAATTACGCTTTTGATTTCGTTCATACGCGAGCAGATGTGCCTGTGCTCGTAATAAATGTCGCGCAAAGCACACGCTCTTACGGCTTTACTGTTCAGGAAGCGGCAAAGCTGCTTGAAACTCTGGATGCATGGTATGGAAAGCGTTTCACTGGCAAGCAGTTAACCTGAGGTCTGTCGCTTTGTGAACCTCGCTGTAAAAAGCGAGGTTCGCCTGTCACATCAAAAATGTTGTAATCGCAAAGAGCCGTCGTCGCAATTCTCCAGTTTAAAATCCTCAACCGGCTTACGATCGTAGTAACCTTTATCCGTTTTATAGACCTCAACCACAGACAGGCTGCGCGGCGTATACTGACTGGTGAAAAGGCCGGTCACCTAATAAAATGAACCGACTTTAGGCCGGAAGGAGACGGTATCATATGCACCATTTGGCTGAATCATTCGGATAGCGATATTATTTTTTGCACTTACCAAAAATTCACGACGTAATTCTAGCGTCTCAGGGATCTCAGGAAAACCCATAAGCTTGTTATTTAATTTCGTCTGAAAATCAATTGCATTATTTGTATAACTGTTGTCTTTCGCATCAAGTTTGATACATTTTTTTGTTTCAGGATAAACGCGAATGTAATCTAGATTTCGGTTATCAAAAGTGATACCAACGCGGTCGCCAGTTTGGACATCCTGAAGTTTATGACTGTATGTAGCGACAGAACAACCTGTTAAGTTTATAACCAGACCCGCGGCAAACACTCATTTTTTAAACACATCAGCTCCTTTGATTAATATAATATCAATATGAATTTCTGGCCAGACAGGCCTTATAAGATTATCAGGATGAGATGTATAAATGAAAATTAGCAATACACGTGCAAATAAAAAGGCCGCTATAAGCGGCCTTCTGACAAAGTGTTTAGCAATTACGCCTGAAGCTTACGCATGGTCAGCGTGGCGTTAGTACCACCGAAGCCAAAGCTGTTAGACATTACGGTCGTCAGCTTTTTCTCAGTCGGTTTCGTCACGATATTCATGCCTTCCGCCGCAGGATCCAGCGACTCAATGTTGATGCTCGGCGCAACAAAGCCGTGCTCCAGCATCAGCAGGGTATAGATCGCTTCCTGTACGCCCGCCGCGCCCAGTGAGTGGCCGGTCATCGCTTTGGTGGCAGAAATAGCCGGGGTGTTGTCACCAAAGACTTCGCGGATTGCACCCAGCTCTTTCACGTCGCCAACCGGCGTGGAGGTGCCGTGGCTATTCAGGTAGTCGATCGGCGTATCCACACCGTGCATCGCCATCTTCATGCAGCGCACCGCGCCTTCGCCCGATGGTGCCACCATGTCTGCGCCGTCAGAGGTCGCGCCGTAGCCAACGATCTCAGCATAGATATGCGCGCCGCGCGCTAACGCGTGCTCCAGCTCTTCGACCACAACCATGCCGCCGCCGCCAGCGATAACGAAGCCGTCGCGCTTACTGTCATAGGTACGGGATGCTTTTTCCGGCGATTCGTTATATTGGGTGGAGAGCGCGCCCATGGCGTCGAACTCGCACGCCATTTCCCAGCACAGCTCTTCGCCGCCGCCAGCAAAAACGATATCCTGTTTGCCCAGCTGAATCTGCTCAACCGCGTTGCCGATACAGTGTGCGGAGGTCGCACAGGCAGAGCTGATAGAGTAGTTCACGCCGTAGATTTTGAACGGCGTCGCGAGGCAGGCGGAAACGCCAGACGCCATCGCTTTGGTCACGACATAGGGACCGACCGCCTTCAGGCCACGCGGGCTGCGCATGGCGTTAGCACCAAACACTTGGAAGCGCGGTGAACCGCCACCTGAACCCGCAATCAGACCCACACGTGGGTTGCTCTGATACTGTTCATCAGTCAGACCGGAATCTTTGATTGCCTCTTCCATGGAGAGGTAAGCATAGATAGACGCATCACTCATGAAACGCACAATTTTGCGATCGATAAGGCCGGTGGTATCCAGTTTGACGTTACCCCAGACGTGACTATGCATGCCGGAATCCTTCATCTCCTGGGAGAAGGTGATGCCGGAGCGGCCTTCACACAGAGAAGCCAGCACTTCCTGCTGGTTATTACCAATGCTGGAAACAATCCCCAAGCCAGTAATCACTGCACGTTTCATTCGGTTGTCCTCATTCTACTTCATTTGGATGACGTGCACTCTAGCTTACACTTATATGTCGAACAAGTCCGATCAGCCATTTCCTTTTGTAAATTTGCGTCATGTGACCCTGGTCGCTATTATCGCGCCACTGCCTGAAAAATGAGCCTTTACCGTGAAATTAACGCCAGTTGAACACGCCTAGCTGAGCTGGAAGGGTACACCTGTTTCTCGAGCCTTTGATGACGTCTATTTTTCCAATGACAACGGTCTGGAGAGACGCGCTATGTCTTTCTGGGCGGCAACGATCTGCCCACGCGATTTACGCAGCATCCGCGCGATCTGTTGTGGCGGAAAGCGGCTTTGGTACCGTGCTCAACTTTCTGACGCTGTGGCAGGCGTTTGACCCCTTTCAGCGCGCGCAGCCAGACGCTACGCTACAGCGGCTGCATTTCATCAGCTTTGAAAAATTCCCGATGACGCAGGCCGATTTAATCGCCGCACACTAGCGCTGGCCGGAACTCCAGCCCTAGGCCGAACAGCTGCAACGGCAGTGGCCGGTCGCCCTGCCCGGCTGCCAGCGCCTGCTGTTTGACGGCGTGCGCGTGACGCTCGATCTCTGGCTCGGCGATATTAATACGCTTATTGAAACCTTTGATGACAGCATGCATCGCCAGGTAGACGCTTGGTTTCTAGATGGCTTTGCGCCGTCAAAAAATCCCGATATGTGGACGCCGCAGCTGTTCAGCGCAATGGCACAGCTGGCGCGCCCTGGCGGTACGTTTGCCACCTTTACCGCAGCCTGTTTTGTGCGGCGTGGCCTGCAGGAAGCGGGTTTTGACGTCATGCGGCGTAAAGGTTTCGGCCACAAGCATGAAATGTTTTGTGGCACGCTGGCGCACGCGGTGGATCTACCCGCCGTGCAGCCCTAGTATGCGCGCCCAGCCGCACGGGAAAATGAGGTAGCGATTGTTGTTGGCGGCGTAGCCAGCGCGACGCTGGCACTGGCTTTATTACGGCGCGGCGGCGCTGGGCGCATCGGGTAACAGCCAGGGGCGCTCTACCCGCTGCTGAATCAGCACGATCCTGCGCTGGCACGCTTCTTCCCCGCCGCCTTTAGCTTTGCGCGTCGGCTCTACGACGCGGTGCCGGTGAGCTATGAACATCACTGGAGCGGTGTCTTACAGCCTGGCTGGAATGAGAAAAGTGCCGACAAAATCGCACAGATGCTGGCGATGGATCTGCAAGAGGAGATTGCGCGCGGCGTGAACTGTGATGAGGGGAGGCGCTGGCACAGGTTGAACTTGGTATGGGCGGCATTTTCTATCCGCTCGGCGGCTGGCTCTCACCTGCCGAACTAACTACCGGACTGCTGACGCTTGGCGAAAAGCAAGGTCTGCGCATCCACTGGCTGCATCGCCTGACACAGCTTGCGCAGAATGGCGAAAGCTGGGCGTTGCGCTTCGCCGAGGGTCATGAGGCAATGCATCAAAACGTGGTGCTGGCGACCGGCCATCAGCTTAGTACGCTGCCGCAGAGCGCGCAGCTGCCCGAGGTTTCCGGTCAGGTGAGCCATGTGCCGAGCACGCAGGGCCTGAACGCGCTACAGACCGTGCTCTGCTACGACGGCTATCTGACGCCGGTCAGCCCGCAGTTCGGTACGCACTGCATCGGAGCCAGCTACTACCGCGGCTATACCGCAACCGCATACCGTGAAGAGGATCAGCAGCAAAACAGCACGCTGCTGATTCACTCTCTGCCCGACAGCGGCTGGCCAGAAAAAGTAGACGTCAGCGCCTGCGAAGCGCGTATCGGCGTGCGCTCCGCCACGCGCGATCATCTGCCGATGGCGGGTTCCCTGTCCGACTACGAGACGACGCTGGCGCAGTATGAGCACCTCTCTGACCAGCGTGCACGCGGTGAGACCATCGCCGATGCGCCGCACTATTCAGGGCTGTTTGTTATAGGTGCGCTGGGCTCACGTGGGCTGTGCAGCGCCCCGCTCGCCGCTGAAGTGCTGGCGGCGCAGATGAGCGGCGAACCGCAGCCGCTGGATGGCGCGATGCTGGCCGCACTCAGCCCGAACCGCTACTAGGTAAGGAAGCTGCTGAAAGGGAAAAAAGCGGGGAAATAAAACAGGGGGCGGCGTTGCGCCGCCCTGCTGTCTCAGGCGGTCTGACGCTCCTGCAGGAACAGGTTGTCCCACATGCCGACTACCAGCACCTGATCGCCCGGCGACAGTTCGCCTGCGGCAATGGCGTTTCGTAGGCTGTTGGTAACCTGGATCTGTAAAGCTTCCGGCGTATGCTCGCCCGACTGGTCAACTTCCGCGACCGCGAGCGTCAGGTGACCGCGCAGATAGCCGCTGGCAAACAGCTCATCATCGCTGGCGTGATCGACCATATCGTCAATCAGGGCCAGAATACGCGCTTCAAATTCTGCGATCATATTAATTCCTCTTTAATAATGTCTGCACTCATCACAGATCGTCTGGCCAGGGAAACTGTGCTGACGTCAGTGGAGGCGTGCCATAAAAGTCCGCCAGGGCGGTGATAAAACGTGCGCGCCGTGCAGGGATGCCATTATCCAGATAAGACATGACCTGAGCATTGACCTTACGCTGAAACGCGATGCGATCGGGTTCACAATCTCCGTCGAGATTGTCACAGCTGATATTAAACGGGAAGCCCGCCGCGACGCAGAACATCCACTCCAGCGCCTGTGGCTTGATCTCTACCGACTAAAACTGGTTCTGCGTCTGGGCGTCACGCCCGTCCGGGCATTACCAGTAGCCAAAATCCACCAGCTTGCGTCGCGCTTCACCGGCAATGCACCAGTGAGAAATTTCGTGCAGCGCGCTGGCATAAAAGCCGTGCACAAACACCACGCGGTTCCACGGCGAACTCTCGTCTGCCGGAAGATAGATGGGTTCGTCGTCGCCTTTAATTAGAAGACGGGTCTGAAACTCGTCGCAAAAGCAGCTATCGAAAATAGTAATCAGTTGTTCGTAATGGTGCGTCTTGTTCATAGTGTCATCGTAAATAACGGCGTTATTATCGCTGCGCCGGAATTGAATGTATTACAGCGTGGCGATCCACGCCAGCAGCGCGCTGCCGTGAGAGTCCCACAGCAGCTTCGCGCTCATTACTGCAGAAACGATCACCACCATCGGACGGATCAGCTTCTGCCCACGGCTCAGCACCAGTCGCGCCCCGAGCCGCGCGCCACAAAAGGCACCGAGCAGCATAATAAAGCCGGTTCCCCAGATAACTTTGCCGCCGAACATAAAAAACAGCAGGCTGGCGAAATTAGAGGTGAAATTCAGAATTTTTGCATGTGCGGTGGCTTTGACGAGGTTAAAGCCGCACAGCGTGACGAAGGCGAGCGCATAGAAAGAGCCTGCGCCCGGCCCGAAAAAGCCGTCGTAAAAACCGACGCAGCCGGCGCCAACCAGCGCATAAGGCAGGCCGTAGACACGGCGCGCGCGATCTTCTTCGCCCAGACGCGGCATCAGCAGAAACCACAGCCCAATAGCAATCAGCAGCAGCGGCAGCACCTGCCGCAGCGCATCAGCGTTCAGGTGCTGGATTAAAATCGTGCCCATCACCGCGCCGATAAAGGTCATGGCAATGTTCAGCAGCTGCTCGCTGAGCTTTACTGCACCGCGCCGGATAAAGTAGAGGCTGGCGGAAAAAGAGCCGCCCATCGACTGGAGTTTGTTGGTCGCCAGCGCCTGTGCAGGCGAGAAACCAGCGGCCAGCAGCGCGGGCACGGTGAGCAACCCGCCGCCACCGGCGATAGAGTCAATAAACGCCGCGAGCACGGCGACCAAGAACAACAGCCCGACAACCATCGGGCTGACGACAAACCACTCCATGGGTATCCCTTATAACAGATGTTTATCCAGCAGCGCCTGACAGGCCTGCGGCAGCAGCGGCGGTTCACGCTTCACCGGCGCACTGCCCGGTTTTTTCGGTAGGAACCAGCTCTCCAGCTCGGCACCGCAGCCGTCGCCTGGCGGCGGCGCGGGCTGATCTTCACAGCCGATGCTGTTGGCCGGGCAGCGCAGGCGGACATGCATATGCGCGCGATGGGCAAACCACGGACGCACCTTGCGCAGCCAGTCACGATCGGCACCGGCATCAGCACAAAGCTGCTTTTTAATTGCCGGATTGACGAAGATGCGCGTGACATCGTTATCTTTCGCGGCCAGCTTGATCAGGCTGTCGATTTCAGGCTGCCAGTAGCGCGCCACGACACGCTTATCATCCGCCGTAACCAGATCGAGCGGCTGCGGCTTCAGCAGCTGCTGCGCGCTCCAGCGGCTTTTTGGCAGCTGTAGCCAGATATCGACGTCGAGCCCAGTCTGATGGCTGGCGTGCCCGCCGGTGAAACGGCCGCCCGCTGCCATGCCCATATCGCCAATCAGCACATTGCCGAGTTGCAGGTTATGCGCCCGGGTACTGAGCCGCTGAATAAACTGAATCAGATCAGGATGGCCGAAGTAGCGGCGCTGATCCTGACGCATCACTTGGTATTCAGACGCATTAAGCGGCAGCGCCTGCGCGCCAACGATACAGCCGTTGGCGAAAGAGCCAATCGACTGCGCGTCGCCCGAGATCGGCTGCTGGATACGCTGCCACGGAGTCGCAGCCAAGCTTGAGGCGCTGATCAACAGCGCCGAGAGAGTAATGAGCAGACGTTTCATGGCAATCACCAGCGCGGAACGGTGCTGTTAACGTCGCCATTCTGCGCACGCTGGCGCAGCAGGTGATCCATCAGCACGATCGCCATCATCGCTTCGGCGATCGGCACGGCGCGGATGCCCACGCAGGGATCGTGACGGCCTTTGGTGATCATTTCGACCTCTTCGCCGCTGCGGGTAATGGTGTTGCCCGGCACGGTAATGCTGGAGGTCGGCTTCATCGCCAGGTTGGCGCTGATGGTCTGCCCGCTGCTGATGCCACCGAGAATGCCGCCCGCGTGGTTGCTCTGGAAGCCGCTGGCGCGGATTTCATCGCGATGCTGGCTGCCACGCTGGTTAACAATCGCAAAACCGTCACCAATTTCAACGCCTTTTACCGCGTTGATGCTCATCAGCGCATGCGCCAGATCGGCATCCAGGCGATCAAAGACTGGCTCGCCAAGGCCTGCCGGCACGTTTTCCGCCATCACTGTCACTTTCGCACCAATCGAGTCGCCCTCTTTCTTCAGCGCGCGCATCAGCTCGTCCAGCGCCTCCAGCTTGCTGGCATCCGGACAGAAAAACGGGTTCTCTTCAACGATGCTCCAGTCTTTCAGCTCGCACGCCACGTCGCCAATCTGCGCCAGATAGCCGCGTACCACGACGCCGTGCTTCATCTGCAAATATTTTTTGGCGATAGCGCCCGCGGCAACACGCATAGCGGTTTCACGCGCCGACGAACGTCCGCCGCCGCGATAGTCGCGCACGCCGTACTTTTGTTCGTAGGTGTAGTCGGCATGGCCGGGACGGAACAGATCTTTGATCGCACCGTAGTCCTGCGAGCGCTGGTCGGTGTTTTCGATCAGCAGGCCGATCGAGGTGCCGGTGGTGACGCCCTCAAACATGCCGGACAAAATTTTCACCTGATCTGGCTCGCGGCGCTGCGTGGTGTAGCGCGAGGTGCCGGGACGGCGGCGATCCAGATCGTGCTGAATATCTGCTTCGGTCAGCGGAATGCCTGGTGGCACGCCGTCAACGATGCAGCCCAGCGCAATGCCGTGTGACTCGCCAAAGGTGGTTACGCGAAAAAATTGTCCAATGCTGTTTCCGGCCATGGTGATTCCTTGTTACGAAGCGTTCGCTCAGTCTTTATAAATAGAGAAGTGATGTTGTGCGTCGACGATCTGCTGGCGCGTCAGCATAAAGACGCCGCCGCCGCCGTTGTCGAACTCGAGCCAAGTAAAGGGCACCTCAGGATACTGGTCGATCATGTGCACCATGCTGTTACCCACTTCGCAGATCAAGACGCCATTGTCGCTCAGGTAATTCGGCGCGCAGGCGAGAATGCGGCGCACCAGCTTCAGGCCGTCGCTGCCCGCAGCCAGACCCAGCTCCGGCTCATGGCGATACTCATTTGGCAGATCCTCCATATAATCCGCATCCACATAAGGCGGATTGGTGACGATCAGATCATATTTCACCGGCGGCAGTTCGCGGAACAGATCGGCGCGGATCGGCGTGACGTGGTGGATCAGGCCGTGATCTTCAATGTTCTGCTCGGCCACTGCCAGCGCGTCGAAGGAGATATCGACCGCGTCGACTTCCGCTTCCGGGAAAGCGTAAGCGCAGGCGATAGCAATGCAGCCGCTGCCGGTACACATATCAAGAATATGGTGCGGCGCTTGCGGGACTAAACCTGCAAAGCGGTTTTCAATCAGCTCGCCAATCGGCGAGCGCGGCACCAGCACGCGTTCGTCAACGTAAAATTCGTGGCCGCAGAACCAGGCTTTATTGGTCAGGTAAGCCACCGGAATGCGCTCGTTAACGCGGCGGATCACGCGCTCAACAATGCGGTGACGCTCGCTGGCGGTCAGGCGTGCATTGCGCATCTCTTCCGGAATATCTAGCGGCAGCCAGAGCGTGGGCAGGACCAGTTGCACCGCTTCATCCCACGGATTGTCAGTGCCGTGACCGTACCAGATCCCGGCGGCGGAAAAACGGCTGACCGCCCAGCGCAACATATCCTGAATGGTGTGCAGTTCATTGACTGCCTCATCGACGAAAATTTTGTCCACGTAGCTCTCCGCAGGCCCAATTGCTAAATCGGCAGATAGTGTGCCATGAAGCCAGGGAGAATTCAGCGCAGCAAGGTGAAAAAGCTGACAGTTTGCGGATCGGACGGTAAGGTAACGCCATTCGCTGTTTTCCAGCCTTTTCAGACAATATCCGCCTGCAATGAGTAAAAAACGCCCCTAAATGACGAGGACAATGCGCTGTTCCGCCAGATGATGAGCGATATGCGCAAAATTAAATAGGATACCGTGGTACATACGCCCGTGGTGAAAAGCCGCCAGCTGCCGCTGAAGCGCCTGATCTCCGAACAGGTGGATAACAGCCACTACTTCTCTGATGAGTTCCAGCCGCTGCTGGCAACGGAAGGCGCAACCCGCTATGTGCGCGCCGACGTCAGCCATTTCGAGTTGAAAAAACTGCGGCGTGGAGACTATACGCCGGAGATATTTCTCGATCTGCACCGTTTAACGCAGCAGCAGGCCAAGCAGGAACTGGGCGCGCTGATTGCCGCCTGCCGTCGTGAGCACCTGTTTTGTGCCAGCGTGATGACCGGCCACGGCAAGCATGTGCTCAAGCAGCAGACGCCGCTCTGGCTGGCTCAGCATCCGTATGTCATGGCGTTTCATCAGGCACCAAAATGTTTGGCGGCGACTCGGCGCTGCTGGTGTTGATCGAGGTAGAGGAGTGGCAACCGCCCGAGCTGCCTTAAGAAGGGATGGGCCGTCTGTGCGGCCCGCGGGCGTTACATGGCTTTCGCCAGTTTTGAGGGACTAACCTGCCACAAAAGCTTGCCTTCGCAGCTGGCGGGATCGAAATCCACGCAGGCGATGGCAGAGGTAGCGAACATCGGCGGCGCTTCCTGCGGGCAGAGTTCAGAAACCAGATAACCCACCAGCGGCAGGTGCGAAATCACCAGCGCCGATTTCACGCCTTGCGTTCCCAGCGCCTGAAGATAATAGGCCACCAGGCCGGGATCGCCGCCTGGCGTGAGCTCAGGCAAAACATCCTGCCCTTCCAGCAGATTGAGCGCTTCGCGTACCGTTGCCAGCGTCTGCTGGGCGCGAAGATAAGGACTGACCAGCACTCGCTCTACGTCCACCGACTGGCCGTTAAGCCAGCTCGCCATCTGGCGTGATTCATCACAGCCGCAATGGGTAAGAGGACGGACCGAATCGCTGGCGGCTTCAAGAGCAGCTTCGCCGTGACGCATGATAAAAACTTGCATAAAGCACCGCTGTTGTTTGTCGATATCGCCAGGCGCACAGGCGCCTGACTCTTCATTCTGCGAATGAACGCTGTGTTGTACCCTAATGGCTTGAGTATAGTCAACATGTTGTTTATTAAATAAGCGCTTCTCAGAAGCGTGCCGTGCCGCCTATTTTGGCGGCACTTTTATAACCCGATGAATCAGTGCGGTTATTCCACTTTGCTAAGAAATGTAAAATTTTCTTTGCTGCTGTTCCGCTTCCAGCAGCGCGTCGCAAGGGGCAAAACGCTCACCAAACTGGCGCATTAACGCACGTAATGTTTGCGTAACGTCCGCCGCACCGCGCTGATCCAGATAGCGGAACGTTCCACCGAGAAAAGGTCGAAAACCGATGCCGAAAACGGCACCGATATCGCCGTCACGCGCGCTGCGTATTACTCCCTCATCCAGACAGCGCACCGCCTCGTTAAGCATCATCATCATGCAGCGTTCGGCAATCTGCTTTTCACTCTGTTTTACCGCGGGCTGGAGCCCGAGCAGCGAATAGAGCGTGGGATCGGGCTTTTTGCCGCCACGCCGGCCACTGCCATAGAGATAAAATCCCCGGCCGTTTTTGCGTCCTTTGCGATCGTCCTTCAGTGCGGCTTCAAACGCCGCTGGCGCAGCGAAGCGCTCGCCATACGCCTGCTGCAGGATCGGCGTGATCTTGCTGCCAACGTCGATGCCGACTTCGTCCAGCAGCTGGATTGGGCCGACGGGAAAGCCCGCTTTCACCAGCGCGCGATCGATATGCTCAATGGGTTCGCCTTCCAGCAGGCAGCGCATCGCCTCATTTATATAGGGTGCGAGGATGCGGTTTACGTAAAAGCCCGCACGGTCCGCCACCACGATCGGCGTTTTGCCCTGCTTCTTCGCTAGCGCGACGGTGGTCACCAGCGTTTGCTCTGATGTACCCGCGTGCGGGATCACCTCCACCAGCGGCATTTTTTCCACCGGACTGAAGTAGTGCAGGCCAATAACGTTTTCTGGGCACTGCGCCTGCGCGGCGATATCCGCAATCGGAAGTGACGATGTATTGGACGCGAAAATGGTATCGGGCGCGCAGTGATCCTCAACCTCGCGTACCATCTGCTGCTTGAGCGTCAGGTCTTCAAATACCGCTTCAATCACCATATCGCGCTGCGCAAATCCCTAGTAATCGATACCGCCGGTAATGCGCGCCATCTGCTGCTGACACTGCGCGGCGCTGAGTTGGCGACGCTTCACTTTTTCGCTCAGCCCGTCCCAGCCGGTCTTCAGCGCATGGTTAACGCCCTGCATAGTGATGTCCTTAATGCGCACCGGAATGCGCACCGGCAGTGCAGCGTTAATCGCCGTAACGCTGGCGATGCCGCCGCCCATCAGCCCACCGCCCAGTACGCCAATTTGTTGCAGGGTACGTGGCTCGGCGTCTGCGCCCTTCTCTTTTTTCATCGCCGTGGTGGCAAAGAACAGGCTACGCAACGCAGCGGATTCGGACGTCATCGCCAGTTCGCCAAAGGCATGCGCCTCCGCATGGCTGCCCTGCACCACCTCAATGATGCGCTGCGCATCCCGGCTGATACCCAGATCGCGCATCTTAAAGGTGACGAATGGGGTTACGGCTGGAACGCCGGCATTCTCTATGAAAATAACCGCTTCGGGTTTACCTATCGTTCGGAAGTGAAGATCGATTTCGACGGCGACTATAAGAGTAGCCTGCCGCCCTCCATCAACGCGATTAACCAGGCAGCGAATTTAGGCCTGCCCTGTGCGACCTGAGGCTCGACCATTCCGGGTGCGCTGACGCTGAACCTGCCGGAAATGTGAGAAGTGTCTGGCTGGCATAAAGTCGCGCCGCAGTGGGCCGTGCACTATAGCCTAGCCTACACCAGCTGGAGCTAGTTCCAGGAACTGAAAGCGACCGGCTCAAACGGCCAGACGCTGTTCTGTAAAGATGAGAGCTTTAAGGACGCCTACCGTATCGCGCTAGGTACTACCTATTTCTATGATGAGAACTGGACTTTCCGCACCGGTATCGCCTTTGATGACAGCCCGGTTCCGGAGGACAAACGTTCGATCCCGGATCAGGATCGTCTCTGGCTGAGCGCGGGCGCGTCTTACGCCTTTAACCAGGATGCCTCGGTGGACGTGGGTATCTCTTATATGCACGGCCAGCACGTTACGGTGGAAGAAGGCCCTTATACCTTTAACTCTGTCGGTAAAGCCTAGCTGTACGGCGCGAACTTTAACTACAAGTTCTGATAGTTGAGGTTTGGAAAAAGGCGACCCTGGGTCGCCTTTTAATTGTGGATAGGTGCCGACGCAAGTGGCCTGGGCCGATCGCAAAGACGCAAAACGGCATCCCTGCAAGCTCGGCCCGCGCCTTCCCTACCGCGGGACGCTTTGCTCTTCTGCCCAGGCCACTTGCGTTTTACGTTCGGTGCACGCATTAAAAAAAATGGCGACCCTAAGGTCGCCATTACTCTTTTTATCGCCGTTACTGCACGTCGATATCTTTCAAATCATCCTGAATCGTGCTGGCGTTCGGGTTCTCTTCTGGCTTCAGACTGCCACCCTGCGCTAGGAAATCATGCCGCTGGAAATAGGCGTTGCGAATAAAGGCGTAAGGATCAGACTGCTGCTTCAGCAGCGCATCCGAATCGAGCAGTTGCGCGCGCGTCTCAACCCCTTCTAGCGTCCACTTGGCGATCGACATCGGCCAGGTCAGCCAGCCCAGCACCGGATAGAGCGTATCGACGTAGTCGCCGCCATCGTCACGGATGGTGAAACTGCCGTAGGCTGGCAGCTCGACATAAGGACCGTATCCCACACCATAGCGACCCAGCGTACTGCCGAAACGGTGCGGTACTTCACGCGCCAGCTCCGGGTTCGCCTTGCCCGCCACGTCGATAAAACCGCCCAGACCCAGGATCGAGTTTAGGAATAAACGGGTAAAGTGGATACCAACCTGGCGCGGCTCGCCGACCAGAATCGAGTTCACCATGCTCGCTGGCTCTTCCAAGTTGCCGAGGAAGTTGCTCAGGCCGGTACGTGCCGGTACTGGCACATAGTCGCGCCAGACCACCGCGACAGGACGCAGCACGTACGGATCCAGCACGTTGTAGTTAAAGTTAAACATCGTGCGGTTAAAGCCTTCGAGCAGATCGCTGCGCTGTGCAGGCGCCTCGCTGTCGGGCTTTGAACTGGCACATCCAGCCAGAATGACACTGGCTAGGATAAGGCTGGTAAGGCGGTAAGCCATTGCTATCTCCCTGTGCGGTTTAATAATGTATAGCTTCAGGGCTGCTGTTGATTAATTTCTACAGCCATGTGCTGATGACCATCCCAGGGCGTGATCGCGCTCAGACCAAACCAGTCGCCG
The DNA here is from genome assembly GCA_031332935.1 of Candidatus Pantoea bathycoeliae. GTDB lineage: Bacteria > Pseudomonadota > Gammaproteobacteria > Enterobacterales > Enterobacteriaceae > Pantoea > Pantoea bathycoeliae. The sequence continues at coordinate 10,283 of JAUHTP010000017.1, read as the reverse complement.
GATTGCGGACTGGCGCTGCCGTCGCGGGAAATACGCACCCGAACCTGATGCTGTGCCGAAAGCAGGCGCTCCGGCATCATAGCGTTGCTGTCATCCAGCGTAAGCGATAACGGGAAGTGGCTTAGCGGCAAGCGCTTAACGGCCACGGGCACCGGTGAAACACCGTCAGAAACAGAAATATACATTACTCCGCCCGGCGGTAACATTTTTTCTGCCTCTGGCGTGAGCGCAAGCTGCATATTCTGCTGGCCCGCATCAGTTTTTGCTTGTTCAATGCTGCGCTCGATCATCACGCGACGCTTATCGTCGGCCTGAATGTTTTGCAACATTGACTGCCAGGCGGTGATAGCGCGATCGTACTGCTGCTGATAAGCATTGAACGCCAGCAGGCCGAGCGTGCGCAGATTACTGCCGTCCTCTTTCAACATCTCCTGCAACATCAGGCCAGCTTGGCTGGTTATCCTGCGGATCGCTGGAGAGCGTCAATACTTCAGCATAGTCCTGTTTCAGCGAAAAATTGTTCGGCGCAAGCTGCAACGCTTGCTCAAAGGCCTGGTTCGCGCTCGCGGCGTTATTGAGCACCATGCCGAGGCGTCCCAGCATGGTCCAGTCGTTAAGGTTATCCGGCTCTGACTGCAATGCGGTGCGCAGGCCCAGTTGCAGGCGTGCCAGCTCCTCCATTGTCAGCGGTTTCGCCTGCGGATCCATCACCCGCGCGCGCAGTTCAGGATATTCCTGCTGCACCTGCATCCAGCTGGCGACCTGCGCCAGCCCGCCGCTTTTCAGATACATGCCAAGCGATGCCACGACCAGAATGATCACGCCGGGCAACAGCACCAGACGGCTGCTGGCACGCGACGGCGCGGCGTCATGTTGCGGGACATCGGTCAGCAGCGTCTGCTGCAATTCACTCACCATCGTGGCGCGCTCGCTAATCACGCCGACTCATCCTCTTCCAGCTCGCGCAGGCGCTGATGGTAAAAATCGGTGTTAAGGCGGTCGCGATCGGTGTCGCTCGCCTAGCGCTGACGCCAGCCCGCGCCGAGAAACAGGGCGCTGGCCGCTACCAGTAAAAGAATAATGCTTATCCACAAAGTGCTCATTTCAGCTTCCCGTCGCTTTTGAGTATCGCCGCAAGGCGCTGTTGATCGGTGTCGTCCAGCTCGCTGCGCGTTTTCCGCTGGCGGCTGCGCAGGATAATAATCAGGCCGCCCAGCATCGCGAACAGCGCCGGGCCGACCTAGAGGATCAGCGTTGAGGGCGTCACTGGCGGCTCATAGGTCACGAAATTGCCGTAGCGCGCCACCACGTAATCAATAATCGGCTGACGGCTCTGGCCCTGCTTCATCAGCTCATAGACCTTGAGGCGCATATCCGCCGCAATCATCGCGTTGGAGTCAGCAATGCTGTTGTTCTGGCATTTTGGGCAGCGCAGCGAGCCGGTCAGGTCGCGGTACTGCTCCTCCTGCGCCACTGAATCAAACTGGTACGTGTCGATGGCCGCCCACAGGCTACAGCTGAACAGCAGGCCGAACAGGATCAGGATAAAGCGTTTCACGCGCCCTCCTTGCTGTATTTCTGCCACAGCGGCAGCACTTCCTGCTGCCAGACACGCGCATTCATATCGCCTGCGTGGCGGTAACGGATAATGCCTTTGCCGTCGGTCAGGATCTTCTGGTCGTAGATCTTGCCGGGACGATCGAGCGCTTCCAGCTTAAAGACCGGCACCGGTTTGCCGATCAGCGCCGATTCCAGGCACGTCGGGTCGTCACCGTTGGCGTTGCGCAACAGCTGCCACAGCAGCGCCGCCGCCAGCAGTAAAAACAGCACCAGCGGAATAAAGAGGATTTTCTTGTTCATGCTCGTTCCTCACGCGCGGCTTTTTTCCGCGTGCGGTAGCGCGGATCGAGCAGGCACAGCAGGCCGCCAAGCGCCATAAACACGCCGCCGAACCAAATCCAGCGCACAAAGGGTTTGTAATAGATGCGTACTGCCCAGGAGCTATTGTCCAGCTCTTCGCCCAGCGCAGCGTAAAGGTCGCGCGTGAAGCCGCAGTCAATCGCCGCTTCGGTCATCATGGTATAGAAGCGCTTTTCGGCATGCAGCACCGCTTCCGGCTTACCGTTGCGGCTGACGTCGATAATGCCCACGCCGCCGCTGTAGTTCGGGCCCTGTAGGTTATGCACGTCGCGGAACACAAAGTGGTAGCTGTGAATATCGACGCTGTCGCCCGCCTTCATGCGCACGTCGCGCTCGACGCTATATTGCGTGCTGAAAGCGATACTGATCACCGTGACGCCGACGCCCAGATTTCCCAGCACCATACCCCAGTGGCTGCGTGACAGGTGGCGCAGGCCGCTGAAGAAGTAATGGCGATGCGTCGCGCGCTCGTGCAGCTCCATCAGCGTCAGCACAATGATCCACACCGACATCAGCAGCCCTACCACCGTCATCGCCTCAATGCGATCCTGCAACAGCCATGGCAGCAGCACCGCGCTGGCCAGCGTCACCACCAGCGCCAGCCGTTTCCACAGCTTTTGCGGCTCGTCGCGACGCCAGCGCACCAGCGGCCCAATGCCGAGCATCAGCGCGAAGGGTGCCATCAGCCAGCTAAACATGGTGTTAAAGAACGGCTCGCCTACTGAGATGCTGCCGAGGCCAACCTGCTTGTGCACCAGCGGCAACAGCGTGCAGAGCAGTACCACCAGCATTGCGGCGATCAGCAGGACGTTATTGCCGAGCAGGAAGGATTCGCGCGACTAGGTTTCGTTCTGCACGCGGCTGCCCTCCTTTGATCGCGTAGAGCAGCAGCGAGCTACCGATCACGATCACCAGGAAGGCGAGAATAAACATGCCGCGCGCCGGATCCGAGGCGAAAGAGTGTACCGACACCAGCACGCCAGAGCGCACCAGAAAGGTGCCAAGCAGGCTGAGATAAAACGCGGTAATTGCCAGCAGCACGGTCCAGGCTTTAAAGGTGCCGCGCTTTTCTGTCGCCGCCAGCGAGTGCATCAGCGCGGTGCCCGCCAGCCACGGCATAAAGGAGGCGTTCTCTACCGGGTCCCAGAACCACGAGCCGCCCCAGCCGAGTTCGTAATAGGCCCACGCCGATCCCAGCATGATGCCGATGGTCAGGAACACCCAGGCCGCTGTGGTCTAGGGACGCGACCAGCGCGCCTAGGCAGTATCCAGCCGTCCCGCCATCAGCGAGGCGATAGCAAAGGCGAACGCCACCGAGAAGCCGATGTAGCCCATATAGAGCAGCGGCGGATGGAAGATCAGGCCAATATCCTGCAGCATCGGGTTGAGATCGCGCCCGTCGATGGGAAAGTCCGGCAGCATGCGGGTAAAGGGATTCGAGGTGAGAATGATAAACAGCAGGAAGCCGAGGTTAATCATCCCCATCACCGCCAGCACGCGCGCCAGCGCATCCTGCAGCATACCACGGCTGAAAATCGCCACCAGCAGCACCCACAGCAGCGAGCCTTCGTGCGCGCCCCAGGTGGCGGCGATACGGTAATAGACCGGCAGCCGCGTATTGGAGTTGATCGCGACATAGGCGACGGTAAAGTCGTTAACGACGAAGGCGTGCACCAGCACCAGAAACGCGGCAGCGATGCAGAGGAACAGCCCGCTGGCCAGCGGACGCGCAAGCCCCATCAGGCGGGCATCCTGGCGCAGCGCGCCCCACAGCGGGTAGACGCTCAGCAGCAGCGCAATGCCCATTGCCAGGCAGAGCAGAAAGCTTCCAGTTTCAGGCATAATGACTGTGTTCTTGCCTGTTCCGCGAGCGCCTGCGTGCTCTTATGGTTCTTCTTCATCGCATCCTCGATTTCCGGCGGCGTGTACTTCTCGTCATGCTTCGCCAGCCCCTCTTTGGCGTTGACCAGGTTGCCCTCTTCCAGCACGCCCTGCGCGACGACGTCCTGCCCTTCGCGGAACAGGTCCGGCAAAATGCCTTCAAAGCTAACGCTCACGACGCCGTTGGCATCATAAAGCTTAAAAGAGACGGCCAGCGTATTGGGATCGCGCTTCACGCTGCCGAGCATTACCATGCCGCCAACGCGCAGCCGCTGACCCGCTTCCGGCTTCTGGTGATCCTCGCCTTTGCCGTAAAGAATTTCGCTCGGGGTGTAGAACAGATCGATATTGGAATGCAGCGCATACATAACCAGCGACGTGGCAAGGCCCAGCCCCACCAGGATCGCCACAACAACGTACAGACGCTGACGACGACGGGTATTCACATTGGATCTCCTGCCGCTTCACCGGCGGCTTGTTTCATTTTTGCCGAACGGATGCGGCGTTACTTGGACTGGCGCTGGCGGATGTCGGCCAGCAGGCGGCAGCGTTGCAGCAGCGTGTGCAGCAATAACCCGCCTAAAGGAATAAAGGTGCAGATCACCGCCAGCCAGACGTAAAAGGCGTAGCCGCCCATGGCGAAAAAAGCTGACAGGGAAGAGAATGCAGGCGTCATGCTTTACGGCCTCCATTGGCGACATCAGCAACCCAGGGGCGGTGACGTTCGGTGTAGAGGATCAGGTTGCGCAGGCGCATTAGCGTCAGGGTGATGAAGACCTGCAGATAACCAAGGATCGACCAGCGCAGCGGCGTGCGCATACTTGGCGCGATCGCCTGCTGCAGAATGCCCGATGAGCCCTGATGCAGCGTGTTCCACCACTGCACGGAGAAGTGAATAATCGGCAGGTTTACCACGCCAACCAAGATCAGAATGCTTACCGCACGTCCCGCCGTGCGGCGGTCGTCAAACGACTGGTAGAGTGCCATCACGCCCATATAAAGGAAGAGCAGTACCAGCTCCGAGGTGAGGCGCGCATCCCAGATCCACCAGGTGCCCCACATCGGCTTGCCCCAGGCGGAGCCAGTAATCAGCGCAATAAAAGACCGCACCAACCGGTGCCATCGCGGTCGAGAGCAGATCGGCCATCTTCATCTGCCACACCAGGCCGGTAAAGGCAGCAACCGCCATCGCAGCGTAGACGCCCATCGACCACATCGCCGCCGGAACGTGAATATACATAATGCGGAAGCTGTCACCCTGCTGGTAATCCGCCGGCGCGAAGCCGAAACCCCAGATCCAGCCGAGCAGCAGCGTCGCCGCACCCGCACGCCAAACCAGGGAATTGAACGATTGCTCACAGGTTAAATATCAGGGTTTCCGACATGTCTGACGCATGTGCGGTTTAGTGCAGCGCTGCCGCTGTCGCGAACGGTGCCAGTGTCGAGCTGGCTGCCAGCATCGCGCCGAGGATCGCCAGATAACCCACGATGCCCTGGCTCGCCGCGTCGATCGCCGCGCTGGCAAAAATCAGTACTGGTATCGCCAGCGGCAATACCAGCAGGCTCAGCAGCACGCCGCCGCGCCGCAGTCCTACCGTCAGCGCAACGCCAATCGCACCGAGAAAGCTAAAGGTCGGCGTGCCGAGCAGCAATGTCAGCGCCATCGCCAGCCAGCTGTTGAAATCGAGCGACAGCACCAACGCCGCCAGCGGCGACAGCAAAATCAATGGCAAGCCGGTTAACAGCCAGTGAGCGATCACTTTCCCCAGCACGGTAACCGGAAGCGGCGTTGGCAGCAGCAACAGCTGCCCCAGCGAACCGTCTAGAAAATCGTCGCGGAATAGCCGCTCCAGCGCCAGCAGCGAGGAGAGCAAAGCGGCGCAGCAGGAGAAGCAGCGCTAAGCTGTTGAGGAAATGAGAAAACGCGCCGCAGTTGGGTTATTCTTGCGGCGCGTTTGCGCTATACTGCGCGCCGCGGTCCCCATTAGTAAATGGATATAACGAGCCCCTTCTAAGGGCTATGCAGGTTCGATTCCTGCAGGGGATTTCCACTTGATGTATTCGGCGCGGTCGAAGTAGTTGCGATATCTTTAATGGCCGCCACCTCTTCCATTGACTTATTCAGGAAGAATTCAGGGCCGGCGGAGCCGATAAACGGCATGTGCGCGGCACCAGACACCTTAGAGATGTTGCGCAGCAGCGCCACGTCCTGAGCCGATGCTTCAAATTCATACGCGGAAACCAGCGCGCCAATCGGTTCGCCGCCTGGCGTGTCATACTCGGCAATGTAGGTTTTCAGGTAAAGGCCGCTCTGAATGATTTCCGGCCAGTCTTCAAAGTCGCGGCGCAGATCGTCTTTCGAAAGATCGAGCAGTTCAATTTTCACGTTCTGGCGGAAGTCGGTTTTATCCACCAGCGATTTCTTGTGAGAAATGCCAGGCATTAGTTGAAAAAAGTAAAGTCATTTGACGATAGTTTTTCGCTTAAAAATAATGGCTGCGGATAGCGTAACCCAGGATGGTTATCACGCCGGGTTAAATCTACTCACAGGATGTTAGGTTGATTGAAGAGGGGTTGTTAGCTGCAAAGCACCGCCGCACGCGCCAGATCGAGTGCAACCAAGCCAGCGAGCAACATCTCCATTTCTGGTTGCAGTCGGGCTTTGTCTGCTTCGCTACGTCCCGCTTTGCCGCGCAGTAGCTTCAGGCGGCGGGCTTTAACTTCAAATAGCAGTCCGGGGATCCACTGTAGCAGCGTGAGCTGCTGCGCTGAGGCGTCTAGCTCGCCCAGCAGGTGCAGCGCCATTTCGTTTTTGCCGTACTGCTGGGTAACGCGCGCCATTAGCAGGCGCATCACCGTTGCGGCCACTACCTAACCACTCCAGTGCGGCTTTGCGGCTGCGGT
>JAUHTP010000017.1:0-3478 GCA_031332935.1 Candidatus Pantoea bathycoeliae | reverse complement strand
GCATCACCGTTGCGGCCACTACCTAACCACTCCAGTGCGGCTTTGCGGCTGCGGTCGCGCAGCGGATGCAGCTGCGTGCCAAAACGTTGCAGCATTGCGGCCAGCAGTTCCAGCCCGTCGGCAAACCCGGTTTCGCCTTCCTGATGCAGGCGCGCCCAGACATAAAAAGTGATGACGCGTAGATCTTTACTTACCCCGGCCAGTAGCTTTTCTGCCAGCGAGCAGATGAGGGCGGTATCAATACCTGAGAGTTTGTGGCCCCTTCACAGATGCGCTGGTAATTGTCGTCATAGGCCGGATCTTCGCCGATCGGCAGCGTGTCGGTAAGCGGTTCGGCCCAGCGGCTCCAGCGGTATGTACGCTGATGTGCCTGTTCAGTTAACGTTGTAGCCTCTACCTGACAGGCGCCAGCCAGGTTTTGCAGGGTAGTTATACTGTGTTGATCCATATGGTTAACATCACTTTTGATAGCCGGCTGCTCATTCCGCGCAGCGCGGGCTGTGAAGAATTTATTTCATCACCCCGAAGGGCAAAAGCGTGAGCAGTATTCGATCGAACAAGTAATCAAACCCCAGCCACACTACGCCCAGCAGCAGCACGCTCAGACCGATACGCGTCGGCCATGAACCAGCCATCGGTTTATATTCTCTCCGGCTCGTGGGCTAGCCTGAGTTGGCTGCGGCTGGGGGGAGCTAAACGACATTACCCGCTCGCTCAGAATTTTTATCAGCGCCCTGCGTTCTGGATCGTCCAGCGTGTGGTACTCACCAAGAAAGCCCAGCAGCATAACCCGATGAAAGCAGGTCAGCACCGCCCTGTGCGATGCGGGATCGCGCAGCACGTCCCGCATGCGTTCGCACAGCTTTTCGCCCGCTTCGAGGGTGCCAAGAAAGTGTTCCTGTAGCGAAATGTCGCACCATTGAAGACAGGCGCTATCCTCTACGCTGCGTCCTTTCATGACCTCGTCAAGCAGCGCGCACTGGGCGTAAAGGATATGCTGACAGCTGGCCTAATCCAGTTCAGCCAGCTTCAGTCGCGCCTCTACGCGCGCGATATCTTCAACGCAGCGCTCCCACAGCGTCTGACCTTCACCCTCTTTAAACTGCGGGCCATAATGCCAGCTAATCGCCTGTAACTAGGTGTTCTGCATTAATGCATCAATGTTGACAGAGGCAACAGCCTCCCTTTTGCTTTCACTCATATTCTCAGCACCGCAAAGAGCTCAGGTTCGTTCTGCGTGCCCGGCGTATAAAACATGCCGGCACCGTTCTTCAGCATGTTCCGGGTCGCTGGATGCGACAGATCGCGCGTAACTATTGACTCCCCCGGCCCGGCACAGGATGGAGAGGCTTAACTGACAAGGAAACGGCTTCTGCACCTGAACCGCCGACCTCGGAGAGCTAACAGAGGGAGAAAGTCATTAACCCTGCTATGCAGTCGCAGTTCGTGCAAGTGAACCAGCCACTGGCACATCGGTTCTTTAAGCTCAGGAATGGGAACAGGCTGCACTGCCTGTTGTGGCGTAAACCTTTTCATACCTAGGAAATCAAACGGCTGGTCTTTTTGCACCCTTATTCAGCCAGGATATTTAGCACTGGCAGACTCAGCATCAGATAATATTTTCAGACGTGTTATTGTTGATATTTTTTATTGATATTAATCTTATCGCGTCCAGATAAAGCCGCAGTTTCCCGGTTGTTACTTTGATCCCCGACTGCGGGTTGCCTTATGCACTGCTTACTGCTTTTTAGATACTGATAAGTAAATTACCTTTAATTTCAAAGAGCAGCTTAGGCATGTCTTGCTGAAAGCTGTCGCTCATCAGTCAGATCCCGATTTTTTTGCCGCCTGAGATGCCACTGCATTTCATTCAGGCGATCATAAATCAATCATCTTTAATTAATCAAACAGACGGGCAGTATACCTTTCTGTGGTTCTGATTTGGGGAACCACCTGGATTGCAATTTACGCACAGCAGGTGGCAGCGTGGGAGCAGCAGTGTTCTGGCGCTTTCTGCTGGCCGCGCTGATGATGCTTGTGGCGCTAAAACTATTTAACGCTGACGCCGCGCGATCATCTGTTTTGCCTGCTACAGGGCTGCTGCGTCTTTGGCTTCAATTTCCTCTGTTTCTATCATGCGGCTGCCTGGATCAATAGCGGTCTGGAGTCGGTGATTTTTTCCATGGCGGTGCTCTATAACGCGCTGAACAGCTGGATCTTCTTCGGCCAGCGTCCGTCGGTGCGACTGCTACCTGCCGTCGCGCTCGGCACGGGTGGCATTGTGGCGCTGTTCTGGCACGATCTGCATGCCAGCGAAGCCTCGGCACAGCTGTTATGGGGCATGGGTCTGAGCGCGCTGGGTACGCTGGGCTTTTCGCTAGGCAATATGATTAGCCTGCGCCATCAACGGATGCAGCGTGATGTGCTGACGACCAACAGCTACGCAATGTTGTATGGCGTGCTGGCGATGGCGCTGGTAACGCTGTTCCAGGGTGAATCGATTCAACCTGTCTGGAACCTACAGTGGGCAGGCGCACTATTTTATCTGGCTATCTTTGGCTCCGTTATCGGCTTCGGCGCCAATTTCACCCTGATGGGCCGCATTGGTGCCAGTCAGGCTGCATACAGCACGCTGCTGTTCCCGCTGGTGGCGCTGAAACTCTCTACTCTTTTTGAAGGATATCAATGGCATATTGAAGGGCTGCTAGGGTTAACGATGATTCTGGCTGGAAATCTGGTGATGTTTGTGCGGCTACCTGTGCCAAGGCGGCGCGCCGCTGACTGAGGCAAAGAGCGGGCCTGTGCCCGCTTCGCGTGGGCGTTATGCCCGACGTTACATAGCATTTAATTGACGGGGTTGATTGATGGCCTTGCGCGCAATCCAGTAGAGCAGCACGCGCTCGTCGTCATTGTCCTGGTCGGCCATAGAGAGCAATTTCAGTGCGAGGGTGGATTTTGTCACGGGTTGCTGCTCATCGCTGAGTTCAATCACTGCCTGACCGTTGATGCAGCGGACCTCGTCCTCACAGCTAAGGGATTCATATGCTCGGTCTTTCATATTTCCTCCTGTTAAGTGAACTCTAAGCCTGGCAAAAATTCTGCTACCTTGCTGGCTAAACGGCCTAGGAGACACATCTACTTACGTCACGTAACCAATCATTATCAGGTTGCTGAATTGGTCATAAATTAGCGAAGCGGGAAACGATGTAATTCATTCCCCGTAGGTGGCATTTCATGACGCGTTTGATCCCGTTCATGCCGTTTTTGACCGCGCGCGTAGTCAGGAATTATTCTGGTGTTAGTTTCCAGATTCCCGAACGGGAGAGAAAAATTATGAACCAGCTAACCACCTCATCTTATCAACGCACCCGCTGGCTGACATTAGTCGGCACTATCATTACCCAGTTCGCGCTGAGATCGGTTTATATCTATGGACTACCTCTGTTTTGCAAGCACTGAATCAGGTTCAGGTTGTTGC
>JAUHTP010000016.1:0-70468 GCA_031332935.1 Candidatus Pantoea bathycoeliae | reverse complement strand
TGGTCCCTGAGACCGTCCAAATGTTGAGGCGACTGTGTGCGGATTTCCCATTTGGGCACAGGTATTTCACTGGGAAATAACTGCATAATAGAAGCGGGCTTATATGTCACTGCCGGCACTAAAGTATTATTACCCGATGGAAAATTTGAATATACCCGTAACATCTCAGGAAAAGATAACCTCTTATTCCGCAGAAACAGTAAAACAGGTGTAGTGGAAGTTCTACTTTCCGATGCATCAGCATGGGGCGGTATAAACAAAACCCTGCATACCAACTAAGCCCAAGGCTGGCGGAATAATTTAGCAGGATGCTCAACCTCACATTACTGCCCTCAGTAATGTGAGGTGTTTTTAAGCGGTTTCACAATGAAAATACAGATTATTCCGTTATTATTTCCACGCCTCTTTTTGTATTGAGAAAAGTAAGCCAGGTGCAGCATCTGGAACATCGTGAATCTCTCTTACAGATCTGAGACCTGATTTTTTAAGTACATTTTGTGAAACCAGATGATGCGCTCTTACGGTGGCTGATATTTCCTGAAGGTTCAGTTCACTGACCCCATAAGCAATCAGAAATCGGGCAAACTCTGTTGCGTAACCTCTGTCCCACGCCTCTGTTTCAAACCTGTAGCCTAAATTATTGACCGTAATGGACTCAAAACTTCTGACGGTGAGTCCGCCAAAGCCTATCGTATGCCCGGGATAGTCCTTTGCTACGATTGCCAGGTCAGCGAACATAGAGTTACCCACCATGCTGTCGCTGAGCACATAGAGCCCCACATACACCACCGCTTTTTACGGATGATTTGCTCCCAGTCGAATATGGGGCGGTGATCGTCCATATCGAGGTAATCCGGAGCCAGCAGCTCGGCGGTCTTCCCGGTGGTCAGTTTCTCCAGCAATGGCAGCAGTGACGCCACTATTTTGTCAAATTAAGTCCTGTCGTATCTCACCGCTGACCGCAGCCCGTCAAGAATAGGATCATAGAGCTTTTTGCCTTCCTCCGAACTTAACGCCACCTCAATCGCCCAGATACGTAACGCATCCGGCTGTCCCTGGATGTTGCGGGTAACATCGTCTTCGCCCATGCAACCAGTGCGCGGGCGATGATGTTGACGAACCGCCAGGCAAATTCACTGAAGGCAGCATTGTTGCCGTCACCGGAAAGCTAGCCTGCAACACGGGTGGCAACTTCTGACACGCGGCCAAAACGCCCGACAGCATTATAACGCGCTGAAATCTCCGGCCAGCCGAGATGGAAAATATACAGCTCATCTCCCCGGCCTGACCGGTGGGCCTCCGCCCAGACGCGTTTCATCAGGTCGGCATCCCCTTTCTGGTCAAACACAATGGTCACTTCGCCCCGCCTTATGTCCTAGGTGATGAGCAGCTCTGCCAGGCGTGTCTTGCCGACGCGCGTGGTGCCGTAAACCACCGTATGGCCAACGCGCTTCCCAAGGGCCATTGACACGTCCTTTTCATCCGGCTCCACGCCGTGCAGGGCCGGATTGCCGCCCACGGGTGGCAGCGGTCTGACCGGGTTCAGCACCCTATCAGCGCTCAGCAGCCTGCTCAGCCAGGGCATACGATACTCTGTCAGCATTTCGAGCTGTCGCACCATCTGATAAAAGCGGTTCGGCTGCAGATAACGGGCGACCTCGGGGCGCAGCGTATCCTGCAGGCGCTGCGTATGTTTCTGTGTCCAGCGGAAACCCCGTCCGAGGAACAGGCGGCGATGACTGAGGGGGATCTGCCTGGTTGTCATGACGTAGCGCGGCAGGCGCCGGAGGTTATGGCGGTAGCGTAAAATCTTCATCCCCTGATGGGTGCGGGTCATGGCAAGCACCGTGAATCCCCCTTGCGGTAACGTAACTGACAGACGGAGTCAGGGCGACAGACCACGGAGCCACCACGCAGACATAGGCTGCCACGCCTGAAACCAGGGCAGTATTCAGCTCCACGGCCGGTCGCAGCAGCGCTTCAATCACATAACGGTTACTCATCCCTGATCTCCCCATTCATTTTGCCGGTCGCCCCGTGGATATTCGCCCCCCTTCCGGTACGGGTTTCCCTGCGGGGCAGGTAGTGGTAATGCAGGGCATTCGACAGTAAGCACCAGAGCACATACAGAACGTTTGACAGAATGAAAAAAAGAACCATACGGCCCGCAATGACAGCAGGTATTTATTCACAGCGGTTTCTGTGGAGACTGCAGTGACGGTGCAGGCTGCCGGCTTTTCCTCAGGCGGAACCGCATTAGCCGGGCCGGGCATTCCTTCCACATGTAGTGTCTGGGTGGTGCGGTACGCCATGCCGTTGTCTCTTTCTGCAGTGTGTCGTTCAGGTCAATGACCGGATTGCCGAAAACAAGCCAGGCAATCAGGAAAACACCGCCGAAAGCGGAGGGCAGGAAAATGACATGACGGAAAAAGCAGAACGGAAGCCACAAAACGAAGCTCAGGATTTTCAGAATGATGTGCATAAGAGGTTCCTCAGAGATACTGCCGGATGTCCTGACCGGCAAGAATAGCCAGAAGGCGCTGCCCGCTGATGATGCGCAGGCGAGGTGACGCCGTGAGAATAACGCGGCTCATTTTTCCGGTACGGCTCGTGTGGATAAACAGCCTCCGGCGGCCGGTCTGCATGAGAAGCCGGTCGAAGTCCTGAACATGTGCGGGGGAAACAGCTCGGCTGTACCGTTTGGCCTGACTCGCCGTCGATGATGACCTGGCCATCAAGGCCACCGTCACCGCTGTAAGAGGCATTGCGCACTACGGTCAGCTCCTGATGTTCAAAGGCAGAGAGCAACAGTTATTCAAAGATATAGGGACTGATTTTGCGCAGATAAGTCAGACCTTGCCCGTCTCCCGGCAGGCAGGTCAGCTTATCCAGTACCCGCCCTGCCGTTGCCCGGTATCGCCGGTGACGGCGAGTGCTGGCTTTCTCCCGCCCCCGCAGGTTCAGAAAGGCCATCAGCGCCAGAAACAGGATGGCCAGCATGACAGCACCGAAGGGGTGCGCCGTCAGCAGACCGCAGAGGTGTGGCGCGATCATTGCGGCTTAACCTGCTGCGTCAGGCCGGTATCGGTGATGAGTACCGGATAATGCTCAATCTGCAGGCGACGGGCCAGTTCGCTCCCGGAAGCCGGGGTCAGACTGACACCGGGTGCCAGCTCGCGCAGTTCACGCACGGCAGCCATGTATGTGACGTTGACTATCATCCCGGCAGCATGCTGTTCAGCCAGTGCGCCTGCATTAGCCTTCAGCCCTTCACGGGACAGAGCATCGTCCCCGACCAGAAACAACGCCCCGATGCCGGGTAGCTGTAGCGGCCGATCGGGAACGCTGCCCGGGCGCAACTCCGGTGTGAATACCGGCAGCATGGCGGCCTCGCCCTGCAGCACGGGTGAAGTGGGTCAAGGCGCGGAGTCAGTTTCCGCGCTTATGCCCGGCTGTTTATTGACGGCCTCAAAGTACGGGGCGGCATCCTGACCGCCGAGGTCAGCAATGACGTTCAGTTCAGCGTGACCGCTCAGCGGAAGGAGTGTTAAAAGCAGTAACGAAAGCATTTTCATCAGGGTTATCTCCCGGGCTCAGTCCAGACAAAACCTGGATCGGGGGCGAGCGCAGCAACTGACTGAGGCGCTGTGGCTGCGGGTGAAGCAATACGGGAAGAAGGGCTGATTTTTGCCAAGTGCCCTTTCACGATGGCACGATAGCGGGCGGCTGGCTGTCCGCCGGCAGGATGGTGGTAGCACCCTGCCGTATCCAGCCAGCTGCCCGGTTTACGCGCCCAGCACTCACGCAGGATGATGGTGGCGGCGTTCAGGTTGGTGTAGTGATCAAACGCATCCCACGTCGAGGCAAAATGATGACCATTCCAGCCCAGATTGACATGGGCAATACCGACATTGATGCGCTTCAGCGGGTGACGCTTCATGAAGACCTGAAGCGCCTGCCAAGCCTGCAGACGTGTCTCACAGCGATACCCCTTCCCTGCCACATTGATGGTCCAGGGCCATGGCCACGCGGACTTAACCCTCCGGCACCGTCTGATTTGCATGGCCGTCAGGGGCGGCGGCCATCAGTACGCCCAGCGCCAGCGCGCCGGTCAGAACGCAGCGATTGCCCATTTACCGTCTGCTGCCTGCTGCAGCAATACCGGCATCAGGCCGTTACCAAAGCGCATCCACCGGCCGCCGTCGTGGTTCAGCGTGACCTGACGCCTGCGGACCGTTTCCACCAGAATATGATGGTCGCGGGCCCAGCTGCGAAGCGCATCGTCATTGCCCTGGCTGTCGACCAGATAGATGTCGACCGGCCGGTTGTCGGCCAGCACGGCAGACAGTTTCGCATTGCAGGTCGCGCAGTCTTTTGCACTGACGAACAGCGCCAGCCGGCCACCGCTGTCATGCGCAACGCCCGAGGCGTTTCCCATATTGACCGGCAGCGTTCCGGGATAAAGACGCTGTCAGGCCGCGTTAACCTCCCGCTGGTAATCGCCGGTACTCAGCCCCCACTGACCAGCCTGCTGCTGCAGATTTTGCTGTGCGGAGTCCGCCCGTTGTGTTGACTCTTCCCGGCTGATATCAGTCTGCCCTGATGTGATCGCGGCATGGGTCAGGGGACTCAGCAGCATGGCGGCTAAAAGGTATGTTTCAGTTTCATCATTCGCTCCGTTATTCCGCCCTGAGCACGGTCAGCCGACCGTTACCCCGGAAAGTCGCCTCGCTGTAGCCAGCGCTGACCAGCCTCCAGCCGGCAACCGTTTCGCCCTCACCGAGACAAGCGCCACCTGAGACAGGCTGGTGTAGCCCCTGGGGGCAATGGCAGCCCATGATTCAGCGCCCCGCTTTTCAACTCCCGTCAGCACAAAATGCGCGTTGCAGGCCACGCGAAGCGACGAAGCCGTTCTGCGTGTGTCAGCGGGACGGGTCTAATGAGATGGTCCCCCCCGCTCTGTGAGCGGTACGCCGGCAGGGTGTTTTTCTTTCAGGAGGGCCATCATGGAAAACGTTACGCTTACTGGTATCGACCTCGGTAAACATGCTTTCCACATTCCTTGCCAGCATAAGTCAGGTAACGCGCTTTTGCGTAAGAAGTTTACGCGCACAAAGCTAATGCAGTTTTTGGCGACCTGCCCGTCCTCGGTTGTTGTTATGGAAGCTTGTGCCGGGGCACACTTTAAAAAGGATTTTGTTGATGCAGAGGCGATATGTGAAGCCGCATCCCGGCCGTCAATGCGTTTTGTTCAGCCGAAAACTGAGGTTCAGCAGGCGCGATACTAGCGGCCAGAATGACCAGCCCGCATCCACCAGCGCCCAAATCAGCGTGCCGACAAATACCAGAATAAACAGTACAACTGCAGAGGATTTACGACGGAAGAACTGGATCGCCGAGAGCAGGGTCACAATGCCTGCAATCAGGAAGTACCAGCTACCGCCAAGCGAAACCAGCTTGCCGCCACCAATGGCAAAGAACAGGCCGATCGCTAGCAGCACCAGCCCCAGCAAAATCGACCAGATACCCAATCCTTTGCCGGATCGGGATGATGTTTCAGCCATAACACAAACTCTCCTGAAAAAATAAAGCGTCACCCCTTACCTGCCTGGATAAAGCGGCTGAGGCGTAACGGCGTCTGACGCGCCAAGTATATCTCTATTTTACTTGAATGGTACGGACCCATGTCCGGGTTGCAGGCATTGTGAGCGAGGAGGCAATAAGAATTTTCTGCCCGCGTCGCAATATGGGGTAGGATTGTACCACCTGATACATAATCAGGTGAACCTCTATAACGTGAAGTGTGGCAATAGCATTTTCGCTACAAACTCACAGGTAAGTCTTTCAGTTTGCACATTTCGTGCAGCTGGATTCCCGATAGTTGTAGACGTAAGCAAATGTGTTAATGACCAGTGCTCTTTTATCATCGCCTCAAAACAAAAAAGGGACCTTTCGGTCCCTTTTGCTTTAACGCTTGTTTTTCTTCAAGTGCGAGAGCAGACGCTTACGCTTACGCTGCTGCGTCGGTGTCAGCAGATTGCGTTTGCCCGCGAAGGGGTTATCGCCCTCTTTGAACTGAATACGAATCGGCGTGCCCATTACCTTAAGTGAACGACGGAAGTAGTTCATTAAATAACGCTTGTAGGAATCCGGTAGATCTTTCACCTGGTTACCGTGGATCACCACGATAGGCGGGTTGTAGCCACCGGCGTGGGCATATTTCAGCTTCACGCGACGGCCACGCACCAGCGGTGGCTGATGATATTCTGCAGCCATGTTCATAATACGCGTCAGCATTGAAGTGTTAACGCGTTTGGTGGAGCAGTCGTAGGCTTCGGTAACAGACTCAAACAGGTTGCCCACGCCGCTGCCATGCAGTGCAGAGATAAAATGCACACGGGCAAAGTCAATAAAGCCGAGACGATAGTCCAGCGTCTCTTTGACTTCGTCCTTAATCTCCTGCGTCAGGCCATCCCATTTGTTCACCACAATCACCAGCGAGCGGCCGCTATTCAGGATAAAGCCTAGCAACGACAGAGCCTGATCGGAAATGCCTTCGTGCGCGTCGATCACCAACATTACCACGTTGGCGTCTTCAATCGCCTGCAACGTTTTGATAACAGAGAACTTCTCTACCATGTCGGTAATTTTGCCGCGCTTACGCACGCCCGCGGTATCAATCAGGATATATTCGCGGTCGTCATGCTCCATTGTAATATAGATGCTGTCGCGCGTGGTACCTGGCATGTCATATACCACGACGCGATCTTCGCCGAGGATGCGGTTAGTCAGCGTGGACTTACCGACGTTAGGACGACCAACGATAGCCAGCTTAATCGGCAGACCGGTCGGATCGAACTCTTCTTCCTCGGTTTCGCCGTTCTCTTTCGCTGTCAGCGCCGCCCAGTAGGCTTCGTTTTCGTCTTCTTCGGTGACTTCACGCGGATCAACTTCATCCATCCACGGCAGCAGGGCCGTTTCCAGCAGGCTGGTCACGCCGCGACCATGGGAGGCCGCAATAGCATGGATCTCGCCCAGGCCCAGCGAATAGAAATCAATCACGGCAGAATCAGGGTCGAGACCGTCGGTTTTATTCACCACTAGGAACGTCGGCTTCTGGCGCGAACGGATATGGTTAGCGATCTGCTTATCCGCAGGCATCACGCCCGCGCGTGCATCCACCATAAACAGTACGACGTCGGCTTCTTCAATCGCCAGCAGCGACTGCTCCGCCATACGCGTTTCGACACCTTCTTCAGTGCCGTCGATACCGCCGGTATCAATAACAATAAATTCGCGCCCTTCCACTTCGGCGCGACCATATTTGCGATCGCGAGTCAGTCCAGGAAAATCCGCCACCAGCGCATCACGAGTGCGTGTTAAACGGTTGAACAGCGTGGATTTCCCCACATTGCGACGCCCAACCAGCGCGACCACAGGTATCATAACAATGCCTCAATAAAAAAATTAATCGCCCGAATGGCGTGATTATAACGGTTTTAACCGCCGGGTTCAGGCTGAAGGCGCTAAGAATATCATGCCAGAATAAAAACGAAACGGCCCCTGACGCGTCAGGAGCCGTTATATGGAAAGCAAAGTCCGGTAACCGGTTAGCGCGTAATTGCGTAAACCTCGCCGCCTTTGGCCTGAATGATCAGCTTATCGCTGGCAACCACCGGCTCAGTCTGGAAGCCATCGCTGTCCAGTTTTTGCTGGGCGACAAAGCGGCCGTCCGTGGTGTTGAGCCAGTGCAGATAACCTTCACTGTCACCGACAACCAGATAGCCATTTAACAGCACCGGTGCGGTCAGATTACGGTGCAGCAGGTCGCTCTGACGCCATATAGCAACGCCGCCGTCGGCGTTCAGGGCGATAACGCGGTCATCCTGATCCACCAGGTAAATACGGCCTGCATCGACAATCAGATCTTTCACGCCGCCGATTTCACGCTTCCACAGAATCTGGCCGGAACGCAGATCGAGAGCGGTCAGATTGCCGTTGTAAGCCAGCGCATAGACCACGCCATTGACAATCACCGGCGTGGTATCAACGTCGTTCAGACGATCAATTTCCGTCGCATCGCTCGGCTGGGAAATACGCCGCTGCCAGATAAGCTGGCCCTGATTCATGATCACCGCGCTGACACTTCCATTGTCGCCACCGACAATCGCACCGCCGAAAGCCACCACTGGCGCAGATTCGCCGCGCAGTGACAGCCCAGGCATATGAAGGTTGACGCTCCACTTCACGACGCCGCTGCTCTGATCGAGGCCCTGCAACATGCCGTTGCTGGTGTGCACCAGTACCAAGCCATCGCTGACCACAGGACGCGACAGGGCTTCACCCGCTACCTGTGTTTGCCAAGCAACAGTGCCGTCACTGCTGTTCAGGGCATAAAGCTGGCCGCGTTCGCTGCCAACGAAGATATGATCGCCCACTGCAGTTACACCGCCAGAAAGCAGAGCGGAAATATTTTTCGAGAAGAAGCCGGTTTTCTCAGAGAGATCGACCTTCCATTTTTCTTTGCCGTTGGATGCATCCAGCGCTTTCACTACGCCAAAACGATCCGCCGCAAATACGGTATTGTCCTGCCATGTCGGATGCAGGTTAGAGTAGAAATCACCAACGCCGTCACCAACCGACGTGCTCCACGCTTTCTGCGGAGTAAACTGGTTTTCCACCGTCGGCAGCGGGGCCATTTTCACTACATCTTTTTCGCCACTGAACAGCGAACAACCGCTGAGCAAAGTGACTGAAATCAGTCCTAGAAGCAGGTATTTACGTAATTCCATGCGCTCTCTCTTGACTGGCTTAGCTTAAGTTATTCATCTTCATCTGCATCATTTGCTTCAGCGCCGGAGAGGCGTTTGAATCAAAGCCCTTACTCCACGCCGTGCGCGCGCCCTGCTTGTCGCCTTTGTTCAATAGCGCTTCGCCGCGAATATCCGCTACAATGGCCGTCCAGCCATCGCCCTTGACAGCGTCGAGGGTTTTAAGTGCAGCATCCGCTTGATTCTGTTGCAGTTGAATGCGCGCCAGACGCAGGTTAATAACCGCCTGCAGATTGGCATCTTTGGTGTTTTTACGGCCGTTTTCCAACAGGGAAGAAGCCTTGTCCAGCTTGTTAGCGTCGACGTACTGCTTCGCCAAGTCCATCGCCGCCAGTGCGCCATAAGTATTGCTGTTTTCGTTAGCGAATTTCGCTACCGCATCCAGCGTCGCTGGCTTGTCAGCTTTCATAGCGGTTGTGACTTGCTGATACTGCGCTGAAACCGCTTTTGCCGAGCCCTCTTCATGGCTGGCCCAGTAGCGCCAGCCGCCCAGCGCGGCAATGCCGATGATCACGCCGACCGCCAGCGCCTTGCCATTGTTGGCAAAAAAGCGACGTAACGCGTCAACCTGCTCGTTTTCATTGCTATAGACTTCCACGCGATCCCTCTCCTTTCTTCATCTGGTTGGTGCCGTGCCACGCTTACTGCAACAGCGTGCGCAATGCAGCTGCTGCCTCTGTCTGCGCCAGCGTTTGTTGATCGCCGCTGCGCAGATCTTTAAAAACCACCTGGCCGGCCTTCACTTCGTCTTCACCCACAACCAGCGCGACGCGAGCGCCCCACTTGTCGGCACGGGCAAACTGCTTCTTAAAGTTGCCGCCGCCAAAGTTGGTCATCAGCTTCAGTTCTGGCGCTTTGTCGCGCAGTTTTTCCGCCAGCTGCATAGCAGCAGACTGAACGCCCTGACCCGAAGCGATAACATAGATATCAACAACGCTCGTCAGTTCAAATTCAGGATTGACCGCCTGAACCAGCAGCACCAGACGCTCCAGTCCCATGGCGAAACCAACGGCTGGCGTAGCGCGACCGCCCAGTTGCTCGACCAGGCCATCGTAACGGCCGCCGCCGCACACCGTGCCCTGCGCACCGAGACTCTCGGTCACCCATTCGAAAACGGTGCGGTTATAGTAGTCGAGACCGCGCACCAAGCGCTGATTGACGGTGTAAGCGATACCCGCATCATCCAGCAACGCGCACAGGCCCTGGAAATGTTCGCGAGATTCGTCGTCGAGATGATCCATTAGCTGCGGCGCGTCGTTGAGCAGCGTCTGCACATCAGGATTTTTGCTGTCCAGCACGCGCAGCGGATTGCTGTACATGCGGCGTTTACTGTCCTCGTCCAGCGTCTCTTTATGCTGTTCGAGGAAAGCCACCAGCGATTCGCGGTAGTTGGCGCGCGCTTCCAGCGAACCGATGGAGTTGAGCTCCAAGCGAACGTGGTCGGCAATGCCCAGCGCTTTCCACAAGCGCGCGGTCAGCATAATCAGCTCGGCGTCAACGTCCGGACCTTGCAGGCCAAACACCTCTGCGCCTAACTGATGGAACTGGCGGTAGCGGCCTTTCTGCGGACGCTCATAGCGGAACATCGGTCCCATATACCACAGGCGCTGTTCCTTGTTGTACAGCAGACCATGCTCAATACCGGCGCGTACGCAGCCTGCGGTCCCTTCCGGGCGCAGCGTCAGGCTTTCGCCGTTGCGGTCGTCAAAGGTATACATCTCTTTTTCAACCACATCGGTAACCTCACCAATAGCGCGCTTAAACAGCGGAGTCTGCTCCACAATCGGCATGCGAATTTCGCTGTAGCCGTAGCTAGAGAGCACCTGCTTGAGCGTGCCTTCAATCCGTTGCCAGATAGCCGTATCTGCCGGCAGGTAGTCGTTCATGCCGCGGATAGCTTGAATGTTCTTCGCCACGTTAAAATCTCTTAATACAAAAAAACCCGTCCGGCATCATACCTTATGAGGATAAAACCGCACAGGTTCATTGAACAAAGTCGCGCTGCACGCGCCAGTACTTAGTTTTCCAGCTGCTGCACGTTGATACGACTGCTCTCATCCAGCATGGTTGCTTTGGCACGGATGCGCGCCTCAAGCTGGTCGATCATATCGTCGTTATCGAGGCGATGGCGCTGACGCACGCCATCTTCGTAAAAGCCGCTTTTCTTGTTACCGCCGGTGACGCCCAGGGTAGATACCGTAGCTTCGCCGGGACCGTTAACCACGCAGCCGATAATGGAGACGTCCATGGGCGTGATAAGGTCTTCAAGACGTTGCTCAAGCGCGTTCACCGTGCCAATAACGTCAAACTCCTGGCGCGAGCAGGTCGGGCAGGCGATAAAGTTGATGCCGCGTGCGCGGATGCGCAGCGATTTCAGAATGTCGAAGCCGACTTTCACCTCTTCCACCGGATCGGCCGCCAGCGAAATACGTAGAGTGTCGCCAATCCCCTCAGAGAGCAGCAGGCCAAGACCGATCGCTGACTTCACCGCGCCCGCACGCGCGCCGCCTGCTTCAGTAATACCGAGGTGCAGCGGCTGATCGATCTGCTTCGCCAGCAGGCGATAAGATTCAACGGCAAGAAAAACGTCTGAGGCTTTTACGCTCACCTTGAACTGATCGAAATTCAGGCGATCAAGATGGTCAACGTGGCGCATTGCCGATTCCAGCAGCGCCTGCGGCGTAGGCTCGCCATATTTTTCCTGCAAATCTTTTTCCAGCGAACCGGCGTTGACGCCGATACGGATAGGAATATTGTAATGGCGTGCGCAATCCACCACCTGGCGGATACGTTCGTTGTTGCCGATGTTGCCTGGATTGATACGCAGGCAGTCGACGCCATATTCTGCGACTTTCAGCGCAATGCGATAGTCAAAATGGATGTCCGCCACCAGCGGTACGTCGACGCGCTGCTTAATCAGCTTAAAAGCTTCAGCGGCGTCCATCGTTGGCACGGAGACGCGAACAATATCCACGCCAACGCGCTCAAGAGCTTTAATTTGGTTGACCGTGGCATCCACATCTGTTGTGCGGGTATTGGTCATCGACTGGACAGCGATTGGCGCACCGTCGCCGACAGGCACCTTGCCGACATAAATCCGGGTTGATTTACGACGGATAATGGGTGCTTCGTTATGCATATTCTTTCTCCACAATTGCCCGGGGCGCGATGCTACGTTATTGCGCACCCAACGTCAGGCGAGCAACCTGGTTAGTACGGACAAAACGACTTAAATCAACTGGCTGGTTCTGATATTGCACCTGTACCGCCGCCGGTGCGCCAATTTTCAGGCGATAGGGTGCGGTACCGGAAAGGCTGAGTTTACCACAACTACGTTGCATTCCGCTGAACAGTTTCTTACCGGTGGCGTCGGTCACTTCAAGCCAGCAGTTAGCGTTAAAGTTCATTATTAGGATCTGCTGACGCTTCACACACGGCTGCGCTGCTGGATGGCAGCTGGCCCGCTGTGACGGACGGAGTGGCAGCGTTATTAGCCGACGTCGCGGCGGGTGCCGCGCTGTTGCCGGTAGTCTGAACAGGCTGCTGGTCGGCTGGCTGGCGGCAGGTGCCGCTGTGCTGGTTTCAGCGCTGTTAGTTTCGTCCAGCGCAGCCGGTGCAGCCGTATCGTCGCTGGCGTCATTGCTGCCGCCGTCGAGCGGAATTGACTGGCTGTTATCGCCGCTGCTGCCGTTCTGATCGGCCATAGAAACCAGATCGTCCTGGGAAGCTTTATGATTTTGCCACCACCACGCGCCAGTCAGGCCAACCACCACAAACAGCACCAGCCAAGTGAAAATCATTAACCAGCCGTCGCGTTTTTTGCGGCGTTTGCCTAGCGAGAAGTTCTGCATCGGCTCGATTTTTGCCGCACGCACCGGGGTCTGCTTCGCCATCATTGGCAGCAGTTCCTCTTCAGGAATGTGCACCAAGCGCGCATAGGAGCGAATGTATCCACGCAAAAAGGTCGACGCCAGATCGGCAGGCGATTTGTCCTCTTCGATATCGCGTACGGTCGAAAGTTTCAGGCACAGGCGTTCAGCTACGTTTTGCTGAGTCAGCCCCATTTTCTCACGGGCCAGACGCAGGCGTTCACCTGTGGAATGTACTGCAGAGTTTTCTTGAGTGGCTTCAGTATTCATTAGCTAAATAACGCTGGTACTGTATCGATTATGGAAAACTTCGCGCCAACTGGTCGCTATAAGGTGTAACGTCAGCAGCTTTTCCCTGTTGCACGGCGAAACGGATCTGTAACTCTAAGCTGCGCGCCGTAGCAGGCAGATATTGCTGATAAAGCTCAGTTAACAGTAAAGCATGTGCCGGATAAAGTACGCGTTGTTTTTCCGCTTAGTCCAGCAACGCATCGCCTTTCGCGCGATTCGCCTGACCGAGCGCCGCACGTGCGGCCTGCATGTCCTCTGCCTGAAGATAACAATATCCCGACAGCTGCTCCCAGGCATCGGTGCGGGCTTCACTTTCCGACGCATCCATAGCCCGCTTAAACTGTTGATGCGCTTCGTCATACTGCCCTAAAGCGCAGAGAAACGCACCGTAATTGTTAGCGACATAGCTATTTGCCGGTGCCAGCCGCTGCGCCTGTTGATAGTCACGCGTCGTCTCAGCATGGTTGCCCTGTTTTTCTGCCAGACGTGCCAGCGCCAGCGGCATACGGTAGTCGCGCGGCGCGGCGGCCTGCGCCTGCTGAAAATTGCGGCTGGCGGCAGCGAAATCGCCTGCTGCCAGATAGTGCATACCTAACGCCAGACGCGTCTCCGCCGCACCGGAATGTGGGTTTCGGCTGACACAACCAGTTACAACAATCAGTGCCAGTAAGCTGGCCGGTAATCCTTTACCCATTTGTATCACCTAGTAGCGACATTCATTGCATGGCAGCAGCCTGCCATGCGTCACAACCAGGTTAAACCCTCAGATGCCTTGTTTCAGAGCGCCTTCACAGATATGGGTTCACCAGCCATTTTTTTACGCATCGTACGCTTGGTACGGTCAATGACGTCACCCGCCAGCTGACCACAGGCCGCATCGATATCGTCACCGCGCGTTTTACGCACGATAGTGGTGAATCCATATTCCATCAAGACCTTAGCGAAACGGTCAACCCGGCTGTTAGAGCTACGGCCATACGGCGCGCCCGGGAAGGGGTTCCATGGAATCAGGTTAATTTTACTTGGCATATCCTTCAGCAACGCCGCCAGCTCATGCGCGTCTTCGGTGCTGTCGTTAAAGTGATCCAGCATCACATATTCAATCGTCACGCGCCCCTGATTGGCGTTAGATTTCGCAAGGTAGCGCTTCACCGCGCCAAGGAACATTTCAATATTGTATTTCTTGTTGATCGGCACGATATCGTCGCGCAGCTTATCGTTCGGCGCATGCAGCGAAATGGCCAGCGCAACGTCGATCATATCGCCCAGCTTATCCAGCGCAGGCACAACGCCTGAAGTTGACAGCGTGACGCGGCGTTTTGACAGGCCAAAACCGAAGTCGTCCAGCATCATCGCCATTGCCGGGACCACGTTGTTAAGGTTGAGCAGAGGTTCGCCCATGCCCATCATCACCACGTTGGTGATAGGACGCTGACCGGTAACTTTGGCCGCACCGATGATTT
Source organism: Candidatus Pantoea bathycoeliae (assembly GCA_031332935.1). Taxonomy (GTDB): domain Bacteria; phylum Pseudomonadota; class Gammaproteobacteria; order Enterobacterales; family Enterobacteriaceae; genus Pantoea; species Pantoea bathycoeliae. Next base: position 56,014 of record JAUHTP010000016.1, on the reverse strand, counting down.
TCGCCGCGCGCCACACCTGGCCGATGATCTCAGAAACACGCAGGTTGCGGTTAAAGCCCTGCTGTGCCGTCGAGCAGAATTTACACTCCAGCGCGCAGCCAACCTGTGACGATACGCAGAGCGTCGCGCGATAGTCTTCTGGAATATAGACCGTTTCAATCAGCTGATCGCCAACGCGAATCGCCCATTTAATGGTGCCGTCGCTGGAGCGCATCTCTTCTGCCACTTCCGGCGCACAGATTTCAGCAATCTGGCTCAGCTTCGCGCGCAGCACTTTATTGATGTCGGTCATCTGCTCGAAATCATCGCTGCAGTAGTGGTACATCCACTTCATCACCTGATCGGCGCGGAACGGCTTTTCGCCCATGGAAAGAAACAGCTCACGCATCTGCTGACGGTTGAGATCCAGCAGGTTAATTTTTTCGCTTTTGGGTGCCACGGCAATAGGGGAAGCGGACGACGGCGTCACAATCTGTTCGGACATAATGTTCTCTGGCCTCGTTATTACAAGTTATGGCTCTGGTTAAGGATAGAAAAAAGACGCCCTTGCTGAGACTGGCTCAACAAGGGCGGGATATTTTACAACCTCTGCGAAGTGATGTCAGGGTAGACGGCGGCGCGTTACGTAGAAATTTGTAAAGCGAGCTGTCTGGCTGACATCAGCCCAATTAACGAGTGCGCGGGCAGATCTCGTTTTCGCCGAAGAAGTAGGCGATTTCACGCGCGGCACACTCAGCAGAATCTGAACCGTGGGTCGCGTTTTCAGTGAAGCTGTCTGCGTAGTCAGCGCGCAGGGTGCCAGCCAGCGCGTTCGCCGGGTTGGTCGCGCCCATCATATCGCGGTGACGCTGAACGGCGTTTTCGCCTTCCAGTACAGAAACCACAACCGGACCAGAAGTCATTAACTCAACCAGGCCGTCGAAGAACGGTTTGCCCTGGTGCTCAGCGTAGAAACCTTCAGCCTGCTCTTTGCTCAGCTGCAGCATTTTAGCGCCAACGATTTTGAAGCCTGCGCTTTCAAAACGGTTGTAGATAGCGCCAATCACGTTCTTAGCAACGGCGTTTGGTTTAATGATGGAGAAGGTACGTTCGATTGCCATGTTGACCTCTGTCTTTAGCATCCTGAAGAAACCGGGAACCCGCTCCCGGTAAGAAAACGCGCCGATTATAGGGAGCTCGGCGGGCGTTGCCTATTAGCGAACGCATGATTTATTGAAAATAATTGATATTTGTCGGGGCAAACACGCAAATAATGTGCAATACGCCGACTTTCAGTCGCGGGTATAAGGAAACGGTGTTTAACTGCCCCGCTTCATCCATCACAACCTGTTGATAGCTGCCCGCATCCGTGCATCGCCAGCTGCGCGCGGTTCTTGCCAGCGCCCTGCTCTACCGGTTCGCCGTTTAAAAACCACCAGCTGCCTTGGCCTGTCCGCCCTGCACCGCCACCGGCAGGACCAGCACCGCTCTGCCGGGCAGCGGCTGTAGATGCTGACCTGTGATAACGCCGGTGATCACCATCGGTGCCGCATTGCCCTGACGCAGCGGCGGACAGGCGGTATCAACCGGCGGCAGACGCTGCGCCCGCCGCTCGGCCTGTGGTAGCCAGGGTTCAAGCGGCAGCGGCCACATCAGCCGTTCGTGGCTCTGCGCGCCTGGGCAGTCTGCCGCAACGCGCAATCCCTGCGGATTTTGCCAGTAGCGCAGCCGCAGGCCGTTCACCCCTTCCTAGCCTGGCGCGAGCAACGTTGGCGGCACGGTCTGGTTAAGCACCCAGCTTTGACGACGCTGGCGCGCTAACACCATGCCCGCATAGGCCTGCACGCTGAAACGCATAGCATCCTCGTTGCTGCTCCAGCGCGTTTCGATCTGCGCCGGGTCCTGCAGGTAGCGCAGCAGCCGCTCGTCAGCGCGAGAAATCACATCCTGCTGCACGGCTGTATCCCAGCTTCGCTGGCGCGCAGCAGGAAATCGGTCACGTAGGCGGTCAGCCAGAACTCTTCTTCACTATCTTTATTCCACAGGCCAAAACTGCCGTTGCCACGCTGCATGCCTGCCAGACGCGCGATGCCGGTATCAATGGCGGCGCGGCGCGCTTCGTCGCTGCCGGTTTTGATGCCCATGGACGTAAGCTGTGCATGGTTAGTGAAAACCGACGGCTGGTTGCTGAGCGACAGCTGACTACTCAGGGAGTCATGCTGCAACCCGCTGAAGGCGCTGGCGGGCACCTGCCAGCCCTGCCCGACCGGTATATCGCCGTAGAAACTCAGCGTTTGCGCCGGATAAGCTGGACGCACGCCAATCATCCAGCTACGCTGCCCTCGCCGAAACCGAAACCGCCCTGTGCCTTAACCGGAATATGCAGCGTAGTGCGTGCGCCTTTCGCCAGTTGAACCTGTTGCGATGCGCCGCCGCTCATCACAATCTGGCCTTGCGCCTGGACATTGACCTTCAGCGTCTGCGGCTGGTCGGTAAGATTAGTCAGATCGAGCGCCAGTATGGCCCGGTCGCCGGTCGCCATAAAGCGCAGCGTCGCCAGCTTGCTAATCAGCGGCGCTGCGACCACCACTTTGCGTTCGGCCGCGCTAAAGCTGTCGGCGCTCCAGGCCTGCGTCATTAAGCGCAGTTCTCCGTTGAACTGCAGGATCGGCAGCTCCAGCGCCACGATATTTACCTTAGTCAGCGGTTTTCTGCCACCGCGCGACTGGGCGGCTTCGTCGCCAAAACGCAGCGCCGCCAAGCGTCCCCCGCCCTCTATCAGCTGACCGAAGACATCATATGATCGCCGTTGTAGTGCTTACTGCCGAAGAAGCCGATCCCAAGGATCGGGCGTTTTATAGTCATTGATATTCAGCACGCCGCTGTCCACCGCCGACAACAGCACCTGAATCTGTGCAGGCAGTTCACCGCCGGTACGGCTGGCTTTCACCTTTACTTTCAACGTCTGCTCAGGGCGCGTTTTCAGCGGCGCGTCCAGCCGATATGACCCCGACTCCACCGGGAAGCCCACCTTCTGGCTATTACCTGCGCTCAGCGTAATGCGCTGCGCGTCTTCCTGCAGATCCTTCTCGTCATGGCGCATCTGCCAGCCTTCGCTGTCAGAGTAGTTGCGCCGCTCGCGGATCAGGCGAACCTCAACATCCTGCGCCGCCAGCTTATCCCCTTTGCTGTTGGCATAGACGATGTCAAATTCAGCGACGCTGTTTTCTGGCACCGTCGGCTCCTAGGTATAACAATAGTAGCGGTAGTCATACACCGATTCGCTTTTGAACAGCGGACGGATGCCAGGGAGCGCGGGCGCGGGCCAGATTGCCTAGGTGACGCGGCGCGTCACCGGTCGGCCACCGGTTTCCATCAGGCTCGCCTGCAGGATCAGGTTAAGCGGCGAGTGCGCCTGCGTCCACTCGCTCTCGACCGTCAGCTGTAGCTTGTCGTTTTTGTCATCGACCAGCTTCACCCGCGCGGCAAAATCCTGTTTGTCGTCAAGCTGGGTGTTAAAGTGAAGCTCAGAGATGTCGATAATGGTTAACACTTTCGTTGTCTGTTGTGCAGCAGCAGGCTCTGCGGCACTCAGTGCAAAGGTCGTGCCGCCAGCCAGTGCCGCACCTAACAGCAGGCCGCAAAGCAGACGTTTAACAGGTCTTGCCATGGTAAATCCCTCACCAGTCCCAGAAGGGTTAATTTCGCTGTGCGATTTCACCGCAAACCCGCGATTTTAGCAATCCTGCCCTTGAGATAGCTTTCACATTCCCTGACACTGAGCCTTCCTGATGATAAGAAGAGGTTGCTATGACAGCCATATTTGTCTCTGCTGACTGGTTAAATGAACACTACGCCGAAGAGAGCGTACAGGTACTGGATGCCCGCATGTTGCCGCCAGACCAGGAGGCCGTACGCGATATCACGGCGGAATATCTGGCGGATCATCTGCCGGACGCACCCTTTTTCGACATCGAAGCCCTTTCCGATCACAGCAGCCCTTATCCGCATATGATGCCGCGCGCCGAGCGTTTCGCCGTGGCGATGCGTGAACTGGGGATGAATAGCGACAAACATCTAGTGGTGTATGACGAAGGCAACCTCTTCTCTGCGCCGCGTGCCTGGTGGATGATGCGCGCGTTCGGCGTAGAACAGGTGTCGATTCTGGCGGGTGGTTTACAGGGCTGGAAAGCAGCCGGTTTGCCGCTGGCGACAGGGCCGGTGACGCTGCCGGAAGGCGAATTCGACGCGACATTCGATGAGACACAGGTGAAACGCCTGACCGACGTGCTGCTGATCAGCTATGAAGGTGGTGCGCAGATTGTCGATGCGCGTGCGGCGAACCGCTTTAACGCCGAGGTAGACGAGCCGCGCCCAGGCCTGCATCGCGGCCATATTCCCCACAGCCGCAACGTGCCCTGGAACGATCTGGTAGTAAACGGGGCGTTAAGGCCGGAAGCCGAACTGCGCGCCGTTTTTGACAAAGCGGGCGTGAAGCTGGATGAACCGGTGGTAGCCAGCTGCGGCTCAAGCGTCACCGCCGTCGTAGTCATTCTGGCGCTGACCGTGCTTGGGGCGCGCAACGTTACGCTCTATGACGGTTCCTGGGGTGAATGGGGCAGCCGCGACGATCTGCCCATCGAGAAATAGCAAAAGGTGCGGCATTGCGCCGCACCCGATTCAGATGATACGCGGGCTGCCTTTGAAGTCGCGCAGGAAGCTGCCCCAGCGGCGTTCATAGAACGCCGTGATGTGGGCAGTGAAAAAGTGGCTGATGCCCTTCTCGTCCGCCACCACTTCACAGATATAAATCGGCGCGTCATCCGCCAGCGTATCCGTAGCAACGCTGCCCGCCGCTTGAATCATAGCCTCTATATCGCTTTACGCCTCGATGCCAACCAGCAGGTTCGGCTGCTGATCCGCGCTTTCGCGAATACTGGCGACAAAGGCGTGGCGCACCTGTTTGTATTTGCTGAACAGCTGCGTCAGCGAGTCGATCATCTGCGCAGGCGGCGTTGCGACTTCAGAGAGCAGCAGCGCGTGGCCACCTTCCAGCACGGTCTGCTGGCTCAGCGTATCGCCCTCTTCGCCCAGCAGATGGGCGATTTAGCCCGGGGAGAACTCTTTACCAGTGGGAAGTTTGGGGTTGAGAAACAGCGTTTCGCCACGCGTCATCTCAAACAGCGTGCGCACTGGCAAACGCAGATAAGACTGCTCATCCTCAATGGCTTCGCTCATCGCCTGCTGCGAGGTAAAAAATGGGATAACGCTGCGGCCATCCTCTTTTTCCCAAGTGCTGCAAATCGACCGGCGTATCCGCAGCGAACTGTGTCTCCGTGATCTGGCCCGGCACCCAGACGTCAGCAGCCAGCAGCAGCTGAAAAAACTCAGGACGGTGCGCTGGCTCGGTAGCTGCCAGCTTCAGCACCTCTTCAAGACGGTTCATGTTTTGCCTTTCTACATAAGGTGACGGGCAAACCGTCACCAGATCCATTACTTAAGCAGCAGATTTGCCAAGGTACGCACGCCAATACCGGTTGCGCCTGCGGCCCACTGGTCCACCGCGCCTTTGCGGTAGGTTGCAGAACAGTCGATATGCAGCCAGCCTTCCTGATAGCGCGTGACAAAGTGCGACAGAAACGCCACGGCGCTGCTTGCACCCGCAGAGTGCGCGGCGCTGGCGATATTGTTGAGATCGGCAAAGTTAGACGGCAGATGGTTGCGGTGGAACTCCGCCAGCGGCAGACGCCAGAAAGGCTCATTCTCGCTGGTGGCGCTGCCCATCAGCGACTGTGCCAGCACGTCGTCAAAGGTGAAGAGCGCGTGGTAGTCATTGCCCAGTGCGGTTTTCGCCGCGCCGGTCAGCGTAGCGACGTCAATCAGCAGCGTCGGCTGCTGCTCGCTGGCGTCGATCAGGCCATCGGCCAGCACCAGACGTCCTTCGGCATCAGTATTCATTACCTCGACCGATTTGCCGTTGCGGTAGCGAATGATGTCGCCCAGGCGGAACGCGTTCCCGCTGACCATGTTGTCGGCACAGCAAAGGAACAGCTTAACGCGCTGCTTGAGGCCGCGCGAAATTGCCAGCGCCAGCGCACCGGTCACGGTAGCCGCGCCGCCCATGTCGGACTTCATAGAGTCCATAAAAGCGCTCTGCTTCAGGCTGTAGCCGCCGGTATCGAAGGTGATGCCTTTACCCACCAGACAGGCAAAAACGGGCGCGCTGTCGTGACCGGTTGGGTTGTAATCCAGCGCCAGCAGCACTGGCGGACGGCTGGAGCCGCGCCCGACTGTATGGAGACCAAGATAGCCCTGCGCGCGCAGATCGTCACCGCGCGTCACGCGATAGCTGACCGCCTCGCCGCCCACTTCAGTGATCAGATCGATGGCGCTGTGTGCCAGATCTTCCGGGCCCAGCTCTTCTGCTGGCAGGTTAATGGTGTCGCGCACCCAGTCAAGAATGCGCAAACGACGGGAAAACTCTGCCTGATCCTGCTCATTCAGCGTTGGCCAGGTTACGCTGCGCTGCCCTTTCGGCCCGCGGTAGCCCTGCCAGAACGCCCAGCACGACTCCAGATCCCAGCCTTCACCGCTTAGCGCGACCTGACGAATACCCTGTGCGTCGATTTTACGCGCCGCGCGCTGGATGGTGTTGAGCACATCCGCGCCGTTCAGGTGAATGGTCATGCCGCTGTCGTTGCTGGTCAGAATCGCTTTCTCGCCCCAGCGCGCATCTGCGGGCTGGTGGCTCAGCGTGATATTCATCAGTTGTGTTGTCATCGCGAAACTCCGTATGCGTTATAAGTATCATCCAGCCAGAAGCGCAGACTTTAGCAGTTAAACGTCAGTCCTGATAACAGATATTTTCGGGTGACGCCAGCGGATCCAGCCAGAAAGGCGCCGTTTCCGGTTTTTACCCTGTCTACGGCGCAGGGATTAACGTGAAGTAGACACTGGCGCACGCAGGCGGGTTACAACCTTCTGCACCAGCGCAATGGCGTAATCGATCTCTTCTTGCGTGGTGAAACGGCCAAGCGAGAAGCGCAGCGAACTGTGCGCCAGCGCTTCATCCAGACCGATAGCGCGCAGCACATAGGAAGGCTCCATGCTGGCAGAGGTACAGGCCGAACCGGAGGAGAGCGCCAGATCTTTTAGTGCCATGATCAGCGACTCGCCATCAACGCCAGCGAAACTGACGTTGAGGATATTGGGAGCGCTTTGCGCCAGATCGCCGTTGAGCTGCACGCCATCCAGCGCGCTGAGCCCCTGCCACAGCCGCGCACGCAGCGTTGCCAGACGCGCCATTTCGCTTTCACGCGCCTCGCGGGCGAGATGGAAAGCTTCGCCCATACCAACAACCTGGTGCACCGGCAGCGTGCCGGAACGCATGCCGCGCTCGTGGCCACCACCGTGCATCTGCGCGTCGATCTCGACTTTAGGTTTACGACGCACGTAGAGCGCCCCAATGCCTTTTGGGCCATAGAGTTTGTGGGCGGAAAACGACATCAGATCGACCTTGAGTTCGCTCAGGTCAATCGGCAGCTTGCCTACGCTCTGGGTGGCGTCAACGTGAAAGAGAATATCGCGCGCGCGGCACATCTCACCGATAGCAGCAATATCCTGGATCACCCCGATTTCATTATTAACGTGCATCAGCGATACCAGCACGGTATCGTCGCGCAGCGCGTCGCGCACCGCATCCGCGGTAATAATGCCGTTAGCAGGCGGTGCGAGATAAGTGACCGTAAAGCCTTCGTTCTCCAGCTGCTTACAGCTGTCGAGCACCGCTTTATGCTCGGTCTGGCTGGTGATGATGTGCTTGCCGCGCGCGCGCTGGGCATGCGCTGCACCTTTAATGGCGAGATTGTCAGATTCGGTTGCGCCAGAGGTGAAGATGATTTCACGCGGATCGGCATTGACCAGCTCTGCTACCTGATTACGCGCAACGTCGACCGCCTCTTCAGCTTGCCAGCCGAAACGGTGCGAGCGTGAAGCCGGATTACCAAAGGTGCCGTCCAGCGTCAGGAACTGCATCATTTTGTTGGCCACACGCGGATCGGCCGGCGTTGTCGCGGCATAATCCAGATAAATGGGTAATTTCATTGCGCTAAAGCTCCGTATCGAAAATCGTACGTCTTTATAGCAGATTCGGCACTGACCGCGTTAGCAGTAAGGGCCGCAGAAGCGAGGGATTACGAGGCGCGCAGATTGACGTTGATTTCCTGAACGCGGTTGTTCTGGAAACGGCGGTTGTCCTGAGAATTCTGACGGTCGGCAACGTCGAGGATCTCCTGATTGTTCACCATCTCGGCCAGCGTGATGTTGTTCAGGAAATCGCTAATGCGCACGCTGAGATCGCGCCACAACACATGCGTCAGGCAACGCTCGCCGCCTTGGCAACCTTCTTTGCCCTGGCATTTGGTGGCGTCAACCGACTCATCGACAGCGGTAATCACTTCACCCACTGCAATGGCGCTGGACTCTTTACCCAGCAGATAACCGCCGCCCGGACCACGCACGCTGGCCACCAGGCCATGTTTACGCAGACGCGAGAATAACTGCTCCAGATAGGAGAGCGAAATGCCCTGACGCTCGGAAATATCAGCCAGTGGAACCGGCCCTTCATGGGAATGCAGGGCAACGTCCAGCATAGCGGTAACGGCGTAACGTCCTTTGGATGTCAGTCTCATAGCGTACTACCTCAATAGCGTCCGGTTATCGGAGGATTAGCAAAAGATAGCCGAAGTCTGACATTCCCGAGTGTTTTGGTCAATTATTTAACCGAGTAATTTACTCAACTCTTTATCGCCTTTGAGCTTTTCAAACGAGGCCAGCATACCGCGCAGGATATTCAGCTCATCGCGCTCTGGACGGGCGCGCGTATAGAGGCGACGCAGTTTACTCATCACCTAGCCCGGGTTTCCTTCGCGGATAAAACCGCTGTTCAGCATCATTTGTTCCATATACTGATAGAAACGTTCAAGGTCATCCACCAGCGGATAAGGTGACTCAGCGTATTCCGGCGTAGGCTGCGCCTTCTCCTGCACGGCCAGCCATGCCATACGCACTTCGTAGGCAATAATCTGCACCGCCATCGCCAAGTTAAGCGAGCGGTACTCTGGGTTCGCCTGAATTGCGACGTGGTAGTGGCATTTTTGCAGTTCGTCTTTGGTCAGGCCGACGCGTTCACGGCTAAACACCAGCGCAACCGGAGCCTGCTGGCCCTCTTCCACACTTTTCACGCCGCATTCGCGCGCGTCCAGCATCGGCCAAGGCAGCGAGCGCGAACGTGCGCTGGTGCCGACCACCAAGCTACAGCCTGCGATCGCCTCGTCGAGCGTGTCGACAATTTTTGCCTCGCCTATGACGTTGCTGGCACCCGCCGCCAGAGAGATTGCCTGTGAATCAGGCTTCACCAGCGGGTTGACCAGGTATAAGGTTGCTCAGGCACATAGTTTTCATAGCGCGGGCCACGGAGCCCATATTGCCGGTGTGAGAGGTTTCCACCAGTACGATTCAAATGTTCTATAGCATAGATTGGCGTCAGTCAGGAAATGATGGTCAGCATGCTAACATAAGTGGAGACATTTAAAGAACGCGCTGCTATACTCCGCGCCGTTTTTCCCGTTATTTAACATCCAGTGAGAGATACCGATGCATCCGATGCTCAACATCGCCGTGCGTGCTGCGCGCAAGGCCGGAAACCTTATAGCCAAGAATTATGAAACCCCGGACGCGGTCGAAGCCAGCCAGAAAGGCAGCAACGACTTTGTAACCAATGTTGACCGTGATGCAGAACGACTGATTATCGAAGTGATTCGCAAATCCTACCCGCAGCACTCCATCATTACTGAAGAGAGTGGTGAACTGGCGGGCGACGATCAGGACATTCGATGGGTTATCGATCCGCTGGATGGCACCACTAACTTCATCAAACGTCTTCCACACTTCTCTGTCTCTATCGCCGTGCGCATCAAAGGCCGCACCAAAGTGGCTGTGGTTTACGATCCAATGCGTAACGAACTCTTTACCACCGTTCGCGGTCAGGGCGCACAGCTTAACGGCTACCGTCTGCGCGGCAGCACCGCACGCGATCTCGACGGCACCATTCTGGCAACCGGCTTCCCGTTCAAAACAAAACAGCATGCACCGGCTTATATCAATGTTGTAGAGAAGCTGTTTACCCAGTGCGCTGACTTCCGTCGCACCGGTTCAGCCGCGCTGGATATGGCGTATGTAGCTGCCGGTCGCGTTGATGGTTATTTTGAAATCGGCCTAAAGCCGTGGGATTTTGCGGCTGGCGAACTGCTGGTGCGCGAAGCAGGCGGTCTGGTAACAGATTTTACCGGCGGTCATGGTTATATGCTTTCGGGCAACATCGTGGCGGGCAACCCGCGCGTGGTGAAATCGCTGCTCTCCAACATGCGTGACGAGCTGAGCGAAGCGCTGAAGCGCTGATATGAAAAAAAAGCGGCTAATTAGCCGCCTTTTTATTAATCAAATATCAGTCTTAACGCCGTCTCAAAACCTGGTGCGGTTGGGTGCGTAGACCAATGCGTCCCATCACCGCTGCCAGCACAGCCTCAATCAACAGCATAAAGAAGGCATACCAGCTCGCTTTTGCCATTACTGCTGCAGCCTGCTCAGCCGCTTCACGCGCTTTCTGCTCTGCCTGCTGCTTCAGCTGCTGGAACGGCTCTACCGCCTGCTGATAGCTCTGCTCGGTCTGGCTCACAATCTGCTCAACTTCCTGATCGCTCTTACCGGTGCGCGCTTTAATGATATTTTTCAGCGCGCCGCGGTCCGCTGCCTGCAGCGTATCAGAATGACGAGTCAGCACGCCGCGAACCCAGTTAGTAATATCAGTATCGGCATTTTGCGGATTCTGCGCAGTATTCTTCGCCTGGTTCTCCGCATTATTCGCTTCGCTATTTACGTCCTGCTGTAAATTTTCCGGCTGCAATTCAGGCTTGCCGGTCTGGCGCAGCGTAGTTTGCAATTCATTCTGCAAATCGTCGAGATTGATATTATTTTCCTGAAGCTTCTGTTTCGCATAATCGGTCACCGTTGGCGCTGCGGCAGAAATACCACTGCCCACCGCCTGAAAACCTGAACCAATAATATTGAATGCGCCGCCAATCAGGCTACTGGCAAGAGAAACTGCCAGCCAAATAGTAAATAATGTGTTGAGGCCAAACATCAGCAAGCCGTGCAGTGCGCCTTCACGCTGCGCCAGACGGCCCGCCAGATAGCTACCCACCGCCATAGCGATAAGCATGCTCAGCCCGGTCCAGATCAGTGCGCCGGTGCCCAGATGCTGCAGCGAATTTTGCTCCTGTTGTGGATCAACGGTCGTTGCGCCGATCGCGGTTCCGAGCAGCGTCAGTAAAATATGTACAATCAGCGCACCAATTACGCCAGCGAACACGGCACTCCAAGAAATACGCTTCAATGGTAATCCGGCGTGCGTTTCGGTGATGGTTTCTGTTGTACCATTATTAATCCGGGTTTCATACATGGTGGTTCTCCTCGCAACAGACAACGTTAAATAATCAATATTAATTAAAGCAACATAACATTTGGTTGTTGTTATTTAGCGTAGACGAGAAAACCATTTTCACCACAGAGATCATTCATCTATTTATTACATTAACGAAGCGCAAAAAGAGAGATAAACAAAACGGAAAACAGCAAAGCCAGCGAATAAATATTTATTTGTGGTTGTTGTTTAAACTGCGCTATCTGAAAGGATGCATCCCGCTGCCAATGCCGGACGCGGCGCTCTGCCATAAAAGAATACCCGTTACGGCTAAAAGCAAGCTGCCGATAAGGGCCAGCAACGGCATCACCAGCGCCGCCGTTGAGGACGGACTGCTGTCGCGTCCCAGCCGCTGCGCCAGCGCCCGGAATCGATGCACCAGCAGGCCTGGTCAGTGCAGTACCCAGCGCCATCACCGCCGCCGAAAGCACGCCCTACAGGTATACGCCGATCACGCAAGAAAACAGCAGCATCATAATTGCGCCGGAACAGGGACGCAGCCCCATTGACACGACCAGCAGCAGCTGAGTTTTCACACTTAACGCCTCAGCGATCTGCTGCGCGCCAAGCAAATGGGTATGCCCGCAGCCGCAGCGCGCATCGTGCTGATGGTGTGCGTGCAGCGCATGAATTTTTGACACCGGGCGCGGGCGCAGCAGCCGCCACAATGTTTTCAGCGACCGAACACCCAGCCATGCGCCTAGGGCAATCACCAGCAGATAACTCCCCTTCTCCAGCCAGGCCTGCTGAGGTGCAGCTGGCGTGAGGAGGTTTGCAGCATTACCAGCATGAGCGTCACCAGGCCAATCGCCACACCGCCCTGCAATAGCGACGCTAGCAGCGTCATTCTGAGGCTGGTATTCAGGCGTGTCGGATGGGTAGCCAGAAAGGTAGTGATGACAACTTTGCCGTGACCCGGCCCCAGCGCATGCAATACGCCATAAGCCAGGCTAAAAGCACCAGCATGCCACCTGCGCTGTCCGGCTCTGCTTTAACCTGCTGCAACAGCTGCGTCATCTGCTGGTGCAGCTCTTTTTGCCAGATCACGCTTTGCAGCAGGATTTGCGTCCAGTGTAGCCATAGCGCGAATGCGGTGCCCGCCAGCGTGACAGCCAGCAGCCACAAAGGCCAGAGACGACGAACTCGCGTGCCCGATATCGTCAGTGACATGTCAGCGTCACCTTTTGTGCGAACTGGCGTCCCAAATCCATCTCTTCCGGCGGCGCATCGGCTTTATCCAGCGACAAGGCATACTGCTTGAGCGTATCATCAGGCTTCGGCGTTTGCAGCGCCAGCGCGCAGCGCGTTTGTAGTGACGACGGCAGACTGAGCGCACGCGTGCCGTTGTAGGTCATATCAACGAAATAGGTAGGATCAAAAGTCAGGATTTCAAAACGCTGTCCGGCTAACTGTTGAGGCTCAGCCAGCGGCAGGATAAACTCCAGCACCGCTTTGTTGCCGCTGCGCGACAGATGATATTCCTTTGGCAGGTTCAGGAGTTTTACCCGCTGGCCGTTGTGCCACACTTCAGAAAAGTAATGCTGGCCCAGTACATTTGCCATCACCTCTGCCGCCAGTTTTTTCCACACTTCACTGCCAGGCTTCGCATCGCCCGGGTCATAGAGCAGATCGGCTGAGGTAATTTCGTCCATCGTCCAGCTCATCTTCAGTCCGGTAAAAGTATCGCCATCGGCAAGCATGTCGGTTTTCATATCGATAAAGCTATGAGGATGTGCACAGACAGAAGCACTCATCAGCATCAGCATCAGTAGAGTAAAAAGCGCGCTTTTCATAATGTTATAAAGTTACATTCCTGATTGAAAGCTCTTATGAATAACAAAAAATTGTGACCCGTGCTGAAGCATTGCATTAAAAACCAGACCAAAGCCGCGGCTTTTTTCGCATTGGCTATTCTTAGCGCAATACTTGACCGCTGGAATCCAGACTGATGAGTTCTGCTACCTCTTCGGCACCACTACTCTTCACGCGATCACAGCGTTGATGCTGTCGTCGCCCGACAGGATATAGAAGATATTGGGGATGAGATACAGCGTTATCACCAGCTGGAACTACACCAGATGGTGGACTGCAGCTTTCGCATTCATGGCATCGAGCTGGATCGGCGACTTTGCCTGCAGCGCGGGCTGCGTTTTTCGGAAGCCTTCGTGTGTGAGCACTTTGCTGCGCCTTTGCGCCAGCGGCTGAAGGTGATGAAAATTGAAAAGGCGCTCTACGATGAGATTAATTTGCAAGCGCTGATCCAGCACTGCAGCCTGAAACTGTCGCGCGACTTCAGCGCACGCGATCGCCTGTTCCTGCAAATTTTCATGAAGTATGGCCTTTAATGAACGCCAGCGCGCCTGGCTGGCGCAAAAGTTTGAGCGCGAGGCGGCAATGGACGTCATTCTTCACCGGCAAAAGCGCTGCCATCTTGCGCAGCATATCAGCGAAGCGGACTTCTGGACGCTGCTGTTCAGCCTGATTCATGCGCCAGACCCCAATGCGCTGCACCATCCCTGCCACCAGCAACTGATGGAGGGAACAGAGTAGCTTATAATTGCGTTTGAACAGCTTGCGGAACTGCGCTTCGTTGAGCCGCAGGAACTGACGTTGCAGCTTTATACCCATCTGACACAGGCGCTGGATCGCTGCCATTTCGGCATTGGTATTGATAACAGCGTGGCGCTGGATGTGACAAAACTTTATCCGCGTCTGCTGCGCACCACACAACAGGCGCTGACAGGGTTCGAAACCCGTTACGATCTGCGTTTCAGCCAGGAGGAAGTTAGTCTGGTTTCCGTGATTTTTGGTGCCAAGCTTATGCAGGGGAGCGCGCTCCAGGAAAAGAAGGTCCTGTTGATAACCGGCGACAATGCGCGCCTTGAGCAGCAGATCCGCGAAATATCGCTGCTGCCGATCAATATCAAATATCAGGATATGGTGCACTTTCAGCGCAACGGGGCGTCGCGTGACATTGCGCTGGTGATCTCTCCCTACGAGACGTCATTGCCGCTCTATTCGCCGCCGCTGATCCACGCCGAGCTGCCGCTCAGCGAACATCAGCAGCAGCGTATCCGCGCGCTGCTGGAGAGTTAAACCGCGCGCGGACGCAGAAAGAGAGCAGGCAGCGCGACCAGCGCCATCACCCAGAAGAGATGTCCTTGCAGGTGCGTAAATAGCAGGCCGCAAATCATGGTCATAACCGCAATACCGCCGCGCATCGCCGCCAGATGGCATACGGTAAAGCTGCCACAGTGCAGGATTTGTCCCACGATGAGCCAAGGCAGTTCAATGGTGGCGACTAACAGCAACCAGCGCACCAGCGCGCAAACGCCGGAAAGCAGCAGCAGATCGCGGGTGCGCCAGCGGCGGAACAGGCGATTGCTTAGGGCAAAAACGACAATTTCCGCCACGACGCCAAGCGACCACAGATACCCCACCACCGAGGCGGAGTACCCGCTCTGCTGCCACCAGATGGCGCTAAAACCATAATAAGCAGCATGTGCGCCCTGCATGAGCGTGACCATAACATAAAGCGCCATACGCTATTTTCCCGCAGCAGATCGCGCCAGGCACGCCAGCCGCTGCCCGTTGCCAGCGCCAGCAGCCGCAGCGCGGTGATCAGCTGCACCGGATGTTTTACCTGTGAAGCGATGAGGAGACTGCCGGCAAAACGCACCACCATGCCGCAGCCAAGCAGCAGACCGATTTTCTCAGCGTCGAGGCCGGTGCCCTTCAGCCAGACGCCCCAGAAAGGCAGATAGATGCCATAGCAAAAAAAGTAAGTTAAATAGCCAAGACCGAGCCATTTCGCCGAGGCAATTGCCATTGTCCCTCCAGCAATTCTCATCGGTTCACCTTGTTGCGCGCTACTCTACCGGAAATTAGGCAATAAAAAGGATGGCCTAGGCCATCCTTTATCGCGATCGCACAGAACTCGCGCTTACGCGTACACCGGCAGGCGGCCACAGACGTCCAGCACTTTCTGCTTGATGCGTTCGATGGTCGCTTCATCGTTGACGTTGTCCAGCACGTCAGCGATCCAGCCAGCCAGCTCGCGCACTTCCGCTTCTTTAAAGCCGCGACGCGTAACTGCTGGCGTACCGATGCGCACGCCGGAAGTGACGAACGGACTTTTCGGATCATTCATCACGCTGTTTTTGTTAACGGTGATGTTGGCACGGCCCAGCGCAGCATCCGCCTCTTTACCGGTCAGGTTTTTGCTCACCAGATCGATCAGGAACAGATGGTTATGGGTTCCGCCTGACACGATGTTATAGCCGCGCTCGATCAGCACTTCCACCATCGCTTTCGCGTTTTTCGCTACCTGCTGCTGGTAGGTTTTGAACTCCGGCTCCATCGCCTCTTTGAACGCTACAGCTTTACCGGCGATAACGTGCATCAGTGGACCGCCCTGCCCGCCAGGGAAGACGGCAGAGTTCAGTTTCTTATAGAGATCTTCATCGCCACCTTTCGCCAGGATCAGACCACCGCGCGGGCCCGCTAGGGTTTTGTGCGTGGTTGAAGTGACGATGTGCGCATGCTGCACCGGGTTCGGATAGACGTCAGCCGCGATCAGACCCGCTACGTGCGCCATGTCGACAAGCAGGTAAGCACCCACGCTGTCAGCGATTTCACGCATTTTTGCCCAGTCGCAGACGCCAGAATAAGCAGAGAAACCACCAACGATCATTTTCGGCTCGTGAGTTTTTGCCAGTTCTGCCAGTTCGTTGTAGTCGATTTTGCCGCTTTCATCGATACCGTAAGGCACGACGTTATAGAGCTTGCCAGACAGGTTTACTGGCGAACCGTGAGTCAGGTGACCGCCGTGCGCCAGGTTCATCCCCAGCATGGTATCGCCCGGTTGCAGCGCCGCCGTGTAGACGGCGAAGTTAGCCTGAGAACCAGAGTGCGGCTGCACATTAGCGTAATCGGCACCAAACAGTTCTTTAGCGCGATCGATTGCCAGCTGTTCAACGATATCGACGTATTCACAACCGCCATAGTAGCGCTTGCCCGGATACCCTTCGGCATATTTGTTGGTGAGCTGCGAACCTTGCGCCTGCATTACGCGTGGGCTGGTGTAGTTTTCAGAAGCTATCAGTTCAATGTGCTCTTCCTGACGCGCTTTCTCTTGCTCCATCGCCTGCCACAACTCGGCATCATAATCGGCAATGTTCATTTCACGCTTTAACATCCGCATCTCCTGACTCAGCTAACTTTTTAACGGCAGTTTAAGCTCCCTAAGGGAGCAAAGGCCCACAGTGTAAACCGTTTTGCTAGGTGAAGGTAGCGTCAATTCAGGAATATACGCAAACGATTGGCTCGGCGCTGGCAAAGGTTTTTTCCGCTTTTTTAGCCTGCCATATTACCCCGATTTTTCCTCAGCTTGTGACGCAGATTTTCTCAACTTGTACCTAAAGCTTGCCAGTTAAATAACCCGAACGCGCGTTGGGTTATTTACAACGCCTGATGCCCAATCACAACATGTATTTAAAACAAAACTTTAAGCAGCCAGAGGAATCCCCATGCTTGACGCATAAACTATCGCTACTGTGAAATCTACGCTTCGCGCCGTTGGCCCGAAGCTGACTGCACACTTTTATGACCGCATGCTGACGCAGCCCCCTGAATTAAAAAACGTATTTAATATGAACAACCAGCGCAACGGCGACCAGTGAGAAGCGCTGTTCAACGCGATCTGCGCGTATGGGGCCAATCTGGATAATCTGGCTGCGCTGTTGCCCGCCGTAGAAAAAATTGCGTAGAAGCATGCCAGCCTGGCCATCAAGCTTGAGCAGTACGCCATCGTAGGGGAAAACCTGCTGGTGACGATTAAAGAACTGCTTAATCCGGGCGATGAGGTGCTGGCCGCATGGGGACGTGCGTACGGCGTGCTAGCGGATGTTTTTATCCAGCGTGAAGAGGCAATTTATCAGGAAACCGAGCAGCTGGAAGGCGGCTGGCGCGACACGCGGGCGTTCCGCATTAGCGCAATCGAAGAACAAAGCGCGGTGATCAAAAGCTTTACCCTAACGCCGGTTGACGGCGGCGCGGTCGCTGCGTTTAAGCCGGGCCAGTATATTACCGTGCCGCTGCATCCCGCTGGCTTTGCCTTCCAGCAGAATCGCCAGTACTCACTGACACATACTCCCAATGGCAAAACCGATAGTATTGCGGTAAAACATGACGCGCAAGGCACTGTCTCCGGCTGGCTGCACCAGAATGCAAAAGTCGGCGATGTGTTTATGGACGTGACGCCAGATACCCCGGTAGCGCTGATTTCAGCAGGCGTTGGCGTGACGCCGACGCTGGCCATGCTGCACACGCGCTGGCAGAACAAGGCCATACGGCACCAGTGACCTGGCTGCACGCAGCAGAAAACGGTGCGCAGCACGCTTTTGCTGCTGAAGTGGCAGAGACGGGTGCTCGCCTGCGCGACTTCGAGAAGCGCGTATGGTATCGCGTACCGGACACGGCTGATGCATGCCGTTTTGACGCCGAAGGTATGATGGATCTGTCCAGCGAATCTGCGCGGCTGCTGGATGCGCGCACCCAGTTCTGGCTGTGCGGTCCCGTCGGCTTTATGCAGTTTGTCGCCGGACAGCTGCGCGATGCGGGCGTTGATGCGTCGCGCATTCACTATGAAGTATTTGGCCCGCACAAAGGCCTGTAACCGTCAGGCAATAAAAAGCCCGCTCAGAAGCGGGCTTTTTACATCGCAGCGACAGACTTAAATCGCCTCTTCGTCCTCTTCGCCGGTACGAATACGCACCACGCGTGAAACGTCAAAAACGAAAATCTTACCGTCGCCGATTTTACCGGTCTGCGCAGTTTTCATAATGGTTTCCACGCAGGTATCGACGATGTCGTCGCCCACCACCATCTCGATTTTCACTTTCGGCAGGAAGTCGACCATATACTCCGCGCCGCGATAGATCTCGGTGTGCCCTTTCTGACGGCCAAAGCCTTTCACTTCAGAGACCGTCATCCCGGTAATGCCCACCTCAGCTAAGGCTTCACGCACATCATCGAGTTTGAATGGTTTGATAATTGCATCAATCTTTTTCATGTCAGACCCTTTTCTCACTCCCTCCGTGACCGGATGGGGTGCTGTAAGTATATACCCGCAACCTCAGGCGCTTCTCTGCGCCAGAAAGCTACTCTTTAAAATCGCTGACGTCCAGTTCATGTCGGGACAGCAGCTTATAAAACTCGGTACGATTGCGCCCGGCCAGCCGCGCGGCGTTGGTGACATTGCCTTTGGTCATCTGCAACAGCTTACGCAGATAGTTCAGCTCAAACTGGTTACGCGCCTCTACGAACGTTGGCAAGGCGCTGTTCTCACCGCTGAGTGCCTGCTCCACCAGCGCATCGCTGATGACCGGCGCTGAAGTCAGCGCCACGCACGGCTCAATCACGTTTACCAGCTGCCGCACGTTGCCCGGCCAGCCAGCCGACATCAGACGCTTCATCGCATCGACAGAGAAGCTACGCACAAAAGGTTTATGACGTTCTGCCGCCTGCTGCCGCAGGTGGCTGGCAAGCAGCGGAATATCCTCGGTGCGCTCGTGTAGCACGGGTAACTTCAGATTCATCACGTTGAGACGGTAGAAAAGATCTTCACGAAACTCTTTCTTCTCAATTGCCTTCGGTAAGTCGCGATACGTCGCCGAGATAATGCGGACGTTAATGTCGATGTCGTTATTGCTGCCGAGTGGCCGGATTTTGCGCTCCTGCAATACTCGCAGCAGTTTAACCTGCAGCGACGGCGGAATATCGCAATCTCATCGAGGAATAACGTACCACCTTCCGCTGCCTGAAATAGCCCTTCGCGCGCGCTTACCGCACCGGTGAACGCGCCTCTGGCATGACCAAACAAATCTGACTCCAGCAGCTGTTCCGGCAGCGCACCACAGTTAATGGCGATAAAGGGCTTCCCGGCGCGTGGGCTGGCAGCATGAATCGCCAGCACCAGCACCTCTTTACCGCTGCCGCTCTGACCGTTAATTAACACGCTGACGTCAGATTGCGCCACCATATGCGCCTGCTCCAGCAGTCGCAGCATGATCGGGCTACGGGTAACAATTGCCTCACGCCAGCGATCGTCACTGACTGGCACACGCTGCGCCAGCGCATCGTCAATGGCTTTATAGAGCGCATCGCGATCCACTGGCTTGGTGAGAAAGCTGAACACGCCCTGCTGCGTGGCGGAAACCGCGTCAGGAATTCAGCCGTGCGCCGTCAGAATAATGACATGCAGGCTGGGATTACGCTTCTGGACTTCGCCAAACAGCGCCAGCTCATCCATACGCAAATCGCTAATCACCAGATCGATCTGCTCTTTCTGCAACAGCCGCAGCGCGTCCGGCCCGCTGGCGGCAGTGGTCACCTGATAGCCTTCGCTGCTAAGGCGCATGCCTAACAGCTTTAGCGCTGGGATCGTCATCCACCAGCAGCAAACGTGCGGATTGTCTGGCCATCATGGCTCCTTAGGTTGCGGCGTTTCCGGCGCATGGCTGCTCTCGGTAACGTCAGGCGCCTTGCGCGAAGAGAGCTGGCGCTCAATATCCGTCAGGCGCTCCAGCTTATGCTGCGTGTCGTTAAGCGTGTTGCGCATCTGCGTCTGCTGCTGACGCAGTACATCGATCTGGGCGTAACTGCTCTGCTGTAGATGCGCATAGCGCGTGCGCGTGTCGCTGAGGTCGAGCTGAGCAACCTGATTGCTGCGCCACAGCTGGATCAGCGGGCGTACCGCGCCCGGAAAAAGGCTGCTGTACCCATTGAGCGACTCTACGTAATCGCGTCGCTCCAGCGGCGTCACGTTGCCATTAGCCATTAAGATGCCGTTTTTGAAGGCGCGCGACCAGCCTTCGACCTGCCAGCGATGCGCTTCAGCGCGCGCCTCTGCGGGCGACAAGCGTTCAGCGCAGTCAATGGCGCGCATCCAGTAAAGTGGATTCCCGGTTGCCGTCGTGCTTTCGTTGCGCCAGACGCTACTGCAGTCCGTTGCAAGGTAATCGGGTAGTCTGACTTCCGGCTCGGCAACAACGGCGTCGCGATGCGCGGACGAGGCGGCCGGGGAAGTGTTACAGCCGCTGAGCGACAGGCTTAGCAGCGCTGTAATAAAGTGAGGCGAAGATGATTTTCATCTGTCAGGCATTCCCGGCTGTGTGATTCAGTACAATACGAAAACAAACGTCAGCGTCTTTGCTGTCAATCAGTTGCAGATCCCCTTGCATACGACGCAGACAATCTTTGGCAATACTCAGTCCCAGCCCGCTGCCTTTAACTGGCCCTTTGCGCTGCTGGCTGCCCTGAAAAAACGGTTCGAAGATCATGGCCCGTTCCTCTACAGGAATCGGCGTGCCGCTGTTAGCGACCTCAATCCACACTTTATCGCCGTGCAACTGGCTGCGCAGCCAGATGCTACCGGATTCACCGCCATAGTTCACAGCGTTAGAGTATAAGTTGTCAATTACGCGCATCAGCAGCATCGGCTCGGCAAGACACTGTTTTGCCCGAAGATCTCAGTGGATATGCATTAGCTTAGCGCGTGCCGGAAGCGCATGCGCACCGACCACCATGTCTATCAGCTCGCCAATATCTACTTTCTCCAGCATCGTAGGCCCTTCCGCCAGTTTACGTTTGTAATCAAGCAGTTGTTTAATCAGGTGTTGCAAATGTCGGCTGCTCGAATCAAGAATCGCCACCACCTCTTTCTGCTCACCGTTGAGCGCGCCGATCACTTCGTCTGCCAGCAGCTAGGTGCCTTCACGCAGGCTGGCAAGCGGTGTTTTCAGCTCATGCGACAGATGCCGCAGGAACTCATGGCGCTGCGTTTCCAGCCAGGCCAGCCGCTCGCTCAGCCAGACGATACGCTGTCCCAGTGAACGCAGCTCACGCGGCCCCCGAAACGCCACGTTCGCGCCCTTCGCCGAGCCGGTTGATCATCCGCGTGAAAAGCAGCGCCAGCGCTAGGCTGACGATAAACAGCGTGAGCGCCTGCCAGCCCCAAAACTGGCCGCGATCGGCGATTTCGCGCTGTAGCTGTAGTCCGCGCGCAAAGACCTCATCGCGCGTCTCTTGCACCAGTTGTGCATTGGTGGTGGAAAAGCGCTCCAGCGCCTGTGAGGCAGCAGCGACCGTGTTGCCGTTATCACACTGCAGATCGGTTAACTGAGGCAGGGTTGCACGCAACATCTGAAAGGCGGCCAGATAGAGCAGAAATGAAAACGGCAGACCTTTCGGTCTGCTGTGAGAGCGACGCCGCAGCCTCGCCTGAAAAGAGGTGGATGGCTTACTCAACGTTGCGCCCTATGCTTGATAACGTTGCAAAGCAAGCGATTATCGGTTGGTGAACGGTAGGCTCCGTTTGGTGCATCATACAGTTTTTATGAGCTCTGCCGCAAATTGCGGGGCAATCATAAACAGGAGAATGAGCCACGCAGTAATTTTAGCAAAATTCGTGCCCAAAAACAAACAACATTCTTTTTCAGATAGTTGCTAACTCTGTTCAGGGCTTTGGCCATGCAACTTGCCATTGCTCATCCTGTAATGTCGCCAAATCACAACAACTTAACGCAGCCCATGAATAAAACGTTCTTTATTAACAGGATAAATGTCACCTTTTAGCGACAATCGCTGGGTGTGTCTGTCGCCATTTCCCAACATAAATAAAAAGGAGACATGGCTGTCTCCTTTTTGACGGCGTTGGCAGGATTATCCCAGCTGCTTACGCGCATTGCGGAAAATGCGCATCCATGGGCTGTCTTCGCCCCACTCGGCCGGATGCCAGGAGTTGCTCACGGTGCGGAACACGCGCTCCGGGTGCGGCATCATAATGGTAACGAGCCCGCTTTCGTTAGTGACCGCCGTGATACCGTTAGGCGAGCCGTTCGGGTTGGCTGGGTAAGTTTCTGTCACTTTGCCATGGTTATCGACAAAACGCAGCGCAACCAGGCCCTTCGCTTCCAGCGCAGCCAGATGCGTACCGTCACGCACCTCGACAAAACCTTCGCCATGGGAAACCGCAATCGGCATATGTGAACCTGCCATGCCGTCCAGTAGCAGCGACGGGCTGGCTTCGACTTCAACCAGGCTGAAGCGCGCCTCGAAACGTTCGGACTGGTTACGCACAAAGCGCGGCCAGAGTTCACTGCCCGGGATCAGTTCACGCAGGTTGGACATCATCTGACAGCCGTTGCAGACGCCAAGCGCCAGCGTCTGCAGGCGATGGAAGAAGTTTTCGAACTCGTCGCGCACGCGGTTGTTGAACAGAATAGATTTCGCCCAGCCTTCGCCTGCGCCCAGCACGTCACCGTAGGAGAAACCGCCACAGGCAACCAGCGCCTGGAACTCATCCAGCCCACTGCGTCCCGCCAGCAGATCGCTCATATGCACGTCAACCGCCGTAAATCCGGCGCGGTGGAAGGCTGCCGCCATTTCCACATGCGAGTTAACGCCCTGCTCACGCAGCACCGCTACGCGCGGACGCGCGCCGGTGGCGATCATAGGCGCGGCGACATCGTCTTCCAGATTAAAGGTCAGATGAACGTTCAGGCCTGGATCGTTGTCGTCTTTACGCGCCTCATGTTCCTGATCGGCACAGATCGGGTTGTCGCGCAGGCGCTGCATCTGCCAGCTGGTTTCGCCCCACCAGGTACGCAGCGTGTTGCGGCTTTCGCTGTAAACTGCGCTGTCGCCAGAGCGAATCACGAAGCGGTCGCCGCGCTGTGCGCTGCCCAGAACGTGACTGCAGCTTGCCAGACCGTGATCTGCCAGCACCTTCTCAACGGCATCGCGATCTTCCGCTTTAATCTGAATGACTGCGCCCAGCTCTTCGGTAAAGAGCGCGGCCAGCGCATCGCTGCCCAGCGCCGCAATATCCACCTCAACGCCACAGTGGCCTGTAAAGGCCATTTCCGCCAGCGTCACCAGCATGCCGCCGTCAGAGCGGTCGTGGTAAGCCAGTAGTTTCTGCTGCGCTACCAGCGCCTGGATAGCGTTATAGAAGCCCGCCAGCTGCTGCGCATCGCGCACGTCGGCCGGTTGGTCACCCAGCTGACGATAAACCTGCGACAGTGCCGTTGCGCCCAGCGTATTTGCACCGTTGCCGAGATCGATCAGCAGCAGCAAGTTTTCGCTATCTGCATGCAGCTGCGGAGTGACGGTGCGGCGTACATCTTCCACGCGAGCGAATGCGGTGATTACTAACGACAGCGGCGCGGTCATTTCACGCTGCTCAATGCCCTGCTGCCAGCGGGTTTTCATCGACATAGAGTCTTTGCCGACCGGAATGGTGATGCCGAGCGCCGGACAAAGCTCTTCGCCCACCGCTTTCACCGCTTCGTACAGGCCAGCGTCTTCGCCCGGATGGCCTGCGGCAGCCATCCAGTTTGCCGAGAGCTTCACGCGTTTGAGATCGCCAATCTGCGTTGCCGCGAGGTTGGTGAGCGCTTCGCCAACCGCCAGGCGGCCAGAGGCAGCAAAATCAAGCAGCGCAACCGGTGCGCGCTCGCCCATCGCAAAGGCTTCACCGTGATAGCTGTCGAGGCTGGCGGTAGTGACCGCGCAGTTCGCTACCGGGATCTGCCACGGGCCGACCATCTGGTCGCGCGCCACCATGCCCGTCACGCTACGGTCGCAGATAGTGACGAGGAAGGTTTTCTCTGCCACCGTCGGCAGGTGCAGCACGCGGTTCACCGCGTCGCTGAGGGTAATACCGTCGCGCAATAGCGGCTCGCCTTTAGCCAGCTGCGTCTCGACATCGCGCGTCATCTTCGGCGTTTTACCGAGCAGCACGTCAAGCGGCATGTCGATAGGCGTATTGTCGAAATGGCTTTCGCTCAGCAGGTGCTGCTCTTCGGTTGCTTCGCCGATCACAGCGTACGGAGCGCGCTCGCGCTGACAGAGCGCATCGAACTGCGCCAGTTTCTCCGGCGAAATCGCCAGTACATAGCGCTCCTGCGATTCGTTGCACCACACTTCCAGCGGGCTCATACCCTGCTCATCATTGAGGATGTCGCGCAGGTTAAAACGGCCACCGCGCCCGCCATCGCTGACCAGCTCAGGCATAGCGTTAGAAAGGCCGCCCGCGCCCACGTCGTGGATAAACAGAATCGGGTTCTCTTCACCCATCTGCCAGCAGCGGTCAATCACCTCCTGGCAGCGGCGCTCCATTTCCGGGTTGTCACGCTGCACCGAGGCAAAATCGAGGTCGGCATCTGACTGGCCTGACGCCATAGAAGAGGCCGCACCGCCGCCAAGGCCGATATTCATCGCCGGGCCGCCCAGTACAATCAGTTTCGCACCAACGGTGATTTCGCCTTTCTGCACATGATCGGCGCGGATGTTGCCGATGCCGCCCGCCAGCATAATCGGCTTATGGTAGCCGCGCAGCTCAACGCCGTTGTGGCTGTTAACCTGCTCTTCATAGGTGCGGAAATAGCCGTTAAGCGCCGGACGGCCAAATTCGTTGTTAAACGCCGCCCCGCCCAGCGGGCCTTCGGTCATGATATCCAGTGCGCTGACGATGCGGTCTGGCTTGCCAAAGTCCTCTTCCCAGGGCTGCTCAAAACCCGGAATACGCAGGTTCGACACTGAAAAGCCAACCAGACCCGCTTTCGGCTTCGCGCCGCGCCCGGTTGCGCCTTCGTCGCGGATTTCACCGCCGGAACCGGTCGCGGCGCCTGGCCACGGCGAGATCGCCGTGGGATGGTTATGGGTTTCCACCTTCATCAGGATATGCGCCGCTTCCTGATGGTATTCATACTCACCCTTTTGCGCATCAGCGAAGAAACGGCCAACTTCCGAACCCTCCATCACGGCAGCGTTGTCTTTGTAGGCTGACAGCACATGATCCGGCGTCGTTTCAAAGGTGTTTTTAATCATTTTAAACAGCGACTTCGGCTGTTTTTCGCCGTCGATGATCCAGTCGGCGTTGAAAATTTTATGGCGGCAGTGCTCAGAGTTGGCCTGCGCAAACATATAGAGTTCGATATCGTTCGGGTTGCGCCCGAGACGCTGGAAGGCGTCCAGCAGGTAGTCGATTTCATCGTCCGCCAGCGCCAGGCCCAGCGTACGGTTAGCCTCATCCAGCGCCTGGCGGCGGCCGTTCAGCACGTCTACGCTTTTCAGCGGCTGCGGTTCGTGATGGGCAAACAGCGCCTCGGCCTGCGCCAGATCGCTAAAGATAGTTTCCATCATGCGGTCATGCAGCAACGATGCCAGCGTCTGCCACTGCGCCTCAGTCGGCTGTGTTGCCTGTACATAGAAAGCCAAGCCGCGCTCCAGGCGGCGTACCTGTGGCAGATCGCAGTTATGGGCGATGTCTGTGGCTTTAGAGGACCAAGGAGAAATCGTACCATGACGCGGCGTTACCAGCAACAGGCGGCCTTGTGGCGCATGTTCGGCGAGAGAAGGACCGTATTTCAGCAGGCGCTGCAGGCGCGCTTTTTCATGAGCGTTCAGCGGTGCGCTGACATCGGCAAAATGGACGTACTCGGCGTAAATGTCACTCACCGGCAGGTGAGCGTCCTGAAAGCGGGTCAGCAGTTTGTTTACACGAAATGCCGACAGGGCGGGCGAACCACGCAGAATTTCCATCATTTAATCTCTCGTCAGAGCGCCGGGCGACGCTTCATGGGGCACAACAGTAGAAAACGGGCGGTATTATAGAGAAACAGCCCGCCCGACGAAACCGTTTGCGCATAATTTCTCTCACCTCGAACTTGCCTGAATTTTGCGCAAAACTTGCTTTATAAGTTGCTCTACGCTGCCGAGTTGCGCAAAATGCCCCTCGCTCTGGGAGTTCAAAAAAGATCAATACTGCCTTTAAAAGACAGAGGCCTGAGAGCCAGCGAGAGACAACTATTTGAAACGCCTAAAGTTAAACTATCTGTTTGTCGGTCTCATCACCTTGCTACTGGCGATGGCTCTATGGCCATCTATCCCGTGGTACGGCAACGGTCAGGACGCGATATCACAGATAAAATCACGGGGAGTACTGCGTATCAGTACCATAAATTCCCCGTTGACTTACTACACCATCAATAAAGCCCCAGCCGGTATGGATTACGAGCTAGCGAAACGCTTCGCCGATTATCTGGGCGCTAAGCTCAAGGTGACGGTGCGCCCGAACCTGAGCGATCTGTTTGACGACCTCGACGACGGCAAAGCCGATTTACTGGCAGCGGGCCTGATCTATAACGATCAGAGGCTGATGCGGTACAAAACCGGGCCGAGTTACTACTCCGTCTACCAGCAGATGGTCTATCGCGTTGATAAGCCGCGCCCGAAGAATCTTGGCGATCTGAAAGGACAGCTTCGGGTCGCTTCAGGCTCTGCCTATCTTTCCTCGCTGAAGACGGCGCGTAATAAGCAATATCCCGACCTCAACTGGGTTATTGCCACCGATCAGGCTCCCAAAGCCCTGCTGGAAGCGGTAGCGGACGGCAAGCTCGATTACACCATTGGCGATTCGGTGACTATCGCCCTGCTGCAGCGCATCCATCCGCAGCTGGCTGTGGCGTTCGACGTGACCGATGAGGAGCCGGTAACCTGGTATGTAGCGCACAGCGACGATGACAGCCTTAACGCCGCGATGCTCGACTTCTTTAACTCTATGGGTGAAGAAGGCGTGATGGCGCGTCTTGAAGAGAAATATCTCGGTCATGTGGGCACGTTTGACTATGTCGATACCCGCACGTTTTTACGCGCTATTGACGTTACGCTGCCCGAGATTAAACCGCTATTCGAAAAATATGCGGCCAGCATCGACTGGCGGCTGCTGGCAGCGATCTCTTACCAGGAGTCGCACTGGAACCCGCTGGCAACCTCCCCTACCGGCGTACGCGGCATGATGATGCTGACGCGCAATACCGCCGATAGCGTCAACGTCGACGACCGTACCGATACGGAGCAGAGCATTCGCGGCGGCAGCCTCTACTTGCAGCGCATGATGGAGAAAGTCCCGGAAACAATCCCGGATGAGGAGCGCATCTGGTTCGCGCTGGCCGCCTACAATATGGGTTACGCCCATATGCTGGATGCGCGTAAGCTCACCGTGAAACAGGGTGGCAATCCCGATAGCTGGGCCGACGTGAAGCTGCGGCTGCCGATGCTGAGCCAGAAACGCTATTACGCGCAGACCAGCTATGGCTATGCGCGCGGCCATCAAGCCTACAACTACGTAGAGAATATTCGTAAGTATCAGTTGAGCCTGGTGGGATATTTGCAGGAGCAGGAGAAACGACTGGCACAGAAGTCTGCGCTGGAAGCGGAGCTGGGCAGCGGTTATCCGGCGGTCACGCCGGAAATCGCGATGAACTGATGTTCGGCCTGTGCTGGCCGCTGATTAAGCTATTTCAACCCGTTCCGCGCTGCGCCTGACGCAGCGCTTTTTTTTGCTCACGCCGCATGCGGAAAAAGTCGCTCAGCATTGCCGCGCACTCTTCCGCTAGCACGCCGGTCTGAAGCCTGACCTGATGATTCATGCCGGGATGACCCAGCACGTCGATCAGCGAACCTGCCGCGCCGGTCTTCTCATCACAGGCACCATACACCAGTCGCGTAATACGGCTGTGCACCATCGCGCCCGCGCACATAACGCAAGGTTCCAGCGTCACATAGAGCGTGGTGTCCAGCAGACGGTAATTCTCCAGCACTTTGCCGCCCTGGCGCAGCGCCATAATCTCGGCGTGCGCGGTAGGATCGTGCTGGCCGATGGGCCGGTTCCAGCCTTCACCAATCACGCGTTCGCCCTGCACCAGCACTGCGCCGACCGGCACTTCACCCTGCTCCCAAGCGATGCGCGCCAGCCGCAGCGCATGGCGCATCCAGTATTCGTCTTGAGATTGATTCACGCAGGCTTACTCCCGGCAGCAGCAAAGCGGCGCATTATAGCGACCCCGCGCGCAGATTCGAAGATTAAACCCTACTCCAGCTGCTGAAGTTCACCGCGCGGCGTCACGCGCCAGCGGTGCTGGCAGAAAAACAGCAGCGAGTTATCCTGCTTGCTGTCGCTGTAGCCGCTATAAAGCTGTAGCGGCGTGCCGATTTTCTCCTCCAGCTGCGCCACTTTCTCGTGGCCGAGGCAGCGCATAGCCAGCACCCGACCGCCAAATCCACGGCGCATCTGGCTGGCAATCAGCTTAACGCGCGGTAGGAAGGCCGAATCGTAATAGACCTGCTCCACCAGCGACTGCGGCGAGCCGGTAATCAGCCATACATCGGCGTTATCGCTGCCCAGATAGTCAGTCAGGCGCTGTTGCACCACAGGGAACGCGGTGACGCGCTGGCGGAACCATTGGGCGAACGCTGCTTCGCGCCGCAGTAGCGTGCGCTCCGAGCGGCCAAAGGTAATCGACCAGAGCAGTAAACTCATTGGCCAGCGCGCCGACCGGCCTTTGATTAGCAAGCCCAGACCAACAATTGGCAGCAACGGCACCACCAGCAATAAATTGAGCGGCTGACGCCACAGCAAATAACGCATAAAGGTGCCGAACATATCCTGCTGATGTAACGTGCCGTCCAGGTCAAAAAACACTACGCGACGTTGTGTACCTTTGATCAAAAAACGCTCCTTATTCGCTTTGTTCGCCACACTGTTCCTTATTGTAGCCATCAACCGCCGCAGCGGCGACGGCTGCTATTTTTAATTCCGGTGACTACAATGCCAGATGAATAGTTTATTCTTCAGCTGCACTATGCATCTTACCGGTATGACACCTAAACGAGGACCAGGCATGAGCTCATTGCTGCGCATCCGTCAGCTCTACCCGCGTCTGGCGCTAAATGAGCGTCGGCTGGCTGATTTTCTGTTGTTACAGCCTGATCGGGCGCGACATCTCAGTTCACAAAAGCTGGCTGAAGAGTCGGGCGTGAGCCAGTCGAGCGTGGTGAAATTTGCGCAGAAGCTGGGCTATAAGGGCTTTCCCGCGCTCAAGCTGGCGCTAAGTGAATCGCTGGCGGATCGCGATGCCATTACCGTGCACAACCATATTCTCAGCGATGATTCGCTCAAAACCGTCGGCGAAAAGCTGCTGACAGAGAAGCTTTCTGCCATTCGTGCCACGCTGGATATCAACAGTGAGGAGAAGCTGACCAAGACGCTGCACCTGCTGAAAAACGCCCAGCGCATTGTGCTGGTCGGCATTGGCGCTTCAGGGTTAGTGGCAAAAGATTTTTCGTGGAAGCTGATGAAAAATTGGCATAAATGCGGTAGCCAAGCAGGATATGCATGCGCTGCTGGCTGGCGAGCGTGCAGACGATGCGGCCCGGCGACGTGCTGCTGGCGATATCCTATACCGGTGAACGCAAAGAGATTAACCTTGCCGCGCAGGAAGCGGAACAGATTGGTGCTTACGTGCTGGCCTTTACCGGTTTTACGCCTAACAGTCTGCAACAGACAGCGACGCACTGCCTCTATACGGTGGCGGAAGAGCAAAGCACGCGCCGCGATCTCGTCGACCACCGCACAGCTGGCGCTGACCGATCTGCTGTTTATGGCGCTGGTGCAGAACGATCCGGAACGCGCTGCCAGCCATATCCGCCACAGCGAAGCGCTGGTGAAAAAGCTGAACTAGGCGGCGAACAGGAGTATAATCTCGCCGTTTTTAGCTAATCAGGTGAAATAATGGCGCTGTTAATTACCGCCAAATGCATTAATTGCGATATGTGCGAACCCGAATGCCCGAACCAAGCAATTGCGCTCGGTGCGGAGATCTATCAGATCGACGCCAGCCGCTGCACACGAATGTGTTGGCCATTACAACACGCCAACCTGCCAGAGCGTCTGCCCTATCGATAACACCATTATTCTTGATCCACAGCACATCGAATTACGCGATGCGCTGTGGGAAAAGTTTGTGGTGCTCCACCACTAGTTCTCAATGATCACCGTCGCGCAGGCGTAATGGCGCTCATCTGCCAGCGTGACGTGAACGTGCCTCACACCGAGCTTTTCCACCACTTCGCAGGCGTGATTGAAAAAACGCAGGCCGGGCTTACCCAACGCATCGTTGTAGACTTCAAACTGGTTAAAGGCTAACCCGCCGCGAATGCCGGTGCCAAAAGCTTTGGCAGCCGCTTCTTTAACGGCAAAGCGTTTGGCCAAGAAGCGCACCGGCTGCTGATGACGCTGATACTGCTGCCACTCGGCTTCGCTCAGTACGCGACACGCCAGGCGATCGCCGGAGCGTTCAATCACGCCGGCGATGCGCTCAATCTCAACGATATCGGTACCCAGTCCAAGAATAGCCATTAGCGACGTGCTTCCCGCATCAGCAGCTTCATCTCTTTGACCGCATTGGCCAGGCCGCTGAACAAGGCGCGGCTAATAATAGCGTGGCCGATATTCAGCTCGTGCATTTCCGGCAGCGCGGCGATCGGCTGCACGTTGTGGTAAGTGAGACCATGACCAGCATTAACCTTCAGCCCCAGGCTGGCAGCGAAAGTCGCGGCGTGGCGGATACGCGCCAGTTCAGCTTCGCGCGCCAAGCCTTCTGCTGCCTCAGCGTAAGCGCCGGTATGAATTTCGATATAGGGCGCGCCGCTGGCAACTGCCGCGTCAATCTGGCGATGATCGGGGTCGATAAACAGCGAAACCAGGATGCCCGCCTGGCTTAACTGCTTGACCGCCACGTTGATTTTGTCCTGCTGGCCCGCCACGTCGAGGCCGCCTTCGGTCGTTACCTCTTCGCGCTTTTCCGGCACCAGGCAAACAAAGTGCGGTTTAATGTCGCAGGCGATACCGACCATCTCGTCAGTCACCGCCATCTCCAGGTTCATGCGCGTCTGGATGGTGTCGCGCAGAATACGCACGTCGCGATCGGTGATATGGCGGCGATCTTCACGTAAATGCACGGTGATGCCTTGCGCACCCGCCTGCTCGGCGACAAAGGCTGCCTGCACCGGATCGGGATAGTTTGTGCCGCGCGCGTTACGCACCGTGGCGATGTGATCGATATTGACCCCTAACAGCAACTTAGCCATGACAGTCCTCAGTTTAACTATGTCGTAAAGTCAGAGTGTACCGCGCCGCACGGCGCAGGCACAGCGCTAAGGGCTGGCGGCATCTGGCCGCTTTTTCGGCACGAACTGGCGAAACAGTTCGGTGCTTTTTAGCGGCTTACCGCCCAGATAGGGCTTGAGCGCAATACGAGTGAAGCGCTTGGCGGCACGCAGCGTATCGGCATCAGGAAAATCACGTTCCCACAGCGCCCGTAGCTGGCGACCGATAAAGCTGCGCTGGCCCGTTACCAGACTGGCGATGAAGCCTTTTTCTTCACGGTAGCTGTAGGTCATGGCATCTGTCACAGGCTCGCCGCTACCGGCACAGTGCAGGAAATCGACGCCGTAGCCGAGATGGCCAAGCAGTGCCAGCTCGAAGCGGCGCAGCACCGGTTCAGGCGAGCTATTCTCTGCCGCCAGAGTTTGCAGGCAGTTCAGGTAATCGAAGAAGAGTTCTGACAAGGGAAATTCCTGCTCCAGCACGCGTGACAGCAGTTCGTTAACGTAGAACCCGCAGTAGAGCGTGATACCGCTGAGAGGCAACGCCAGCGAGACCGCTTCGGCTTTGGTCAGCGTTTTAACTTCGCCGCGACCGGTCCAGCGTACCAGCAGCGGCGTAAAGGGTTGCAGCGTGCCTTTTAGCTGCGAGCGGCGCGCTCGTGCGCCTTTCGCCAGCACTCTGACACGTCCATCGCTTTCGCTGAACAGGTCGAGCAGCATGCTGGTTTCGCTGTACGGGCGACTATGCAGTACAAAGGCGCGTTGCCAGCCTTCCATAGGATCAGAGGTCGTCTACATAACCCAGGCTGCGCAGCGCACGTTCGTCGTCAGCCCAGCCGGATTTAACCTTGACCCACAGTTCGAGATGCACTTTGGCTTCAAACATCTCTTCCATGTCCTTACGCGCTTCAATGCCGATAGTTTTGATTTTGGCCCCTTTATTGCCAATTACCATCTTCTTCTGCCCTTCGCGCTCAACCAGAATCAGGCCGCTGATGTCGTAGCCGCCGCGCTCGTTAGCGATGAACTGCTCGATTTCAACCGTCACCGAGTACGGCAGCTCAGCACCGAGGAAACGCATCAGCTTCTCGCGGATGATCTCTGACGCCATAAAGCGCTGCGAGCGATCGGTAATATAATCTTCCGGGAAATGGTGATCCGCCTGCGGCAGACGCTTACGCACGATGGCCGCGATGGTATCGACGTTTTTCCCGTTTTCGGCAGAAATTGGCACGATGTCGAGGAAGTTCATCTGCTGGCTAAGGAACTGCAAGTGCGGCAGCAGGATGCTTTTGTCCTGGATGTTGTCCACTTTATTGATGGCCAGCACCACCGGAACCTTGTTGTCGCGCAGCTTGTTAATCACCATCTCATCATCTGGCGTCCAGCGCGTGCCTTCAACCACAAAGATCACCAGCTCTACGTCACCGATGGAACTGCTGGCCGCGCGGTTCATCAGGCGGTTAATGGCGCGTTTCTCTTCCATGTGCAGCCCAGGCGTATCCACGTAAATGGCCTGATATTCGCCTTCAGTGTGGATGCCTATAATGCGGTGGCGCGTGGTTTGCGGCTTACGCGAGGTGATCGACACCTTCTGCCCCAACAGCTGGTTTAGTAAGGTGGATTTGCCGACGTTGGGTCGGCCGACAATCGCGACAAAGCCGCAATAGGTATTCTGTTCGCTCATTCGAGTCCTGACTTTTTCAGCGCCTGTTCAGACGCCGGGATATTGCTATTCGAGACCAAGCTTAATTAACGCCTGTTCAGCGGCAGCCTGTTCTGCTTTACGACGGCTGGAGCCTACGCCCACCACCGGTTCAGCCATGCCACTCACCTGACAGTGAATGGTGAATTCCTGATCGTGGGATTCGCCACGCACCTGCACCACCAGATAGGACGGCAGCGGCAGATGACGCCCCTGCAGATACTCCTGCAGGCGGGTTTTCGGATCTTTTTGCTTATCGCCTGGGCTAATCTGCTCAAGGCGCGTCTGATACCAGTCAAGGATCAGTTTTTCCACCATCTGGATATTACTGTCGAGGAAGATGCCGCCAATCAGCGCTTCCACAGTATCCGCGAGGATGGATTCACGGCGAAATCCGCCGCTTTTCAGCTCACCCGGCCCCAGGCGCAGACATTCACCAAGGTCAAACTCCCGCGCCATCTCTGCCAAGGTGTTGCCACGCACCAGTGTCGCACGCATGCGGCTCATATCGCCCTCGT
Source organism: Candidatus Pantoea bathycoeliae (assembly GCA_031332935.1). Lineage (GTDB taxonomy): Bacteria > Pseudomonadota > Gammaproteobacteria > Enterobacterales > Enterobacteriaceae > Pantoea > Pantoea bathycoeliae. Next base: position 22,260 of record JAUHTP010000016.1, on the reverse strand, counting down.
CAACCCGAGGAAAGCGATGATAGAGCGCGTTGGCGATCACATAGCTGAGAATGGAATCGCCAAGAAATTCAAGACGCTCGTTGTGCTTACTGCTGGCGCTGCGGTGCGTTAGCGCCTGTTGCAAGAGTTCCGGATGAGTAAAAGTGTAGCCCAGTTTGCGCTGAAGCTTATTAATGAGGATGGGGTTCATGCGATTCCAATTCTTTTGTACGTCTGTGACTCTGCATACGAAACAGGGCTGGCTTTCCAACGCAATCTGTTTCGTGTGCAGTGGCCTCCCGCAGGAGGCCAACCGTTTTGCCCGTTAATCTGGGCCAGATTAATCAGTGAATGCCGCCGATACGACTCAGGCGAACCCCTGTCGGCCACTGACCCTCTTGCTTATCAAAGCTCATCCAGATGGCAACCGCTTTACCGACCAGATTACGCTCCGGGACAAAGCCCCAGTAGCGGCTGTCGGCGCTGTTGTCGCGGTTATCGCCCATCATGAAATATTGTCCCTGCGGCACGACCCAGCTCGCCTGGGGCTGGCCCAGCTGTTGATAGTACATGTTTGCCTGGCTCTGCGCTTCGTTTATCAGCAAAATATCGTGCGTTACGTTGCCCAGCGTCTCTTTACGTGTGCCGAGACGCAGCCCGCAGCGCATGGTTTCGCCCTGCGGAACTTGGTAGAAACCATTGCCGGTTTCGTTGCCGTCAAATCCGCTGAAGGTGTGAATGAAGTTGCTCGGCTCAACGTTGGTATAGATGATCGGCAGCGCGCTGGTGCAGCTCTGGCCGGCGGCACAGTTCGGGCTGACGGTCAGCGTTTTGCTATAGGGATCAAACACCACTTTGTCCCTCGGCAGACCAATAACGCGCTTGATGTAATCTAGGCTCGGATCTTTCGGGTATTTAAATACCGCGATGTCGCCGCGCTGCGGATGACCGGTCGGGATCAGCGTTGTCTGGGTGATCGGATCTTTAATCCCGTAGGCAAATTTCTCTACCAGAATAAAATCACCGATCAGCAGTGTTGGCATCATAGAGCCGGACGGAATCTGGAACGGCTCATAGATAAACGAGCGCACCACAAACACTACCAGCAGCACCGGAAAGACCGAGGCTGTGGTCTCTACCCAGCCTGGCTGACCGTTAACTTTCGCCAGAGTCTTGCTATCCAGCGTGTTGCCTGCCGCAGCCTGGGCTTCCGCCCGTTTAGCCCGACGTGCCGGTGCCCATTTAAAGCGATCGATACACCAGATAACGCCAGTAATCAGCGTCGCTATCGCCAGAATCAGGGCGAACATATTAGCCATGGGAAATCCTTATTTGCTGTCCTTACCGGCATGCAGAATGGCGAGGAAGGCTTCCTGCGGCAGCTCAACGTTACCAACCTGCTTCATGCGCTTCTTACCTTCTTTCTGTTTCTGCAACAGTTTCTTCTTACGGCTGACGTCACCGCCGTAGCACTTGGCGAGAACGTTTTTACGCAGCTGCTTCACGGTTGAGCGTGCAATGATGTGGTTGCCGATCGCCGCCTGAATCGCGATATCAAACTGCTGACGCGGGATCAAATCTTTCATTTTCTCGACCAGCTCGCGGCCGCGATACTGCGAGTTATCACGATGGGTAATTAGCGCCAGCGCATCTACGCGCTCCTGGTTGATCAGCACGTCAACGCGCACCATGTCAGAAGCCTGGAAACGCTTGAAGTTGTAATCAAGAGAGGCATAGCCGCGCGAGGTCGATTTCAGACGGTCAAAGAAGTCGAGTACCACTTCCGCCATCGGAATATCGTAGGTCAGCGCAACCTGGTTGCCGTGGTAAACCATGCTGGTCTGCACGCCGCGCTTCTCAATGCAGAGAGTGATGACGTTGCCCAGGTACTCCTGCGGCAGCAGCATATGACATTCGGCAATCGGCTCACGCAGCTCTTCGATATTATTCAGCGGCGGCAGTTTGGACGGGCTGTCAACGTAGACAGTTTCGCCGTCGGTGGTTTGCACTTCGTAGACAACGGTTGGTGCAGTGGTGATCAGATCGAGGTCATACTCGCGCTCCAGACGCTCCTGGATGATCTCCATGTGCAGCATGCCGAGGAAGCCACAGCGGAAACCGAAGCCCAGCGCGGTTGAGCTTTCTGGCTCATAGAACAGGGAGGCGTCGTTGAGGCTCAGTTTGCCGAGCGCGTCACGGAAGGCTTCATAGTCGTCAGAGCTTACCGGGAACAGGCCAGCATAGACCTGCGGCTTCACTTTCTTGAAGCCAGGCAGCGCTTTGTCTGCCGGATTACGCGACAGCGTCAGGGTATCACCCACTGGCGCGCCGAGAATGTCTTTAATGGCGCACACCAGCCAGCCCACTTCGCCGCAGTTCAGTTCGGTGCGGTCAACCTGCTTCGGCGTAAAGATACCGAGGCGATCGGCATTATAGACCTGGCCGGTGCTCATCACTTTAACTTTGTCGCCTTTGCGCACCGTGCCGTTTTTCACACGGATCAGCGAGACGACGCCAAGGTAGTTGTCGAACCATGAGTCAATGATCAACGCCTGCAGCGGCGCGTCCGCAGAGCCTTCCGGCGGCGGAATATCGCGCACCAGACGCTCCAGCACTTCCGGTACGCCAACGCCGGTTTTCGCCGAGCAGCGCACCGCATCGGTAGCGTCGATGCCAACGATGTCTTCGATCTCCTGCGCTGCACGTTCAGGGTCGGCAGCAGGCAGATCGATCTTATTCAGTACCGGCACGACCTCCAGATCCATCTCAATCGCGGTGTAGCAGTTCGCCAAGGTCTGCGCTTCTACGCCCTGTCCTGCATCCACCACCAGCAGTGCGCCTTCGCAGGCTGCCAGCGAGCGCGACACTTCATAGGAGAAGTCGACGTGCCCCGGGGTATCGATGAAATTGAGCTGGTAAGTTTCGCCGTTGAGCGCTTTGTAATCGAGCGTCACGCTTTGCGCTTTGATGGTAATGCCGCGCTCGCGCTCAAGATCCATTGAGTCGAGTACCTGTGCCGCCATCTCACGATCGGTTAAGCCGCCACAGATTTGAATCAAACGGTCAGAGAGCGTCGATTTGCCATGGTCAATGTGCGCGATGATGGAGAAGTTTCTTATGTGCTTCATTTATATGAATATATTCACGTAGAAAAACTGTTGAAAAACTGAGCACAGACACATTCAGGAAGATCGCTCTTAACCTACAATCCTGTCAGCCTCATTAATGACGATGCATATTACACTGTTAAGGCTGCGCATAAAAGAATGGAACGTTGCGGAATCGCAACACTTTTTGACGAGAAACAGACAGCAAAAGACCGCGATGTACGCGGCCTGGCAGAGGATCATGCTTCGCTTTCCACACGCAGTGCGTCAGGCGGAAGCGCCACACTCAGAATGATGGGCTGGAAGGCGGCGCGATCGCCTACTTTCAGCGACACGCCCTTCGCAATTATAAAGCCACCGATGCCGCCAAGCAGTGCCCCGCAGGCGGCCGCCAGATCGCTGTGAAACTGTGCCTGAAACAGGCCAGCCAACAGGAACATCCCGAGCAATGGGGTCATATATACCAGCAGCGCTGAACCGAGCAGGCTGCTTTCTTTGATACCCAGCTCGACGCGCTGGCCCGGCTGCAACGGTTTTTCGCTGACAATTTCCATGACGTGAGCGTCTTTGGGCCCAAGCTTATTTAGCATATGACTGCCGCAGCCTTTTCGCGCTGAGCAGCTGTTACAGGACGTTTTAGCCTCTGTGTGCAGCGTAGCAATTCCGTCATGCCATGCCACCACGGTGGCCCATTCTCTCATCATCGTTGTGACCCCAAATCAATACTGTCCGCAATGCGTTTTGCTGTCGCGGGCGGCAGTTCGCCTACAACAGTAATTTCGCTATTATTGCGCACTTCGGTCTGCACCGTACGACGTCCTGTGCGCAATGTCTGCGTAACGCTGCTTTTATCGGCCGGGGTAATGTTAATGGCGAAGCTGAAAAGTCCGTCGCTGTAGAGCCGCGACTCGACTGTTTTATTCATTGCTGGAATTTCACGACGGTTTTGTGAAATCAGTGACATACCCGCTGGCACCCAGCCAAGCTGCCAGTTCAGCGTTACTTTCTCACCTGCCGGCACAGAAAGCGAAGGCGGCAGGTTGGCCTTTTGCAGACCCTGCATTAAATTGCGCACGCCTTCGTCGACGGCAAAACTAATGACGCGGAACTGTTCCAGCGTTTCACCATCACGATCCAGCAGATCGATACGCAGCGGGAGCTTTGTACCCACATCCAGCCATACCACGTAGCTGTAGCGCGTGCCATCACGCGAGACGATACGTATAACCTCGCACAACTGATCGGCAATGCGTGAGCGGCCTACCGGAATAAAGTCCCAGGCGCTGGAGAGTTGAGCGAAATCGGCGAAAATAGGCGACGGCAAGGCGTCAATGATGTGGTTGCCCGGCAGAGAAAAAGGATCGAGGCCAGGTTCGAAATAGCGGATATCGCTGCCGCGCTGAATAACTTCACGTCGCGGGCCGTCCATTTGCAACAGCTGCGCATAGACGCGATTATCGATCACCGCATGACGATAACGCAGCGATTCGATGCCCATGCGCGAAACGTTGATATAAGCGAATTCGTAATTGAGGGTCTTGCTGGCCTGCTCCATCTGCTGTAACAACGCCCCGGACGCAGATGTCTGCGCAGGGGCGGTAGATGACCAAAGCAGGCTGCCTGCCAGCAGGCTAACGGCACACCAAAGCTGCTTCATTACTGCTGTTGAACACCTAATGTCTGGTTGCCGGGAACGTTCGCCTGCGCCTGCTGCGGTACATTGGTTTCAAACTGCAGACGATCAGAATGCAGACGGCGCTGCAGTTCATAGTCTTGCAACATGGCATTTACGCGACGACGCTGCTCCTGAACCTGCTGGTTAGCTCCGCCCGTATCAAATGCATCGGAGGGTACACCCAAGCTAACCGGCGACGCTTTGCCCATCATCGGCAGTGTGTTAAACACGGGCGAGTCAGAAGGCTCTGCGGTGGTGCCGTTCGGCTGGTTGTAGTGCTGTACACCAACGATAACCGCCAGCGATACGCACGCCGCTACGCCGACCTGAGTCAGCTGCGCCGCCCAAGGCCGCATTTTGCGCCAGAATGGCATTTTTTCAACGCTGGCCGGTTCAGGCTGCGCTTCTGGAATCAACGCCGTGACGTTACGAGCAGGTTCCTGTTCAAGGGCTGCTGCGACGCGCGCAGAAGTATCGAAGTGCAGCACATCGCCCACATCGCCGCGCATGGTGTCGCGGATGAGATGGTAGCTTGTCCAGCGCTGTTGCAGTTCTGCATCCTGAGATAGTTCTGACAACAGCGCGTTATCGAGCGCCTCGCCATCCATCAAAGCGGAAAGTTGTTCTTTCTGCATGCCTAAGTACCCTTCCAGTAGCCGTTATCACTGACGTTGGATAAGCGGTTGAACTTTATTATCGATAGCCTCTCGCGCACGGAAGATACGTGAACGCACCGTACCGACCGGACAATCCATAATGGCAGCAATCTCTTCGTAGCTTAACCCGTCTAGTTCCCTGAGGGTAATAGCCATACGCAAATCTTCAGGAAGCGCCTCAATGGTTCGAAAGACGATTTGTTTCAGTTCATCTGACAACATTAAGTTCTCAGGGTTCGAAATTTCTTTTAATGCGCCCGCACTTTCGAAATTTTCCGCATCGATCGCATCCACATCGCTGGATGGCGGCCGACGCCCCTGGGCAATCAGGTAATTTTTAGCGGTATTGACCGCAATACGATAGAGCCAGGTATAAAAAGCGCTATCGCCGCGGAAAGATTCCAGCGCACGATACGCTTTGATAAAGGACTCCTGAACGACATCAGGAACGTCTCCCCACGGAACATAGCGGGAAACCAGGCTCGCCACTTTATACTGGTAACGAATAACCAGTAAATTGAATGACTTCTGATCTCCCTTCTGTACCCGTTCTACGAGTACCTGATCCGTTAACTGCTCGCTCATCCGAGGTAATGTCTCCCCAAATTTTTTTAAATGCGTATAAGGAACTGCCAGCACATCTTCATGGTTCTGAGCAAGCATCCGCTTAGTCGTGGTGCGGCTAAAAGTTCACTTAACGCGCTGATGATGACTGTTCCAGATGCGCTGTCATTTGTTTTTCATTCTCAAGACAGTGTAATCCAGACTGCGGCTATCAACGCAGAATCGCAGGCAGAGTACCTTATGACGGAGGCTTTTTCATCTTTAAATCCTTTATTGCCGCTACATTTCAGATAAAAAACATGCATTCCTCGCACAGCGCTGAAATGCTTTGATTTTAAATCCCCCTGTCTGCTAATTAAGCTGTATCTGCGCAAACATTGTTTAAAATCCTTCACAAGTAATCCCTAAACGCTTACCCTCGCCCTACCCTCGTTTAGTAAATTAAAAATCATGACTCAGTTAACCTCTCCAGATTATCAGTGCGACGTCTTGATTATTGGCAGTGGCGCGGCGGGTCTGTCGCTGGCGCTGCGGCTGGCAGCACATTACGACGTGCTGGTGTTAAGTAAGGCACAAGTCAGTGAAGGCTCAACGCTTTATGCGCAAGGTGGCATCGCCGCCGTATTCGACGAAACCGACAGTATCGAATCGCATGTGGAAGATACGCTGATCGCGGGCGCAGGACTTTGCGAACCGGAAGCCGTCTCTTTCGTTGCCAGCAACGCACGCCACTGCGTGCAGTGGCTAATCGATCATGGCGTTGACTTCGATCTTGATTCACAGGCAACGGGCGAGCAGCGTTATCACCTGACACGCGAAGGCGGCCATAGCCATCGGCGTATTCTGCACAGCGCCGACGCCACCGGCAGCGCCGTCGAGACCACGCTGGTTAGCCAGGCGCTAAGCCATCCCCGTATCCGTGTTCTTGAGCGCGCCAACGCGGTAGATCTGATTTTATCAGACAAGCTGGTGCTTCCAGGCCCACGTCACGTCACGGGAGCCTGGATCTGGAACCGCAATCGCGAGCAGGTAGAAACCTGTAGCGCACGCGCGGTGGTGCTAGCGACCGGCGGTGCAGCGAAAGTCTATCAGTACACCACCAACCCCGACGTTGCGTCTGGTGACGGTATCGCCATGGCGTGGCGCGCTGGCTGCCGCGTAGCAAATCTGGAGTTTAACCAGTTTCATCCGACATCCCTGTTTCACCCTGATGCGCGCAGCTTTTTGCTGAGCGAGGCGTTGCGCGGCGAAGGAGCCTGGCTGCTGCGACCTGACGGCACCCGGTTTATGCCGGAATTTGATGAGCGCGCCGAGCTTGCACCACGCGATATTGTGGCACGCGCCATTGACCATGAAATGAAGCGGCTCGGCGTCGACTGCCTTTATCTGGATATCAGCCACCAACCGCCAGAGTTTGTCCGCAGCCACTTCCCGAGCATTTATGAAAAGCTGATGACCTTTGGCCTCGATCTGACCAGAGATCGCATTCCTGTTGTCCCGGCGGCGCACTATACCTGCGGTGGAGTGATGGTGGATGCACACGGACGTACTGACATTGACGGGCTCTATACTATCGGCGAAGTGAGCTACACCGGGCTGCACGGCGCTAACCGCATGGCCTCTAACTCACTGCTGGAGTGTCTGGTATATGGCTGGTCGGCGGCAGAAGATTTGCTGCGGGTGCTGCCACAAACAGCGGCCGTTGACCGGCTACCGGCATGGGATGAAAGCCGCGTAGACGATGCTGATGAGCGCGTGGTGATCCAGCATAACTGGCACGAGCTGCGGCTTTTTATGTGGGACTATGTCGGGATAGTGCGTACCACGCGCAGGCTGGAGCGGGCGCTGCGACGCATCAGCCTGTTGCAGCAGGAGATTGATGAGTACTACGCCAATTTTCGCCTTTCCAGCAACCTGCTGGAGCTGCGCAATCTGACGCAGGTGGCGGAACTGATGGTGCGCTGTGCGCTGGCGCGTAAAGAGAGCCGCGGGCTGCACTTTACCCGCGATTATCCCGACATGCTGCCTGAAGCGGAACCGTCTATCTTAACGCCTGTTACATAAAGAGGTAAAAGTCACGCGTCAGGCTACACCAAGCTTAGGAATAGTGGGTATCCTGGTTACGTATTGCCATCCTCTCCAGCAGCGTTTCGCCCGCGCTGGGCGAAAAACCGAGCAGCACGCTGTGCGGCGGGCGATGGGCATATTCCGCCACGTCAATGCGAAAGCGCAGATGCCAGCCCTCTTTTCTGCGCCAGCGCAATCATGTTTTGTCCTACGTCTTCTGGCAGCACCACGCAGAAAAAGCCCTCTTCCTCGATCAGCAGTGCCGCACAGCGCAGCAGGGTGTGATGATCCAGTCTTGACGTTGAGCGTGCGCTAGCGCGTTCTGGCGTGCCGCAGGCAACGCCCTGCGGAAAGTAAGGCGGGTTGCTGACGATCAGTGAATAGCGACGATCGCAGCCTTTGGTAAAGGCAAAGATATCCTGCGAATGCACTTCATACGCGTTGGCCAAGGCGACTGAGCCACGTTTTCCTGCGCCTGCTGCGCGGCGGCATCCAGCTCCACCGCATCAATAAGCACACTGCGCCAGCATCAGGGCAATCAGCGCGCTACCGCTACCGATATCAAGTATGCGGCGCGCATTCGCTACCGGTGCCCAGGAACCCAGCAAAATCCCATCGGTACCCACCTTCATCGCACAGCGATCGTGCGCGACGAAAAACTGTTTAAAGGTAAAGCCGTTTCTTTTTAACAATGGCCGCACATGCGGCTTTTCCTGCGTCATACTCTGCAACCATTACTTTTTTTCCTGCCGTGCGGCAGCGCATCAGTGTACCGTGACAGCGTAAGGAATACACGCAATGGGCTGAACGAGGCGGATAAACAGATGAAGATTGCGTTTGCTCTGTCTATAATCAGTGCCCCAAACTGAGGTAGACCATGACCGTAACCACATTTTCCGAACTCGAACTCGACGAAAGCCTGTTGGAAGCCCTGCAGGACAAAGGCTTCATGCGCCCAACCGCAATTCAGGCTGAGGCGATCCCACCTGCGCTGGAGGGCCGCGACGTTCTGGGTTCTGCTCCTACCGGAACCGGGAAAACCGCCGCGTACCTGCTGCCGGTACTGCAACACCTGCTCGATTTCCCGCGAAAAAAATCGTGCCCGCCGCGCATCCTGATCCTGACGCCGACGCGCGAACTGGCGATGCAGGTTGCCGATCAAGCGCGCGAACTGGCAAAGCATACGCATCTGGATATCGCTACCATCACCGGCGGCGTGGCTTATATGAACCACGCAGAGGTCTTCAGCGAGAATCAGGATGTTGTGGTCGCGACCACAGGTCGTCTGCTTCAGTATATTAAAGAAGAGAACTTCGATTGCCGCGCCGTTGAGACGCTGATCCTTGATGAAGCCGACCGCATGCTGGATTTAGGCTTTGCGCAGGATATTGAAACCATCGCAGGGGAAACGCGCTGGCGTAAGCAAACCATGCTGTTCTCTGCCACGCTGGAAGGGGACGCGATAAAAGATTTTGCTGAGCGTCTGCTTAACGAGCCGGTAGAAGTCGAAGCCGATCCCAGCCGCCGCGAGCGCAAGAAGATCCAGCAGTGGTACTATCGCGCCGACGATCTAGAACACAAAACAAAACTGCTGATCTACCTGCTGAAGCAGCCTGACGTGACGCGCTCTATCGTGTTCGTGCGCAAGCGTGAGCGTTTGCATGAGCTGGTACAGTGGCTGCACGATGCGGGAATTCGCTACTGCTACCTGGAAGGCGAGATGGTGCAGGCCAAACGTACTGAGGCGATTAAACGCATCACCGATGGACGCGTCAATGTGCTGGTGGCAACCGATGTCGCCGCACGCGGTATCGACATCGAAGATGTCAGCCATGTCATTAACTATGATATGCCACGCACCGCCGATACCTATCTGCACCGTATTGGCCGTACCGCGCGCGCTGGCCGTAAAGGGACTGCGCTGTCGCTGGTAGAAGCGCACGATCACCTGCTGATCGGCAAAATCAGCCGCTATCTGAATGAACCGCTGAAGCCGCGTACGGTTGATGAATTGCGCCCTGTTACGCGTGCGCCAAGCGCTAAAACCACCGGTAAACCGTCGAAAAAAGTGTTGGCGAAGCGTAAAGAGCAAAAAGAGAGCGAAGCGGAAAAACCACGCGTGAAAAAACGTCACCGTGACACCAAGAACATCGGTAAACGCCGCAATCCAAGCGCTACAGCGCCATCCAGCAATGATGCGGAATAATTCAGCATCGTCATAAAAAAATCGCCTCGTTTGAGGCGATTTTTTTATTTAGCGTCGTAAAACAGCCGTTACTGCGACTAAAGGAAAACTACCTCTATTGAAAAGCAATTAGGGTACTTATCCTTTGCATATAAACGCCAAATTACTACTAATATCATTAGTATACGCTTCACAGCAAAGTGGGTGCTTTTTCTGCACCTGACTAAATTCATCTCTTACAGGCTTTCTGTAAACGTACGCGTGATGACATTAGGCTGCTGTTCTGGCGTCAGCGCATTAAAGCGAACTGCGTAACCTGAAACGCGAATCGTCAGCTGCGGATATTTCTCAGGGTGCTTAACCGCATCTTCCAGCATTTCACGGCGCAGCACGTTAACATTCAGATGCTGGCCGCCTTCTACGCGCACCTGTGGTTTCATCTCCATCGGCACTTCACGATAAACGAATTCGCTTGGCTTGCTCACCGCAAACACCTGATCTTCTTCATATCCTGCTTTGGCACACAGGCAGCGAGCCTCTGCTCTTTCGTCATCCAGCAGCCAGAATGAGTTCAACAGGCCAGGATTATTGGTATTGGGTAATTTGAATACCAGTCATCATAATCAGTTCTCTAGAACATAGCGCTAACCAGATTAGCGCGGTGGGTAAGTCAAAAGGATTCCCTGATATAGCACTCGTCCCGCACAGAGGTTTTGACTTCAGTCAATTTATCCACTCTGCCAATTCGCTGCTAATTTCAATTAATTGATTCAGATAATTTTTAACTGGGATTATTTTGAAATTTTTCAAATATTTTTACCTTCAACCTGGCGCAGTGAACCGTTAAGCTAACAACACTGACCTTAAAGGAGCAAACCATGACGGATAAACTGACCTGGCACGACGTGCTGGCCGAAGAGAAAGAGAAGCCCTACTTCACTGAAACGCTTAAGTTAGTCGCCAACGAGCGTGCGACTGGCGTGACGGTTTATCCGCCACAAAAGGATGTGTTCAACGCGTTTCGTCTGACAGAGCTGGGCGACGTAAAAGTCGTCATTCTTGGGCAGGATCCTTATCACGGCCCGAACCAAGCACACGGTCTGGCGTTCTCCGTGCTGTCCGGCGTGCAGGTTCCCCCCTCGTTGCAGAATATGTACAAAGAGCTGGAGCAGGAATTCCCCGACTTTAAACGTCCGCAGCACGGCTTTCTGGAGTGCTGGGCACAACAGGGCGTGATGCTGCTGAATACGGTGCTGACCGTTGAAGCGGGTAAAGCGCATTCCCATGCGCGTTTGGGCTGGGAAACGTTTACCGATAACGTTATTGCTGCAATCAACCAGCATCGTAAAGGTGTTGTGTTTTTACTCTGGGGATCGCACGCACAGAAGAAAGGCAGCATTATTGACCGCCAGCGGCATCATGTGTTGCAGGCTCCGCATCCGTCGCCGCTCTCAGCGCACCGCGGATTCTTTGGCTGCGGGCATTTCGCGCAGGCCAATGAATTGCTGGCTCAAGCGGGTGAGACGCCCATCGACTGGATGCCGCAGCTGCCAGCCAGCTGAGGCGCAAATAAAAACGGCCGCGTCATGGCGCGGCCGTCTGCGTTTCATTTGCGGCTTAGCCTTTGGCTTTCGCCACAGCCACCATGGCCGGACGCAGCAGGCGGCCATTTAGGGTATAGCCACGCTGCATCACCATCATCACATGGTTAGGCGCAACGTCATCAGACTCCATCATTGACATCGCCTGATGGATTTCCGGGTTAAACGGCACATTGGTGTCACCCACCACTTCAACGCCGAACTTGCGCACGGCACCCAGCAGCGATTTCAGGGTCAGCTCAATGCCTTCAATCATTGAAGCCAGTTCTGGATTTTCTTTGTCCGCGACTTCCAGCGCACGCTCAAGACTGTCGATTACCGGCAGCAGTTCGTTGGCAAACTTCTCCAGCGCAAACTTGTGCGCCTTTTCAACGTCAATCTCGGTACGGCGACGGATATTCTCAATTTCCGCCTGCGCACGCAGCTGGGCGTCGCGCACGCCAGTCTGAGACTGCGCCAGTTCAGCTTCCAGTTGGGCAATACGCTCATCACGCGGATCCACCTCAACTGCCGCCTCCGCTTCCTGAGGTTGTTGCTGATCCTGTTGAATTTCTTCTGAGACTTGCCCGTTCGGGGTGTTCTGTTCTTTACTACTCATGAATTTCTCCGCGTTTTGCACATTCATCTCGCCAGTCCGCTTATTATGGGGATCGGTTTGACGGTTTCAAGGGAACCCATAACATTGCCTTGCCGTTTTGGCTTATGAGGAAAGACCCACCAAATGAACAAACACTTTAACTGCATTGGTATTGTAGGCCATCCGCGTCACCCTACCGCTCTCACCACGCATGAGATGCTATGGCGCTGGCTGACCGCCAAAGGTTATCAAGTGATTATTGAGAAGCAAATCGCCCAGGAGCTGAACCTGCATGATGTGCAGACCGGCACGCTGGCGGAGATTGGGCAACGTGCGGACCTTGCCGTAGTAGTTGGCGGTGACGGTAATATGCTCGGCGCGGCACGCGTGCTGGCGCGCTATGACATCAAAGTAATTGGCATTAACCGTGGTAACCTGGGCTTTCTCACCGATCTCGATCCAGACAACGCGCAGCAGCAGCTGGATGAGGTGTTACAGGGAAATTATTTTGTTGAGAGCCGTTTTTTGCTGGAAGCGCGTGTCTGTAAAGACGAATATTCGCCACGTGTTGGTCTGGCAATTAATGAGGTGGTACTGCATCCCGGCAAAGTGGCGCATATGATCGAGTTTGAGGTCTATATCGACGAGGTTTTTGCTTTTTCGCAGCGTTCTGACGGGCTGATTATCGCTACGCCAACAGGCTCAACCGCTTACTCCCTGTCAGCAGGTGGACCGATTTTAACGCCTTCCCTTAACGCCATTGCGCTAGTGCCGATGTTCTCGCATACCCTGTCGGCGCGCCCGCTGGTGATCAACAGTAGCAGCACCATTCGCCTGCGTTTTCCTTCGCGCCGTAGCGATTTAGAGATCAGCTGTGACAGCCAGATTGCCCTGCCCATTCAGGAAGGAGAAGATGTGTTAATTCGCCGCAGCGCGAACCATCTGAACCTGATTCACCCTAAAAATTACAGCTATTTCAATACGCTGAGTTCTAAACTGGGCTGGTCGAAAAAATTGTTTTAAATTCAACGCGCCCTCTTTACTGGATAAAAAACCAGTTCATACTGTATGAAAAACCATAACTGTTTTTCCATACAGGTAATTCTATACTGGCACAGCTAACCATCAGTAACTTCGCTATCGTTCGTGAGCTCGACATTGATTTCCAACGCGGTATGACGGCGATTACCGGTGAAACCGGTGCGGGTAAGTCTATTGCTATCGACGCGCTCGGTCTGTGCCTCGGCGGCCGCGCCGAAGCAGATATGGTACGCCAGGGAGCGGCTCGTGCCGATCTCTGCGCCCGTTTTAACCTCAAGTCCCCTCCTTCTGCTCAGCGCTGGCTGGAGGAGAATCAGCTGGATGACGGCTGAGTGTTTGCTGCGCCGAGTAATCAGCGCCGATGGCCGCTCGCGTGGCTTTATCAACGGCACGGCTGTCCCGCTGTCGCAGCTGCACGATTTGGGCCAGCTGTTAATCCAGATCCACGGCCAGCATGCCCATCAGCTGTCGCAGGAGCGCGAAACACGCCGCGAACTGTTGCAGTAGCAATTGAAAGAGCTTAACGATTTTGCACCGCAGGCGAACGAGTACGAGCAAATCGACGAAGAGTATAAGCGCCTCGCGAACAGTGTGCAGCTACTCTCTACCAGCCAACAGGCGCTGCAGCTGCTCGCCGACGGAGCCAGCCGTATCGATTTCCAATTGACCACTAACCCAAGGCAGCCTTTGCAGCCGCTGGGCAAAGTGGCTTCTGGCGGTGAGCTGTCACGTATTGCGCTGGCTATCCAGGTCATTACCGCGAAGAAGATGGAAACGCCCGCCATGATCTTCGACGAAGTCGATGTCGGTATCAGCGGTCCAACCGCTGCTGTAGTCGGTCGTCTGCTGCGCCAGCTGGGCGAATCAACTCAGGTTATGTGCGTAACGCACCTGCCGCAGGTCGCCGACTGCGGTCATCAGCACTTCTTCGTCAGCAAAGAGACCGATGGCGCAATGACCGAAACTCATATGCAGGCGCTGGACAAATGTGCGCGTCTGCTTGGCGGCAGCGAAGTGACGCGCAATACCCTCGCTAACGCGAAAGAACTTTTAGCGGCGTAACAGCCGCACTTTCTTCCCGCTGCGTGGTCATAGGCTTGCTCTGTCGATGATAGATGTTTCCAATAGCGAAAAGGTTTATTATCATCGGCAACTTATGTCGCCTGAATAATAAAGCCTGCCGCAGGCACAGTTCAGAATTTGATGGCAAAAAAACAGCCTGAGAAAAGGCGTTTGGCCCCAGAAAAGGAATGTAGAGATGCGCTGTAAAACGCTGACTGCCGCGGCAGTGGTAATGTTGATGATGACCGCAGGATGCTCAACCCTTGAGCGCGTGGTTTACCGCCCAGATATCAACCAGGGCAACTATCTGGTTGCCAATGACGTGGCGAAAATCCACAACGGCATGACGCAGCAGCAGGTCGCCTACATACTCGGTACGCCGATGATGCGCAATCCGTTTGGCAGCAACGTCTGGTATTACGTATTCCGTCAGGAGCTAGGGCATGAGAGCGTGAAGCAGCAGACGCTGACGCTGACCTTCGACGGCAACGGCATCCTGACCAATATCGACAACAAGCCGAATCTGGCAACGTCGAAAGATTGATCGAACGGCAACAAAAAAGGCACCGCTGGTGCCTTTTGCTTTTCTGGCTGTTTTACTACTTTTTCCCGCTGGCCGAACGTTCGGCGCGCTGACGTCGCAGCTCTTTGGGATCGGCAATCAGTGGTCGATAAATTTCTACCCGATCGCCTTCCTGAAGCGTATCACTCAGCTTCACCGTGCGGCTAAATACGCCGACCTTGTTACTACTGAGATCGATATCGCGACACAGCTCAAGCAGACCCGATGCCACAATAGCCAGCTCAACGGTGCTTCCCTCTTCCAGTCTGACTACACGCTGGTACTGCTTCTCCGGCAGCGCATAAACCACTTCAACTGAAATCTCAGGCACTATAAACCTCTTTGGCACGCTGGGTAAACGCCTGCACCATGCTGTTGGCCAGCTCTTTAAAGATGCGGGCAAACGCCATTTCCACCAGCATATTGGTGAATTCAAAATCGAGGCTCAGCTCAACCTTGCAGGCATCATCACCCAGCGAGACAAACTGCCATCCGCCGGTTAGCTTACGGAACGGTCCATCGACCAACTGCATATGGATGCGTTGATTGTCGGTAAGGGTATTACGCGTGGTAAATGTCTTACTGATACCCGCTTTAGATACGTCGACGGAGGCAGTCATCTGATTTTCAGACGATTCCAGCACACGACTGCCGGTACAGCCCGGCAAAAACTGTGGATAGGCATCCACATCGTTGACCAGTTCGTACATTTGCTCAGCGCTGAAGGGCACCAGCGCTGAACGACTAATCTGAGCCATAATGGTTCCTGTCATCACAAAACCGCTGAATTGTAGCATTTCCAGCGATCAAACAAAAATTCCCCGCATTCAGAGGTGTGCTAGAATATCCCGTTTCCCGGTGCCCCGCTGGACAAGGGGTGCGATGGCCGCCTAAGTGATGTAAAATAAGCCGCACTATGACAAAGAAAAAAGTATATAAACCCGGTTCTGCCACTATTGCCCTCAACAAACGTGCCCGTCATGAATACTTCATTGAAGAGGAGTTCGAAGCGGGATTGTCGCTACAAGGATGGGAAGTGAAATCGCTCCGTGCGGGTAAAGCCAACATCAGCGACAGCTATATTTTGCTGCGCGATGGCGAAGCTTATCTGTTCGGCTCCACCTTCCAGCCGCTGGCTATTGCTTCGACGCACGTTGTTTGCGATCCGACGCGCAACCGTAAGCTGCTGCTTAACCAGCGTGAACTCGAATCGCTCTATGGCCACGTTAACCGCGAAGGCTATACCGTTTTGGCGCTATCGCTCTACTGGAAGAACGCCTGGTGCAAACTGAAGATTGGTGTGGCGCGCGGTAAGAAAGAGCACGACAAGCGCGACGACATCAAAGAGCGTGAGTGGAAGCTCGACAAAGCGCGCATCATGAAAAATCGCAACCGCTAATCGCTGGATAGTTTTAAAGATTTTTGCTAGAGTAATTGGTTAATGGGGCTGATTCTGGATTCGACGGGATTTGCGAAACCCAAGGTGCATGCCGAGGTGCGGTAGGCCTCGCTAAAAAACCGCAAAAAAATAGTCGCAAACGACGAAAGCTACGCGCTAGCAGCTTAATAAGCTGCTTAGAGCCCTCTCTCCCTAGCCTCTGCTCTTAGGACGGGGATCAAGAGAGGTCAAACCTAAAAGAGATCGCGTGGATGCCTTGCCTGGGGTTGAAGCGTTAAATCTAATCAGGATAGTCTGTCAGTGGTGTGTCTGTCCGCAGCTGCTAGGCGAATGTAAAGACTGACTAAGCATGTAGTACTGAGGATGTAGGAATTTCGGACGCGGGTTCAACTCCCGCCAGCTCCACCAAAATTCTTCAAAGATGATTACCAGAGTCATCTGTAGAAGTCCTGAAAGCCCGGACGGCACAAGCCCTGCGGGCTTTTTTGTATCAGTGCTCTGTCGAATTGATTTGCCTGAGGCTGATAGTAAACTACGTTGATTATGTCCCGGCTAAAGCTAATTGGTTACTGGAAGCCGGAAAAATTTTCATGTCACGGCTTATTCAATTTCAGCCAGAGCGGACTCTGGCCAAAAAACTTACTTAATAAGTAACATTTACATCAGTGAAGCTAAAACGCTTCGAGTGGCCAGCGCTTTGAAAACCAATACGAATAAAGATCTTCTAGGACTCAAAATAAGCGTAGTCACTGCTTGACTCTCTACCGTCACCGAGATCGCCCTTACACAAAAACTCCAGATAACGGCCAGGAAATTTAGAATTGATATCGGCGGCGTTCCGCCACTCATTACCAGCAACACACGTCTGACTGAGCAATTTATCTTTTTCAGGGTGATCCCGGTTTACTATCTGACTGTACGATGAATATATTTTTCCGGGATGTAACGGGAGCATAAAACTATTATCTAGAGTTTTGCTTACCCATGGTGCTTCAGACATAATTTCCCATTTTTTTAAGTCCACCACGTTGAACAGGCACTGATATTGCGAATAAAAAACAGCATTAGCGATAGCCATCTTCATAATAGTTAGCGTTGTGCCGTCCGCGTGGACATCAATCCTTGCTTTTAACCCGAACCCGTCTTTTTCAGGGCCGCTTTGTGTATAACTGAGCGAGCGAAATGCTGGTCTTTGTTGTGGATCGGAAAAAGTTTTATCAATAACACTTTGCACTTTGGTAGAAAGTGCAAAGTGTTGCAGCGCTGCGGGCGTGTTATGTTCAAAATCAGGTCGTGCAGGCGTAGTATCGCCAACCTATTTTTCACGCCAGATGAGCGTTACACTGCCTGAATAATGCGTCTTTCGCTGAAATGCTATCAGAAGCAATGCCCTAGTTATCCAAAGATAAGGCCATTAATGACAGGCTTGTCGCTTTCTCACAGTTGAGGATGACGTTCTGAATCTTAACTGAGTAAGGCGCGCCATATTTTTCATCGCGATAAATTTTGTCATAATCTATGGTCAGATGCGTCTTCAGCATAGCTCCTTCTCGCTTGCTATTGTTGACATCAACAAATAGCTTTTTACCAGGCTGATTCCACGTAGAAATGCCAACCCATTTCGACTCAGGAATATTCTGGTTACAAAGATCAAACTCAGGTTTCTTCATAAGCAGACTGTCCGCATCAGGTTTGAACGGCGTACCGGGCGCGTAACGGTCGATAGAGTCAATGCTGTAAACTCGCAGTCCCTTGCCTGCCAAGGTATTTATAAACAGCAGCTTTTTTTCCTGAGTGTGGCAGTTGGTGTGAAGCCATATTTCACTTATTTGGGATGCCTGAGTAGTAACGCGATATGCCGCGTTTATCTACTCCCCATTTTTACCGTATTTACCGTACTATTGGGTAACAGCTCGATACTTTTGATGGGGGCTGGTACCGGCAGATTAATGGCAAGCGCAGGTACGGCAAGAGTTAATACTGAAAAAAAACAGGGCTATCCTTTTCATTTTTAGTCCGTAGGTGAAGAATGAATGCTCAGCAATAAAGTCATCGTAAAAAAAACGACGGTTTCTGGCAACAATATTACCTTCATTAATTTAATTAAAATTTACCATAAAATAATTCAGGCAGCTGGTCGCCCCGCTGCCTGCCAATTATCGCATCACCACCGTCAGCAAAATCAGCACAACCACCATCACAACCAAGTCAATAAAAACCCGGTCGAGCTTTGCCCTTTTCATTGTCGCCTCCTCAGAACTACTGCCCAAACCGGTGGATATAGAAAGTCTTCATCCCTTGTGCAAACAGGCAGTAACCGAGCAGCGTGGCCACCAGCAACGGAAAATAAGCGAGCGGCAGCGGCACCAGCCCCACCATCGTGCCGAGCGGCGAAAAAGGAATGGCGATGCCCAGCGCCATAATCGCGAAGGTGGTCAGCATCACCGGCAGCGCCGCGCGGCTCTGGATAAAGTGGATCTTCTGCGTGCGCAGCATATGCACTACCAGCGTCTGCGACAGCAGACCTTCGACAAACCAGCCGGACTGTAACAGCGACTGCACACCCGCATGATTTGCGCCGAAGACTTACCACATCAGTGCAAAGGTGGTGATATCGAACAGCGATGAAGTTGGCCCCATCCACAGCATAAAGCGGCGGATATGGCTGGCGTCCCATTTACGCGGTTTGCGCAGGAACTCCGCATCCATCTTGTCCCAAGGCAGCGCCAGCTGAGAAATGTCATACATCAGGTTCTGCAACAGCAGATGGATCGACAGCATGGGCAGATCTTTCTCCAGCAGAATGATGTCAGAAGATTCCCTGGCGATGTCCGCCGCACTGTCCACGGAGATCCCGACGTCAGCGGTGCGCAGCGCGGGCGCGTCGTTGATGCCGTCACCGAGAAAACCGACCGTATGGCCGTTTTGCTGTAGCACACCCACCAGGCGCGCCTTCTGCGGCGGCGTCAGTCTGGCAAAAAGGCTGCTGCGTTCGGCGGCGGCAGCCAGTTCGTCATCACCCATCGCGTCAATCTCATCGCCGGTAAGCATGGCGCTGGCATCCAGCCCGACTTCACGGCAGATGCGCGCGGTTATCGTTGGGTTGTCGCCGGTCAGCACTTTAACCGCCACGCCGTTAGCGCGTAGCCCCTGGATGGCCTAGCCTGTGCTCTCTTTCGGCGGATCGAGGAAAGTCAGCACCCCTTCCAGCGTCAGCTCGCGCTCGTCTGCCTGCGTCAGCGGCTGCGACTTTTCACCTTCACGCGTCGCCACCGCAAGCAAGGCGGCTCGCCGCTCGCCGCACAGCGGAAATACCTCGCCGTTAAGTCGGATCGCCTTTGACACCGCAAGCATCTCTTCTACCGCACCTTTGCAAACAAGCATTGCGTTGCCCTGCTGCAAATCATCCACCCACACGGATGCGCGGCAACGGGCGAAATCAAACGGCAGCGCATCGGTCTGATGGTAGCGGCTCAGCTGTTGGGCGGCGATTTGCCCGGCGCTGGCCTTTATAACAGCGCGATCCATCAGGTTCTTTGTCCCCTGCTGGCTACTGCTGTTCAGCCAAGCGAGCAGCAGTACGCGCGCATCCTGCTCGTCGGCACAGTTGTGCGCATGCGACAGCCGGATCTCATACTGGGTCAGCGTCCCGGTTTTGTCGGTACAGAGCACATCCATCGCGCCGAGGTTCTGGATCGCGTTCAGCCGTTTGACGATCACCTTACGCTGCGCCAACGCCATTGCGCCTTTCGCCAGGTTGGAGCTGACGATCATCGGCAGCATTTCCGGCGTCAGTCCCACAGCAACTGCCAGCGCGAACAGCGTTGCGTCCACCTAGTCGCCTTTGCTGAAGCCATTAATCAACAGCACCACCGGCACCATGATCAGCATAAAGCGGATCAACAGCATACTGACGCTGTTCACGCCACGATCGAAGGCGGTCTGGGTGCTGCTGCCGACCAGCGATTTCGCCAGCGAACCGAAGTAAGTGTGGCTACCCGTTGCCACCACCACGGCGCGCGCCGTGCCGCTGGAGAGCAGCGCCAGCACGCCGCCCAGCATACTGACGGTAATCGTCAGCTGAGGCACGCCGCGTTTATTGACGCGGGCGAAGCAGCGCGGCAGAGTTTTCTCATTCGCCAGCGACCAAAGCATACGCCCTGAGGCATACAGCCCTGAGTTGGCCGCTGACAGAATCGCCGTGGGGATCACGAAGTTGACCACATCGGCCGCATAGGGAATGCCGATCTGTTCAAAAACCAGCACACAGGGCTTTTGACGATACCCGCCTGATCCATCGGGATCAACGCTGCCAGCACCAGCACCGTGCCTACAAAGAAGATGATTAGCCGCGCCACCGTGGTACGGATCGCCAGCGGCAGCACTTTTTGCGGATTTTCCGTTTCGCCTGCGGCGATCCCCATCAGCTCCGTGCCGGAGAAGGCGAAGTTAACCGCCACCATGGTCATGATAATCGGCAGAATGCCGTGTAGCAGCCAGCCGTGCTGCGTGAGATTGCTCAGCCCCGGCGCGGCATAGACGTGGAACGCGCCCGTTTCAGGCATGGCGACCGACAGTTCGCCCAGACATACCATCACCAGCCAGACCACCAGCGCGCCGATCAGATAGGCGAGCAGCGTGCCGGCAGCGCCAGTCGTGGAAATAATATAGCCGGTGTTAAAAAACAGCCCGGTACCAATGACACCAGCCAGCAATAACATCACCAGATGGCGCGTCTTCATGGTGCGCTTCAATTGTTGCTGCGGTGGGTTTTCCTGTTAACTCATCTTTCTATCCGTATGGACGTCTAAACATCTTATACGCAAAGGGTTATAGGCGTCGGCAGCAGGAATTGCAACGTGATAAAAGACAAGGATTTGATAAAAAACAGCGCCGTGCCCCACGCTGACGGGGCTGGCCGCCGTCAGCCGAAGACGCTTTGCAGATAGAGTTCCAGCGCGATTCGCGAACTGAATCCGTGGGGAATACCGTAGTGTTCCTGCGACTCGCCTGCCAGATAGAGCGGAAACCGCGTATAGTGATCGCAGGTCTTCATCTCTGATGCCGGCTCGGCAAAAGGCTGGCTTTTCTCTTTCAGCGTCGGGTGGATCACCAGCGCCGTGCGTCCCATACGGGCTTCGCGGTTGACATAAACATAGCTCTCGCCACGGCGATAGCCGTAAGCTTTTGGCGTGACTTCATCGACTTCAAATCCCGCTTTTTCCAAAACGCGCGCTACCTCATCCGGTCGTAAATACATGCTCTTTCCTCTCTTTTTTCAAGCCTCGCAACCTTAGAACAGCACGCCGCCGTGCGGCTTTCGGAATTTCCCTAATACCCCAGCTTTGCAGATGCGTTTATCCACGTAACGTATCGTCTACACTCAGTATTACGTTTAAAATCAAAGGGAGAGAAAAAATGTTTAATCGAACCACTAAAACGATAACATTGATGTTAACTAGGATGTAAACGATCTCGCGGATTCGCTGGAAGCGCTATTAAAATCTTACGGCAGCGAAGCGAAAGATGACGTGGATTCTGCGCGCAGTCAGGCGCAGGCGCTGCTGAAACAGACGCATGCGAAACTGAACGGTGGCCATAACCGTGTTTCTCAGGCGGCACGCGACGCGGGCACTCAGGTCCATGCCTATTGTACAGGACAAGCCATGGCATGGCGTTGGTATCGGCGCGGCGGTCGGCTTGGTACTCGGCGCGCTGCTGGCGGGTCGTCACATTCCTTGCCAGCATAAGTCAGGTAACGCGCTTTTGCGTAAGAAGTTTACGC
>JAUHTP010000015.1:41609-70911 GCA_031332935.1 Candidatus Pantoea bathycoeliae | reverse complement strand
AAAAAAAAAAAAAAAAAAAAAAAAAAAAAAAAAAAAAAAAAAAAAAAAAATCACACTGCATTCCGAATAAAATCCGTAGAATATTACTGGCAATAGAAAGCTTGGGGGAAAATAATAGCCACGAAGCATTAACTAAAGAAATTGCAAAAATAAAGAATCCATATAAATACCTGCCATTCTATGGATGATGAAGATGCTGAAAGTTTCATTTTATGACTAAATAAAAATCATTGGCCGGATGTTCAACAAATTCCTTTTTACATCGAGCAATATAAGCTCGCAGCAAGAGAAGACGATATAAAAAGTAAACCTATGGCAAATAAATCAGAGATGGCGTTGAATGCTTTATTAAATAACAACTAATACAAAAATGGACATTCCTTGGGAAAAGGAATATCCCATAAAAGCGTGCATTTAAATTATCAATTATAAAATCATTCAGATTTTCTTGAGTGTGCTTTTTGCATTACTCAGCTGATACGGACATCTGCGGTTCAGTCTGCTGCAGCTGTCTGATTGACGGCACCAGGCTCGCCGCTGTCGTCGTCGCCAGCACCGCCGCCGCGCAGGTGAGCAGCACAGCGCTGCCAAACTGCATCGCCAACTGCCCGGCGGCCAGCTCGCCCAGCGGAATAGTAATAAACGACCCCGATGGCGTCATACGCATAGACGCGTGCCAGCCGGTCGCGCGAGATATGGGTTTGCAGCGCCTGCGCCCACACCACTCCAAACTGACCAAAACCCATACCCGCCACGCAGAAAGCGCCCATCAGCCAGGGCGCAGGCACACCGCTTGCCAGCAGCAGGATGGGCAAAATGCAGAGCGCGACCAGCATCACGCCAGTAAACATGGCGCGTCGTGGACGCCAGCGTAGGGCAAGCGCGGAGCCGATAATCAACCCGACGCTCTGCGCCGCAATAATCATGCCCCAGCAGGCGCGGCCAAACGTGCTGTCGGCGATAACCGGGCCAGGCACCATTACCATGCCGGTAAAGGCGGTGTTGACCACGGCAAACTGCGCTACCACCGTCCAGACCCAGGTTCGTGAGGTGAACTCTTGCCAGCCGTCGCGCAAATCCTGCCACAGGCTGTTCTGTGACCCCGCGAGCTGAACGCCAGTGCGCACCGAAAAATAGAGCGGTGCGGCAATGGCAAAACCCAGCGCGTCTACAGCCAGTCCCCAGCCTGCGCCCACCGCGCTGGTAAGGATACCGCCCAGCGATGCACCGATAATCGTCCCGGCATAGACGCCCGACTGGATAAACGCATTGGCCTGACGCAGCTTCTGTGGTGGAACGGTTTGCGGCACCAGCGCGGAAGAGGCAGGCAGCCCAATGCCCGCGGCCGCACCGTTCACCGCGCTCAGCATGGCTAAGCTGCCCATCGTGGCTGCACCTTCCAGCACCAGCTAGGCGACAATGCCCTGCGACAGCGCAGCAACCGCAGAAGAGAGAAGGCGTGCGGCGATACGCCAGAACGACGGCGTGGGCTTACGCGGCACGCGGTTTGCGATGCTCTCCAGACTCATCCTCGCCTGCTGTTAATGTTCGCTGAGCCAGACGTCGTAAACGCTTTCCGGCATCTGCTTGTAGCTGCGGAAGCCGTAGCCGTGGACGTAGCTCGCGGTGGCGAGCTGGTCTTCCGGCTCGTAGAGCGCCAGCGCCAGGTCGGTCAGCGCACGGTTTTGCAGATCGCTGTAGGCCTGACGGCGCTGCGCGATATTCAGCGTACCGGCGGCCTTATCCAGCAGCGCGTTGATCTGCGTATCGTTGACGCGGCTGTAGTTGATGGCGCCGCCCTGTTTGATCGGCCGGTAGTGGTTTTCAATATCGACGCCGTCGGTTGGCGTGTTGGAGTTGGCGATGGTGCCGAACTTGCCGCTGGCGCGCACCTCGGTGTAGGTGCCAGAATCGACGTAGTTGAGTTTCAGGTCGACGCCGAGCCGCTGGCGCGCATGTGCCTGGATAAGCTCAATGCGCAGACGCTGGCCGTCTTTGGTGCGGAAGTCGTCGCTGTCGCGCGCGCACCAGCCCGCCTCGTCCAGCAGCTTGTTAGCCGCTTCCGGCTGGTTGCCATATTTGCCTTCCAGCGCCTTGTCATACAGCGGATCGACCGGCGAGGTAATGCCCCACGCGCGGGTGCGTTCACCGCGGTAGACCGATTTCAGCAGCGGATCGATCTCCAGCCCCTGCAACAAGCGCCTGGCTTACTTTTACGTCCTGCGTTGGACCATATTCGACGTTGAGGAACAGCGAGTACGGCGTGCCGGTATTCAGCGCGTACTGGTAGGTGAAGTGGCTGTTGTCTTTAAACTCGCCTGCGTCGTTACCTGAGATGCCTTTGATGGCGTCCACCTGCCCGGAGAGCAGCGCACCGGTGCGCACCGAGGATTCCGGCAGGAAGCGGTAGGTGACGCGCTCAAGATACTCCGGTCCCTGATGTTTCGCCGTTGCGGGCGCCCAGCGGTAGTTCGGGTTCCTGACGAAAGTGACCTGCTGCCCCTTCTCGTAGCTGTCGAGAATGAACGGCCCGGT
This sequence comes from Candidatus Pantoea bathycoeliae, assembly GCA_031332935.1. GTDB lineage: Bacteria > Pseudomonadota > Gammaproteobacteria > Enterobacterales > Enterobacteriaceae > Pantoea > Pantoea bathycoeliae. The sequence continues at coordinate 68,376 of JAUHTP010000015.1, read as the reverse complement.
GCCGGCAATCTCTTTGCCGCCCGACTTGAGCTGCGCCGACTGCCAGCTGGCGGGTGCCAGGATTTGCAGGCCAGCGGCGAACGACAGGAACGGTGAATCGGTGGCGTTGAGGTTAATTACCACCGTGGCGTCATCCCCGTCTCGATGCTGCTGATGCGCGCGCCCATCATGCACAGGCTGGTCCCGGCGCAGTATCTGGCATCCTGCGTGTGGCGAAAATTCTCCGCCACCGCCTTCGCATCCAGCTTCTCGCCGTTGGGGCCTGACCGTTGAGCTGCGGATTAAAGGTGTTGGGTTCGGTTTCGACGCCGACGGTAAAACTGCAGCCCGATCGCGGCTGTTCGGCGGCAGAGGCGACGATGGCATTTCCCAGCAGGCAAACCATGCCCAGCGCGCGGCTAATTGAATTCGCTTTCATAATGTCCTTGTTCTCAGAGGATAGAGGCGCGCGCCAGCGGCGTGCGCAAAGAGACGAGCCGCGAAATTATTAAAAGCCGGGGAAGGTGAAGTAAAACGAGAATAGTGACAATGGTGAGGCGGGATTAGGGAAAGATGGCATCCCTGCCATCATGGCTTCACAACTCAGTGGCGCGCGGCAACCACCGCGTCGGCGACCTGGCGCGGTGCCTGCGCGTAGTGGGCAAACTCCATGCTGTAGGTGGCGCGGTCCTGCGTCAGCGAGCGCAGCGCGGTCGAGTAGCCGAACAGCATCGGCTGGATCTCGTTGCGCAGCGTGCGCTGGCGCAGCCCGACGATGATCTGATAGTGCTCCAGATCGCCGCTCTCCAGCTAGGCCTCCAGCAGCTCTGCAGGGATCGGCGCATAGCTGAAGGTCATGCCCTGCGACGCCTCGTCCCAGTAGATCGCCTGCATTTTCAGCAGATCGACCACGCCGCTAAAGTGCTCTTCCGCGCCAATGGGGATGGCGAGCGGCACCGGGTTGGCGCTGAGGCGATCCTACATCATCTTCACCACGCGGAAGAAATCTGCGCCCTGGCGGTCCATTTTGTTCACGAACGCCAGGCACGGCACATGGTATTTATTCGCCTGCCGCCACACCGTTTCCGACTGCGGCTGCACGCCGCCGAGGTGATGGTAATGCCGCGCTCCTGCTCCTGCGCCATCCAGTCGGTTGTTGCTGCGCCATCGTGCACTTCTCCCAGCTTGTGCTCATCCCAGTATAAAACAGAATGCGCTCGGTCGTGGTGGTCTTGCCGGCATCGATATGCGCGGAGATGCCGATGTTGCGGTAAAGCTTAACGGGAAGTGTTCGGGGCATGATGCATCCTTAGTCGGTAGACTGTCGGTGCGGCGGGCAGGATTGCACGCCATCGAGAAGCAGCTTACGCTCACTGTAAGACTAAATGCGAATAGTTTGAGCTATAATTGCACAATTAATAGATCGTAGAACAGGAATATCATGCTGGAAAATCATCCACAGCCGCACGAGATCAAGCTGGAAAACGTGCTGTTTACGCTCGGCAATCCGATTCGCCTTGCGCTGGTGCAGCATGGTGAACAGAGCTGCAATGCGCTACGCGGCGAGATCGCTAAATCGACCATGACCCATCACTGGCGCGTGCTGCGCGACAGCGGGGTTATCTGGCAGCGGCCCGTCGGGCGGGAAAATATGATTTCGCTGCGCCGCGACTGTCTGGAACAGCGTTTTCCCGGCCTGCTCGCTGCCCTGCTGGCGGCGCTGGCACGTAACTGAGCAACACAACGCTGGCAACCGCTGCCGCCAGGTTTTAAGGTAAGGCTCTCAACGACTAACGGAAAATCGAGATTATGCGCATTCTTATTGTGGGTGCCGGTTGCTACCGGCGGCTATTTTGGCGCGCGTCTGGCGCAGGCTGGACGTGATATCACCTGCCTGGTGCGCGAGCGCCGTTCTAAACAGCTGCAGGAGAACGGGCTGGTGCTACGCCCCCCGCAGGGCGTGGAGAAGCTGCAGCTGGCGCAGGCGGGAGCGCTGAACGACGTTTACGATCTGATTATCCTGACGGTGAAAAATTTTGGCCTGACACAGGCGATGGATGACATCGCGCCTGCCGTTGGCGAGCAGACGCTGATCATGCCGATCCTTAACGGCATGCGCCATATGATACCCTGCGCGATCGCTTCGGCGATAAGGTGATTGGCGGGCTGGTGAAGATCAAAGCCACTCTGGGCGAACAGGGCGAAGTGGTGCAGATGACCGCGCTGCATCAGATCTACTATGTATGGGTATGGCGCGCTGGATGGCCATAACGACGCGCGGCTGCATCAGGCGATGCTAGGCGGCGTCTACTGCGTCAGGCATCTCCACCTCACCAAAGAAGCCTGCGCCGCGCGGCCCGTAGCCCTTTCCATCGTTGCGCAGGCGCTCTACTTCCCCCATCAGCAGCTGTACAAAGCGCTCCATCGACCACAGCCCCTGCGGCGGCGCGGCGGCAATACGCGCCATACCCGAATCAAGCGTCAGCGTCGGTGTAAAACCGGCCAGTTGATAAAAAACCGGCGCGTCGCCGCGGTTGCGCCGCTGTAGCAGCGGATCCTAGATCAGTACCACACGCTGCGGCCTGATACGCTGTTCATCCAGCAGGCGCTGACTGTAAGCAGCGGTCTCGCCGGAGTGGCGCGACTCTCCTTCCAGCAGCAGATCATCAGCGATGCCGCCAAACAGCCGGGCAATATCTGCCAGCATCTGCGCCTCGCTTTTGACACGCGTGTCGATATCACGATAGAGCGGATGATGCGCCATCGCCTTTGCCAGCGCGTGAGTGGCATGCCCGATACCGTCGCTCAGCAGCAAAGGCTGCCCGAACTTTTTCGCCAGTGCTACCGCGCATTCAATATTTGGCAACACCGCGTGACCCGCCAATATTGCCATATCCGCTTCGATATCGCCCTCGTAAGGCATGTCGTCCAGCGCCAGCCAGGCGGCGGCGATAAGATTGAGATCCTGAATAGCCTGTTGGGTAAGCTGTATACATCCTCATAGTCAGGTGGCGCGGCGTTGAGGAACGTCCTCTCGCGCCGAAAATGTTGCTATGGCCACCTCTGTCCTGTGGAGAAATTAATGACTTCTCGCGCCATTACGCTTGACGACGTCGCCCGCCTTGCTGGCGTCTCCTATCAGACCGTTTCCCGCGTGCTGAATCACTCGCCGCAGGTGTCGCCGCGCACGCGAGCGAAAGTCGAAGCGGCCATGCAGCAGCTCAACTATGTGCCAAACCGCGTGGCGCAGCAACTGGCGGGCAAAGCCACGCGGACGCTTGTGCTGGCCACCAGCGATCTAGCGCTAATGGCTCCAGCGCAAATGGCCTCGGCGATCCAGCAGCGCCGGGTATCATCTGGTAATTGCGATGCGTAGCCACAACAGCGCGGCCGATACCGTCAATGAACTGCTGGCGCAGCGCGTCGATGCGCTGATGATTAATCTGCCGCTGGCGGCCAGTGAAGCCGAGCAGATTCAAACGCTGTGTGGCGATAAGCCGGTTATTTTTATGGATGTCGAACCGCAGGCGCAGGTGGCGCAGTGCCAGTTCTCTAACGCGCACGGCGCGCAAGCTGCGGTCGAGCATCTCATCGCGCTGGGGCATCGCCAGATTGGCCTGCTCAACGGGCCGCCGCAGGCAATCTTCGCGCAGAGCCGTGAAGCGGCGTGGCGAGAGGCGCTGGCAGCGCACCAGCTGACGCCCTTCTGCGTGTTGCAGGGCGACTGGAGCGCGCAATCTTGCTATCAGGCGATGCTGCAACAGCTGCCAGACCGCCTGCCACAGGCGCTGCTGGTTGCCAATGACCAGATGGCGCTTGGCGCGATGCGCACGCTGCACCAGCACGGCGTGGCGATTCCGGCCCAAGTTTCCATCACCCGCTACGACGACACCGCAGAGAGCGCCTGGTACCAGCCGCCGCTGACCACGGTGCGCCAGGATCTGCACGCGCTGGGAGAACAGAGCGTGAGATGCTGCTGGCGCAGCTTGAGGATCGCGCGACGCCGCAGCGGTCGCTGGAGCCGGTGCTGGTGCTGGTGCTGCGTGAAACAACCGCTGCGCCGGGCGGCACCTCGCCCGATCTGGGCGCGCTGGCGCAGCAGCTTCAGGGAATTGCACGCCAGCTGCAAAATCGCTGATGTGATGTTAAGGCAAAAAAAAACCACGCCTTGACGTGGGTTGCAACAATCTGACACGCACTTACTGCGCTTTCGGCTCGCCCATCGATTTCAGCTTTTTAGACAGGTCGCGACGCTCTTTCGACAGATCGGCGTTTTTGATGATGTACTCATCCACGCGATCTTCATAGTCAGAACGCATGGAGGCGATAATTTCCTGGATCGCTTCAATGCTCATGCCCGGTTTGATGTACTCGCTCAGGTTGTCCAGCAGCAGGACACGCTTCTGGTTATCACGGATTTTCTTTTCGTTATCCGTGATTTCACGCTGCAGTTTGTTTTTACGACGGAACATACGCACAAACGCCAGTACGTCCTGAAATGATTGCTTGGTATTTTCCATGGTGGCACCTTTTATTGGGCCTGCTTGCGCAGGGAGTAAAGTCATAACCTTCAGCTTAGCGGTTCGCCAGCCGGCGCGACAATTGTCGCCGCTAAAATCGGACTGGCGCTTATCTTAGCGCAAAGAATATGCCTTTCGCATTAAGTCATTGTCCCTGGTGATTATTTGTGCAGCGCGAGACGCAGCAGATCGGTCATGCGCTCCAGCTGCTTCGCCAGCTCCAGACTCAGCCAGACATAGCCATAGATCGGCGTATCCTCCAGCCTTTCGCTGCCTGCTTCGGCGATCAGCTGCTTCAGTTCGCGGATGATCTCTGTCAGCTCGTGGCTGTTGGCCACCACTTCGTCGGTCTCACCGCGCAGCGCCAGCACGCGCATTTTCACTACGCTGGTCAATAACTTGACCAGCGGTTTTTTCAGGCGCGGTTTGTCGATCAGGTTAGGCGAGAAACCGGCGTGGTAGATTTTGGCGATCTCCGCCAGCGAGTCTGATAGCTGGATGCGCCAGTGGGTATAGGCGCGCTGCGCCCATGATGGCACTGAACAGCAGCGCCAGCAGCGAGCCGAGGATCACATCACCGCCGCGCCATAGCGCCACGGTGAAATCGCCCGCGGGCGCGCCGACCACCACGCTGAGCGTGATGCCAATCAGCAGTGCCATATAGGGATGTTTACCCAGCGTCAGATAGCCGCACACCACCATGACGATGCCGCACCAGGAGAGCACAGCGACATCAGCTCCAGCTTCAGGGCGATCAGGCCCGATATTGAGCCAGCAAATGTGCCGCAGATGCGCTGTATGGCGCGCGGGAAAACATTGCCCCAAGTCGAGATCGGCCCCATCACCACCACCAGCGTAATCAGCGGCCAAGTGCCTTCTGGAATACCGGTCAGTCGTCCAGTAAAAAGGTAAGCAAAAAGGCGATGGCGATGCGCACGCCATGCACGTTGCGGTAATGGCGATAGAACCAGAACTCTATATTCGATATAGGCTTATCAGGACGCAAAATGGCTTTCCGGCTGAGGATCATAAAGTGCGTTATTTTATCCCATAAGGCTTAATGCCACTTCTACACTTCAATACAGTTTTGACACCTTCTTACAATTATCAGCACTATCTTTACAAACATACAAAAACATTAAAACAGCTCCACAACCACTTATTTCATCTTAGTTTATTTGATAACATGACTAAAAGAAGCAACATGAAAAAAAGAGCCAAAACGCTGCCGGGCGTAACGCGATGGCAGGTATTGACTTGGTCTACGCTGGGTATCGCCGCCACCGTCACCTAGGCAGCTGACGCAGTCTCTCTGAAAGGTTCACCGGGCTGGACGCCCTTCGCCGATAATCCCCCCGAAACCTTCGACAAGCCCGGCTTGCTCTTTTTTACCGATGATGAAGCCCAAACTATTGAAGCGATTGTTGACCTCCTGATCCCCGCCAATGAGCTGAGCGTCGGCGGTAAACAGGCGGGCTGCGGGCAGTTTATCGATCGCCAGCTGCACGGCTTTTACGGCACCTTTGAACGCATCTATATGGAAGGGCCGTTTCAGAAAGGCACCACCGAGCAGAGTGACCAGTCGCCGCTGGTGCCGCAGCAGCGCTACCGCCAGGGCATCGCCGCGCTGAACCGCTACGTGCAGCAGACTTCGCAAAAATCCTTTGGAGTTAACGCCCTAGCAGCAGGACGCGCTGCTGGCCGCCATGGAAGCAGGCAAGGTTCATTTTGACGGTTTCGATGCCCAGTCGCTGTTTATTGAGGTGCTCAATAACACCATGGAGGGCTTCTTTGCCGATCCCGTTTATGGCGGCCCGGGATATGGCGTTGTGGAAGATGCTGGGCTTCCCCGGCGCGCGCTACGACTACCGCCCCTACATCGAACGCCATAACGAAGATCTGCACCTCGAACCCATCAGCATCGGGCAATGGAAAGCGAAGGATAAGCCATGAAAAAATCACCTAAAACGGATGTCGTGGTGATTGGCCTCGGCTGGGCGGGATCGATTATCGCCAATGAGCTGGCCGATGAAGGGCTGGGGCACCACCTAGGAGGAGATGGAGCCGCACTATATGCAGTTTGAGCGCGAGGCCGGGACGTCTGGCTATGCGGGCAACTTGAACGGCGAGAAGCGCGCAGGCGGCAACCCATTCGAAGGGCCGCGCAGCGGCAAATACCCGACGCAACCCCTGCGCCAGCCTTATGGCCCGACGCTGTTCGCCTAGGCGGCGAAAAATATGGGCTACCAGCCCTTCCCGGTGCCCTCTTCGCTGGTCTCTGAGGCCTATACCAATCCCTACGGCGTGACGATGGTGCCCTGCACCTTCTGTGGCTTCTGCATCAACCAAGGCTGCGCCAACTACTCCAAAGCCAGCGCGATTACTACCTTGCTGCCTGCGCTGATGCGAAAGAGAATTTCACCGCCTACACCAACTGCGAAGTGCTGGAAGTCCTGACCGACTCCACCAGCAAAAAAGCCACCAGCGTCACCTATGTCGACTCCTCAGGCGATATGTGGGAACAGCCCGCCGATCTGGTGATTGTCGCCGCCTTTACCTTTGAGAACGTGCGGCTGATGCTTTCTAAGATTGGCGAGGCCTACGATCCGGTCACGAACAAAGGCACCACCGGACGCAATTACGCTTACCAGACCGCCAACAACGTGACGCTGTTTTTCGACGGCAAGAACTTTAACCCTTTTATCGGCGCGGGCGCGGTCGGCATGGGCATCGACGAGTTCAACAACGATAACTTCGACCACCGCGGGCTGGGCTGTATGGCGCAATGCCGTTTACCGCCTACACCAAAATGTCCGAGCAGGACCTGGCGGGCGCGGTGATAAGAATATCTTCCCACAGCTGGCGTCAAATCCGCTGATTAATCAGCCGAACGCGACCTCGCTGATCCGCGTGGTCAGCGCGGGCAGCCGCGGCGTGGATACCAACGCGCGGCCTACCGCTCCGGCGATGCCGTCGTTGGTTGGTGTGCTGGATGATGAGCAGATCGCCGCAGTGCTCACTTACGTGCGTAACAGCTGGGGCAACGCCGCCGCGCCGGTGTCGGCGAGCGATGTTAAAGAGGTAAAAGATGATTTGAAGTAAAACAGCAGGCGGCACGGAGGCCGCCTATCTTTGGTTAAAACTTCTGCTTAAGGTAGTCCTGAATGCGCGTGATAACGCCCGCTTTCTCTACTGCATTCAGCGTCACCAGCGGATAGCTCGCCAGCTGTTTATCCTTATAAATCACCAGGATTTCGCCGATGGTCTCGTTGGCCTTCACCGGCGCTTCGAGATCCTTGCGGTTAATCATATATTTGGCCTTCACGTTCTGGATTTCGCTGCGCGGCAGCAACAGGAAGACGTCGTTTGCAGTGCCCACCTCTACGCTGTGCGGATTGCCGTACCAGACATTTTCCGTCCCGATCTTTTTACCGGCGTGGAACAGGTACACGGTATCGAAGGTATTCTGCCCCCAGACCAGCAGCTTGCGCGCCTGCTCTTCGCGCCCTTTTGGACTTTTGCCGCCCATAACCACTGCAATCAGCCGGTGCTGGCCCACCACATTTGAGGCGATGATATTGAACCCACCGTTTCGGTATGGCCAGTTTTCAGGCCATCAACGTGCAGGCTGTTGTTCCATAACAGGCCGTTGCGGTTGTTCTGGGTGATGCGTTCCAGGTGAGCGTTTTCTCACTATACATGGCATAGAAATCGGGTTCGCCGCTGATGATGGCGCGTGCGCGTGATAGCTTCGCCATATCCAGCGCGGAGGAAAACTGGCCTGGCGCGTCGAGGCCGTGCACAGTTTCAAAATGGGTGTTGGTCAGGCCGAGCTTCTGCACGTACTGGTTCATCATATTGACGAAGTTCTGCTGGCTGCCCGCCACGTAATCGGCAAGCGCGACGCAGGCGTCGTTGCCAGAATCGATAATTACGCCGCGGCTGAGGTCGCGCACCGTGATCTTATCGTCAGGCTTAATAAACATCAGCGAGGAGCCTTTAAAAACCGGATTGCCCGCTGCCTAGGCATCTTTGCCGACGGGCACCACATCGTCACGGGTGATCTTTTTTGCGTCGATAGCGCGATCCACCACATAGCCAGTCACCAGCTTGGTCAGGCTGGCGGGATTGCGGCGCTCGTCAGGGTTGCCTGCGGTCAGCACCTGGCCGGTCGTGGCATCCCCAGGAAGCGGCGTCCATCGCCGGTGGCGTCAGGGGAAACGGCATATCGTCGGCATGGGCCAGCGAAGCCAAAAAGAGAGTTCCAGTTACAATGATCAACAGACGCCTTTTCAACACTTCATCCTCAGGTTTACGGGGAAAACAGCGGCTCGTTTTACGGCAAAAGGCATAAACAGGTTTAATTAAATTGAAAAAAATGTGATCGGGTGCCTTCTGAACGCACCTTTATATTTCCCGACGACAAAACCAATAAAATAAGAAATAGATAATAAAATTAAAACTAGGATCTTGATTTTATTTTGTGTCTGTTGCTTCAATGAACTATTGAGCTGTTTACATAACCTTACTATACCCTTAATCTGAGTATGATTTTCTGCCTGCTTTTTCTTGATTTGACGTTCGAAGCAGATCTAGCGGGCAGTTAACTTCCTCCTAACTTGCTTAAGGATTAAGCATGGCACTACATGGAAAAATGATTCTCAATGGCGCTGACTATGCGACCTTTAATATCTATGGCGTTGGCGTCTTTATGGCCCATTCGGGTGATAGAATATATCGCAATAATGGAGCGTGTAGAGCAATAACAAACGATGGGCCATTACCACGCTGCAAATACTGGATTGTCGAGCGGGGTTCTTGTGGTTTAGCATCAAAGGCTAGAGCCAAGGCTCTGGATTTGTTCAATCGATTTGATTACGGGACTGAGTTTGGTCGCGATGAATGGTTTGCTTTATATAAGGATGACTGGGGCATTAATGATGGCACGTGGGTAGATGGAGTTCATCGCGTGCTTTTCAGACTCCATCCAGATAAAGTTTCCAAAGGCTGTATTACGATCGATCATAATTCTGATTACGCACTGATAAGAAACGCACTACTTAAAACAACGTCTGTGCAAGTTCCTTGTATACGATCGCTTATAGCTCGTGGCTGGGTAGCCGTTATTAATGGCTATAAAGATAGTTGCCCGTAGGTTTTTTAAAATTGCGTATTATATCACTTTGTCTCTGTTCATCGCCCGTCTATTAGGCAGTGCCGAAATATGGATAAATGAGAGGCTTTTAGATGTTCTCGCTTTTTTTATACGGGCCTAGAGACATAGGAGCAGATAACTTCTACGATCTTTATACTTATATATCAATCATCACTGTTTTTTTAAAAACAACTCCCATCTATTTTTCAACAATGAAGTTTATTAATAAAATAAGGAGCAAGTAAAATGCCAATTCCTCCCTATATGTGGATCAAAGATGACGGCGGCAGATAACGTTCAGGATCGTGAAGGCAGCATAGAGATTCTTGGCCTTAGCCACGGCATTAATCTGCCTGTCGACAGCTCAAAAGGTAAAGTTACTGGTACGCGTCAGCATTCATCAATGATGATCGAAAAAGATGTGGATAGCTCAATGCCCTATTTCTATAAGGCCGCAGCTACTGGCCAGATGTTAAAAAGCGCTGAGATCAAATTTTACCATATTAACCACGCAGGGCAGGAAGTTTGCTATTACAGCGTGTTAATGGAAAACGTTAAAATCACTGGCGTGAATTGTGGTGTACCTAATGTTAAGTTAGCTGGGAATCAGAAGATGAATCATACTGAAAGTGTCAGCTTGCAGTATGCAAAAAATCACATGGAAAATTGTTGATGGCAATATTCAATACACAGACGTATGGAACGAAAGGCCGACCGCTTAATTTATAATAAAGCCCGGCATTGCCGAGTTTACTGATGTCAGCTACAAAAATAAAACTTCAAATAATTCGCAATATCTGTGATTCAAATAGATTCAGGCTATTACTGGTTCTAACGGGTTATACCGCTCAATTATCCAAGTACCTCAGGTAATCCGCACCAAAATATGCTTGTCCCCCTGCACGATGTGCCGCCTGTCCCCATCGGCAGGCCAATAGCCGTTACTACCCGGCCGGGGACACTCTCCAACTTTCCGCCTGCCCATATGCGCGTGCTGAAATCGCCCCTATCTGAAACTTCTGGCGGGCCGGAATATGGTTTACCATGTAGAGAGCAGAGTTTAGCGTCACTCAGGACATACTATTTTTCAGTACACAGGGAAATGAGTCTGGTACAGATTCGGCCTGTATAACAGTACATACGCATGAACTGTTTTGGTCTAAAGTAGACAAACAAGAAAATCGGTGTTTTTTCTTTTATTTCAAAGCATTAATGAACAAACATGAACGGAAATGAACATTGAAAAACGATCGCGCCAACCCTACGTTCCTCTTCCATGATTACGAAACCTTCGGTAAAAGCCCGTCGCTGGACCGCCCGGCGCAGTTTGCTGCGCTGCGCACTGACAGCCACTTCAACCCGGTCGGCGAGCCGCAGATTTTTTACTGCAGTCCCGCCGATGATTACCTGCCACAGCCGGAAGCAGTGATGATTACCGGCATTACGCCGCAGGTCGCGCGCGCGCGCGGCGTGTCTGAAGCGGAGTTTGCCGCCCGCATCTATGCGCTATTTACCGAAGAGCAAACCTGCGTGGTGGGCTACAACAATGTGCGCTTCGATGACGAAGTGACGCGCAACATCTTTTACCGAAATTTTTACGATCCTTACGGCTGGAGCTGGCAGAACGGCAATTCGCGCTGGGATCTGCTGGATGTGATGCGCGCCTGCTATGCGCTGCGTCCTGATGGCATCGTCTGGCCGGAAAATGAGGACGGCTTTCCCAGCTTCAGGCTGGAGCACCTCACCAAAACCAACGGCGTGGCGCATGAGAACGTGCATGACGCGATGTCTGACGTCCATGCCACGCTGGCGCTGGCAAAGCTGGTAAAAGAGAAGCAGCCGAAGCTGTTTGAGTTGCTGTTTACCCATCGCAACAAAAATAAGCTGATGACGCTCATCGACATCCCGCAGATGAAGCCGCTGGTGCATGTCTCTGGCATGTTTGGCTCGGCGCGCGGCAACACCAGCTGGGTGGTGCCGTTGGCCTGGCATCCTGATAACCGCAACGCGCTGATTGTCGCGGATTTAGCTGGCGACATGTCGCCGCTGCTGGAACTGGACGCGGATGCGCTGCGCGAGCGGCTCTATACGCGCAAGAGCGATTTGGGTGATGAGGCATCGGTGCCGATCAAGCTGGTGCATATCAATAAGTGCCCGGTACTGGCTCCGGCCAATACGCTGCGTCCCGAAGATGCGGCACGTCTCGGTATCGATCGTGAAGCCTGCCTGGCCAATCTGGCGCTGCTGCGCCAGGACGCTGAGGTAAGGGAAAAAGTGGTGACATTGTTCGCCGAAGCAGGGCCTTTTACGCCTTCGGACGATGTCGATGCCCAGCTGTATGACGGTTTCTTTAGCGACGCCGATCGCGCGGGCATGAATATCCTGCGCCAGACTGCGCCCGCTAACCTGCCAGCAATGGATCTATCTTTCCAGGATGCGCGCGTGGCGAAGCTGCTGTTCCGCTACCGCGCGCGCAATTTCCCCGGCACGCTGGACGATGCCGAGCAGCAGCTCTGGTTACAGCATTGCCGTGAAGCGCTGAATGCCGATCGCGTGCAGGCGTTTTTGCTGGAGCTGGAGTCGCTGGCGAGCCTGCATGAGGATAATGCAGAGAAGATGGCGCAGCTTAAAGCGCTCTATCTCTATGCGCAGGAGCTGGTTTCTTAACCCAGAGATTGATGGTTTTTTGCGCTTCCTTTAGGGTTAAGGGAAGCGTTAAAATCGGGCAAGGATGCCTGAAATGTCACAGAGAAAGGAGATCGCTATGTGGCCTGCCACTATTTCCAACCGTGCAAAAAGCTTTTTGACGCCCGTTCTTGCCATCTGGTTGATAAATCACTCTTCTCTTCCATTTCGATGCGTATCGGCTACGCCAGCCAACGCTGCAGTCTATACTACTGACAATTATTGGCGAGCGTGAGTTTCTGCTGATGCTCCATCGCTTTATTTGCTGGTATAGGAACGATGATTCCGCAGACAAAACCCCGCAGTAATACTACTCTTCAACACCCTTTTCTCCCCTGTTGACCAGGGGAGAAACGTAAGGAGCGAGGCGTTACACCAGCGCCCAGACCAGCTAGGTCAGCGCAAAGCCGCTCAGCCCTATACCCTATAATAGTGGTCAGCACCGTCCAGGTTTTCAGGCCATCGGCCACCGACAGCCTCAGGTAGCGCGTAACGACCCAGAAGCCCGCATCATTTACGTGCGACAGGCCCAGACCGCCGAAACAGGCCACCAGCGTCACCAGCACGCGCTCCATATCGTTCACGCCGCTGACCGCTGAGGTCAGCAGGCCGCTGGTGGTCAGAATCGCCACCGTGGCCGAACCCTGTGACGCGCGCAGCCTGCGCCATCTGGCGATCGACATAGCCTTTATCTCCGCTTCATACTGGGGACCGCGCGGGCTGTTCACGCCCGACGAGGATAAGGTGACGGTGAAGCAAACGGTCAGCGACGTCAGCAGCAAGCGTGTGCGGCTGAGCGACAGCTCGAAGTACAACAAGATTGCGACCTTCCTGGCGCTGGCGCTGCGCTGCTTTGACAGCATTATTACCGACACGCAGCGCGCTGGGCGAAGGGAGCTGGTGCTGGCGAAGTAAGTGCGGAAATCGCGCATAAAAAAAAGTGAGGCTTGCGCACCACCCTTTTTTGATTGCCAGCGAGTTACACTTCTTCGCTATACTGCGGCACCGGATTACGAAAGCTTCGGGTAACAAACGCGAGATAGATAATCCCCACGGCGGCCCAAATCAAGCCCAGCAACCATCGAGCTTTCTTCCAAGCTGATACACAGTGCGCCAACCGTCAGCGCGCCGAGTACCGGCAGCACCAGATAGTTGATATGGTCGCGCAGCGTGCAATTACGCTTCTCACGGATCCAGAACTGTGCAATCACCGACAGGTTAACGAAGATAAATGCCACCAGCGCGCCGAAGTTGACCAGCGCAGTTGCCGTCACCAGGTCGAAACGGATCGCCATCAGCGCCACGGCACCGACCAGCAGAACGTTCAGCAACGGGGTGCGCCATTTCGGATGGATATAGCCGAAGAAGCGCTCCAGGAATACGCCATCGCGGCCCATTACGTACATCAGACGCGAAACGCCCGCCCGCGTGCATCTTAGTGCGCGCCGCCGCTGAACCGCAAAGGTTAAAAAAGAGTTGCGCATTGTCGTTATCTTCGCTAGGTTAATCAGCACGCAAATGAATACTCATTCAGCAACGGAATTTACTATGACACGCGTTCAGTTAAACCATTATCACCACCATCACCCTGACTAGTCTTTCAGGCGATGTGTGCTGGGAGACATTCAGATCTTCCAGTGGTGCGAACGCAAAGAGAACCCCCGGAAGATCGTCTTCCGGGTTTTTTTTTATGGACTGGCGTTAATACCTTTTCAGACAGGAATGAAAAAGAGGACAGGACCGATGTTAGATAACAAGCGAATTCGCATAGCTATGCAGAAATCTGGCCGTTTAAGCGATGATTCACGCGAACTGCTGGCGCGCTGCGGTATTAAAATCAACCTGCAACAGCAGCGCCTGATCGCCTTCGCAGAAAACATGCCGATCGATATCCTGCGCGTGCGCGATGACGATATTCCCGGTCTGGTGATGGATGGCGTGGTCGCTCTCGGCATCATTGGTGAAAACGTGCTGGAAGAGGAGCTGCTGACGCGCCGTGCTCAGGGCGAAGATCCGCGCTACTTTACCCTGCGCCGCCTGGATTTCGGCGGCTGCCGCCTGTCGCTGGCGATGCCGGTGGACGAAGAGTACAACGGCCCGCAGTGCCTGAATAACGCACGCATCGCTACCTCCTACCCTCACCTGCTGAAACAGTACCTTGACAAAAAAGGCCTCAACTTCAAACCCTGTATGCTGAACGGCTCGGTAGAAGTGGCACCGCGCGCCGGACTGGCAGATGCGATTTGCGACCTGGTCTCTACCGGCGCCACGCTGGAGGCCAACGGCCTGCGCGAAGTCGAGGTGATCTACCGCTCTAAAGCGGTGCTGATCCAGCGCGACGGCGAAATGGCGGCGGAGAAGCAGGAGCTGATCGATAAGCTGATGACGCGTATCCAGGGCGTCATCAAAGCGCGCGAGTCCAAGTACATCATGATGCATGCGCCGAGCGATCGCCTCGAAGAGGTGATCGAGCTGCTGCCTGGCGCTGAGCGCCCGACCGTACTGCCGCTGGCGGGCGACCAGAGCCGCGTAGCGATGCACATGGTGAGCAGCGAAACCCTGTTCTGGGAAACCATGGAAAAACTGAAAGCGCTGGGTGCCAGCTCGATTCTGGTACTGCCCATTGAAAAGATGATGGAGTGAACCATGTCCATTATGACCCCCGTCAGCTGGCAGCAGTGCAGCAGCGAACAGCAGCAGGCGCTACTGCAACGTCCGGCGATTGCCGCTTCTGAGTCCATCAGCGCCACGGTGCGTGAGGTGCTGGACCAGGTCAATAACAACGGCGATGCGGCGCTGCGTGAATTCAGCGCGCGCTTTGATAAGGCGCAGGTTGACGCGCTGCGCGTGACGCCGGAGCAGATTGCCGCTGCCAGCGCACGGCTGAGCGACAGCCTCAAACAGGCGATGGCCGTTGCCGTTGGCAATATTGAAACCTTCCACAACGCGCAGCAGCTGGCGACGGTGGACGTCGAGACCCAGCCTGGCGTGCGCTGCCAGCAGATTACCCGTCCGGTGCAGTCGGTTGGCCTCTATATTCCTGGCGGCTCTGCCCCGCTGTTCTCGACCGTACTGATGCTGGCAACGCCGGCACGCATCGCGTGCTGTCGCCGCGTGGTGCTCTGCTCGCCGCCGCCGGTGGCCGATGAGATCCTCTATGCGGCGCAGCTGTGCGGCGTTGAAGAGGTGTTCCAGGTGGGTGGCGCGCAGGCGATTGCCGCGCTCGCCTTCGGCACCGAGAGCGTGCCGAAAGTGGACAAAATCTTTGGGCCGGGCAACGCGTACGTCACCGAGGCGAAGCGCCAGGTGAGCCAGCGTCTAGACGGTGCGGCCATCGATATGCCCGCTGGTCCGTCTGAAGTGCTAGTGATTGCCGATCAAGGGGCAACGCCGGCTTTTGTCGCCTCTGACCTGCTGTCACAGGCGGAACACGGCCCCGATTCACAGGTGATTTTGCTGACGCCGTCGCTGGCGCTGGCACAGGGTGTCGCCGAATCGGTCGAAGCCCAGCTACAGGCCTTGCTGCGCGCCGCAACGGCACGCCAAGCACTGGCCAGCAGCCGCCTGATTGTGACGTGCGACCTAGACGAGTGCGTGGCGATCTCCAACCAGTACGGCCCGGAGCACCTGATTATCCAGACGCGCCAGCCGCGCGATCTGGTGGATGCGATTACCAGCGCCGGTTCGGTGTTCCTTGGCGACTGGTCGCCGGAATCTGCCGGTGACTATGCCTCCGGCACCAACCATGTGCTGCCGACCTACGGTTATACCGCCACCAGCTCCAGCCTTGGCCTCGCCGATTTCCAGAAACGCATGACGGTGCAGGAGCTGACGCCGCAGGGCTTCCTCAACATCGCCGCCACCATTAAGACGCTGGCCTCCGCCGAGCAGCTGGAAGCCCACAAAAACGCCGTTACCCTGCGCGTTGCCGCGCTGAATAAGGAGCAGGCATGAGCCGGAACATTGAAGAGCTGGCGCGCGACAACGTGCGCGCCCTGACGCCTTATCAGTCTGCGCGCCGCCTGGGCGGCAACGGCGACGTCTGGCTCAACGCCAACGAATTCCCGCTGCCAGTGCCTTTTGAGCTGTCGCAGCAGACACTGAACCGCTACCCGGAATGCCAGCCAAAGATCGTTATCGAGCGCTACGCCGCCTACGCAGGTTTGCAGCCGGAGCAGGTATTGGTAAGCCGCGGCGCGGATGAGGGGATTGAGCTGGTGATGCGCGCCTTCTGCGAGCCGGGCAAAGACGCGATTCTGTTCTGCCCGCCGACCTACGGCATGTACAGCGTGAGTGCCGAAACCATCGGCATTGAGTACCGCACCGTGCCCGCGCTGGAGAACTGGCAGCTGAACCTGCCCGCTATTGCCGATCGGCTCGACGGCGTGAAAGTGGTCTATATGTGCAGCCCCAACAACCCGACCGGCAACCTGATCAACCCGGACGACATCCGCGCGCTGCTGGACATGACCGCCGGAAAAGCGCTGGTGGTGGCCGATGAAGCCTATATTGAATTCTGCCCGCAGGCGACGCTGAGCGGCTGGCTGAAAGATTACCCGCACCTGGTGATCCTGCGCACCCTGTCAAAGGCGTTTGCGCTGGCCGGTCTGCGCTGCGGCTTTACCTTGGCGAACAAGCCGGTGATCGACCTGTTGATGAAGGTTATTGCGCCCTACCCGCTGGCAACGCCGGTTGCAGACGTGGCCGGTCAAGCTCTGAGCGATCAGGGCATCGCGCTGATGCGCCAGCACGTCGCAGAACTGAACGCCAGCCGCGCTTGGCTGCTGGAGCAGCTGCCGCGGCTCAGCACGGTGCAGCAGGTGTTCCCCAGCGAGACCAACTATATCCTGGCGCGTTTTACCGATTCGCCTGCGGTATTTAAAACCCTCTGGGATCAGGGCATTATTTTGCGCGACCAGAACAAAAATCCGGGCCTTGCGGGATGTTTGCGCATCTCCATCGGCACGCGTGAAGAGTGCGAGCGCCTGATCGCCGCGTTACAGGCTTTATCTGTGGAGAAAGCATGAGTCAGAAGACCCTTTTTATCGATCGCGACGGCACGATCATCGCCGAGCCGCCAGAGGATTTTCAGGTCGATCGCCTAGAGAAACTGGCGTTTGAGGCCAATGTCATCCCGGCGCTTCTGGCGCTGCAAAGCGCGGGCTATCAGTTGGTGATGATCACCAATCAGGACGGGCTGGGCACCAGCAGCTTCCCGCAGGCCGATTTCGACGGTCCGCACAACCTAATGATGCAGGTCCTGATCTCACAGGGCATTCGCTTCGACGATGTGCTGATCTGCCCGCACAAGCCGGAAGATAACTGTGAGTGCCGCAAGCCTAAAACCAAAATGGTTGAAGCCTGGCTGGCGGAAGGTGCCATCGACGTGGCAAACAGCTATGTGATTGGCGACCGTCTGACCGATATTCAGCTGGCGCAGAACATGGGCATCGAGGGGATCCGCTTTGGCCGTGAAGGCGAAGACTGGAATGCGATTCAGGCGCGCCTCACCAAACGCGATCGCTATGCGCATGTGAACCGCAACACCAAAGAAACGCAGATTCAGGTCGAGGTGTGGCTGGACCGCGAAGGCGGCAGCAAAATCAACACCGGCGTCGGCTTCTTCGACCATATGCTAGATCAGATTGCGGTCCACGGCGGCTTCCGCATGAACATCGAGGTGAAAGGCGATCTCTATATTGACGATCACCATACCATTGAAGACACCGGCCTGGCGCTCGGCGAGGCGCTTCTGAAAGCACTGGGTGACAAGCGCGGTATTGGCCGCTTTGGCTTTGTGCTGCCGATGGACGAGTCCCTAGCGCGCTGCGCGCTGGACATCTCCGGCCGGCCGCACCTCGAATTCAAGGCGGAGTTCAGCTATCAGCGCGTCGGCGATATGAGCACCGAGATGGTCGAGCACTTCTTCAGCTCGCTCTCCTACGCCATGATGAGCACCCTGCACCTGAAAACCAAAGGCAAGAACGATCACCACCGCGTGGAAAGCCTGTTTAAAGCCTTTGGCCGCACGCTACGCCAGGCGATCCGCGTTGAGGGCAACACCCTGCCCAGCTCGAAAGGAGTGCTGTAAATGAACGTTGTGATCCTCGATACCGGCTTCGCCAACCTGTCGTCGGTGAAATCGGCGGTAGAGCGCCTCGGCTATACGCCGAACGTCAGCCGCGATCCTGACGTGGTGCTGCGCGCCGACAAGCTGTTTCTGCCGGGCGTCGGTACCGCCCAGGCGGCGATGGGCCAGCTGGAAGCGCGCGATCTGATCGACCTAATCAAAGCCTGCACCCAGCAGGTGCTGGGCATCTGCCTTGGCATGCAGCTGCTGGGTAGCAGCAGCGAAGAGAACGGCAGCGTCAACACTCTCGGCATTATCGAAGCGGCCTGCGGGTTGATGGATACCCAGGGCCTGCCGCTGCCGCATATGGGCTGGAACCAGATTATCGCCCAGGCGGGCAACCACCTGTTTCGCGGCATCGACGAAGAGAGCTATTTCTACTTCGTGCACAGCTACGCGATGCCGGTCAACGCCAGCACCATCGCCCAGTGCGATTACGGCCAGCCGTTCACCGCGGCGGTGCAGAAAGATAACTTCTTCGGCGTACAGTTCCACCCCGAGCGCTCAGGCAAAGCGGGCGCGCAGCTGCTGAAAAACTTCATGGAGATGTGATGATTATCCCAGCGTTAGATTTGATTGACGGCAACGTGGTGCGTCTGCACCAGGGCGATTACGGCCAGCAGCGCGATTACGGCAGCGATCCGCTGCCGCGCCTGCAGGAGTATGCCAGCCAGGGCGCGACGGTGCTGCATCTGGTGGACCTGACCGGCGCGAAAGATCCGGCCGCACGGCAGATCCCGCTGCTGCAAACGCTGCTTAACCGCGTCAAGGCTATTGTGCAGGTCGGCGGCGGCATCCGCACGCGCGACGATGTCAAGGCGTTGCTGGACGTCGGTGCCAGCCGCGTGGTGGTCGGCTCCACGGCGGTTAAACAGCCGGAAGAGGTTAAAAAGTGGTTTAACGAGTTTGGTGCTGAGGCGATTGTGCTGGCGCTGGATGTGAGCATCGACGCGGCGAACCGCAAAGAGGTCGCCATCAGCGGCTGGCAGGAAGCGGCTGGTGTGACGCTTGAAGAGGTGATCGCCTGGTTTGAGCAGGTCGGTCTGAAGCATGTGCTCTGCACCGATATTTCTCGCGACGGCACGCTCAGCGGCTCCAACGTTGCGCTCTATCAGGAATTGACTGCCCGCTATCCCGACATCGCCTTTCAGTCCTCGGGCGGCATCGGCAACATTGAGGATATTGCGGCGCTGCGCGGCACTGGCGTGAAAGGCGTGATTGTCGGACGCGCACTGCTGGAAGGTAAATTCACGGTTTCGGAGGCTATCGCATGCTGGCAAAACGCATAATTCCCTGTCTTGACGTGCGCGACGGCCAGGTCGTCAAAGGCGTCCAGTTCCGCAATCACGAGATCATCGGCAACATCGTGCCGCTGGCGCAGCGCTATGCGCAGGAAGGCGCAGACGAATTGGTGTTCTACGATATAACCGCCTCCAGCGACGGCCGCGTGGTCGATAAAAGCTGGGTGTCGCGCGTGGCAGAGGTGATCGATATTCCTTTCTGCGTCGCGGGCGGTATCAAAAGCAAAGAGGATGCGGCGCGTATCCTGGAGTTTGGTGCGGATAAAATTTCCATCAACTCGCCAGCGCTGGCCGATCCTGAGCTGATTACCCGCCTGGCAAATCGCTTTGGCGTGCAGTGCATCGTAGTTGGCATTGATACCTGGTTTGACGAGGCAACAGGCAAATATCACGTTAACCAGTATACCGGCGACGAGGCGCGCACCCGCGTCACGCAGTGGGAAACCCTAGCGTGGGTCGAGGAAGTGCAAAAGCGCGGCGCAGGCGAAATCGTGCTGAACATGATGAACCAGGATGGCGTGCGCAACGGCTACGATCTGGTGCAGCTGAAAAAAGTGCGTGACGTGTGCAAGGTGCCGCTGATCGCTTCAGGCGGCGCAGGCACCATGCAGCACTTCCTGGAGGCCTTCGAGCAGGCGAACGTCGACGGCGCGCTGGCCGCCTCGGTGTTCCACAAGCAAATTATCAATATCGGCGAGCTGAAAGGCTTCCTGAAAGAGAATGGAGTGGAGATTCGCGCGTGCTAACTGAAGAGCAACTAGCTCGCCTCGACTGGGCCAAAACCGAGGGCATGATGCCCGCTATCATCCAGCACCACGTTTCTGGCGAAGTGCTGATGCACGGCTATATGAATCAGGACGCGCTGGCGAAAACGCTGAACGACGGCAAGATTACCTTTTTTTCGCGTACCAAAAACCGTCTCTGGACCAAAGGAGAGACCTCCGGCCATTTTCTTAACGTCGTCAACATCACGCCCGACTGCGATAACGATACGCTGCTGGTGCTTGCCGATCCTATCGGCCCGACCTGCCATCTCGGAACCTCAAGCTGCTTCTCGCCTGCCGCGCCGGACTGGACCTTTCTTTATCAGCTGGAGCAACTGCTGGCGTCGCGCAAAAGCGCCGATCCCGCCAGCTCCTACACCGCGCAGCTCTATGCCAGCGGCACCAAGCGCATTGCTCAGAAAGTGGGTGAAGAAGGCATCGAGACTGCGCTGGCGGCAACGGTTAACGATCGCCATGAGCTGACCAACGAAGCTTCCGATCTGCTTTATCACCTGCTGGTGCTGTTGCAGGACCAGGAACTTGACCTCAGTACGGTGATCAATAACCTGCGTGCACGGCATAAATAAGCCTTTGTGCACTATGTTGCTCAAAATCAGCAGATGCAAAGGATTTTGAGCTGGCGGGAGAGAATGAGGTCAGGAGCAGGGATTTGCTGGTGGGGTAAAAAAAGGCTTCCATACGGAAGCCTATTTTATTATTAATCCAGCCACTCGGTGTGGAACACACCGTCTTTATCAATGCGCTTATAGGTATGCGCACCGAAGTAGTCGCGCTGCGCCTGAATCAGGTTGGCAGGCAGCACCTCTGAACGGTAGCTGTCATAGTAAGCGATAGCGGCAGAGAATGTCGGCGTCGGGATGCCGTTCTGAATCGCATAGGAAACGACATCACGTAGCGCTTGCTGATACTGATCAGCGATATCTTTGAAGTATGGAGCCAGCAGCAAGTTAGCAATGCTCGCATCTTCAGCATAGGCATCAGTAATCTTTTGCAGGAACTGTGCGCGAATGATGCAGCCAGCACGGAAAATCTTAGCGATTTCACCGTAGTGCAGATCCCAGTTGTACTGCTCTGAAGCTGCACGCAGCTGAGAGAAGCCCTGCGCATAAGAGACGATTTTGCCGAGATAAAGAGCACGGCGTACTTTCTCAATGAATTCTGCTTTGTCACCGGTGAAAGCCTGCGCCTGCGGTCCGCTTAACACTTTGGATGCAGCAACGCGCTGCGTCTTCAGAGAAGAGAGATAGCGGGCAAATACAGATTCGGTGATCAGAGACAGCGGCTCGCCGAGATCCAGAGAACTCTGGCTGGTCCATTTACCGGTGCTTTTGTTGGCAGCTTCATCAAGAATGATGTCTACCAAGTATTTACCTTCTTCATCTTTCTTCGTGAAGATATCTTTGGTGATGTCAATCAGGTAGCTACTCAATTCACAATTATTCCACTCGGTAAAGGTTTTCGCCAGATCTTCATTGCTCAGACCCAGCGCACCTTTCAGCAGCGCATAGGCTTCAGCAATCAGCTGCATGTCGCCGTATTCAATGCCGTTATGCACCATTTTCACGTAGTGACCAGCACCATCCGGACCGATATAGGTAACACAGGCTTCGCCATCTTCTGCACGGGCAGCAATTTTATCCAGAATCGGCGCAACCAGCTCATACGCTTCTTTCTGGCCGCCAGGCATGATAGATGGGCCTTTCAGCGCGCCCTCTTCACCGCCGGAAACGCCGGTACCGATGAAGTTGAAGCCTTGCTCAGAAAGCTCTTTGTTACGACGAATGGTGTCTTTATAGAAGGTATTACCGCCGTCGATCAGGATATCGCATTTATCGAGGTGTGGAGTCAGAGACGCAATAGTTTTATCGGTTGCTTCGCCTGCCTGAACCATCAGCAAGATACGACGCGGTTTTTCCAGCGAGTCAACGAACTCCTCGATGGTATAGTAAGGAGCCAGTTTTTTGCCCAGGTTTTCAGCAATGACTTCGTCAGTCTTTTTACGCGAACGGTTGAAGATAGAGACGGTGTAGCCACGGCTTTCAATGTTAAGAGCTAGGTTACGGCCCATTACAGCCATACCTACAACGCCGATCTGTTGCTTGGACATTTTTTACTCCTGTCTGAAAATACTTTGTGGAACTTATCCTGCATCATTGAGCATACTGGAACCATCTAAAATGCAAGTTTACATCAATTTTGTAGAATGGTGAACCTATTGCAATAATACTTTTAGACAAAACAGATTATATCTTACACACAAAAATCTGATAAGTGACATTAACTTTTCAAGGAGGGAATTTAGTATTAACAGCAAAAAATAATTCTTATTCAGGTGGATAAATGTCATTAGCCATTTTAAACTTTTCATTTCTCACCCTTTCGAAATCATATCTATATGTGAGTTCGTTATTAGCAATATCATCAAGACTAATCTCAACATCATATTGAGCTTGATCATCCAGATTTAATGCTTTCCAGTTGGTGACATCGTTTAAAATGGAGAATTTATTACGATAATATTCATTCCAGTAAAAAAACATTCCTTTTAAACCCATACTGGCAACAATTAGCTGTAAATGGAAGCGAGTAGAAATAAAGTAATCTTTAGCGGAAAAAGCAAGTCCATCAATCCATAATATATCAAAGGGAATAAATGTCACTTTTGGAAGCTGTGCTTTAATGTTTTTATATAGTTCACCATCAATACCAGGCCGGAATTCGTAAAAAACGATTTCGCCTTCAGGAGGGACAGTACTAAAACTGGTTATAATCATGTCAATGTGATGAAGTAAAGCTTTTTCCGCATTAACCACCTAGGCTGATTCATTACTGAGACAAATCCTGAGTGATGGGATATCACTGTCAACCAGGCGAGCGATTTCACTAAAAGGAAATGAGAAATAGTCATCACCAATAAATGACAAGTTTTTTAATGAAAAACTGCTCAGGACTTCATAACTTGATATGTCTATGACGTCAAATATCTTATATTCCCTAACGGAAGAAGAAAATTTTGAAGCATGCTCGTTAGAAAGTGGATATAAACCCAGGCCAGTAGCGTAACAGGGTATAGTGAACTTTTCAGCAAAGAAAGCAATGAGCTCAATGAGCCGGGAATTAGCACGACTAAAGTCGTTAATGTAGCCACCGCCAACAAGATGGAAACTATGCATTAAGATGGAAACTATGCATTTCAGGCAAAATTGAAAGCATTAGCCTTTCAATACGGGAAGCATAATAGGATCGGCAAATTTATCAGCAATAATATCTTCAGTACCCAAGGCCTGAGCCAGCGTCCCCAAATAATTTACACAAGTTACATCTGGAAACAGCGTTTGAGCAACAACAGGGTCAACTGCGTCCAGATAGATAAAACAATTTGGATATGTTTTCTTTATGGTATTGAACCAGCCCCACATGAGCATATCATCGCCATAATTAAGCATTCCAGCTGCGGATACTAGGTAAAATTTTCTAATATTTAAGACAGGTTATTCTGGTGAAATTTCAGTACGACTAAAATTACTTAATAACTTTTCAAAAATGTCCATATTGCAGGAATCCTCATAAATGCTTAAGAATTATATAGTAAATGGTAAATTTTAAGTGTTTGAGTCAATACAAGTTTTGAATCGAATTTTGCTAATACTAAATCTGGTCCATGATTGGCCATAACGCTTTTGCGTTCAGAGTTTAATAATAATATTTCAAGCTTCTCAGCTAATGAGGTAACATTGCCCTTTTTAACAAGAAAGCCATTTTTTTTCATTTTCAACAATGCTACTGCATCCTCCAGAATCATAGGCAATGAGAGCTCTGCCAACAGCGGCTGATTCAATTTAAATACGAGGAACACCTTCAGCATATGTTGAAGGCAAAGCAACAATATTAGCCTAAGCAATGACTGATTTCATATCCGCTCTTTTCCCAAGCCATTTAATTAGACCGCTTTGATACCAGCCAAGGATCTCTTCACAAGGAATGGCATTACTATCCACAACGGGTATACCGGCCACATAAATATCAAAATCAACGCCTCTTCTTTTCAGCAATAAGGTCTAAAGGACCTTTCCGCTTTAACAAACGTGCTGCAAATAAAACCACAGGTATCTGATGCTTTACTTCCGGTAAAAATGAAAAAAATCAGTATCAATGCCAGCACCATCAATAACGACAGTTCTTTTATAATCAACCCCAGTCGCCTTGATAAAGTTCGTTCTATCATCCCCATGCTCAAATATAATAGTAGATGACCTTACAATGCTCACTCTCAATTAGCTTTAGCCAAGAGGCTTTTCCGTCAGAAGATGCATTATCAACAATAACAATGTTGTCAAACTGCGCTTTTTTTTGTAGCGTCAATACACATCTTGAGTTTATCAAGACTATTATAAGTCACTATCAAAGCAGTAATGATCATCTAACATTAACCGTAAATACAGGCATGTCCGCATTATTAGCAGTATGCATAAGGAAAGTTTCAGCAGTCTTTAACGCCTCGGCAATTGTAACGTCCATATCGAGATAACGATATGTGCCCAGCCTTCCAATAAAGGTAATATTCTTCTTAAGAGAAGCGACATCAAGATATTTATCCAGCAACTGCATTTCACCAACCTGGTGGATAGGATAATATGGATTATCATCTTCGCCACAACTACGACTAAACTCTTTATGACATACAGATTTTTCGTGAGTTTCCCAGGGCGAAAAATATTTATGCTCTGTAATGCGAGTATAAGGAACATCCTGTTCCGTATAATTTATCACAGCACATCCCTGGTAATCACCTTGATAAGTAAATTTCTGGAAATCAAGTGTGCGATAGCCTAGTCGGCCAAATTTATAGTCATAAAATGCATCAAGTGGGCCACAGTAAAAAACATGGGAATAAGTTGATTGCATCAATTTATCATAAGACGTATTTAAATCAATAGTAATGCCCGGATGCGATGCAATATTCTCAATAACTTTCGTATAACCTTACGCTGGCATTCCCTGAAAACGATGATTAAAGTAATTATCATCATAATTGAAGCGTACCGGGAAACGTTTCAGAATCGATGCTGGCAGCTCAGAAGGTTCTATACCCCATTGTTTAATGGTATCACCTTTGAAAAATGCTTCATACAGTTCTTTACCAACAAAACGTAAGGCTTGTTCTTCAAAAGTTTGGGGATCGGTTATGCTCTGGTCGCCTTTAGACTCAATTAAAGCCTTAGCTTCATCAGGGGAAAGACAAACGTTAAAAAACTGGTTTATAGTAAACAGTTTTGTAGGTAATGAATAAACTCTCTGCTTATAAACGGCTTTGACACGATTCACATAGGGCATCATTTTGGTGAAGCGTTGTAGGTAATTCCATACAACTTCATTATCTGTATGGAATATATGCAGTCCGTAAACATGCATCATTACCTCAGTCTCTGAATCACGCGCATCATAACAATTGCCGCCGATATGATCTCGCTGATCGATCACTCTGACTTTATAACATTTTTTAGCTAACGCCCTTGCGATAACAACACCTGAAAAGCCAGCACCTACGATGAGAATGGATTATTCATTATTCTACTTTCCCTACTAAAATAGCACGTCTGATTTTATAATATACATGGGCAATATCACTTCTTCTCTTTGAACCACGTGGCGCAAATCGTTCGAAATAAGGCATTAATCTTCTTTTAACTTTGGTTTGGAATAAAACAGGTGTATGCGTTTGAACAACTGAAAAATTTGTGTGTAAGTGCGCGCTCAATTTTTCATAGACTTCTTTCTCCCACGGGGTACCCTGAACAACTTTTATAAAGTTATCGTAGTAATCAACTTTATCTGTATTCCATGGCTTATTTTCACCCGCAAAGTGGATCATTGGGGGATTTTTGCGCGCTTGTAAATAGCGCATATAGGTTGAAAAAAACAGATTGGGATAGAAAGTATCCGTATTACTATTCCCATGATAAACATTCCATTAAAGAGGAAGGAAGGTTACACGGCCGAAAAAAACTTTATTCATAAAATATTGATCGAGGAACCAGAAGCCTTGTCCTTTAAGCTCTTTCATCAGTTTTTCGAAGATATTATCCTTATTCATTTGTTCAATATTGAACACCATATTTAACGAAACCTTCCATAACAATATCCTGCACTGCTGCAACATAATTATCCTGTAGCTCTGTTTCATATAGCTCAGCTAAATTACTTTCAACAAC
>JAUHTP010000015.1:37814-41509 GCA_031332935.1 Candidatus Pantoea bathycoeliae | reverse complement strand
AGTATCAGTATCAGTATCAGTATCAGTATCAGTATCAGTATCAGTATCAGTATCAGTATCAATAAACAATACTTTTCCATAATTTCTCATCAAGCGCGGAATGGAAAGTCTTGAATAGGTAGCTATGGTAAAGGAAGGTCTGATATAGGCATCTTTGATTTCATCGAAGGCATGAACATTAAAGAACCTGACACTAAAGTTTGCATTTTTTGCACAAAGTTCCTTTAGTCTCCTCTGTTTCTTTTAGTCAATCCATTATCTAAGATAACAATATCGTAATTATATTGTTGATTTGATGCCTTAATAATTGAATTGAGCAATGCACCTAAACTATGCGCATAATTATCATCAGAACAAATAACAACGGGAATATTATTTTCAAAAAAAGCTGGTTCAAGATAACTATTAAAGCTTTCTTTTTGTACAAATGTCCGCTGCAGTTCTTTGATTTTTATTGTCGAATATTGCTGTTTAAAAATAACAAAAATGTTAAACAATCTTTCTGAAATATGACCGAATACTCTTTTTTACTGAGCGCTATAGTTTGGGAAGGATAGTTCGTTTTCAAGCTCGCGAAGAATATCAAATAACTATTCTGAATACTCTTCAAATATTTCATTATTCATAACAAACATGTTTGTATAATAGCCATCATGCGCATCATTGATTTTTTTTACTGCCGCATAGTATTCAGGATATTTCCGCAACAAAATATCTATCGAATTCTGATAGTCTCGAATATGCAAATGATCAGATACCTGATAATGATGATAATTCGATTTACTTCCAGCTGACTTAACAGACCATTTCTTAGGAACAAAAATATCAGCATCTTCGAGAAAATGTAAAATTGCTGCTTCATTCAGCCCAAACGTTTTTTCATATTCATCGTTGATTTCAGGGTAGTTAACCATTCCCCAAACATCTTCTGGCTGATTTTGATTATCTGAAAAATTAAAGTGTCGACGATAATGCATAAAACCAATGTAATCGGTTTTAGAAGCGTTTTTCCAGACCCAATAATGAGCAGTTAACTCACAATAGAAAGGGTTCTTCAGCGGAAGATGATCACCTGTATTATCGCCGGAGCAACATATTTCACTATAAGACAATTTTTACCAACATGAAGCGGATGAATCACTGGCGATGCCAAAAATGCACTAGGCTTGTGATGACTGGTATATTATAGATACACTTTTCATTAACTATTCCGATTCAATAACTTAAGACATGGTTTTGGTGTAATATTCCAAAATCTTTTCAGAATCATCAATTTCACGTAAGCGATGATTTTCAATCCAGATAACTCTGTCGCATATTTTTTAACATCAGCGATATTGTGACTTACAAACAATATAGTGACGCCTTTACTTTTAAACTCGTTTATTGTTTTAATGAATTTTTTTGAAAAGCAATATAACCAACAGCCAGCACTTCATCAATAATCAAGATATCAGGATCAACCTGGCTTATAACTGAAAAACCAAGTTTCGCTAACATCCCACTTGAATAAACTCTGATAGGCTCGTCAATAAATTCCCCTAATTCTAAAAACTCTATGATTTTATCAATTCTTTCCTTGGGTTCTTTTCTACGTAAACCAAGCAGCACTGCATTGAGCTTAATATTTTATCTACCTGTCAGTTCAGGATGAAAACCACCGCCAAGTTCCAGCATAGAGGCTACGTGGCCAGTCACTCTTATTGAACCGCTTGTAGGTTTAAGTACACCTGCAACTAATCCCAGAGAAGTACTTTTTCCCGCACCATTTCGACCAATTAAAGCGACCGACTCGCCTTTTTTGACATGAAAATTAATATATTCAATTGCAAGATAGCTACGGCCTTTAAGCAAATTCCATGCAGGTTTGGGGCTAAAAATCAATTATTTCATCCCAGACCCAATATAATGATAAAGGGATATCGCTTTGTAACATTTTTGAATTCAATGACTACGCTCATTATAAAATCTCAGCGAATCTAAATTTCAGTTTATTAAACATGAATAAACCAATTAGCACTGAATATACCATATAGGTAAACTTCTGCGACCAGATTGTAATTGATGACATTATTCATAAACAGATCTCGCCAGCTTAATATCATTGGAGCCAGTGGATTGTAATCAATTAATGCTCGATACTTCTCAGGAATCATATCTGCAGAATAGAGGATTGGTATTCAGTAAAACATTATCATAATAGCTAGTGCAATAAACCTTTCGAGATCGCGGAAAAACAAATTCAACGTTGAAAACGCCAGAGCAAACCCGAGCATTAAGATAATTTGGCCTATCCCAATAAGCGGTATCCCCCAAAGCCAGTTCCAGTCAGGAGACATATCATAAATCAGCAAGAAAACTATTATGACGGGAATAGTACAAAGGAAATGCAAACATTTCATTAACACATTACTGACGGGGATAACAGAACGAGGAAAAACTGTTTTTTTATTATTTGCGCATTCGCTAAAAATGAAAACAGTGAATTGTTAGTTGCACTTGCAAACCATTGCCATGGGAAAAGGCCAGTAATAATAAAAACAGTATAATTTGGTATTTGAACCCGCATAATTAATTTGAAAATAAAAACAAATCATTACAAATAATAGAGGGTTTGCGACAGACCAGAGGTAGCCAAAGAAGCTACTTTTATACCTGACCTTAAGTTCTTTTTGGGTTATGATGATAATTAAGTCATATAGATAATCTAAACCATGCTTCATAAATATCTCAGTTGTTTGTAAATCATCGTGTCCATATAGTGTGAATAAACAAAATAGCTAAGCCGTCTCTACACTTTAAGGTTTAAAACCTGAATAACATGCTCATACATTTCAGTCATACCTTCTGAAATATTCTTGTAATATGACTTATTAACTAATTTTTTGACTTTATTATTATTATCCAGCACACTATAAGTGACATCTCCTGCTTTTTGTTCATGCAACTCATAATTCAGGGGCTTCCCTGTTACTTTTTCTGCACTGGATATAATATCTTTAAGCGTAGTACCTACTCCAGTACCAGCATTATATATTCCGTTCCATGCATCTTTTAGAATGAGATTCGCAGTAATTTCACATAAATCACTAACATGGATATAGTCCTTACAATTTTTTGTACCGCCAGATACATTTAACGTCAAACCTAAATAAGCATATTTAAGTGCCACGCCAATTATTTTATCTAACTTTTTATATTTACCATAAACATTTGCTGTATGAATAATAATATAATTAAACTCGCGATCTATTCGAGAATGGAATTTCGAATAATTCTCGATACTATCCTTCATCCAGCCATAAAAGCTTTCTGGTGCTGTATTATAACATTCGGTCAGAGGAATCACTGATTTGCCATAAACAGCCCCGCCAGAAGAAATATAAACTAGCCTCTTGTCGTCGTTATTTTCATTACAGCTATTAAATCTATGATTGCAGATAAATTGAGTGCCAAATGGTACTAGCAAGATTCAATCTTTTCAAGCGCTGAAAATGTTGTCATCGAATGAACAACAACATATATTATGTTGCTTTTTGAAAACTGCATCAAGCATTTGCTTATCCTTAATGCTTCCCTCGATATTAAAGACGTTTTCATGAATAAAAGGTGATGGTGAACGGCCATAGTTAATCACTGAATAGTTCAACCTGCAAAAGTATCCTATAAGGTTTGCACCGATGAACCCCGAACCA